>CACMQQ010000001.1 GCA_902615915.1 uncultured Fidelibacterota bacterium
ATGAAAATTGCTAAAGACTATATACACACAATAAAGAAGATTAAAATAAAGAATAAAATTAATGATCTGAGGTTAATTCTGAAAAAAAATGAAGCCAATGAACACAAAATCGATGAGATTCTTACAGAAATGAATGATTTAAGAAATAAATTAAATGAAGATTATAGTTAACATTTTGTTTACTATTGGTTTTCTGTTTTCACAGCAAATTGATTGGGGTAGCAAACCCTCTCCTATTACAGCAATTGAAATATATTGCGATACTGAAGGTATACCTATATATGTTGATGGCATAAAGATTGGGATATCTCCAATTACGCAAGCAGTTCAAGTCGCCCCTGGTTGGCATCAAGTTAGTTATTTCCCTCCTGGATTAAAAGTATCTGAAAGTGCTTCTGGTGAAGATAGATTAATAAATGATCTTATAAGGCTTGCTAGACAAGATATTTTAGTTGAAGAAGGAAAAACGGTTAGAGCAGTTTTGTCCTACAGTACAATTGAATCAGAGGTCATTGAGTATGAAAGAAGAATAAATAGCAATAAACCATTAAGGGTTATCATGATTCTAGTGACCTTATTTGCAATTGGATGGGGAATAGCATAACAAATGAAACCTGCAATATCCTTTTTTGCTTCTTTTTGTGCCTTATTTGCCCAAAACGACTCATTAGTTAAGTATTATTCGACTGAAATAATTCGGTCGAACATAATCAAAGGCAGGCCTGAAATAGAAGTAGATATCAATGAAGCCCACTTTAAAGCTATTTATCATCCTTCTGGCAGATTAAAAAGTATTGAATATATCCCTGCTAATTTAGCTAAAGATCGAAAATATAAAACCAACAGAGAAAAGCTAACAAGATTATACTATTTAAGATGGGACCCCAGAAAACAAGAATTGAGTGAGGGCATAACAAAAAACAACTCAAAAGGCGTTGCTCATTACCAAGCTCTATTGACAGTTAATGGAATTATAAGCACTGTAGACTATTTTGATAAAAACTATATCAAGCAATGGTCTTTTCACATGAATTGGGATGACTATGATAGATCAAACAAATATGATATAGAATTTTACTCAAATAGAAACCTATATGAGCTTAACAAAGAACTATTTGCTCCTGATTTAAGCACTATTAGAACTGGATGGAAAACAAGATATGAGATAAATAGCGATGGAAAGCCTGAAAGGGTTAAAGTATTGGATGCATTAGGTAATTTATTTTATTACTACGAGTTTACTTACACCAAAAAATGGTTAAAATCGAAGTACTATAAACAAGACTCCACTTTTGTTGGTAGTCATACAACGCGCTATGCGAAAGGCAAAAAAATAGCCAAAATCACCTATTATGATGAAAATGACGAAATAAAAAAAGCAATTAGTTATGAATACCCCAACAAGAACACAATGATAGTTTCTTCGATTAATAGCAAAGGTAAAATTATCGAAAAAAGGCTGATTCCTTTAGATTTAGATAAAAAATGAAAATACTAGTAACAGGAGGGGCGGGATATATTGGATCTCATATTGTTTTAGAACTATGCGATGAGGGGTATGATGTTCTTGTGCTTGACGATCTTTCTCTTGGCAATGAATCATCCGTTGATAAAAGAGCGGAATTTATCAAAGGGTCTACACTTGATGAACAAATATTAAAGAAATTAATGCCAGAAGTTGATGGCATAATACATCTTGCGTCATTTAAATCAGCAGGAGAATCAATGATAAATCCTAGTGTGTATACACAAAATAACATAGAAGGTACACTTCGGTTAATTGATGTGATGTCGTCATATAATAAAAAAAATATTATATTTTCATCAACTGCTGCTGTGTACGGTAATCCGCAATATCTCCCAGTAGATGAGAACCATCAGACAAATCCAATTAATTATTACGGATTTACGAAATTGATGATTGAAAATACCTTGGGTTGGTATAAAGACCTTAAGGGCTTTAACTTTATTGCTCTGAGATATTTTAATGCAGCTGGATACGATAAAGAAAATCGAATACTAAATCTTGAAAATAAGCCACAAAATTTAATACCAATTATTATGGAATGCGCTGCTGGAATTAGACGGAGTATGCAAATTTTTGGTGATGATTATAATACACCAGATGGAACATGTCTTAGAGATTATATTCATGTTACGGACTTAGCAAAAGCACATATTAATGCACTTAGAAGGATAAATGACAATAATACTATATTTATTAATCTTGGTACAGGCTTTACACATTCTGTTTATGATGTAATAAGGACAGTTGAAAAGATAACATCAAAAAAAATAAATTATTCTGTCACAAACAGAAGAGAAGGTGATCCTGCAAAGCTTTATTCTTCTTCAAGTTTTGCAAAAAAGAGTCTGGGCTGGGTTGCTAAAAATTCAGATTTAGAAAATATTATCAAAACAACTTGGAGTATTTACAAAACACGAGTATAAATTTCTAAGAAATTTCATATCTATATATTAATATCTAAATCCTTTTAGGGCCCATAGCTCAACGGTTAGAGCAGCGGACTCATAATCCGTTGGTTCGGGGTTCGAATCCCTGTGGGCCCACACCCACAATCCACCTTCTTTTTACTGTTTGAATTATAACTTTTTAGACGAAAATGGCATCTTTATTGATGCCTTTTTTGTTTTAGAAATAATTTGAATAAAATTGACAACTTTTGTTATAAAAGTGTTATAAAATTATTTCAAACTATCTATATTGACATTATTTTATCTATGAATATAAATTAAAATATGAAATTAACTATCATACTTACAGTTATCGGTGCTGCTACAGGCTTTCTATATGCATCCGTTGCTGGTTGTGAAACTGCATGTGCGACAACTGCGTCTCAATATGCGATGAATACAACCGTTTACGGTGCTTTTGCTGGATTAGTCTTGGCATTCCCAATCAAAAAAAAGCTTAATAAATAAGTTGCCTCTCAGGCAAAAAACAACTTAACTCAGCCGCTGCTTCAGCGCAAGCTAATAGTGCTCCTCAATCGGTGTTGAGTCTGTTTAGATAGTATACACCCATTGTATACACACTGTCGACAAGTTATTCATTTTTTAATATCTAATTCAAATAATTCAATCTAATACAATACCAAAAGTTGCTGAATTCCCGCCTAACCAACTTGCAGTTAAATAGAGTGTGTCCCCTGCCATTGAACGTACAGGAGCAATCATATTATTTAACTCTCCTTTAGAGTTAGAATAGCTTATCTGATTAGAGGTCGGTACTTCCATTCCGTTAAAACCAGTAATATAAATCGTATCGTAACTAACATACACCAGTTCGTCCGTCAAACCTTTTTTAATTACATAGCCAAGGGTATCTCCTAAATACCAGTAAAGATTGCTATCCCATTCCATCCAAAAGTTTTCTAGAGGTTGATCATCCTTATCTTTAATGATAGCGGATACTCTATGCAGAGTTTGCCAGCTATCTTTGCTTAAGGATAAATGATAGAAGCCATTAGCATCGCTATCTAATCGCATATCAAAGTTGAGAGTGCCATAATCGATATTTGATGAGTCTTCACATGAAAGGATTAAAGGCACTACAAATACTAAAAAATATAGAAGCTTAATCATTATTTAAAACTGTATTTTCTTTTACATAGAACATTATAATCTAAATGATATAAACTAAAATTATACAAAGTTACTAAAACTACAAAAACAGTAAACAATATTAATATAATTGTTAAAGGAATTTTAAATGAAAAGACCTCCAAGATATATAGATATAATGATAAATACTGAAATCAGATTTGATACTCATAGGTTATTAAAATTTATCAGAGAAAGCAATGAATATGATGTAAATCCTAATCAAATAACTCAATCAATTGATAAATTAAAAAAAAATAGAGATAATAAAATAGATATGATAACGGATGATTGGATTGTTAATAATTGGAGTAAAATTATAGATCAAATCGAATTTCTTTACAACGAATGGGATTGCTATTACAACGAGGGTAAGGCAATGCAAGGATCCCCAAACAACATTAGAAAAAGAAGTAGCATATACGAAAAAAGAATGGAAATTGAAAAAAATGTCAATCAATTGCTTCATGAGGATATTTTCACTAAACGGTTTAAACAAGCATGCTACATCATCATAGATAAAGATGAGAAACAGTAAAAAAAATAATGCATATAAACAATATATGTATTTTTTCTAAAAATCCATTTTTAGTGTATACACACCGTCAATAGAATAATAATTTTTTTAAGAATTTTATTATACACAAATACAAAAAAAAGACAAAATAGACAGGTTTTAGGTTTTATTTTTTTTTAAAAAAATTTTAAAATAATAAACAAATCTTTAGATTTATATAGGATTGAAATTTTTAGCACATAATTTTTTTTTAATTAAAAATATTTACAAAAAAAATTATAAATCTCACAATTCTTAGCTAAAAAAATTAGAATTTTTGATAAAAAAAATAAAAAATAATCTTTTTGGCGCCCAAAATTTCAAATAAAAATATACGTTATAAATAAATATATTACAGTAGAGCATCATATAAATATTTGAAATTTGTCGTGCATTATATATTATTAAAATAATTTTTGTACTAAATTAATATATATAATTTTTTTTTTTTAGAGGAGAAAGTAAGTGGCGTCCCTGCATAAAAGAGGCAATTTTTGGTATATTAAATACTATTATCAAAAAAAACAATTTTGGATAAAAACAAAACTTCAACATGATATTGTTAGCTTTGAGAATGCTATGCGTACTTTAACTAAACTTTTTGGCTCTGATGATTTAACTAATCGCACTATCTACAATCATCAAAGAAAAATTAAGAGAAAACAAAAAGTTCGCTTGTCCATGGATCTTGATCGTATTTCAATTTTGTCCCATATGTTTCTTGATAATCAAAATTCGAATATTCGTATTAACTATCAATCTGCTCTACGACATTTAATCGAATATACTCATGATAAGTACATTTCCAATTTGACACTATCAGACCTTAAACGACTTTATATGCAACTACTAAACGATGGCAAAACACCTAATACTGTTAGTTCAATATTTACTGTTATTAGACTCTTTTTTAAATCACTAAAGTCAAACGACTATAATTATAAATTTCACAATCTAGAGTATATTTTATCCCATTTTAAACAATTTCTCATAACTATACCCAATAAGCGTCCTTCCCTTACAGATCTTGAAATTCAGCTTATGGAGAATTTTTTATTCACAGAAGATGATTCTGATTTTTTATTAGCTTATATGCGATTTTCTTTAGGCACAGGAGCAAGGCTTTCTGAGTGCTTAAGAGGTAAAGTAGATAAAGATATGGACTTTTACGTTTGGAAATATAAAGGTAATCAAGGAAATTATAGATCTCGAACTCTCACATCCAATCAGCACGATCAGTGGAAAGTATTGCAAAACAGAATGAACTCAATTCATTCAAGTGAACCACTAAAGAAAAGAAGAGAAAAAACAACTAACCTAATGAGCAAAAAATTTGCTTTAGCATGCAGAAAAACGTTACTATACACCAATAGAATATTTCTGACAGGCGTAGCTATGAAACCAATCGATGTGTATAGTCTTAGCAACACTAAAGTAAATAAATTATCGAGGAAATGTTTACTATTTATGTATGCAAAAGCACACAACAAAAATCAAAAGGCTTTAGCTGGTTGGGAAAAAGCAATTGCGATGACTAAAATTTGGAGTTTTCAGTCCTTAAGAAATACGTATTTAGAAAAACAAGAATCTGATAAGACTACCAAAATTTTAGAAACTTAATCTTAAAAACATAAGAAAGCATCACAACAAAATATACATAAAATACTATGCTCTCTAAAAAAGGAGTAATAGGGATTTTAAATAGAAGCTGAATTATCCAACTAAAGAAATAGTAAAAGCACAGAGAATCGACAAAAACCAAAGCAATCTTCTGAAAGAAACCTAAAGAATCAATGAATTCTCTTAAACCAAACATATCCAAATATAATTCTATTTATAGATCTGTATGAATAATAAACAATTTTAAGATGATGAAAACACATTAATTTTTGATTTGTTTATAAGAGTAACTATCTTAAATCCTGTTATTGTTATATATAGCTAAATTCTATCTAAACACTTTATATCATTATTTTTCACAGAATTCACATATGATGAGACCTTTCTATAGCTAATATTCCTGTACGCATAATTTGTGAAATCATTTGGGTCATTTATAATTTCTTCATTGTTGATCCATAGGCGGTAGCCTTCTTCATTAAGGACCAATGGTTCTCTATGATGTATATCTTTAAGTTCATTGCTCGCTTTTTTAGTAATTATTGTATAGACTAGTTTTTTTTCTCCCCATTCATTTACATCCCATTTACAAAGACCAGCCATGGGCATAATGCTTTTATCTGAGCAAAAAACAAAATATGGAATTTTTTTACCATCAATTGATTTCCATTCATAGTATCCATCGCTAATGGCAATACAACGATGTCCATTGATCAGATTTCTAAATGAAATTTTTTTATTTAATGTTTCAATTCTAGCATTGAATAGAGGCTTGTAACTTTTACCAAAACCAAACCCCCATCTCATTTGCTTGATAGTACTTTGCTTTTTGTAGACAATGACTAATGACTCAAGTGTTGGAGCAATGTTGAAGCTTGGATTATATTCTTTTTCGTGCTCCCATTTATCAACATTAAACTGTTTTTTTATTGTTTGAGAACTAGAAAAAAGTGTCTTTCTGCCGCACATTAGTAAAGATTGTCCTCTTATTTTTCATTTAATAATGCATTTATAAAAAATTTACATAAAAACTAAATATTTGGTGCGATTAATAATTTAAAAAACCTAATATTGTGCGTGAAATTAATGAATTATTGTATACTTTCGAAAAATATGAGGGCATGTTAAAAGCCCCAGCAATAATGATGGATATGTCCAGCACATTTCTTAACGACATATCAAAAAAACTTCAATTTAAATCAATACAAAACTAAGGAGAAAATAATGAAAAAGTTCTCGATAGCGCTTGCTTCTTTGCTCTTTCCAGCATTGATCCTCGCGCAAAACTCGGTATCGGGTACTGTAACTGACGCGACCTCTGGTCAGGCCCTAGCTGGTGCAAATATTGTGCTTGAGGGTACAAGCCTTGGAGCGGCAGCAGATGCTGATGGTTCATATACCATTACAGATGTTCCAAACGGAACTTATACTGTTACAGCAAGCGTCATTGGTTATGCGCAATCAAGCCAAAGCGTTGATATTAGTTCAGATGCAACGGTTAATTTTTCTATGAGAATTGAAGCCGTTGGCCTTCAGCAAGTAGAGGTTGTTTCATCTCGATCTGATGAAAGAGCGCCAGTTGCATTTACAACAGTCACCAAAGAAGAAATGCAGCTTAGACTTGCATCAAGGGATATACCAATGGCTCTTGAAACCATTCCAGGTGTCTACGCTTCTGAGCAAGGCGGTGGAGCTGGTGATTCAAGGGTAACCGTTCGTGGCTTTACAGCTAGAAACGTTGGAACATTAATTAACGGTGTGCCAGTCAGTGATATGGAAAATGGCAAACTTTATTGGTCAAACTGGGACGGATTAGGTGATGCAGCGTCTTCTGTTCAAGTCCAAAAAGGAATGAGCGATGTCAATGTTGCTGTACCTGCCCTTGGTGGAACAATTAACATTATCACCGATCCAGCTTCAGGAACTCGTGGAGGTTCATTCAAGCAAGAGATTGGTTCTTTTGGATTTCAGAAATCAACCTTAAGCTTTAATACTGGTCTTACCATGGGTGGAAAATTCGCTATGAATGGTACTGTTGTACAAAAGTCAGGCACCGGTTATTATGAAGGAACCAAATCACAAGGCTATGCTTACTATTTAGGAATGGGCTATCAAGTCAATGATCAACATAGACTGGAAGCGTATTTGGTGGGAGCCCCTCAAAGACATGGACATAATCTTTATGAAGTAAATGCAGCAATAGCTGACGGTGATTTTGCTAAAAATGAGCTAGGATATCCAGATTATGCAATGACTTACTTCCAAGGAAAAGATGATTACAACAGTGGAGTACAATTTAATCAAACTTTTGTTAAGGACGACGGTAAGCCAGTTAAACAACAATTTGATATGTACAGAACTTTCAAGAATATGGATTCCTTTACTGATGGCGGCGTACATCATCGTGAAAACTTCTTTCACAAGCCACTTGGTTCAATTAATCACTATTTTAAGATGAATGATGCTATGCGTCTATCAACTGTTCTATATTGGTCTGGTGGCCGTGGTGGAGGTGCTGGTGATTTTGGGTCTGTTCGCTGGAGCTATCATACTGGAAAAAACAATTTCCACCGTACACTAGAATATGGTGCAACCTATGATAGGAATGCGGCTAACGTAGATACCGATTATTCTGCAACAGAAAAGAGGTCTCTTGGCATCTTAAGAAGCAGTATGAACATACAAGATCAAGTTGGAATTTTGACCAAATTTGATTATCAGCTTAATGATGAACTTTCTCTTCAATTTGGAGCAGATTATCGTACAGCAGAGATCAACCATCACAGATCAATAAGAGATCTCATTGGTGGAGATTATTTTGTAGATGAATACAGGGGTTCAAACAACAACAAATTCAATACTACCAAAGAGTCACAGATCTTAAGACTTGGAGACAAGGTTCTTTATGACAACACTAATACGGTGGACTGGATTGGTGGATTTGGTAGCGCTAGATACAATACAGAACAGCTTACTGCATTTGGTGTATTTGGCTGGACAAGCTCTTCGTTTACAGTAACGGATCATTTTACACCATATAACTCCTCAACTCACCAATCTTCTTTTCAGTCCTCTGGAGAGGGTGGTGCTTTGATGCTCACTAACAACAATCTAACCGGAACTCAATTAAAGCTTGGAGCAAGATATTTCTTATCTCCTGCTATGAGTGTCTTCGCTAATTTTGGTTCGATCAACAAAGTGCCAATTTTAGATCAAGCAATAGATGATGAAGATTATCTTATAATTGAGAGTCCAGTACAAGAAAACTTTACTTCGATCGAGATTGGAACTAGAGCATCTCTAATGAATAATCAACTGACTGTTAATGCTGTTTACTACAATAGCCAATGGAACGACAGACAAGCTCGTAAATATGCTCAAAATGAAGAAGGTACCTCAATAGTAGCAAATCTAGAGGGTCTAGATCAGTTACATACTGGATTTGAAGTAGAAGTAGCCTACCAGCCGATGCCATTATTGAGGGTAGATGCTGCCCTTGGAATTGGTAATTGGACCTACACAGATGATGTAAAAGCTAGCTATGATGATTGGGATTCTGGCGTTAAGCAAGAAAGAGAAGCAACTTTATATATCAAAGACCTGCATGTAGGGGACTCGCCACAGACACAAATGGTCCTTGGCCTGAGCGCATACCCCATGCCAGGACTTTCAGCAAGATTAATGATGAAGCACAATGCTGAACTATATGCTGATTTTGATCCAACTACTCGTGAAGATGCAGATGATCGCACAGAGTCATGGAAGGTGCCAAATTTTACAACATTTGATCTTTATGCCTCTTACAAGCTTCCAATTGCTATGCCAGTCAGGTTGAACTTATCTGTTCTTAACCTTACCGACTTGTTATATGTTAACGAAGCAGTTGACAACAGCAGATATGGCGGTTACCATAAAGATGCAAATGGAAATACGAAAGCATCCAAAGATAGACATGAAGCGCAAGATGCGGCAGTTTACTTTGGCATGCCAATGAGAATGAATTTAGGAGTAACAGTAAGCTTCTAAATTCAAATCATTAAATTGTTACAAAAAAGCCCCAATTTGGGGCTTTTTTGTTTTAAGCAGGTAATTCTTCTAATGAAGCGTATTTCTGCCAAAATTCAACCGATTTGGCCCATTCATCAGAAGAATACAATGCTTTTGTACCGCCCTTTCGCTCAAGTTGGTTCCTCATCATAGTAATTGGCCCCATTGGCATTTCTTCAACCCCCTCTGGCACCGCATGAATGCTTATCAACTCCCATTCACATGATGTTGTATTCTCATTATTTTCAACTAGAACATCGTGCCGATACAAAATATATTCAACCTTTGAAGCCTTTAGTGGTACACCATTGATTGCCCTAGTTTGAACATAGAAGTCTTCGCCTGGTTGTCTCTGAACAAACTTTGAAGATAATTTAGTATTTTCATTTATTTTTACATATGGACAAACAAATTTTTTAATAAGATTTTCGCTAGCGCTAACAATTATTACACCATCCCTGTAGCCTTTTTTTATTAAACCTTTAGCCATTTGACGCTCAGCATCAATCGCAATCTCATCATAAGATAGGTGGTCTGAGTATGTTTTTCCAGATCCCTTTACTTGCCGAAGAACAAAATCATTTACTGCGACTTTTTTCATTTTATACCCTAATTTTATAAACACAAATATACAAATTATGAAACAAGACCTTACCATAACCAATTATGAAGTGATAAATGATACTCTGCTTGTAGCTTTTAGTGAAAAAGATGATGTTATGATAGAACTTAAAAAACTAAGAATGAACTGTCCTTGCGCATCGTGCCAAGGTGAGACCGATGCATTAGGGAATATCTACAGAGGACCACAACCAAAATACACCGATAAAAGCTTTGAACTAAATGGAATACAGCCTGTTGGTTATTATGGCCTTAGGCCTTTTTGGAAAGATAATCACAATACAGGCATTTATACAGCGACATTACTGAAGCAACTTTCTAATTGAAACCGTTTTGCCTCCAGGCTTCATAAACAATAACAGAAACAGCATTAGCAAGATTCAAGCTTCTGCCTTTTTTATTCATGGGTATGGTTACTGAGGAATAGAGATTGATTATATTCTTTGGAAGTCCTCTACTTTCAGGGCCAAAAATAAAAGCGTCATTTTTTTTATAATCAGGTTTTGTGTAAACTGTTTTTCCTTTCGTTGATATGGAGTACACTTTGCGTTTATTGATTTTTTTTAAACAGTCGTTTAAGTCTTCCCAAACAAAAAAAGATGATCGCTCTATATAGTCCATACCTGCTCGTTTTAATGATTTTTCGTCAGTTGAAAAACCCAATGGTTTAATTAAATGCAGGATGTTACCAGTATTTACACTTAATCGCATAATATTGCCAGTATTAGGGGGAATCTCAGGTTCATATAAAATCAAGTGAAACACAGCATAAAAATAAAATCATAGAGAATATAAAGTTTAAATATATTTTAATCTGTAATCTGATTAAACTTTAATTATGATGAAGCTTTACATAATAGCTATATCTGTATTTTCAATCTTACATGGTCAAAATTATACCTGGCCGACTGACCTTGGAAAAGATCTTTCTTCAAATTTTGGAGAATTTAGATCAACTGGCTATCATATTGGTATTGATATGAAAACCAAAGGTACCGTAGGACACCCTATTTATGCTATTTCTGATGGTCATATTTCAAAGATAGTTTCAAATTTTGCGGGTTTTGGAAAAGCATTATATCTCAAACTAGATGACGGCAATACGGCAGTTTATGCTCACTTGAGTAAATTCACCCCTTTGCTAGAACGGAGACTAAAAAGACAGCAAAAAAGGAGCGGTTCATATTTTACAAACATCTATCCAAAGCCCAACGAATTCATTTTTAAAAAGGGAGATATAATTGCCTACTCAGGCAACACGGGTTTTTCCTTTGGTCCTCATCTTCATTTTGAACTAAGAAATAAAGATAATCAACCAATAAATCCACTTACTAATGGCCTGGTGCAACCTGATAGGTTAGCACCTTTTGTGAACGAAATATCCTTTATACCATTAAATGATGCTAGTTGGATCAATGGAAATCAATTGCCTCAGAATTTTCCTCTTTTTCGAGATGTGGAGGGAAATTATAATTTTCCCGATACTATCAATGTCTATGGAAAGTTTGGAATATCATTGTTTGCTTTTGATAAAAGAGAAGGGGCCAATAATATCTATCAGCCGCATCGAGTTGAATTATTCTTAGATAATCAATTATACCATGCGTTAGAATTTGAAAGACTAGACTATTCATGGCAATCTACATCAAATTTTGTTATCGATTATCGTAACAAGCGGTTAAATCTTGGAAATTTTATAAAGCTTTATAGAAATGACAATGATCCAAAGATACCTATCCATTCAGATTCAACTACTGGAATCATTGAAAAAATCACACCAGGATATCATGATATAAGAATTGTTGTTCTAGATGCGAAAAAAAACATGCGAACTGTTAAAGGGACCATTTTTTTCATGGAGCCTTTTGATATTACTGTTGATCCTCAGGAACAAGACAATTCAACGGTATCTTTTGTAATTAATCCTAGAAATATATCCATCCCTTTAAAGTTTGTTACCGCCTACTCGTTCACCCCTTTTGGTTTTGCTGAAAAAAAAGTAAAGATCGTCTCTCAAGAATCCAGTGGAATTGGTTTAAAAATTAAGATACCAATTAATGAAGTGACTAAGAGAGGTGTTCAATTCATTGCGGAAAATAAAATAGGAACATCATCAACTCCCAATCACTGGATAGATACAAGACATACGGGTGATTTTTTAACAACACCTATAGATTTTGAAATATCTCATACGGATGCAGGGGTTTATGTGCAATTTCAACCAGAAGAAATGATAGATGCTGATGTTGAGCTGAGACTTAAGGGTGAGTATCAATATATTGCTATTCCAATTAATCAAATTCAGCCTTCGGTTTATCTGAGCAAACCTATATCACCTTTGCAATTTCAAAACATCGATCAGATCGAAGCAATTGTCAAAAATAACATTGAAAGGAGTGTATTATTTAAGTTTCCTTATCAAGTAGCCTATCGAGATACAAAAATAACTTTAATATCCAATGATGGTAATTGTTCGATAAGAACTCAAAAAAATTCATTTCTAGACCCTACGCTCATTTGGGTAGAAGCCGTACACAAACACGCTCCAGTAAAAAAAGGGAACCTAGTTTCCCGAGTCTATCAATTACAACCTTTTGATCGACCATTATTAAATCCAGTAAACATTGCTATCCGATATCCTAGAAAATATAAAGATGATTTTAAAAAAATTCATTTATACAACTATGACTCAATTGAGGGATGGTCTTATATAAAATCAAATACAAATACTGATAGGAAAGTGATATTAGGTGAGGTTAAGCATTTAGACGCAATAGCAATCATTGAAGATAATGTTAACCCTGTCATTAAAAAAATCTATCCAGATCAAAATGGTAGATATGCGTCACTTGAATTGAGAAAGTTTGAGGCTCATATTGATGACAACCTATCTGGTTTTGAGCCCAATGAGAAATCATTTGCAATGATACTTAATGGCGAGCCACAAATCTATTCCTTTCAACCAAAAACAAAAAAAATAAAATTTGAATTAGATCGCCCTTTGAAAATTGGAGAACATCAATTGGAAATTGAAATCAAGGATAGAGCTGAAAATATAACCAAAAAGAATATTCAATTTATTGTCTACTAAGGCAATGAAAGTAAAACCGACCATTATTGGCATTTGTGGTGGATCTTGCTCAGGTAAAACTTATCTTACAGAAAAAATTGAGCATCATTTTCTACCCAGCAAGGTATCGACCATTAGTCAGGATAATTATTATAAAGATTTATCAGGATTGTCTATTGAAATACGAGAGAAAAATAATTTTGATCATCCTAACTCTATTGAAAGTTTGTTATTGTTCAAAGATTTGCAAAAACTAAAGAATGGAGAAAGCATTGAATCTCCAATTTATGATTTTGAAAACCATGATAGATCAAAATTTAAAAATATAATAAACCCAAAAGAATTAATTGTTGTTGAAGGTATTTTTGTTTTTTATTTTAAAAACATCAGAAAACTTCTAGACATATCAATTTTTATCGATACTCCAAGTAAAATTAGATATGAAAGAAGACTTGAAAGAGATACTAAAAATAGGGGCAGAACAAAAAATTCAATAGAAAAACAATATTTTTCAATGGTCAAACCAATGCATAGTAAATTTATAGAGCCATATAAAAAATTTTCTAATTTTGTTATTTCCCATAACCAAAAAAGTAAGCTATCTTTCAATTCATTGTTTAAAGAGATTGAAAATCTTAAAAAGGGGAAATGAAATGAGATTGGTTTTTTTAGGGCCTCCTGGTGTTGGAAAAGGAACTCAAGCGAGTGCAATTTGTAATCATTTCAATATCTTGCATTTATCTACAGGGGATATATTACGATCCGAAATTGAAGATAAATCTCACATAGGACTAGAAGCTAAAAGCTTTATGGATCAAGGTGAATTAGTTCCAGACACTGTTCTATTGAAAATTATTCAAAATAAATTAAATCATAAAAACGCTCAAAATGGTTATCTACTGGATGGGTTTCCAAGGACAATTCCTCAAGCTGATGGTCTAAATCAAATTTTATTAGAACTTAAACAAGCCCTTGACATTGTTGTTAGTTTAGATGCTAACGAGGAGGAATTGGTAAACAGATTAATAAAGAGAAGTCTTGATTCTGGAAGAAGTGATGACAGTCCAGATATAATCAAACAAAGACAAAGAGTATACTGGAAACAAACTGCTCCTCTTTTAGAATATTATAAAAATCTAAATTTATTAAAAGATGTGAATGGTATTGGTGAAATTGAACAAATCACAAAAAGAATCCTAAAGGCAATAGATTAAATGTTAAAAGTCGGTCTTACAGGGGGGATTGGGAGTGGAAAAAGCACAGCTAGCAACTACTTAAGAACACTGGGAGCTTACGTTTTTGATGCTGATAAAGAGGCTAAAGGTTTAATCGATACAAATGATACTGTCCAACATGAGCTAATATCAGAGTTTGGTACTGACATCATAAATATTGACGGCCAAGTAGATAAGAAAAAATTATCCAGAGTCGCTTTTCAAGATGGTGATCATCAAGAAAGATTGAATGCTGTTGTTCATCCTCATGTTTATGATCTGATTGACGCTGCTTACAAGAAAGCAATGAACAGTGATAAATATAACATTTTCATTGTTGACGCAGCGCTAGTCTACGAATCAGGGCTGGATTCACATTTAGACTACGTCATTGTAGTCACTGCTCAGCTAAAATTCAGAATGGAACGCTCCCTTTCTAGAAATACACTAACTAGAGAGGAAATATTAAAAAGGATGGATTTTCAATGGCCTGAAGAAGAAAAGGTTAATGCATCTGATTTTGTGATCCACAACGATACGAGCAAAAAAGACTTACAATCAAAGCTAAAAGAGATTTTAAATAAATTGATTTAAGCTATCTAATATTCTTTTTCATAGCTCTAGGCTTAGAGAGAATTTCATTTATTATAATAGCTCGCTTTAAATCGTTATTTTCATTTAAGCCTAGTTTGGCCAAGCCTTGTATTTTAACTACCTTATTGTATTTAGCTTTTACAAAGTCTTCTGAAGAACGTCGTTTCTCTAAATCTTTTATTAAAACAGGATTTCTTTCACGTATAAATTGATTGTTATAACTGATATCAGTAGATTTTTCATCTTGGATGAAAGGTTGATTGGAATTCATTTGAGGTGAAGGTGAGGTTAATTCTTCGGAGTTTAAATTATCCTCAATTAGGTTTGTTTCCTCTGCAGTATTTTCAATGATAACCTCATTCTTTAAATTTCCAAATATATCCCTTTGAGTATCAATTTGAAGTGAATTTTGAAGAAAACTTTTTAAAGAGGTGTTTTCAGAAGGTTTTTTTTCAGCACCATCTACCTGCTGTTCTCTTTTTTTAAAAATAGAGGACAGCAGGTAAAATAATGCAATACCAATCCAGTAATAAAACTCTTCAGGGATTGATTTGAGAAAATCTTTAATCGTCATCCCTTTCAAGACTTGCACTATCACTGTCTTTGTTGCCAGAAATAGATTCTCTCATTGAGGTGTCAGCTTCAATGTTTTTCATGTTCATGTAATCAAAGACACCTAATTTCCCATCCTTAAATGCATGCGCCATAGCTAATGGAACTTCAGCTTCAGCCTCAACTACTTTAGATCTCATTTCTTGAACGCGCGCTTTCATCTCTTGCTCTTGCGCAACAGCCATGGCTCTGCGTGTCTCTGCCTTCGCTTGGGATACTTTTAAGTCAGCTTCAGCTTGATCTGTTTGCAACTGTGCTCCAATATTTTTTCCTACATCTAGATCTGCGATATCGATAGAAAGTATCTCAAATGCAGTTCCTGCATCCAATCCTTTTTGCAATACAGCTCGAGAAATATTATCAGGGTTTTCTAACACACCTCCATAATTTCCTGATGATCCGATTGCGCTAACGATGCCTTCACCCACTCTTGCAATGATGGTGTCATCAGTAGCGCCTCCAACCAAACCACCAATGTTAGTTCTAACCGTAACTCTGGCGCGCGCTTTTAACTCAATTCCATCCTTAGCAACAGCAGATAAGAATCCATCCTTGGGAGCGTCTATGACTTTGGGATATACACTTGTTTCAACCGCAGATTTAATATCTCTTCCAGCCAAATCAATTGCTGTAGCTGTTTGAAAAGGTAAATCAATGTTAGCTTTATCTGATGCGATCAATGCCATAACCACATTAGCAACATTGCCACCTGCTAGATAGTGTGTTTCTAGCATATCGGTTTTAATTTCGGTTAATCCCGCTTTATGCGAATTAATTATTCCGTCAACAATTAGTCGGGGAGAGATTTTCCTTAATCGCATTCTAATTAAATCTAATATCGTAATCCTTCCCATTCCTAAACTCACAATACCTTGAATCCATAACCCCAATGGAACCAGGTAAAAAAACATCAATAGAAATAAGGCAATCAATACAAGTGTTATAATTCCAGCTACATCCATTTTTTTCTCCTTAATTAATTTATTTTTCTAACTAAAACCCGATTACCATCAACAGAGAGAATCTTTACTTTAGATTCTTTTTCGATGAAGTCCCCCTCACTCACCACAAAAATCTTCTGATCGTCAGATGTGATCCAGCCTGAAGGCCTGAGATCCGATTGTGCGATACCAACCTTTCCAACAAAGGATTCCCAGCCTACCGATGAGCTATAACCATCTTCTGATTTTTGTGTATCGGGAGAGGTCAGTTTTTGCCAAAATTCAGTTTTTGTCATTAGTTTAAACAACAATATCATTCCAATCACACTGCCTATAATACCTATGATAAGCCCCCATGCTGCCATAGCCTCTACTTCAGGTCCAACAGGTATATCAGGCAACAGAAGCTCATAAAACCCCCATATTATTAAGACAAATCCACCTATCCCAGCTACACCAAATCCTGGAATAACAAGCACCTCTAAAACAATCAAAGCAGCGCCAGCTAATATTAATAAAAAATCGGTTATAGATGCTAATTTTGCAATAAAAGAAGTGCTTAATGATAATACCAAGCAACTCAAACCAACAAATCCAGGTATCCCCCATCCCGGGCTTTGTAATTCAAAGAGTATCCCCAAAAAACCAAAAGTTGTTAATAAAGATGCAACTACTGGATTTGTAAGAAAACGCACGATTGATTCTGACCAATTTTCTTTTGAATTTTTTATTTCAGCTCCTGAAAGATCAATATAATCTAATATTTCATCAATATTTTCTTTTTCAGCATCTGCTATTCCATACTTAATAGCCATATCAGTAGATAGAGTGATAAGCTTGCCCTTTTTGCTTCCGTCTATGTCTTTTACGTTGATAGAATCACCATTCACATATGCTTTTTTGAATGATAATTCTTCATCAACCATACCTTTGGCTATATCCGAATTTCTTCCTCTGCTTTCAGCAGTAGCTGCCATTTCTTCCCGCATGTAACTTATTACCTTTTCAGAGGCTTTTTTACCTGACATATCAACTGCAGTTGCAGCGCCGATTGTTGCTCCTTTTGTCATCACAATCTTTTCACAAGATAATGAAATCAGCGCTCCAGCAGATATAGCTCTGCGATTTATAAATGCGACTGTCGGTATTTTTGTATCTAATATAGCATCCTTTATTTGCGTCGCAGCATCCAGACGACCTCCAAAAGTATCGATATCAAAGATGATTGCTGCAGCATTGTTCTCCTCTGCTTGCTCAATACTTCTAACTACATAAGGAGGCAATCCTAAATCAATAGTATTTGAAATCGGCACTCGATGCACAGTTTGACTAGAAAGAAAAGTTGCATAGGATGCAAAAATGATAATTATAGACTTAATCATACTTTAAAATTACTCTATAATCCTCTATATAAACAATGATGATGAAATAAAATCTAGCTAATTTCAGATTATGATAAACGACCCTAAAATATCGAAAATGAAAATTACACATAAGCTCACTTACCACTTGCTTAATATTTTTTCAAAATGGCTTCAGAAAAAATCCTTTTCTAGTAGAATTCGTTTCAGTCGAAGGATGGGCTCTTTTGTTTATTATTTCTTGCCGATCAGAAAAAAATTGGCCGCATTAAATATCAAAAAGGCATTCCCTGAAAAAAATAAAAGTTTTTATAAAAAAACGCTAAAAGATCTATACTATGTATCATGTCGAAATTTCGTGGACCTAATGGCTTTACCTGCATCAAAATCAGATACTAAATTTGATATAGAAGGAAAACATTATCTTGATGATTCTCTTAAAGAGAAAAAAGGGGTAATACTTGTAACTGGGCATTTTGGACTTTGGGAATTATGGGGATCATGGTTAGGCTTAAATCGTTATAAAATTTGGGGAATAATTCAAAGGCAAAAAAATTTAGGCGCAGATCTCTTTTTTAAACAAAAAAGAGAGTCTTACGGAATAAATCACATTTACAGAAGATCATCACTTGATGTCTCCTACGACGCGCTAAATAATGGAGAAATCTTAATACTTGCAAGTGATCAAAATGCCAAACAAAAAGGTGTTAAGGTAAATTTTTTTAATCATTCTTCCTCTACGCCAAAAGGCGCAGCTATTTTTCATTTGCGTACAAAAGCTCCTATTATTTTCTCTGTACTGGAAATCTCTAATAAAGACAAGGTTCGAATAACATTTAAAAAAATTAAAACAACCAAAGAATCATCTGTCGCGAGCATAACTCAGGATTATACATCAAAATTAGAGGATTTTGTTCGTAAAAACCCTAGTCACTATTTTTGGTTTCATAATAAATGGAAAGAGTAAACAATGATTCCGCTTGTAGTTAAGTCGACAGATCCTTTAGCTGTCGAGAAATCAATTAATATTTTAAAAAAAGGTGGAGTGATAGTATATCCAACCGATACACTCTATGGATTTGGCGTTGATGCAAACAATAATTATGCTATAGAGCGAATTAACAAATTAAAGAATAGACATTCACCAATGAGTGTAATAGCGTGTAGATTTGAACAGGCAATGTCATGGACTAATATCAAAGAAAAAGATATAGAAATTGCTAAAAAAATTTTAGACAGCTCATCCACTCTAATACTTGATGCAAAAAAAAATATTGTTTCAAACAAAATATTAGGTAAGAACAATACTACTCTTGGAGTGAGAATACCAAAACACAAATATTGTTATGATATCTCAAAAGAATATGACAAGCCAATTACTACCACATCTGTCAATCGAAGTGGGGAGCAGCCATTGAACGATCCTAAATCGATATCTAAAATTTTTGGAAAAAGCATTGACCTTTTGATAGATGATGGAAAAATTAAAAAATCAGCGGGTTCAAAGATATATGAACTAAAAGAATCACAGGCAATTCGAATTAGATGAAGAGCATTAAAAAAATAATTATTTTTATCTTATTAATAAGCAATGGTAAACCGAACCCGCCTTTTAATATTAATGAAAAGTTAGAGTTTTCTGTAAATTTTAACTCTATAAATGTTGGAAAAGCTGAGCTCAATGTTAACAGTCTAGAACTGATTAACAACAAACAGACTTATTTAGTGTCTTTTCTCGCAAACACTGAAGGCTTAGCAGATAGATTATTTAAAATAAGGGACAGTATTGAACTTTGGATCGATGAAAAAGAATTTTACACACACAAAGTCAATAAAATAATTAATGAAGGACTTTATAAAAAAAAGACCAAAATAACGTTTAATTATGATGACTCAATTGCTGTAATTAAAGACAATGAAAAAATAAAATTACCATTCAGATCGTGGGACCCTTTTTCAATGTTTTATTATTTAAGGACCATTCAATTAATGAATGAGAATATTCTTGCATTTGATTATTTTAATGGTAAAAAGAAAATCAACTACAAGCTTATAGTATCAGGAAAAGAAGAAATTAAATCTAAAATCGGTTCATTTAATTGCTATATCGTTAAACCATTTCACCAAGGAAAAAGTCTGCTAAAAAATGAAGGAGATATGAAAATATGGATCAGTGATTCAGAAAAAAGGTTGCCAATTAAAATTCAAATAAAGATGAAATTTGGATCCATGAAATTAGATCTTATTAGTGTAAACTAACCGCCAAAAAGCCTACCAATATCATTTATCATCACAGTGGCCATTAACATTAGCAATAGAACCATTCCAAATTGCTGTATTGCCATCCTCAATTTCAAACTTAGTGGTCTCCTAATAATACCTTCAATAGTGGTAATAAATATATGTCCACCGTCTAGACCTGGTATAGGTAATATATTCAAAAAAGCTAAATTACAACTAATTAATGCCATTAGACTAAGATAGGGAGACCATCCCTGCTTGGCAGTTTCAGCAGCTAAACCACCAATCATCAATGGCCCGCCTAACTCTTTTAAGGAAGCTTCTCCAGAGGCAAGCATCTTGATCGACAAGGTTACAAGGCTAAACCCAAACACTGTTCTTTCATATCCTGTTTGAATACTTTCGTAAAGTGATGCTGGTACAATTTCAACAGCTTGGCTAATCCCTAATATCGCTTTAGTCTCTCCTGATTGGGGATCTATGTGGCTTTTGGGCCTAACAACCTCATTAAATGTCTCTGATTCTCTAATGTAAGTCACAGTGATAGGTTGGTCCATTTTGCCCTTCAACGCATTTTGCATGTCCTGAATGGAATTGATTTCAAAGTTTTCGATAGCAATAATCTGGTCATCCTTTTGAATACCTGCTAATGAGGCTGGATAATCTTCCATAACATCTCCAACGATCATTGCACCTTCAACAGGGACTGGTTTACCATTATGAAGGGTCAATCCAGTAAATATAACAAATGCTAAGATCGCATTCATTATGACACCAGCGCTCATAAACCAAACTTGCTTAGGTCTAGATTTACTCATAAGCTCGTATGATTTATTGCTTATTTTTGTATCTAAGCTCTCATCTAGCATACCTGCTACTTTTACATATCCACCTAAAGGAATTAAAGATAAGCAGTATTCGGTTTTTGAACCTTTTCTGCCACTTTGGCTAAAGAATTTAGAAAAAATAGGACCCCATGCTATTTTCCCTTCTTCATTTTTTCTGTAAAAAAATAATTTAAAATCCCAACCATCTTTAACTGAAGTAAAAGCAAAAATTCGTGGCCCAAAACAAACAGAGAACTTTTCAACTTTTACTCCGATTGAACGGGCGGCTAGGTAATGTCCCAACTCATGAATAAATACAACTGCTCCAATGAGCAATAAGGCTGGTAAAATAGAAGATATCATAACATTAACTTAAATTATTTTATATATTTACTTGAAAAAGATTTTACAAAATTTGTGGTCCAGTCCTCCAAGGACAAAATATCATCGATACTAGGGTCTTCAGTCCAATCATGATTTTCCATTGCAATTTCAATTAATTTTGGTATTTCCATAAAACCAATTTCTTTTTTTAAAAATCTATATACTGCTTGTTCATTTGCAACGTTTAGCACAGACGATGAAGTTCCGCCTCTAGCCAATGATTCGTATGCAAGTTTGATACATGGAAATCTTTCGTAATTGACACTCTCAAATGTTAATGATTTAATCTTTACAAGGTCTAAAGGTTCCCAATTTGTTTTTATGTGATTTGGATATGATAATGCGTATTGAATAGGGATTTTCATATCAGGTAAGCCCAGCTGCGCTTTAACAGAAGTATCATCAAACTCGACCATAGAATGGATGATGGATTGAGGGTGAACTACGATATCTACTTTCTGTGGATCCATTTCAAATAGCCATACGGCTTCAACGACCTCCAGTCCCTTATTCATCATTGATGCTGAATCAATAGTAATTTTTTTACCCATCTCCCAATTAGGATGTTTTAATGCGTCCTCGGGTTTAATATCCTTGAATTTAGAAATTTTCTTTTCTCTGAATGGTCCTCCACTACCTGTTAGGATCAATCTCTTTACTTCATCTTTCGATTCTCCAGCCAAGCATTGCCATATAGCTGAATGCTCACTATCAACAGGAAGAATATTCACATTTGCTTTTTTTCTTTCCCTTTCAATGATCTTGCCAGCCATCACTAAGCTTTCTTTATTGCTTAAAGCAATGTCTGCACCAGCTCTAATAGCGTAGACTGTCGGCAACATTCCAGAGGAGCCAACTATGGCATTTAGAACTAAATCAACATCACCTCTTGATGAAATCTCTAACAATCCATTTTTACCACATAATACATCAATTGATGTATTCTTTAAAGCATCCTTAACAATTAAGTAAGCATCCTCATCAACTATTGATACGGATTCAGGTTGAAACTTTTTAGCCTGCTCAATTAATAATTGCGAATTAGTATTTGCGCTTAACCCAACTATATCAATTTCAAGATTATTGATTACATTTAACGCGTTAACTCCGATTGACCCTGTTGAGCCTAAGATTGTTACTTTTTTTTTCATATGCTTTTAAGGATAGAAAAAGATAAATAATTAGATTTATTGTTTGTTGACAAATTTACAGATAATATCATGTCTTTGATCCTTCTCATTGTCCCTATATTTATTTGATTTATCTGATAAGCTGCCCTAGTTGAAAACCCCATTCCATTAATATATTTTGAATTATTAATAGAATTCATCGATAATCCATAAATGAACTTAGTCTTGTCATCAAAAAGAAAAAATCGATCTATTGAAAATTTCAAAGCTGAAAGATTCATTTGATAATGAGCTCTGAAAAATCCAGAATCAAACGAAACCATCCAGTTCGCAGGAGATTCAGCGCTTCCGGGATTTAAAGACATTCCCCAGCCAAACAACTGAGCTGCGCCCTTTTCAGTAGAAAATCCAGACATTCTTCCTCTCAATATTAAGTTCCAAGTTAATTTAACAAAAGCAAATGTATGAGGAGCATATCTAGTTGTAGATATTTCTCCAGAAATTGATGAGCCAAAATGAAAGTTTTTTTCATTTTCAAAAGGGTAGTATTGAGATGAGGAAATTAACGCAGCCAGTCCATTGATTTTATATGAATTGGCGTTATTCATATTTTCAATTTGAAAAGAGGACCATTGAGAAAAAATAATACAAGAAGAAAAATGAACTATAATACTAATTCTATTTATGTTCATTAAAAGAATTTAAATTATACCTCGTTCACTGTTTTCAATGAAATTAATAATTTTTTTTATTTCATCTGTTTTGTCAAGATTATTCTTTATTGAACTGAGGGCTTGGCCCCGATTCTTTTTTGAAACAAAGAATTGTCTATAGGCTTTTTTTATTAATAGCCTTTTATCTTCAGAAAAACCACGTCGAGTTAAGCCAATTTTGTTTATTCCAATAAATCTCAATGGATGACCAGCAACAACAACGTAAGGAGGTACATCCTGTTTAGCGCAAAAACCACCTCCGATTAAGGACTGTTCACCGATCTTAACAAATTGATGAATAACTACACCCCCTCCAATATTAGCCCACTCGCCTATTTCAACATGACCTCCCAATGTTGCAAGATTTGCCATGATCGTGTTATTTCCCACAATACAATCATGAGCCACATGAGTACATGCCATCAATAAAACATTATCTCCAACTACAGTCTGTCCAAGCGCGGTCGTCCCTCTATTTATTGTAACTGATTCTCTAATTGTTACGTTTTCACCAATGATTGTAAATGTTTTTTCACCATTATATTTCATGTCCTGAGGCGCTTCACCAATTGAATTATTATGATATATAGTACAATTTGAACCTAAAGTAGTTCCACTGCAAATTGTGTTATGATTTCCAATAGAACAGTTATTGCCAATTTTAACATCAGCCTCAATTACATTAAATGCACCTATATGAACATTAGAGCCTATTTCGGCTTTATTTGAAATTATTGAGGTAGGATGAATAGAGATAATGCTATGCTTTTAAACGATCCACTACTGTAGCCTTTAAAAGCCCCTCAGCGACAAGTTTATTATCAACATAAGCTTTCCCATCAAGCAATGCAGTGCCAAGCCTGAATTTGACCAGTTTCATTTCAAATCTTAATCGATCTCCAGGAATAATTGGATGGCGAAATTTGGCATCAGACAAAGAAGAGAAAAACATATTTTTCTCCATTGGGTTTTTGACACTATTCAAAACTAAAAAGCAGCCCGCTTGACACATCGCTTCTAAGACTAAAACACCCGGCATAACAGGTTGATTAGGAAAATGGCCTTGGAAAAAAGGTTCATTAAATGTGACGTTTTTGAATGCTGTTAAGCTTTCATTTGGAACGATATCTACTATTCTATCAACTAAAACAAAAGGATAGCGGTGCGGCAATAAGCCCAAGATTGAATTAATATCAAACATCGAACTTTTAAAAACATTTTGCGTTGGTATTTGTTGCGCTATCTTTTTTTGATAAGCTTTTTTAATTTTTTTAACTAATTCCACATTAGCCGCATGGCCACTTTTTGATGCAATCACATGTCCTGTTAAAGGCATTCCAAGTAAAGCTAAATCGCCAATTAAGTCCAATGCTTTATGCCTGACTGGTTCATTGTCAAATCTAAGTTTTTTCCCATTAAGAGTGCCGTTTGCCCCTAGGCTAATTTCTTTTTTAATTCCAAAAAGTGATTTTAGGTTATCTGCTTCAGATTGATCAATTTCTTTGTCTACAATTACAACGGCATTATCCAAATTACCACCTTTTATTAATCCATCTTCTTTAAGGTTTTCTACTTCACTTAAAAAACAAAACGTTCTTGCAGGTGCTATTTCTTTTGCAAAATTCTTTTCTAATTCATCCATTGTAGTGAATTGAGTCCCAATCGTCTTGAACTTATAATCAACCATAAATGTTACTCTAAACTGATCAGATGGCATAATGTGAATATCAACACCTCTTTTAGGGTCAGTGTAGCCTACCGCTTCATCAATGTGAAGATAATTGCGAGGCTGATTTTGTTTAACGATGCCTGCCTTTAGTAAAGCTTCTACAAAGTCTATAGAACTTCCGTCCATAACAGGAGGTTCTTTTTCAGTAAGCTCAATCAAAACATTGTCTAAGCCAATACCTACGCATGCTGCTAGAGCATGTTCAACAGTATGAATGCGAACACCATTTTCTTCAATCGTTGTGCCTCTAGAAATATCAACTACATGGTCAATATCGGCTTTTATTTCTGGGCAACCTTCCACATCCATTCTTTTAAATCTTATGCCAAAATCTTCACCAGCTGGTTTAAAGGTAATTGTAGTTTCAACACCAGTATGTAGACCAACACCAGTACATGAAGTTTCTGTAGCAATTGTTCTTTGGTATTTAACTTGACTCATTGTCTATTTAAATATTCTGATTCAAATTTTTTGATTTTATTTTTTAAAATTTTCACTTCGGCAAATGTTGCATCTCTACGATTCTTCTCTTTTATCTCTCTAGCAGGAGAGCCTGAATAAGTTTTGCCTCCAGGCAAATCTTTCATCGCTACTGTGTAACACGCAAAAATCGCACGATCACCTATAGTAACATGATCGATAGCACCGGATTGACCGCCAAAAATACAGAAGTCTCCAATTTTTGAGCTTCCTGCAATAGTAACATGCGCAGTCAACAAGCAACCTTTCCCAATTTCAACATTGTGCCCAATCTGAACTCCATTATCAAATTTACACATATCCCCTATTAAGGTATCATCAATAGTACCTCTATCAATCGTACAATTTGCACCAATTTCTACATCATTGCCAACATTTACCTTACCATTTTGAGGTATTTTGTAATGTGTATCTTTATGGGTATAGAACCCATAGCCATCTGCACCAATCACTGACCCTGAATGAATAGTGCAATTTTTTCCAATTCTAACCAAAGAATAAATGTTAACACTGCTCATTATCTTTGAATTGGATCCTATTGTTGTCCCATGACCTATATAGCAGTTAGATCCAATAGCGCTTCCACTTTTTATCTTAACATTATTTTCTAAAACTGTAAAAGGGCCAATAGTTACATTTTTTTCTATAGTTACATTTTTACCAATAACTACAGAATCATGAACCCCCTTGTGTGTTGTAATATCTAACTTAAAATGCTTGAGAACTTTAATGAGAGCCAGATGGGGGTTCTGGACTATGATACCATCTTTCTTAATAAAATCTTTTTCTTTGGCGATGATTGCAGATGCTTCAGATGTTGCGAGATGATTTGAGTATTTTTTATTATAATAAAAAGCGATAGAACCAGGCTTACTTTTTTGAATTGTACAGATATTGGAGATTTTCATATTTCCATCTCCTACCAAAATACCATCAACCATGCTTGCTATATCTTTTAAAAGAGTCAAGCGAATTAACCGTTAATTTTAGATACTATTTTTTCTTTTCTTCTTGCCCGGATACTTGATACTTGCGCAATTCAAACAAAACGTCATCTGTCATGTCATAGGTGGGATTACCGTAAAGCAAAGATGTTGACCCGTCAATGATAAAGTCTATTTTTTTTGATGCTGCAACTTTATCAACTGCTCTTTTAACTTTTGATAAAATATCAAATTCAAGCTTTTGTTGTCTCTTTGAAAGCTCGCCTTCAGGTCCTACCATGCTCACTTGAAATCTTTGAATAGAAGCTTCTCGAGATTGAATTTCTGCTTCTTTCTCTTTTCTCCAATCTGGACTACTCATTAATCTTTGTGACTCAAAGGCTTTTTTTATGCTATCCAGCTGAACTACCATGTTATTAAACTGAGCATTTATTTGTTGATATTCTAACATCAACTGACCCTCTGCTTCCTTAAACTCTTCGTATTCTGCTCTTATTCTGTCTGACTGAACAAAACCAAATTTATTTTGAGACAAAATAAATGTTGGCAAAATTAAAGCAGCTAAAAAATATTTCGTAATCATTATTCTAACCAAAACGACCTCCTAAGTATTAAATCATCTTCCAAATATAATAGTATATTCCCAACCCTGCGGCTTTCTATCTCCTGAAATATCATCAAAACCATACCCCATGTCAAAGCCCAGCATTCCAATCATTGGCATAAAAAACCTAATTCCTATACCAGCCGATCTTTTAAGATCGAGGGGATTCTTCCTTTCCAATGCGAGAGAATGCATCAATTGGCTGTCGTTCCAGACGCTACCTGCTTCAGCAAACAACATAGCATAAACAACAGGGTTTTCTGAAAAGGGGAATCTAAACTCTGTTGAATACTTAATCATTGTGTTGCCCCCAAAACTTCTTCCTTGAGATGATAACGGCCCAACTGAATTATCTGGATACCCTCTCAACATGGTGCCGTACGGTATTCCATTGCCCCCCATAATAAATCTTTCATAGGGTGGAATCCATTCATTGCTATTTTTCACATCTAACATTTTAATGGTACCAATTTTTATAGAACTTGTCAATACAAATTTCCAAAATGTTGGTGTATACCAATCCAGGGATAAAACATGCTTGTGAAAATGCTCATCTCCACGCAAAACCCCTCCTGAGAACTTTGATACCAAGGAGGCGTTTGAGCCTTGTGTTGGGAATTCCGCTCTGTCAAGACTATTTCTACTAAATGATTGCGAAATGCTAATTCCAGTAGATTTCCTGAAATTGCCAACATAATCACTAAGAACACTTTCCTCCCCTTTATATTCATTTTGAATATATTCTAACTCCCACCATGCTCTAAAATAATCGTCAGGCCATTTTAATCTTCTACCCCATTGAACGGATCCACCTCTTCTTATTTGATCAAATGGATAAAAATAATAGGAATTACCTTGACCTCGGTACTGATAAAATAAAGAAAAGCCTATTCTATTTGGAGTATCATTAAACATTGGATCTACAAAACGAAGATGAAAACTTTCGTACTTGCCAGGTTGACCATAGTTGTTATAAACGGATATTTGGGTACCAACGTCAAACCCAAATGAAAGCATTTGGCCTCTGCCAGCAAAATTATTGAACTCTAGATTGCCCCCACCCGTCATTCCGTAAATACCTGTAAATCCTATATTCGCACTTGCTTTATCTGAAGATTTTTCGACTAAAGATATATCTAAATCTATTTCATCCTCATCAACCGGCACAACATTTGGTGAAAGAGTTGTAGGGTCAAAATAATTTAAAACATGTAACTTTCTCATGCTTCTCATAAGCAATGTTCTTCTAAAAAGATCTCCTGGATATACATCAAGCTCTCTTCTAATTACATTTTCTCTGGTTTTATCATTACCATAAATATTAATGTTTCTTATAAAAACCTCATTATTTTCAGTAATAGAAAAATGAACGTCTAATTCGTCTGATCCAGCAGGGGTAAACAGTGGCTCTATAGAGCTATATAAATAGCCTCTGTCCATGTATAAACCTTGAACGTTTTGAAAAACTGATTCTTCAAACATTTTTTTATTATAAACATCGCCCTTTTTAATATCCAGAACTTCTTCTAGAAGTTCGTTTTCATAGAGCTCATTACCATCCCATGTGATGTTTCTAAATCTATATTTTGGCCCTTCAGAAAGTTGAATTTGAACAACCAATCCATCTTTTTGCGGGCTATAAAAAGCGGTATCACTAATTATTGAAACATCTTTGTAACCAGCATCTTGATAAAATGTACTTAGCAAGTCTAGATCTTCTTCAAATTTATTATCATCAAACCCTGAGGCCCAAAATCTCCACCATGTTCTAATTTTTGTTTCTTTTAACTGGCTCTTTAGTTTATTTAAGGAAAGTCTATTTTTTAAGTTTTGCGGAATTGGAAGCCATGGTCTAGTAGCTAACCATCCAAAGTTGTTTTTATTACCAATTATGTTAATTTCTTTAATTTTAACTTTTTTATTTTCTTTAATTGTAAATACGATATCAGTGCTTTCATTTGATTTAGAATTTAAAGAAGCCTTAATATCTGCTAAGTAGTAACCGTCATCTAAATAAAGTTTTTTCAATGTTCTAATAGAGTTCGATATAAGGTTAGGCTTAATTCTCATACCTTTTTGAAAGTCTAGTTCTTCCAGAAGTTTTTTGTCCTTAAGCTTCTTATTGCCTTTAAAAACAACCTCATTTAAAACAGGTGATTCTCTAACCTCGATTGTAATTTTAATTCCATCCTCTAATTCGCCATCAAAATATATTTGTACGTCTTCAAACACGCCCAGCTGCCACAGTCTTTTAATAGATCTCCTGAAGTCATCCGCAGAAACCTCTTGTCCTTTTTGCAGCCCTGCGGTGTATAAAACCATGTTATCGCTAGTTGAAGAGTTTCCATCGATATTTATTTCGCTCAGATTAAAAGACTGTTGTTGTTGAGAAAAAGCAAATATTGACATCAAAAATAATGGCAAGAACCTCATAATGAAACCTGGTCTCCAGTTTTACCAAATCTTCTTTGTCGATTTTGGAAATCAAAAATACTTTTCATCAATAATTCTTCTCTGAAGTCAGGCCAATATGCGTCTGTCATGAATAGTTCAGTGTAAGCTATCTGCCATAGTAGAAAATTACTAATTCTTTTTTCACCGCCTGTTCTAATCAGCAGGTCTGGATCAGGCATATCGCTTGTGTAAAGATGCTTCTTAAATTCTTTTTCATCTATCATATCGTATTCTTGAGGTTTTTCGATAAATTTTCTTATAATACTCTTTACGGCGGAGATTAGTTCCTGCCTTCCTCCATAGCTCAAAGCCAATGTTAAATTTAAACCTGTGTTTTCCTTAGTCATAAGGATTCCATCATTAATTCTATCAAATGGTTTCTTAGGCAAAGACTCCAGATCTCCAATTGCATTAAATCGAACATTGTTTTTGTGAAGATTAGCAATTTCTTTTGATATTGTTTTCATTAGAAGAGACATAATTGCAGAAACTTCTTTAGAGGGCCTGAGCCAATTTTCATTAGAGAAGGTATACAATGTTAAATACTTTACTTCAATTTCCCCACAAATGCGCACAATCTCACGAACAGAATTGATTCCTTCATTATGACCAGCCAACCTGGGAAGATTTTTTTCTTTTGCCCACCTCCCATTTCCATCCATAATAATAGCAATATGGTCAGGAATATTGTTATTTAGTATTTCTTTTCTTGATATTTGTTTCATAGAACAGTTTATTGAATAAGCTCGCGAAGTTAACTTTATTAGAGATTTTTCACAATCTTTATTAGGTTTCTATTTTTCATATATTTCAGCGATATGATGATCGAATGGCATAAAATTTCCTGTAAACTTAGCATTTTTAAATTCTAGTTTACATTTATAACACTGAAGACAATTGCTTATTTTTTTATATATAACAAAATCAACCAATGCTAGAACTAATAAGCTTAATCCATATGTAAATGGTACAAAAACTGCACCAATTATAATTATTAAACAGCCTAAAGCCTGATTAAAGTTTTTTTTGATATACATATCTTTACACCCACAAACTGGGCATAATAAAAAATTCGGATCAATTTGAACTAGATTGTTATTATTACAATTTTTACAATTTTTTATTGTTTCATCATTAAAACATATTTCACATTCTTTGCAATAAACCTGATTCAAAGGGCGAAGCCATACTGAAATAAATAAAACTTAAAAATCAAATCCCCAAATAATATAGAAACAATTGAAACGTATAAAAGACCAGTTGCGCTTTGTGTGGCTTGGAGTCTTATTGATTTAAAAGCTAAAAAGTTTATAATAAGAGGAAATATTATTCCGATTAAAAATCCTACTAACATTAAAAATCCGTCAAAATTTAATAAAAATGACCATAAGCTGTATTTAAGTCCAAATTCATCAATATGAAAATTGATTGATAAGTAACCTATATCCCAAATTGATCTTATCAAAAGACAAACAGTAAGAGCTAGTGTCGAATTAAAGAGAAATTTTATTGGAAGCTGAATGACATTCAAATACCAGTGGCCTAGAATCATTGAAAAAAAAACAAGAGCAGTAATAAGAGATCCTATTGTTACTGAAAAAAGTGTGCTGATTAAACTAGGTTCTGATAAAAGCTCCAAAGTAACCATTCCTAAAGAGCAAATACCTATTAATGAAATTACATTTATATAAATATTTTCAATCTTTTTAGAATTCCAATTGAAAGCCGTAAAGCTAGATAAGAGTAAAAACCATATTGTAGCTAAGCTGTTAGCGTAAAGATAATCAATTTTTAGTATTATTATAGGAAAAACGGCTAAAGCTCCTATAATTATTGACAAGCCTAAATTAAATCTATAAAAACCTGGATCTATTGATTTCATAGGCACAATTGTCAATAAAATTGGATAAAGAGTAGCAAAACCAAAAAAAATTATTATGGTAATATCTAGAAAATGATCAAACATCTTTGAATGATCTTGTAATTTTTTCAGCAATCTCCTTAAACGATAAAGCAATTTGAGATTCGGGTTCATGCTCTATTATGGGCTTTCCTGAATCTGTTGCTTCCATAATGTCTTGTGAAATAGGTAGCTCTCCTAAAAGAGGGACTTTAAGCCTTTCACTTTCTATTTTTCCTCCCCCTTTTTTAAACAAATCAACTCTTATTCCAAACCTTCCGTCCTCTGATATTTTAACATCTTGCCCTTCAATGGATAAACTACTATCAGGATTTACTTTGCCTTGTAAAAACAAACCTGACATATTTTCAATTACGCCTAGAATAGGAGTTTGGACTTTGTTAAACATATCGGCGCCTTTTTTTACATCAGCGAGTGCTAGATCTTGAGGAGTAGTAATAATAATAGCGCCGGTTAGTTTTAATTTTTGAGTAAGGGTTAATTGAACATCACCTGTGCCGGGTGGTAAATCTAACACCAATACATCTAAATCTCCCCAAACTACATCACCAAAAAACTGCTCAGTCATTCTTGACACTAGTGGTCCACGCCAAATTACAGGTGTTTTATTACCACTTATAAAACCAAAACTCATAATTTTTAATCCTAAATGATCTAAAGGAACTAATTTTTTTTGATTTGTCATTTCAGGTTGACCATCAATACCCAACACTGTTGGTAGCGAAGGGCCATATATATCAAGATCAAGTAGTCCTGTTTTATAGCCAAGATTTCTAAACGATAAAGCTAAATTAGCTGATACCGTAGATTTGCCAACCCCACCTTTTCCGCTAGCAACAGCTATTATATTCTTAATTTGGCTTATTGTACTAGACATTGAAATATTTTGGTCTGCTTGATTATTACTAACTCCAGAACTGGAAGAAAAATCAACGTCTATTGATTCAAATAAATTCAAACTTGTTAGTGCTGCTATAACTTCAGACCTTACTTTACTTTTTTTATCATTTTGACTTGTTGAAATCTTTAAAATTACTTTAACTGACTTTTTATCTAATATGATATCATCTATCATACCGAACGAAACTATGTCTCTACTAAAGCCAGGATAATTGATCTCGCTTAATTTTTGTTTTATCTTATCTTTATCCATAATATTTATATAAAAAAACGGCCACCAGATTACCTAGTAGCCGTTTAATAAGTTCCATTTATTTGATTTTATTCTGAGTATTCTCTACCAAACCAATCATAATTTATTTTAATGAATTTATTCCATTCTTCGGGTACTTCAGTTTCCTCGAAAATTGCTTCAACTGGGCATTCAGGTTCACAAGCGCCACAATCTATACATTCCTCTGGATCAATGTAAAGCTGTTTACCTTCTGGATCGAATCCTTCTGCTTTTGCTTCTTCTCCAGCTCCTGTTTTATCTTCTGGCCCATGGATACAATCAACTGGGCAAACTTCAACACATGCCGTATCACAAGTGCTCACGCATGGTTCTGCAATTATGTAAGTCATTTATGTCCTCATAGTTTTATTTTCAAAGCGTTTCTAAAATTAACTTAATTTTTTGATAGCAAAAAGACATTTGCTCGTAAAAATTTAATTTCCTTAAATTATACCTTCAAATTTTACTATATACTACTAGAGTTAAATTAATGGCAAAAAATTATAATTATGATCACTACAAGTCTGTTGGAGAACCAGCGACCAAAGTTGGCTTCAAAAAGAAAAGGCCAAAGTCTGTAGCTGTTGTTGACGAAGACAATTGTACAGGATGTCAAGTATGTATACCCTTTTGTCCTGTTGACTGCATAGAGCCTGTTCCTTCCGAAAAGTACGGAATACCCATCCCTCCTGTACAAGTTAGGCATGATGAATGTATAGGCTGTCAATTGTGTGCAAAAGCATGTACCGCACTTACATGGGACGCTATCAGAATGATAGAAACCGATGAATTTGAGGAGGTTTATGAGACAGAGATTAGTTAATTAGATTATTTAAATATTCTAGCATCTCTTTTTTTATAATTTCTCCTTTTATAACTGCCACCTTTACTCCCTCTTTATTGTCAATTATATGTAATGGAAAACCCCATTTTCTCTCATCTTTTACCTCATTTTTAAATTTACTATATGTTGTCTTTAAAAATGATTCTTCGTCTTTTTTCTTTAAATTAGACATTTTGAAAGGTATCTGGAGATTATTTGATTTTATAAAATTAATTGAATTTTTATCACTTGAGAGCATCATGTTTAAATTAAAATCTACTAAATCATCACTGAATAAATTAAAAACCTTCTTTAATGTTTTAACATCATAATGACAATTTGGACACCATTCCGCGTAAAAGGTATCAATGCTTAAAAGAAGATCTTTTTTTTTATTATGAAAAGTTGTGGGTTTTATAATTTTTTCTAAATAGAACAAATCTTTTTTGTAAAAAAACTCCATCTTGGCATATTCGTGTTTATCCATTTATTTGTAATATACAATTAAATTTATTAATAGTAAGTTCATTAAAATTAGCAAATTTAACCTTCCTATTTTTAATTTATTTTTATCAAAAACGTCAAACTCTACCCATGATCTCAATTGCAACATGGCTAAAAAACCAAAAACAGCCAAAGTAAATTTTGCATAAAAATAGATATTCCTCATTTCGCTCGGATCTTCAATGATCATTAAAAATCCTGTAAGTGGAACAATGAAAGAGGATGGCATGGCCATTTTATTTAGACATTGCTTTACTTTTAATTCTAAGTTCGAACTTTTCTTTTTAAATGAGTAATATATAAATATTAAACAGATAATCCAGCTTACCATAAAAATGATATGGATTGTGTTTAAAATGCTGTAAAAACTACTTTGAATCATTTCTATAATTATGAAATAACTTAAAAACTCTTTTATCCAAATTTGGCAATGGCAATGAATTGAGATTTTTAGCTTTTATCCACTTAAAATCCTTTGACTCTATTAATGTTTTTCTAGCTTCGATGGAAAACACTTTCACATTAATGTTGCGATGGCTAAGCAAGTGATTAAATGAACCTATTAATTTCATCGACTTTATTTTAATACCAAACTCTTCCTTAAACTTTTTTTTTATAAGATTTTTTTTTATACTCGATTTTATCGTAATAGAGGGAAATTGCCACATCTCACGATATATTCCATTTTTTTTCTTTACAATGAGTATTAATTCATCATCTACTAAAATACCTGAAGACATTAAAATTTTCTTTACAGCCACTTTTTTATTTTTTGCAGGGTAACCTTCGGGATCACCAACTTCCCAGGCTTTACATATATCCTGAAAAATACAATTTTTGCAAACAGGATCTTTATTTTTACAGATCATTGCACCAAAATCCATTAGAGCCTGATTTATATCTCCTGGTCTTTCGGTATTCAAGTAATCAATCATATTTATCTTTATTTTGCTTAGGTTAGATTTTGACCTTTCTTTTAAACCAAGAATCCTTGACATGACTCTGAGAATATTTGTATCAATTGCAGGTATCTTTTTCCCAAATGCGATTGATAAAACTGCGCCAGCTGTATATTCCCCAACGCCTGGTAGTTCTTTAAATTGATCAAAATCTTCAGGAATTTTGCCATTATAATCTTGAAAAATTTTAATTGATGATTTATGAAAATTTCTACATCTACTATAATAACCTAATCCTTCCCAAATTTTAAGTAAATCATCAATGTTTGATTTCGCAACAGATTCCAGTGTTGGGTATTTTTTAATCCATTTGTTATAATATGGGATAACAGTCTTCACCTGGGTTTGTTGCAACATTATTTCTGATAACCAAATTTTATAAGGGTCATTTGTCGAGCGCCAAGGCATATACCTTTTATTTATATTTAAATTATACCATCTTAATAATTCTTGTTTTTTAATTGTGTTATACAATTATTTTAATTTTAATTTATTTATTTCCCAATGAAGAGCATCAAGCATATCTATGAATTGATTGCTATCAACAATAACTTTATTTTTGAAAATTTTATTGCCAATTTTTTCTATAGTTTTTTCTAATTCTAATTTAACATTTACACCATGTGATGTTAACACAAGCAATTTTGATCTTCTATCTTTGGGATTAACATCGCGCTTTAATATATCCTGTTTAATCAAGACATTGACATTTCTTGTTAACGTACTATTGTCAATACCCAAATAGCTTGAAATAGATGTCATTTCTATGCCATTAGTAGGGATTGAAGAAATTAAGCTTATTTGAGAAAGTGTGAATTTTTTCTTTCTAAAAGATGTGCGAAAGAGAGATTGTAAATCTATTAAAAGTTGATTTAATAATTCACCTGAATTCATATTTGCAATATACAAATAAATTTAGTTAATTAGTTAACTAATGCACCATTTTGAATTTCTTTATCAGGCTCTAATAGAATTACATTGCCATTTTTATCGTTATGTCCAAGTAACAAAACCTCTGATTTGAAATCCCCTATTTTTTTTGTTCCAAGATTCATTGCTGAAACAATTTGTCGACCAATTAAATCCTTTGCACTATAATTTGCTGTTATTTGGGCACTTGTCCATTTTTTTCCGTGTGGTCCAAAGTCTATCTTTAATTTATAGGAAGAATTTATTGCCTCTGTAAAAGGTAAGGCTACTTCAATGGTGCCTACTCTTAATTCTATTTCAGAAAACTCATCTATTGTAATCAATTTGGCAAACTCCATAATAATCTTAGTTGGTCTGAGTAGATTTTTTTTAAGCTAGAGTATTCATCTTTTCTCATTTGGTGGCCAATTAAAGCACTATGATCAAACTCATAATTCCCGATAACATACCATTGACCTGGTATTACCAAGTCTCCTTGTCTGAAATCAGTGATAGGGTCTGGCCCGTTACTCCCAGTTGTTGGCCCAAGCATTGAAACTGTATTTACAACCCCATCGTTTAAATACCATGTTGAATCAGTAGATTTTCCATCGCTATAATAAGCTTTTTTTCTTCCCATTAATCTAGCCTGAACTTTTAGAATATTTGACATGCCTTTCATTGGCTTATGATAGCCGCTATCTTCATCTATTCTAGTTTTATAATTAGTTATTGAAAAATAGTAGACATCCGGATTTGCAACACATAAAGAATTAATTTCTTTAGCGCCTTCAATGCTTGAATCCCATGCTACCGTATTTTTTGAATCCCATATAGAGTGCTGTTTCATTCTTTTAAAATAATTAATCCAACTTTCTTCTTTAAATCTTTTAAACCCCCACTGCTCTAAATCAAAATCATAAAAAGAATTACCTGCTACCCCAGCCAATGCAATAAAATTTTGCAAAAAAGGAATGCCAGCATTAATAAAATCTGATATGGTTGTACCATCATGCGGAGTTGATAAAGTTGTAATTGACTTAATCCAGCCATTATTTGATTTACCAAGCAATTTACTTTTTTCTATCCTTCCCAATGAATCTTGGATGACATTATTTAACAAATAATCCAACATTCTAATAGTCTGTCCACCCATGCTGTGACCAATGAAATGGAGCGGATTTTTTTCACTCCATTGTGGATACAAACCTTTATAATCTTTATCTAAAGGCTTTTGAATTAAGCCATATTTTTCTGAATGGTATTTACCATAATCAATTTGACCGCCTTTTAGTTGATAATAAAGTTCAATAGCGCGATCCCAACTTGAAGAAACAGGTCCGACACTAGCAACCATTATGGTATATCCTTCTTTTTCCAATTCTCCAACTAAATCAAACCAACCTCCCCAATAGTTATATGGACCCATTTCCTGTTCTCCCCATCCCATAAAGCCGTGAACTAAAACAATTGGATTCTTATTTTGCGATGAAATACAATTTATAAGTATAACTAAAAATATCAAAAAAAATCTGGTCATTTATAAAACCAGCCAAATAATATCATCATTTCATCGGTTGACTTAAAACCGAACCTAACAGTTTTGTTTGTATTATTATTATATATAGCAGTTAATTTTATGGATTGGCCTTTATTGAGTTCAATTGGAGGATCATAATTAATTATAGGGGGATGATCCCAGTCATCGGTCCAATATATTGTTTCACCATTTCTATCGCCACCAACTATTTGAACGATAAATTCAGTCATTTTTTGGTGAGCATGGCTATTAACTTGGCCCAAAAAGATTTTTTCATTAACTGGGAAAGTTTTTTCAAGAATTGTTACTTTATTTGGTGGTAATATTATTTCTGTGTTTGACAAATTAAGTAATTGTGCAACATGTTTGACCTCACTTTTTTCAACAGTATGAAAATTTGTATAAATCTCTCCAATCATTGTTGAGTCAGTATAATTTACATAATGAGAGTTTTGATCGATACCTGTCCCTTTTGGCAAATGAAAGGCTACTCCCTCAGGTAATTTAAAATCCAAGCTCGGCCATTGAGTGCCATTGAAAAATACGTGATATTGCATGGAAGTCAATGTGGCAATATTTAAGATACCGTTTTCATCTCTCAAATCTCTGATTTCACCGTATTCAGGCAAGATATTCGAAGGCGTGTTTTCATCAAACGTATATAAAAGAAAATGGTGACTTCCAGATCTCATTTCAATTTCGATTCTATTTACATATTTATCCTCATCTAATTTTAAATCAGTATAAACAAAGAATTCTTTCTCATAATCTGGCTGAATATCAAAAGGCTCCAAGTGTAATTGAAATCCGTTTGATGGCTTATCTAAGGGTGTAAAATTAGGCAATTGATATTTATTTGTATTCTGCAATAAAATTTCATCTGCTACACTGCTTAGATTTGGCGCACCTGCTTCTATCCAAGTTCTTACGAATTGTAATTGACCATCGGTTAAAAAATTATCTCCAGGAGGCATTAATTGGCCATAGTCAGAGTGATCTGATAAAAAATGTTCACGCTCATAAGCATTGATTTTTTCCCAAAGATAACTTTTCGACAAACCTTTCATTCCTCCAGCTGAACTTACTATTACAAGTCCATCTCTTTGAGCAGCTAAGTTTTTCGGCTCTGCATCTACGAGATTATTATAAATATTTTTAGAGCTAAAGTCTAATCCTGATTGCCTTGTAATAGTTGAGCCACCAAAGTGACAATTGGCACAATTAGGGGTAAAAATTTCTTCATTAATTATACTCCATGTTGATTTTTCAGAGATTTTTTTCTCTTCGCAACCAAGAACAAAAATAAAAGATAGAAACGCTAAATTTAATAAATGAGTATTTTTAAATGATTTCATGATATTAAAGTTAGATAAAAAATAAAAAAGGAGCAGGTAAAACCTGCTCCTTTAGGTATAAACTAGACTTATTAAAAACTACTATTTCAAGGTAGAAACAATATGATTAATTATTTTATAAGGGTCAGCGTTAGAAGCAGGTCTTCTATCTTCTAAATAACCATTCCAGTTGTTTTCAACAGTGTAAATAGGAATTCTAATGCTTGCCCCTCTATCGCTAACACCATAAGAAAATTTTTCAATACTTTGTGTTTCGTGAAGACCGGTCAGTCTCATATTGTTATCTGAACCGTATAGAGCTATTCCTTCTTTGTGTACTTGACCAAGCTTATCACAAAGTGAATTGTAAAGATCTTCTGAGCCAGCTGTTCTCATTTCTTCATTGGAAAAATTAGTATGCATTCCTGAACCATTCCAGTCACCTGTTTTTGGCTTTGGATGAATATTTACACCCACGCCAAAATCTTCGGCAATTTTGTAAAGTAAATATCTTGACACCCAAAGATTGTCTGCTGCTTTTATTCCTTTGCCAAAGCATTGGTATTCCCACTGCCCTAGAGCAACCTCAGCGTTAGTTCCTGTCAATTCGATACCAGCTTCTAAGCAAGCTTCGAGGTGTGCCTCAGAAATATCTCTACCTTCTACGTTTCCCGCTCCAACACCGCAGTAGTAATCACCTTGAGGCCGAGGAGTCCCATCTTCCCAACCTAGCGGCTCTCCATTATCACCAGTAAAAAAGTATTCTTGTTCAAAGCCAAACCACCACTCATCAGATACAATGCTAGCTGCCGCTGCTCTAGTATTTGACGGATGAACTTCATGATCGCCATTTTGAACTTCACACATTATTAGTGAATCAGAAAACAGGGGACCCTTATACGTTTGGACTGGAATTAAAATACAATCTGAACTTTCTCCTTCGGCTTGTTGTGTTGAAGAACCATCAAATGACCAATTTGGAGCTGAGTCATCATTAGTTACTTTAATTTTACTTCTAAGAGTAGGCTCTGGCTGATAACCGTCAAGCCAAATATATTCTAGTATTTTATTATCAGACATAGATTAATTCCTTTATATTCAAAAAATTAAAATTTTAAGTAATACCAATATATTACTTAAATGAATATTATAAAATAAAAAAAATAGTTAATTAATATTAGAATTTTACTATTTTCTCTTTAAAACTGATAAATCTATATTAGTTGATTGTTTATATGTTGATAAGACTACATTTGTTCGAGTATGAGAAACGCCAGGCCAATTTTGAATCTCATACAATAACTCTTCCAATGATTTTGAGTTCTTTACACAGACTTTTAAAAGGTGTGAACCGCCTCCAGTTATGGAATGACACTCCATAACAGATTCACAGCTATCTACCTTTCCAATAAAATCCGAATAATTATCTGAATGCTCACTAACAATGAAAACATATGCTGTAAGATCTAAACCAGCGATTTTATTATCTAAAATTGCTGAAAAGTTTTTTATTAAACCTGATTCAGTTAATTTCTTAATTCTTTCCCCTGCGGCAGGAACTGAAAGATTAACCTCCTTTGCTATGTCGCTTGCTGTTGAACGAGCATTTTCTTGAAGAATTTCTATTATTTGAATATCAATTTTGTCTATCATTATGCTTTTACTTTCTAGAGTAATACTGACACACCCAAACCATATATTATTTCATAGCCATATGAATACAAACTTAAATTAAAAATTCCATAATTAGTATTATATATAACACCAAACCCTATATTAGAAGCAATTTTTAATAAAGCGTTGTCAAAATAATTATGTTTCAATTTGTTGGAAGAAACACCAAAATTAAGATAAATATTTTCATAATATTCTATTTGAGCTGATAATTGGACTAAGGGTAACCTACTTCTGGGGAAAAATTGATAGTCCATTTCAAGGCTAATAGGGTATTTTTTTAATTTTTTTAAAATGGATATCATATAGCTACTGTCTATTTCTTGTTGATTTGAATTATAATAATTTATAGTAATAGGGTAATTCAGCACGGCAAATCCAAGCTTATGTAATTCTTTTTCATAGCAAATAGATGGAGAGAAAAGAATTGATTTGTATCTTAAGTTGTTAATATTGCTAGAAAATAAACTTGTATTTAATCCGTATGAATAATTGGTTTTTTTTATTTTTTTTGCCAAGCCAACCGTCAAGTTCAAATCATTTGCAGAAAACTTTCCTTGAAATTCATTATTGATTGATCTCTTCTCAAAATCCCCATAGTTAACACTTTCAAAAATTATAGAGAAAAAAGTTTCTTTAAATTTTGACAATGTCATAAACGAGTTTGCGTTAATATCGGCAGGATAATTAATTCTAGAAAAAAATGCACTTCTTTTTGAGCTTATTAACATAGATGATAATTGATAATTATTCGTAATGTCGTGCAGGTGCCCACCCCCTGAAAAGCTCAATAAATAACTATTTGACCAGGGTTGCGTAAATTGGCAAAATAATCTACTATTAATTAATACTAAAAAAATAAGAGTAATTGAATAAATCTTTTTCATAACAAAGAGATTGGATTTTTATCTATAAATATATCTGTGCTTTTAATTTTTTTTTGATCAATTATTGAAGAATACAAAAAATCGGAAATATTATCCAATTTTAAACCATTGGGGTCTGTCTTTTTTAATGATTTGATGATCAAATGCGCCCTATGGTAGCCATTTAATTTTTCTCTGTAACATAACGAAGGGCCCAAAAAAAATACATCATTTATTCCTTTTGTTTTACCATTAAGAAAATTCATCATTCTTAACAATTTATCCTTGTTTTTTGCTCTTAGCTCAATTTTAGCCAACCACGAATAAGGGGGGTAGTGCAATAACTCTCTTTCCTTAAGTGCTTCATTAGCATAGTCTTTGAACATAAGCCTTGAAGCTAACTTTATTATTTTATCATTAGAGTTATAAGATTGAATAACTACCTCACCTGGAAGCTCTCCCCTTCCGGATCTACCTGATGCTTGGTAAATTAACTGAAATATTTTTTCTCCAGCACGAAAATCAGGTAAAAATAAACCAATATCAGCATTAATAATTCCCACTAATGTGACATTGGGAAAATCTAAACCTTTAGCTATCATTTGTGTTCCAACCAAAATATCAATTTCTTTATTTAGAAAACTTCTCATTATCCTATGTATATTTTTTTCAGACGTTGCCGTATCTACATCTAATCTTGATATTTTTGCATTTGGAAATTGATTAAATATTATTTCCTCCACTTTTTGTGTACCGGCGCCTGAAAGCTTTATTCTTTGACTTTTACATTTTATACATATAATCGCTGCTCCTTTTTTGTTGTAATTACATAGATGGCATCGCATCATATTACCAATTTTATGATAAGACAATGAGGTGCAACAACTAGGGCAGGATTCTACATACCCACAGTCTAGACATTTAGATATTGGCGAAAACCCTCTTCTGTTATTAAGTAAAATGATTTGCTCACCTTTTGACAATCTTTGATCAATTTTTTCATTCAACAAATCTGATATTGGATTTCCATAATTTTCCTCAGATTCTTTTAACATATCTACCAAATGAACTTTTGGGAGAATCGCTTTGCCAAACCTATTTTTTAGCTGAATAAATTTTGATTTACCATTCAATTGATTATAAATGCTCTCTAAGCTAGGAGTTGCACTACCTAAAACAACAGTAGCGTTAGAAATTCTGCCCCTCATAAGGGATACATCTCTTGCGTGATATTTTGGCACAGAATGCTCTTGTTTGTAGGAACTTTCGTGCTCCTCATCAACAATGATTAAACCAATATTTTTTAAAGGGGTGAAGATAGCTGATCTTGCTCCAATTACTATCTTAAAATTTCCTGAACAAATATTTTTCCAATAATACGATCTTTGAGCTGGTGATAGCTTTGAATGCCAAACAGCTATTTGAGCACCAAAGACATTGCTAAATTTATTTGCTATTTGAGGTGCAAGTGTAATCTCAGGCAATATTAAAACTGCTGTTTTGTTTCTTTTTATTATCTCTTTTACAGCTTTAATGTATATCTCTGTTTTCCCACTGCCCGTTACACCATGAAGCAAAACTGATTGAAATTCGTTCGATTCTATATATTTTAATATTTTATCGTTTGCTACTTTTTGTTCCTTATTAAATTCTATTTTACTATGTTTTTCATTTACAAAAAGTTCTGGTTTGGGTAATAATTGATTTTTTGAGTATAGTTTTATTAAGCCATTTTCTGATAATTTCTTACAAATCAGCAATGGATTTGAGGCAAGGCTTTTTAAATCATTAAGGGCAATCTCTTCTTTAGATTCAAAAATATATTTAAAGATTTTTTTCTGCGCTTTTCCATTGAGATTAATATCTTTATTACCTGACAAGTATTGAACAAAATATTTTTTAGGTGGCTGATAATTTAAGTTAAGATTTTGCGGCAAAACCATTTTGGCACATTGACCAAGTGGTGTTTTATAGTATTTTGAGAGCCACTTTATTAATGTCCAGAGATTTTCATCAACAATAGGATCTAGATCAATAATATTAGTTAATTCTTTGATATTGCCACTAAAAGTTGGTTTCGTGTCAATAGCAACAATAATTCCCTGTCCAATTCTATTTCCAAGTGGGGCTTTTATTCTTTGGCCCACTTTGACTGAACTAATAAATTTTTTTGGAATTTTATAAGAGAAAACTTGGTAGCTTGATATTGGAAATGATACGTCTACATACATCTATTAACTATTTGTATTTTAACATTTAAGTACAATGTAAGTAAAAATGCCGTTCGGAGAATTTATTTTTTCACAACATTTACTTTAATATTCTGTTTCAATGAAGGTGTAACCTTAATTGGGATATCATACACTCCAAGCGATTTAATTGGATTATCCAGCAAAATATCTTGTTTCTCTATTTCAATATTTTGATCATTTAGTGCTTTTTGCAAATCCATAGTTGTAACTGAACCGAATAGCTTATCATTTTCACCAACTTCAACCTCCATTAAAATTTCAACATTTTTCAATGAATCAAAAATGGCTTGGCTTGCCTGTTCCTTTTTGGCTATTTTTAATTCTATGTTTTTTCTTTTCTCTTCTACAAAAGCAATATTGCGCTTTGAAGATCTAACAGCCAAACCTTTAGGGAATAGATAATTTCTCGCATATCCTGGCTTTACCCTGACAACATCTCCAACATTTCCAAGATTATCAATTTTATCTAATAAAATTATTTCCATGACTACCCCTCTGTGCTGACTGCTGTGTATGGAAGCAATGCAATATTTCTAGCTTGTTTTATTGCCCTAACTAGCTTTCTGTGCATCTTGGAACTAGTGCCTGTTACACGCCTTGGCATTATTTTGCCCTGGTCAGTAATAAATCTTTTTAACAATTTGACATCTTTGTAATTAATGTCAGTTATTCCATTTTCTTTAAAATAACAAAATTTTCTCCTTGATTGAAAAGCCATAATTATTCCTCGTTATTTTTTTGCTCATCGATAGATGTGTTATTTTGAGCGTTTTTTTTAATTTTTTGACCTTCTTCTTTTTTTGTTTTCAAAGAAGATTCAGCTTCATCTATCTCCGGTTTAGCGCTTAGAGCCACAGTTTGGTTTCGTATTACAGACTTGTTTAAGACCATAAATCTCTCAAATTCAGATAAATTACTTACAGATTCTGTTTCAAATTGAAAAATTATATATGCTCCATATTTGTGACCATCTATAGCATAAGCAAGCCTTTTTTTACCCCATGGTTTGTGATTCAGTGACTTAAAGCCTAATTCGGTAGCTTTTTTTGAAACGGAATCGATTTCTTTGTCTAGTCTTTCATTTTCATAGTTTGGGTTAACTATGTAAAGACTTTCATAATACCTCATTAAATTCTCCTAAATATTTTTTACGCGATTAACGGTGCAATAACAAGTGACACAACTGACATTAATTTGATTAAAATGTTCAATGATGGACCAGAGGTGTCTTTAAATGGGTCTCCAACAGTATCACCTACAACTGCAGCTTTGTGAACATCTGAACCTTTACCGTAAGATTTACCATCAACTACCACACCTTCCTCAATCATTTTTTTAGCATTATCCCAAGCGCCTCCTGCGTTAGATTGAAATATTGCCATCAAAACACCACAAACTGTTACTCCGGCTAAAAGTCCACCGAGTATTTGTGGTCCAAGGTCACTGCCAAGCAAGCCAGGGCCAAAACCAAAAATTACGGGAGTTATAACCGCTAAAAGTCCAGGCATAACCATCTCTCTTATTGCGGCTTGTGTAGAGATCTCAACACATCTTCCATGGTCAGCTTTTGACATTCCTAATTCATATGCTTCTCTATCTTTTTTAGATAGTTTAGATTCATTTTTTTCTTTATTTAATATTTTTAAAGCAGTTTTAAGCTCTGGTATATCTCTAAACTGCCTTCTTACTTCTTCAATCATCGACATCGCTGCTCTACCCACTGCACCCATAGCCATAGATGAAAAAAGGAATGGTAGCATGCCTCCAATAAATAAGCCAGCCATAACAGCAGGTTCAGCAATGTTGATTCCAACATCAATTATACCGCTTTGCACCATGTAGGCAGCAAACAAAGCTAAGGTAGTCAGTGCTGCAGAGCCTATCGCAAATCCTTTACCGATTGCTGCTGTTGTATTACCAACAGCATCAAGTTTATCTGTTCTTTCCCTTACATCAGCGGGTAATTCAGCCATCTCTGCAATACCTCCAGCATTATCAGAAATTGGACCATAAGCATCTACGGCAAGTTGAATACCTGTATTAGCCAGCATTCCTAGGGCTGCCATTGCAACACCATAAAGACCTGCTAAATAATGTGCGCTTATAATTGCAACAGCTAATATCAAAATAGGTATTGCTGTAGATTGCATACCAACCCCTAAACCTGCAATGATGTTAGTTGCAGCACCAGTAACAGATTGATCTGTTATAGACTTGACAGGAGATGTACCTGTTCCAGTATAATGCTCTGTAATAATGCCTATGCCCAAACCTGCAGCCAAACCAATTATCGTAGCATAGAATACTCCCATGCTTGAGTAAGTGATAGATCCTTGTTGAAAACTTCCAGGTAAAAATTGTTGAATTAGAAGATAAATGATAGCGACCATAATAAACGCACTTCCAAACTCTCCTCTGTTTAAAGCCTTTTGGGGATCTCCCCCTTCTTTAACAGAAACCATAAAAGTTCCAATGATTGAAACAAAAATTCCAGATGCTGCTATAAGTATCGGGAGTAAAACAAAGTTAAAATCAAAATTACCAGCAACTAAAATACTCGCCCCAAGAACCATTGAGCCGACAATTGAGCCGACGTATGATTCAAATAGATCAGCGCCCATACCTGCTACATCACCCACATTATCACCTACATTATCAGCAATAGTTGCAGGATTCAAAGGATGGTCTTCAGGTATACCAGCCTCAACCTTGCCGACAAGGTCAGCTCCAACATCCGCTGCTTTTGTATAAATTCCTCCTCCTACACGTGCGAATAATGCAATTGAAGATGCACCAAGGGAAAAGCCTGATATTACATTCAAAACAGTTTTTATTGAGTTTGAATCACTGCCGAATTGATTAATATAAAAAATTAACAAAATTGACAAACCAAGAACACCAAGCCCTACAACACTCATACCCATTACTGATCCACCAGTAAAAGCTACGTTCAGTGCAGGAGCCAACCCCTCTCTAGCTGCATGGGTAGTTCTGTTATTCGCTTTGGTTGCTACTTTCATGCCAAGAAATCCAGCCAAACCAGATGCTAGAGCTCCGACAATAAATGATAAGGATATTAAAATACTAGAATCAGATCTCCCAGAATTAGCGAAGCCCAATAAAAAAGCAACCGCAATAACAAAAACTGATAGTATGCGATACTCTGCTCTTAGAAAAGCCATTGCTCCATCAGCAATACTTGAACCAATCGATATCATTCTTTCGGTTCCTTGATCTTGACTATTTATCCAACTTGACTTCCAAAAAGCATATGCCATTGCTATTATGCCTGAAAAAACTGCAATATATAAAAAGTTGTTCACTTCTTTCTCCTAAATAATTTTATGCGTTATATTTATTCATGGCTTTATTCAGGCCATCTTTAAAAATAAGCTCAGCAGCATCAGCTGCTCTTATAATCATTTCATCAGCTAAATTTTGGTCTGATTCTTTAAAATCCTTAAGGACATATTGTTCAGAAGGCCTAAGCTTGGTACCAACTGCTATACCAAATCTTATTCTTGGAAAATTATTATCTCTGTTCTGGTATATTATTGATTCCATGCCTTTATGGCAACCATCTCCTCCTTTTGGGCGGATTCTTAATTTGCCTAATGGAAGATCTATATCATCAACGATTACATGAACATTAGATAGTAACAATCCTTGATTAATACAAAATTCTTTAACAGCTTTGCCAGACTTATTCATACCAGTCAATGGTTTCATCAATGTTGCTCTTGAGTCATTTTTTTCTCCGAATACATAGCTTCCCTTACCAGGATTTAGTCTGACTTTCCATCTTTTACACAATTCATCAATTACCCAAAATCCAGCATTGTGCTTTGTTTTAGCATAAATCGATCCTGGGTTACCTAAACCTACAAAAGATATCATCTTTACGACTCTTTTTTATCCTCACTAGAATCAGTTTCTTTATTGTTAGCATCTGATGAACTATCTTCCTGAGAAGTCGGTTCATCATCTGTGTCAGCAGTTTCATCGACAATGGACTCTGATTCAGCTTTCGGCTCATTACATACAACAATCGTTGTATCTGACAATGTTTCAAGCGTTATATCTTCATCTAATTTTAAATCACCAGCAGATATTGAACCATTTAGATCTAAATCAGTTATATCAACTATTATACTTTCTGGAACATCAGTTGGAAAGCACTGAATATCAATATTGCTCAGAGTCTGAGTAAGTATTCCTCCTTGTATAACTCCAACAGAATTTCCCTCCAAGACCAATGGAATAGAAATTTTCATTTTTTCGTCTCTTCTTACTCTCAACAAATCAATGTGCATAATCTGCTCAGTAACAGGATGGTATTGAGCCTCTTTTATCATAGCATATATGGTCTCATTGTTGATATCTAATTCAAAAACGCGATTTCCTGATTGAATAGCCTTTTGAAGTAATTTTTTATCAATTGAAAAGTTTTTATTTTGTTCTCCAGTATAGTAATAATTAACTAAGACACCGCCATTTCGTCTAATGCTCCTAGCAGCGCTAGTTCCAAGATTTTTTCTTTCTTCAAGATCAAGTTTATAGTAAGATGCCACTTTTTTACCTCATATTAAAATTCAAATAATTCACTAACAGATTTTCCTTTATAGACTCTTTCAATTGCTTCAGCAAAAACATTTGCCACAGTTACAACTTCTATTTTAGCAATTTTCTTTTCATCAGGAATATCCACTGTATCCGTAACGATTAGTTTGTTAATAACAGAATTCTCAATTTTTTCACATGCATTTCCTGATAACAATGCATGTGTAGCTACTGCAGTGACGCTTCGAGCTCCATTTTTAATAGCCGCCTCAGCTGCATTTACAGTCGTTCCCGCAGTATCAATCATATCATCGATTATTAAAACATCTTTGTTATCTAAATCACCGATTAAATGCATCACCTGAGCTTTATTTGGTGCATATCTTCTTTTATCAATTAAAGCGAAGTGCATTCCAAGTTTTTTTGCGTAAGATTGACTGATTCTTGCAGAACCAACATCCGGTGATAAAACTACAGAATTGTCAGGATCAAGATTTAATGATTTAATAGCGTCTAAGAGAACTAATCTGCTGTAAATATGATCAAAAGGAATCGTAGCAAAGCCCTGAATCTGAGTGGAGTGCAAATCCATTGTTATAATTCTAGCAGCACCAGTAGTAGTAAATAGATCGACCATAACCTTAGATGAAACTGGCACTCTTGGTCTATCTTTCCTATCTTGTCTGCCATATCCGAAATATGGCACTACTGCCGTAACATTTCTAGCAGAGGCTCTTACCGCGGCATCTATAATTAAAACTAATTCCATTATATTTTCTGCTGGACTGTTTGTTGGCTGTATTATAAAAACATCGGTGCCTCTTATATTTTCTTCAAATTGTAGCCAAAGCTCACCATCTGAAAAGGTTTTTATAGATAGTGCGCCTAAATCCTTTCCAAGGGAACTTGCAATTCCTGAAGCAAGTGTAGGATTGCTCCTACCGCTAAAAATCTTTAGTTTTTTACTCATTGATAATTTTAATATTTTGCTGGGGCGTAGGGACTCGAACCCCAACTGCCGGGACCAAAACCCGGTGTCCTACCATTAGACGACGCCCCAAGTTTAAAAAATTAGATTGGATTAGTAAGGTAGGTTTGATATTTGTTTCGGAAAAATAACTCGGCTTCTTTCGCAGAAGTTTCATCGTTAAAGACCCCAAACACAGTCGAACCAGTGCCCGACAGACTGGAAAAAATTGCTCCAAATTCAGTTAAGCCTGTCTTAATCTTTCCAATCTCTGGATATGTCGGAATAACAATCCGTTCAAAATCATTCTCAAAAAACTTTACGTTATTAATACTTTTTTTTGTATGAAAAACGCTCTCAAAGCTATTATCATTATCTATTTTTTTCAATTGATTTTTTAATTTATCAAAAGCCCATTTAGTACTAATGCTAAAATTAGGTAATACCATTAAAAATTTGCCCTCAAATGGTCTTGAAATATTTTCTAACACATCACCTTTACCTGACCCTTTCTGGGTTTTACCATTAATAAAAAATGGAGCATCAGCGCTGAATTGTGATGATAATTTTTCTAACTCGGTATTACTAATATTTAAATTATAAATTTTTTTGATAGCTTTTAATAGCGTTGCTCCATTTGACGAACCTGCTCCTAAACCAGTTCCTGGAGGGATTTGCTTTGCTATATGGACCGATAATCCTTTGATCGCACTTGGAAACAAATCTTTTATTATTCTATATGCTCTATAACATGTATTTTTTTTGTTTAGTGGAACGCTATCTAGGTTTGAACTCAATTCAAAACCTGTATTTTTATTATGAATTTTTAAAATATCTCCACAATCTAACTCCTGAAAAATTGTTGAAATGTTATGATAACCATCACTTCTTATTCCAATAACTTTGAGTCCAATATTTACTTTAACATTAGATCTAAATATCATAATCTATTATCATTATTTTCAATTGTAACAATAGATTGAGCAGCTAAGCCCTCCCCTCTTCCAATGTAACCTAAAAAGTCAGTTGTCGTTGCTTTAATAGATACTTGATTTAATTTCAATTCTAACATATTTGAAATATTTGTCCTCATTTGATCTATATAAGTTCTAAGTTTCGGGCTTTGTAGTATTACAACAGAGTCAATATGCAGTATTTTATGATTTTTATTTAAAATCTCTTTTTTAACAATTTTTAAAAAATCACCGCTGTGAAAATTTTTGTATTTTATATTATCGCTTGGAAAAAGTAATCCTATGTCGCCACTTGCAGTTGCGCCTAAAATTGCATCTATGATTGCATGAATTAAAACATCTCCATCTGAGTGACCAATTGATCCAACATTGCTTTCTATCTTAACACCGCCAATAACTAAACTTTCGCCTTCTCCTAATTGATGAGCGTCATAACCAATTCCGCTTTTAATCATTATAAATTTCCTTAAATATAGCTTTAGCCAAAAGCCAATCATCTTTTGTGGTAATCTTAATATTTAACGGAGAGCCTTCAACAATAGAAACATCATAACCAGCTTGCTCAACAAGAGATGATTCATCTGTATAAAAAAAATTTTCATATTTTAAGTCAAAAAGAACATTCTCAATGATAGATCTTTTGAAGACTTGGGGCGTCTGAGCTTTCCAAATTTTATCTCTATCAATAGTTTTTTTTATTTTTAAGTCTTTTGTTTCTTTTAATGTATCTGTTGAAGGAACAGCAACAACAACAGCATCAGATGTAATGCATTTTTTTATTGCTTTCTGAATTAGAGACTTAGAAATAAATGGCCTAGCGCAATCATGTATACATATAATTTGATTTTTTTTATTTGAACATTTGATTGCATTTTTCACCGAATCTTGTCTCAATAAACCACCTTCTACAATACTAACTTTTTTTTTAAAATTTGCAACTTTGAGGTAATCATTCACTTGATTTTTATCATCTTTTGAAACAGCTATAATTACCTCGTTTATTTCATCGCAAAAAACAAATGGAGAAATAGCGTACATTAAAACTGATTTGTTTTTATAATGCAAGAATTGTTTTTTCTTCCCGAAACGCTCCCCTTTTCCAGCCGCAGGAATTATAACACTTACGCTCAATATCTTCTTCCTTAATTACATAATAAGCATAGCGTCGCCATAGCTCAAAAATCTATAATTATTTTTTTTAGCTTCTTTATAAGCCTTCATGATAAGATCGCGATCTGCAAAAGCTGATACCATCATAAGCAGTGTACTTTTCGGCTGATGAAAATTAGTAATCATAGCATCGACCATTTTAAAATCATAGGGAGGATAAATAAATTTATCTGTCCATCCTCGTTTAGGCGAGACTTGAAAACCTGAAACAGCAACTGTCTCAAGGGATCTAACTGATGATGTACCAACTGCGAAAACGCGTCTTCTTTTTTTCTTAGTTTCATTTATAGACAATGCTATTTTAGGCGAGACTTCAAAATATTCAGAATCCATTTGATGGCGATTCAAATCTTCAACCTGAACAGGACGAAACGTACCCAGGCCGATATGAAGAGTTGTGTGTTCCATTTTAGCGCCTTTTTTTACGATATTTTCAATTAAACCTTGTGTAAAATGTAAACCAGCAGTGGGAGCTGCAACAGCGCCTCTGTGTTCAGCAAACACAGTTTGATATCTTTCTTTATCGCTGGGCTCTGATTTTCTTTTTATATAAGGAGGTAAAGGCGATATGCCAACTTTGTCAATTATATCATATATATCATCGCCATCATACTCAAATCTAACTACTCTTCCTCCAGAAATTGTATTATCAATAACATCGCAGAAAACATTATCAGTAAACATTAGCTTATTACCAATCCTTACTTTCCTTGCTGGTCTTACCATTACCTCCCATAAATCATTTTCTAGCTCTCTTAACAAAAATACCTCGACCTTGGCATCAGTCCTATCTTTACTAGCATAAAGTCTGGCTGGAAATACTTTGGTATTGTTTGTTATTACAAGATCATTTTTTCTTAAATAATCCGGTAAATCAGAGAATAGTTTATGTTCAATCTCTCCTGATTCTTTATGGATAACCATTAATTTAGATTTATCTCTTTTCTCGGTTGGATATTGTGCAATATATTTTTCCGGCAATGAATAGTCAAAATCTGCCAATTTCCATTTCTTTTTCTTTTCAATCATTTAAATAGCCTTTGTTGTTTGTCTGTTATTTTTTTCCCGAGCAAATCAAATGCTCTTTTGTTAGCAATTCTTCCTCTCGATGTTCGCTGGATGAAACCTTGTTTTATTAAATATGGTTCATAGACATCTTCGATTGTAGTAGGGTCTTCACTTACTGCAACGGAGAGTGAATTCACTCCTACCGGCCCTCCATCAAAACGTTCAATTAAAGTATTTAAAATAAGCCTATCCATTTCATCTAAGCCAAAATTATCTATTCCTAGATTTTCAAGTGATTCAATAGCGGTTTTTTTATTTATTTTACCATCAGCTTTAACTTCAGCATAATCTCTCGTTCTTCTCAAAATTCTGTTTGCTATTCTTGGGGTTCCCCTGGAGCGTTTTGAAAGTTCTAAAGCCCCGTCATTATCAATTTTTACATTTAATATTTTTGCGGATCTTTTAATTATCTTTAATAAATCTTTAGGTTCATAAAAATCAACTCGCAGAACAATGCCAAAACGGTCTCTTAATGGTGATGTGAGATTACCTAATTTTGTTGTAGCTCCAACAAGCGTAAACGGCTCTATGTTTAATTGCACAGTCTTTGCGTTAGGACCTTTATCTATAAGTATTTCTATTTGGTAGTCTTCCATTGCTGAATATAAATATTCTTCAACAACTGAATTAACCCTATGGATTTCATCTATAAAAAAAACATCTTTTCTAGAAAAACTAGTAAGCATTCCAGCAAGATCACCAGCTCGTTCCAAAACTGGTCCAGAGGTCTGTTTTATTTCAACATTTAATTCCTTAGAAATAATATTAGACAGGGTTGTTTTTCCTAAACCAGGAGGACCAAACAATAACACATGATCTAAAGCTTCATTTCTTTTTTTTGCTGCTTTAATATAAAGACTTAGACTGTCCACTAATTCATTTTGTCCTATAAAATCTTCTAATTTAACAGGTCGTAAAGATTTTTCATTAAACAGGTCATCTTCAAAAGGGTTAGGATCAGTTATGTGTAATTCAGTCATTATTTATAAAAATAAAAAAAATTGGATAAAAATCGTAACTAAACATACAAAAATGATTAAGCTTGGGCAAATGCAGTAAGTAAAGAGATTTTTACATTAATTCTTTCTTTAGAAATTGACCTGTATATGAATCTTTTATTTGAACTAAATCCTCAGGGCATCCTGAGAAAATTATATTACCCCCCATATTACCACCTTCGGGCCCTAAATCAATAATCCAATCTGCATTTTTAATTACATCAAGATTGTGTTCTATTACTATTACTGTATTACCTTTATCAACTAGTTTTTGTATAACAGAAAGCAAAAGTTTAATATCCTCAAAATGAAGACCTGTTGTGGGCTCATCAAGGATATATATAGTTTTATCCCTGGACATTTTGGAAAGCTCAGATGCAAGCTTAATTCTTTGCGCTTCACCACCAGATAAGGTTGTGGCCTGTTGCCCAAGCTTTATATATCCAAGACCAACTTCATTTAATGTTGATAATTTTTTAAATACTTGAGGAATATTTTCAAAAAAGTTCAAAGCTTGTGAAACTGACATATCAAGCACTTCTGCTATATTTTTGCCTTTATATTTAATTTCTAATGTTTCTCTATTATATCTATTTCCACTGCAGACCTCGCATGTAACGTAAACATCAGGCAAAAAATTCATTTCAATTTTTATTATACCATCTCCTTCGCAGCTCTCACATCTACCTCCCTTTACATTAAAAGAAAACCTTCCAGGCTTATAACCTCTAATTTTTGATTCGGGTAACTTAGTAAATAGATCTCTAACAAAAGTAAATAAACCAGTATATGTTGCCGGATTAGATCTTGGTGTTCTTCCTATTGGCTTTTGATCAATCTCAATTATTTTATCTAAGTACTCTGCTCCTTTTATTTCATCAAATTGCAAAGGATAACACCTTTTATTATTAAGTTTTTTTGCCAGCGAAGGATATAGTGTGCTATTAATGAGCGTGCTTTTACCAGAACCGCTGACACCTGTAACTACGACTAAGGTTGATAATGGAAAAGATATATCAATATTTTTTAAATTGTTGCCCGATGCTCCAATAAGTTGTAAATACTTTCCATTGCCTTTTCTTCTATTTACAGGTGAATCTATTTTTTTCTTTCCAGTTAAATATTGTCCTGTGATTGAGTTTTTTGATTTTTGAATTTCTTTAGGGGAGCCAGAAAAAACAATAGACCCCCCATTAACACCGGCGCCGGGACCAATATCAATTATTTGATCGGAAGACTCCATTGTCTCTTTATCGTGTTCAACGACTATCACAGAATTTCCGATATCCCTTAATTTTTTTAATGAGCTCAAAAGACGTTCATTGTCCCTAGAATGCAATCCAATTGAAGGTTCATCTAAAATATAAAGTACCCCTACAAGCTGACTCCCTATTTGAGTCGCGAGACGTATTCTTTGCGCCTCTCCTCCTGAAAGTGTGGCTGCAGATCTATCAAGAGTTAAATAGCCAAGCCCAACATCTTTTAAAAAGTTAAGCCTATTGATTATCTCTTTTAAAATTTGGCTACTAATTTGCTGATCTGTTCTAGATAGCTTAATTGATTCGAAATTTTCCAATAAATTAATAATCGGCATGGCTGATATTTCGCCTAAATTTTTTTTATCTATCAAAACAGATTGTGATTCTTTTTTTAATCTGGACCCATTGCATTTTGTGCATTTTATCATTCTCATAAACTGCTCAACCCACTCCCTAATGTGATTAGATTTTGTTTGTCGATATCTTCTCATTAGGTTTGATACTGTTCCTTCCCAACCGCCGGTATAGGTTCCTGACCAGCGCTCAGAAGAATATTGCATCTCTAATTTTTTATTTCCAGTCCCATACAAAAGTATTTCTTTGACATTTCTATCGAGCTTATACCAAGGTGTGGTAAAGTTAAATCCGTAATGTTCTGATAAACTTCTTAGCATGTTGCCATACCAATTACCTCTTGGCTGTTCGCCTAGAGGAATAATCGCACCTTGAATTAAGGACTTAGTTTTATCTGGTACCAATAATTCAGGATCAATCTCCATATTAGAGCCCAAACCATCACAGTGTTTACACGCTCCATAAGGAGAATTAAAAGAGAACATCCTTGGGGAAAGCTCTTCCATTGATATTTCACAATGCGTGCAAGCAAAATGCTCGCTGAATAGATGGTCTTTATCAGGTAATTCGTTAATAACAACTGTTCCGGAGCTAATTTTTAGCGCTAGTTCAATTGATTCAGTGAGCCTATCAGATTGTGAATCATCAACTAATAATCTGTCAATTACCACTTCAATGGTATGCTTTTTATTTTTTTCTAAATTTATATTTTGATTTATATCATGTACTTTGCCGTCAATTCTTGCTCTTATAAATCCGTCTTTTTTAATACTCTCAAGGATTTTTTTGTGCTCACCCTTTCTTCCCTTCACTAATGGAGCCAAAACAATAATTTTAGATTCTTTCTCAATTTTCATAACAGAATCAACGATCTGCTGCACAGTTTGCTTTTGAATCAAACGATTGCAAACCCAACAATGAGGTTTTCCTATGTGAGCAAAGAGTAATCTAAAATAGTCATGTATTTCTGTAACCGTTCCAACTGTAGATCTTGGGTTTCTCGAAGCAGATTTTTGTTCAATAGAAATGGCTGGAGATAGCCCTTCAATATAGTCAACTTCAGGCTTTTCCATTAGTCCTAAAAATTGTCTAGCATAGGAAGAGAGAGACTCAACATATCTTCTCTGCCCCTCAGCATAAAGCGTATCAAATGCTAAAGAAGATTTGCCTGAACCCGATAAGCCTGTAATAACTACAAGCTTGTTTCTCTCTATCTCAATGTCAATATTCTTGAGGTTGTGCTGTTTAGCACCTTTAATTATGATTTTATTCTTCAATATCTGTATAATTCTAGCCTAGATTTTACGAATAATTTATTAGTGATTCAAAAAAGCTTTTAACTTGCTCTAATTAAAAAGTTTCAATAAATGCATCTATTAAAAAATCATATCATCATATCAATGCCACATATGAATGACCCTTTTTTTTCAAAATCTGTTGTTTTGATTTGTGATCACAATTCTCATGGTTCGATGGGGGTAATCATAAATAAGAAATTAGATCAAGAAAAATCCAACCCTTTATACGACGAAGAAGATTTAAACAATGAGAGGGTGATTTTTTTTGGAGGACCAGTTATGGTAAATTTTACTCTTTTGCTTCATGATGAGAAAAAGCTTGAAGATAGCAGCTATAAGATTTCAGATAATTTATTTTTGTCTAATAATAATTTACCTAACAATAAAATTAGAATTTCAAACAAAAAATTTATTTCAGGTTATGCTGGCTGGTCAAAAAATCAACTTGAAAAAGAGATTAAAAATGGAGATTGGATTGTTCAAAAAGCAAGAAATGATTTAATCTTTGGAACAGATTGTAAAAAGATATGGAATAGTGCAATAGAATTACTTGGCTTTAACTATGATGATATTTCAATTAATGGCGGAAGCGCATAAATCTTTTTTCTTCTTGTAAAATTGATGATATAAACTGCAATTTATACATAGCTATGAAGTACGGCATAATTAAAAACACGCTCATTATTTTACTTCTTATAGTATTTCAAGGATGCAAAGAAGACCCGGAAAGGCATTTGAAATTAGGGAAATGGTATGTTCAAAAAGGCCTAATTGAGGAAGCTATTTTAGAGTTTAAAGAAGTTACCAGACTATACTCAGGTATGTATGAAAAAATAAACAGAGATCAAATTGCTTTATTAAGTGAGGCCCACTACAATTTATCTTTGATGTACACCAAGAAAGATTGGTGGGACTTTGCATTAAAAGAAGCTGAAAAAAGTTTTGAACTAAGACCTATTAAGGATAGCTATGATCTTGTTACCCTTATTAAAAAAAGAATAGATATAGATAAAACTGATTCTAATTAGTGTTTTTAAATAGCGCTTGACCTGTGCTCACCACCATCACAGTAAATTATTGAACAATTTATAAAATCTGCATCCGGCTCCATTAATAATTTAACCGTACCTGCAACATCTTCAGGCTCGGTCGTTCTCCTCATAGGATTGCGATCTTTCGTAGCGCTTACCCAATCTTCCCACTTATCAGTTATTTTTGTCAATGCCCTAGTGGGTGTTACTCCAGCTTGGATCGCATTAGCTGTAATACCAAATTGTCCTAATTCCCAACCGATTTGTCTGATTATAGCTTCCATAGCAACTTTAGCGACACTTACCGGTCCGTATCCTTCCATGGCAAGATAATTACCCTCGCTTGTGAGGCCCATTATTCTAGAGCCTTTTGTTAATAAATTCTCTTTAAAGAGCTTTTGTGTCCAATATAAAAGTGAATTTGACATTACATGGATTGTCATATTCATTTGTCTTTCAGTTACAGGCTTTTCTCCAAAAAAATTAGTTGTTGTACCAAAAGCTATAGAATGAAGTATTAATTTTAAAGGCTTTGAGTTTGTGACTTCTTTGATTTTAGGAATATAATCATTCATTACGTCCTCTGAAGCAGCATTAGTGTTAAAGTAATGACAATTGCCATTAGTTAATTCATTTATTTCTTCAATATTTTTCTGTGCAATTTTTTTTGCCTCACCTCTGTCTAAATGAAATGAAATAATTCCATAGCCTTCTAAAGCTAGCTTTTTAGCAACTGCCGCACCATGGCCTGTAGAACCTCCAAGTATTAAAACCCAATCTGACATAAAATCTCCTAAATTTTATAGTAATTTAATTAGAACCATATATCTTTGAAATGAGATAGAATCATTTCGCTATTAATATCTGGTTTAGGTTATATTTAGCAGTGGATAATTTATCTAAAAAAGAGCGAAAATCTACTTTTTCAAAAAAAGAATTAATTGAAATAGGTCTTGGAAAATTTTTTGGCATGGACAGAGGTAAGCTCCCAATGCCTCCAATGCTCATGGTCGACAGAATACTTCATATTTCTGATAAAGGCGGTAAATATGAAAAAGGTGAAATAAAAGCAGAGCTGGATATCAGTAAATCACTGTGGTTTTTTGATTGTCATTTTAAGAGCGACCCGGTCATGCCTGGATGTCTTGGTTTAGATGGTTTTTGGCAGCTAATTGGTTTTTTCCTTACATGGACAGGAGGTAAAGGCAAGGGTAGAGCTTTAGGGGTCAAAGATTTGAAATTCAAGGGTCAGGTGAGGCCTTATCATGATAAAATTACCTATCAGATTGATATCAAAAAATTTATAACAAGGCCCACCCACATGGTATGGGGGGATGCCGTATTAAAAGTCAAAGATAAAGCAATATACTTTGCCAAAGATCTCCAAGTTGGGTTGTTTGAATCCTTAAAATGGGACTATGGCAAAGATCCAGCGCTAGATCCTTTCTAATATAACTTTTTAGCCATGTCACTCCAATGTGGAATAGTTGGGTTACCAAATGTAGGCAAATCAACTATCTTTAATGCCTTAACTGCCTCTAACATACCTGCTGAAAATTATCCCTTTTGCACAATCGAGCCCCATATTGGAATCGTGCCACTCCCAGATTCAAGGCTAAATGTTTTAGAAGAAATATACCAGCCTGAACAAACTATATCCGCTACCGTTGAATTCATAGATATTGCTGGTTTAGTAAAAGGCGCAAGCAAAGGAGAGGGTCTTGGAAATAAGTTTTTATCACAAATAAGACAAGTTTCAGCCATCATTCATGTAGTAAGATGTTTTGACGATGAAAATATTACCCATGTTGAAGGCAAAATAGATCCATTAAATGATATTGAACTAATAGAAACAGAATTACTTTTGGCAGACTTAGAGACATTAGAGAAGAGTGAAAAAAGGCTTTTTAAATTGGCTAAAAATAATAAAAATGCCAAATTTGAGCACGACATAGTCCTTAGGCTTAAGAAGCACTGTGAAGGTGGAAGCTTAGCGAAAGAGTTCAATTCAAATAGTGCGGAATCACAATTTATTAAATCACTTTTTTTATTAACCAATAAACCATTTTTATATGTAGCAAACGTTGATGAAAATACTTTATTGAACAGAGATCAGAATTTATATTTAAATAAGCTAATTAAATATGTCACAAAAAAATCCGGCAGGTATGTAAGATTATGTGGGAAAATTGAACAGGAAATATCTGTTTTAGATAAAGAAGAAAGGAATGATTTTTTAAATGAGTATGGATTGAAAAATCCAGGATTAAATAAGCTAATCCAGGAAGGATTTAATTTGCTAGGTTTGCAGACCTATTTCACCGGAGGTCCTAAAGAAGTAAAAGCATGGACTATAAAAAAAGGTTCAACTGCTCCTGAGGCTGCTGGTATAATCCATAGTGATTTTGAAAAAGGTTTTATTAAGGCAGAAGTTATAAAATTTGACGATCTAAAGAAACTAATGTCAGAAAAAAACGTAAAAGAAGCTGGTTTAAGTCAATTACATGGAAAAGATTACATTGTTGAAGACGGAGATTGTATCTATTTCCATTTTAATGTTTAGGAAAATTTATGTGGTTTTTTATGATTTTCTCCTATGTCCTGTTATTTCTATCAGGGGTAGGATTAACAATGATAGGTTTAAATCATTATATAAACTTTTGGGCACAAGACCATATAACATTCGATCTTTTTGTTAGTATCATTTTCGTTGCAGGTCAAACACTTGTGATGTTTTTCTTTGTTGGGACGGGGGTAAATATTAGGGAATATCTAGAATTACACCCCAATCTAGATAAAAGCCTGTATCAAAGAATGTTGGTAATTAAAAGGAAATTGTATCCGCCCACTATGATGGTAACAATATTATTTGTAGCAATGGTCATTGTAGATGGAGCTTATTTTATAGGAAAGATCTCTGAATGGTGGTTCCATATACTATACATTCTAACTGTTTTTTATTATATTAAGAGCTTGATTTATCAACATGATTCTTTCAAAAAAAGCACCGAAATTGTTCTAGAAATGACAGAAAATGAAAGGCAAGGTATTGGATAAAATGACCAATAAAAAATTTCTTTTATCATCTTTGTGCGCTATAGTAATAAGCTGCTCAGATGATGTTGGTTGGAATAATAAAGAACCAATTAGCTACAGAGATTTAGCCTTTGATGAGGAATTATATGGAACAGGCCAAAACGGTTTTTCTGAAATCTTTTCTACCTATACAGGTGTAAATGCATCTAATGATATATCCGAAAAAGAAATATTAGAAAACCAACATCTTATGCATGGTTCCGGTGTAGCGCTTGGTGATGTTAATGGTGATGAACTGATAGATATATATATACCCAGAATTAAAGAAGATAACGTTCTTTATATTAATAAAGGAGAATGGCAGTTTGAAGACTTTACTTTAGCTGCTGGCGTGGCAGCTCCAAATAGATATTCAAATGGTTCTGTTTTTGCTGACGTTGACGGAGATAGAGATTTAGATTTAATCGTAACTGCACTAGGTGGTCCAAATAGTGTATTTATAAATGATGGAAATGGAATTTTCATTGAAAAAAAGTTAGAATCAAAACTGAATAATCCTGGATCCACATCAAGCGCTCTAGCCGATGTTGATAATGATGGTGACTTGGATTTATACATAACAAACTATAAACGAAAAGCCATGCGCGACTCTTTACCACCGCCTGCCATAAGTTTTGATAATACTTTATATGAATCACCGAATGGTAAATGGGAGGTTATACCACCATTTAATAGAGAATATGAGGCAGAAGTTAAAGGTGATAAGCTTTTTAGGTTTGAATTTGGCGAAGTTGATCAGTTCTATTTCAATGATGGAAAAGGAAATTTCAATCTGATTGACATAACCAAAGAAAATTTTTATTCATTTGATGGCAGTCCGATAGATAGCCACTTGAGAGATTGGGGGTTGGTAGCACAATTCAGGGATATGAACAATGATGGCCATCCCGACATTTACATTTGCAACGATTTTGAAAGCCCAGACAGGATATGGATAAACAATGGAGATGGGTCTTTCAGCGAGATCGAAAAAACCGCTGTAAGACATACAAGCAATTCTTCCATGTCGGTTGATTTTACAGATTTAAATAAAGACGGTTACGTTGATTTCTTTGTTTCCGATATGCTTAGCCAATCGCACATTATGAAAAAGACTCAAATGGGTACCATGCTGCCAACTGTTTTATTGATCGGTGAAATTGAAAATAGACCTCAATACATGAGAAATACCCTATTCTTAAATCGTAAAGATCACACTTTTAGTGAAATAGGTCAGTATAGCAAAACTTACGCTTCCGAATGGTCCTGGGCTAGCGCGTTTATGGATGTTGATCTGGATGGAAATGAGGACATGCTTATTACAACAGGGCATGTTTATGATGTACAAGATTCAGACTCAATTGAAAAGCAGAAAAAAGTGGCTTCTTCGGTGCGATCCTTTGATGAATACAAGAGAATGCTTCTAAGTTTTCCTACGCTAGAATTAAAGAATGTTGCATTCAAAAATAAAGGGAACCTTAAGTTTGAAACGGTCAAAGATGCTTGGGGGATTGGAAAAGAAGAGGATATCTCTCATGGAATGGCTTTTGGCGACCTCGACAATGACGGAGATCTGGATGTTGTTATAAACAGACTTAATCAAAACGTTGGACTATTTCGTAACGATACTAAGTCACCAAGGGTCTCAATACGCCTTGAAGGCAAAGCGCCTAATACAAATGCAATAGGTGCAAAGATAGAAGTTATTGGTAAAAATTCTATTCAATCGCGTGAAATAATATCAGGAGGAAGATATTTATCTGGAAGCGATCACTTACAGGTTTTTGCAGCTAACGAGGGGGAAGTGATGTCAGCGATTATTACATGGAGAAATGGAAGCCAAACAAAAATCGATTCCCTCTTTGCAAATAGAGAATATACCTTTCGCGAAAAGAATACTTTCTATCCTAAAAAAGAAGACAAGCCAATTAAGCAGCTATACGAAAATGTAAGTGGCCTTATAGACCATAAACATATTGAAAAATCTTTTGATGATTTTGCGAAACAAAGCCTATTGCCAAACGGATTTAGTCAGATTGGACCGGGTGTGTTGTGGATGGATATTGATAACGATAATGATGAAGATGTATTCATTGGCGGGGGGAATGGTGGCTCAATCGATTATTACAGAAATGATGGTGATTCATTTTCAGCTTTTTCAATCGAAAATAAGTTAGAAAATGATGCAACTGCGCTATTAAGCTCGACAAATTCTGATGGGACTGTAGGTCTAATAGCAGCATTTTCAAATATCGAAGATGCGACTATTGGGCCTAGTATAATTAAAAATTATACTAGATCTGGTGAAAAAAAAATTAATTCTATTGAAGACATGATTGGTCCAATGTCTCAATCAGATATTGATAATGATGGAGATCTAGACCTTTTTGTTGGCGGAAGGTGGAAACCAAACGAATACCCTAAGGCGTCTTCTTCAAAAATATATATAAATGATAATGATAACTATATTTTAGACAAAAATAATCTTGATATTTTAAATGAAATTGGAATGGTAACTTCATCGGTTTTCTCTGATATTGATAACGATAATGATCAAGATCTTATTATCGCGCTTGAATGGGGCCCAGTGACGATTTTAGAAAATGTCAACGGTAGATTTAAGAACTCTACAGAAAAGGTTGGATTAAAAAATTACAAAGGATGGTGGAATGGGGTTACCACTGGAGATTTTAACAATGATGGTTTGGTTGATATTGTTGCTACAAACTGGGGATTAAATACTAAATATCATTTTTCACCTGATCATCCAAGAGTTGTATATTTTGATGATTTTGATAATAACAATGTGCTAGACATTGTTGAAGCACATTTTGATGATGATTTTAGTAGTCTTGTTCCTGAAAGAGGTTTTTCATGCATGTCAAATGCTATGCCATTTATTAGGGATGAAAAAGAAACCTTTTTAAATTATGCACAATCTAACTTGTTTGATATATTTGGCAATGAGCTGAATAGCGCACCCTCTCTTGAGGCAAATACTCTTGAATCAATGGTATTTCTTAATTCGAAAAAAGGATTTATTCCAATAAAATTACCATTTGAGACACAAATGACAACTGGAATGCACGCTGGTGTCTCAGACATGAACGGTGACGGAAATGATGACATTTTTATCAGTCAAAACTTTTTTGCCGTTCAAAGAGAAACTGACAGAAATGATTCAGGAAGAGGCTTGATCATATTAGGTGATGGTAAAGGTAATTTCAAGACCATGCCAGGTCAAGAAAGCGGTATCTTAGTTTATGGTGAACAAAGGGGATCTGCTTTCGCAGATTATAATAATGACAAAAAAGTTGATTTGATAGTGACACAAAATGGAGCCCGGACAATGCTCTTTAAAAATAAACTATCTAAACCTGGGCTAAGCGTAAGGCTGCACGGGCCAAAGAAAAATCCTTTAGCTTTCGGCAGTAGTGTTCAAATTGAATATTCTGATGGAAGCAAGGGGCCTAAAAGAGAAATCCGATCAGGTGCCGGTTATTTATCTCAAGATTCCCCTGTACAAATCCTAGGTGTCAAACAAAATGCTAAGTTTATAATCAGTACTTGGCCGAACGGAAAAACAAAACGAAGCGAAATAAATGGAGACGAAATTAATATTTATATAGATAAATAGTTAATTATCCATTTTCCAAAAGGCAATTCCTCCAGCTTGTTTTCCTATTTCTGCTAATGCAACAGACTTGAGCTTAACAAGATCAAATACTTCAACAGCGCCAGGCTCTTTTCCTATTCCTTCAACAGAGACAAAGGCATAGCGACTGTCTGGAGAAATGACTACTCCGTGAGTTATCTTTCTAGAGTTTTTAAACTTAGCTACTTCCTTCCCAGTTTTTAAATTCCAAATTCCAAGCTTGCCTGCAGTCTTGTAAGTAACAACTAAAAATTTTCCGTCATCACTGACTTCACAGTTGTAAGGTCCCTTATCCGTATTAAAAGTTCTAGTAATTTTCCAATTATCAACGTCAACCTCCACCACATTGTCGGTCCCATTATTAACAACATAAACAAACTTGTCATTCGGATGTGGATAGACCCAGGTAGGTTTTTCTGGAGGCATCTTATGCCCCATTTCAGCCATCCCTTTTTTATCAGAATTACTCATCATATGTGAATGATCCATTTTTTTCATATTCTTGTGGGACATATTATGCATGCTTTGATTTTTATTATTAGCTGGTTTAGTCAAAATCTTACGCGATACAGCCATCCTCATTGCATCAATCTCAAAAAGCTCACCTGACATCATTGCAACAGAGTAATGCTTCATACCACTATTCAATAAACGAGATCCATGAGGCATTACACCAGTTTCTACTCGGTCGATTTCTATCATCTCTTCAGGATCAACTATTGAGACAGTACTTTTTTCTTCGTGTGAGCCATGTAAATTGAAATTAACCACGTACAATAACCCTGTAGAATTAGATATTTCCATACTAGCAGGAAAAAGGCCCAACTCGACCCTATCAACCATTTCATCAGTGCCAGTCTTGTATTTATATAAATGTCCATAAGGTGTACCATGCGCCATTGAAAGATACCAATAGTCGCCCTCTGGAGATATAGTAATGCCATGAGGACCTTCGATTTCTACTGGCCAAACTCCAACTTGAATTCGCTTCTCAACATACGCTTTCTTGCCATCAAATCTAATTAAAGCTACCTCATCTTCTGACTCAGCAGCACAATATACATAATAGTCTTTAGCGAAAATTTGTACAGGAAGAGTGATAATTAAAATAAATTGAAAAAAATATGATTTCATAAGCTTCCCCCTAGTTTCTTGCCATTTGAGTTTCACTTTCTAACTTAACTGCCCATAATCCATTGTACATATCAGAAAAGTAGATCAAACCCTTGTAAGGCATTGTACCCCAAACATTGGTTTGATTAGGCTTAAAGCCCTTGTTGTCGATTGGCTTAAAGAAGGCAATTTCTCTTCCTTGAGAATAAATATCCCCCATTAACTCTCCAGAGATATCTACTATTCTTAAACCACCTTGGTAATTGGAAGCCAAGAGAGTATCTCCGTGTACCCAGTGATTGTGGGAACCGGCTTCAGGAACTTGGAAAACAGCTGTCTCAACAGGTTTCTTTGGATCGGTAAAGTCCCAAAAATGAAAACCTCCAGCCATGCCAAATTGATTTGACCACTCATCTCCAGCAATAATATAAAATTTATTTGTTGATTGACTTATAAATGGAAATGCAGCATGATTGTGTCCGTTGGGATCAATAACTCCACCAAGCTTTACAGGATTTCCAGGGCTGCCTTGTCCTGCCATTGCTAAAAATGGATTGTATTTTATTTTTGATCTATTCTTTTCGTTGAATTTAACACCGCCTACATCAACCACATGAACTCCATCTGCCCAGTTTGATGAATAAGCAAGGCCGTCGATTACCCACACATCATGGACACCATGACCAGGAGTATTAAGTTCATATGTACCTACCCTAAAAGGATTGCTAGGATCATCTATATTAATAATATCATATTTTCTTCCATTGTTCACTGCATAGACGTGATTTTCATAGATGTAGACATTGTGCACTCCCCCCGTCATATCATCATTGTAAGCAGCTGTAATTTTAACGTCATACGGATCGCTTACATCTAAGATAACGAAACCATTTTTTCTATTCGATGCTCCTTCACGAGTAATCACACCAACTTTCCCATCTTCTGATATTTTAACATCGTTCACTGTCCGTGCGTCAACCGTAACGGTATCGATAATCTTCATATCGGTAGGGTCAGAAACGTCCCAAAAATAAGCCTCACCGTTGGCGCTCCAGGTTCCTGTTACAGCAAAGTCTTTGCCTTCATGCTTGCCAATGCCTGGCCATACCCAAAGGTCGGAAGTATGAACATCAGAAATAGTGCCATGGCCTATCACTTTTATTTTACTGCCCACATTTCTAGGAACAACTTTGATAGTTTTTTGGGAAGAAAAACCGCCTGACTGAGCTAAAACTGTGAAAATTCCAGATGTCTCTGCTACAAATTTGCCATTATTTTCAATTAATGCAGAAGCAGGTAGGCCTATGCCATAGTCTGCTTTACCTCTGTAAGAAAAATTAATTGGAGCATCTTTAATTTCCTTACCAGAGCGGTTCAGCGCTTTTGCTTCAAACTGAAGAACATCGCCAGTTCTAATTTCATCCTGTTTTGACTTCAAACTTATTTTTGCAACAGGATTTTTCAATAATTTAACTTTTAATGTCTTGTTTATATCATCAGCAGAGACAGTAATTGTTAAGTTGCCTGGTTTTAAAACAGTCAAATTGCCGTAATCATCAAAGTCAGCAAGCGATGTATTGCTTGATGAATAATTCAAATCAATGTCATCTCGCTCTAAGTTTGCTATATCAAAGACAGAGACTGGATATTTTATGGTCGTGCCTACATATATTTTTTCTTTTGGGTCATTAAACACTATCCTATCTAGTGGAGGGTTGGGAACCTCGACTTTCATGCTACCATATATCCTATCTTCCCTTTTTTGCGAAATACTTCTAGTGCTTAATTGAAGTTTTCCAGGTTTATATGCTTTTATCGTTACCTTTGCATAGCCAGTCGAGTCGCTTATTCGCGGTGAGGACTCAAGAGATCTTCTTGGTCTACCATAAACATAAAAGGGATTCTGAGCTAATTCTCCATTTTTATCTTTCAACCTAATTTCTACTGTTGCTTCTTCTCCAACTTTTAAAAATAATGAGTCAGGTTCAAAGCTAAATGTAAATTCAGGTTCTTTCTTTTCGTCGTTAGATTCCTGACCAACTATTACTGAAAAAGATAAGAATAATGTTAATAATATTTTGTTCACGTTTTTTCTCCTTTTAAGGTGCTTCAGTTTTTTCTTCGTTCTCAATAACGATACAATAAAGACCTGAATTCATATCTGCAAAAAAGATATATTCTTTATAGGGCTGTGCTCCCCAAACCATCGGTGAGTTAGGGATTCTTCCGTTCTCATGCAGAGATAGATAAACTCCAATTTCTCTTCCTTGCTTGTAAATATCACCAAGCAACTCACCAGAAATATCTACGATTCTCAAGCCACCTTGATAATTTCCAGTAATAAGTGTATCACCAACTATCCACATATTATGAGAACCAGCTTCAGGTACTTGATAGATCGCCTCCTCAACAGGATTCTCAGGATCGCTAAAATTTAAAAAATGGTAGCCGCCTCTTGGGTTAGAGGGTTCGTCCTTTAACGCTCCAATCCCCCATGGAAAAATTTCATCTCCGCCTATCACATAAAATTTTCCAGTAGATTTACTTAAAAATGGAAATGCAGCATGATTTCTGCCTGTTGGGTCTTCCAACTCAGCAAGCTTCACGGGGTTAGAAGGGCTTCCTTGACCTGCTTTTGCAAGCAAAGGATTATATTGCAAAGAAGAGCGGTCTGCTTCATCGAACTTTTTAGCACCAATGTCGACAGCTACTATTCCATCTGCCCAATTCGATGAATACGCTATACCATTTTCTATCCACACATCGTGAATACTGTGACCAGGTGTGTCTAATTCGTATACTCCCACTCTTCTAGGATTATAAGGATCATCTATATTGATAATGTCATATTTTCTTCCATTGTTCACAGCATAGACATGATTTTCATAAATAAAAGCATTGTGTACACCCCCAGTCATGTCATCATTGTAAGCAGCGGCAATTTTAACGTCATAGGGATCGCTCACATCTAAAATAACAAAACCATTTTTTCTATTTGAGGCGCCTTCACGAGTGATCACACCAACTTTCCCATCTTCTGATATTTTAACGTCGTTAACTGTTCGTGCGTCAACCGTAACGGTATCGATGATCTTCATATCGGTAGGGTCGGTAACATCCCAAAAATAAGCCTCTCCATTTGCACCCCAAGTACCGGTGACAGCAAAGTCTTTGCCTTCATGCTTGCCAATGCCTGGCCATACCCAAAGGTCAGAGGTGAAAACGTCGGTTATAAGGCCATGGCCTATCAATTTTATCTTTTTCTCAACATTTCTAGGAACTACCTTGACTCTTTTTTGAGAAGAAAATCCAGCAGATGATGCAGATAAGGTGTACATACCAGCTGTTTCAGCGACAAATCGACCATCATCTGTAATCAAACCTGATGTTGGCAAACCAAAGGTTCCATAATCTGCCTGTCCAGTATAGCTGTAGTTTAAAGGAACATCATTGAGAACTTTCCCTCTCTTGTCAAGCGCCTTTGCGTTCATATTTAGAACGTCTCCGGTTCTAATTTCGGCAACATTGGAATTGATCGTAATTTTCTGGGTTGGGTTCTTAACTATGTTGACCTTGAATGATTTTTTAACTCCATCGACGGAGGCAGTAACGGTAATTTTTCCAGGTTTTTTGGCTTCCAAATTCATGAATTTGTCGAAACTTGCCACTGAGTTTTTGCTGGATTTTAAAACTACATCTGCGTCAGGCCTAGAAAGATTTGCCTTATCAAAAACTTCTACCTCAAATGAGGTTACAGTACCTGCATATAATTTCTTTGGCATTTTATCAAAGACTATTCTATCTAAGGGGGGATAAGGTACGTTTATTAATAGCCTGTCACTTATCCTATCATTGCGATTAACTGTGATAGTTCGTGTTCGCAAATAAGCTCTACCTGGCTTAAAAGCTTTAACTGTCACAACTGCTAAACCGGTAGAATCACTAATTCTGGGAGAGGCAGATAAAGCTTTTCTTTGGCCAAAAACATAAAAAGGATTCTGGGCTAGATCACCATCCTCATTGAGAAGTCTGATAGTAATCTGCTTCTCTTCGCCAACATTTATCTCTAAAGAGTCTTGCTCAAATTCAAAAAGAAAAGTGTCTTTCTTTTTTTCTTGTGCAAATAACAATGCTGAGCTTAAAAGTATATATAAAAAATTTTTCACAATAATCCCTCCTAGATATCATAAGGTATAAATTTATATCTATAATATACGAATCGTGACTTTAAATTTTTGATAAATAAACAAGAATTTTAAATAGAAATGAAAATAAAAATTAAAATATGGATAATGCCAATATTGATCATTTTAATGAACTGTAGTGATCCAGAAAAGAATAGCCATACTGAAATGATAAATATTTTATCTAAGAATGCAATGGATATTGACCCTGAAACCAATTTTTATGCCAATAAAGCCAGGTTAGCTTGGTTGCAAATAGAGGATGATTTTGAACATATGTCGCAAAAAATTCAACATAAAGCTGTTATCGCTAATGAAATGTTGAACGCAGGCTACACTAATCAAGCTATTAACGGTTTTGAAAATATTTTAAACGAAATTGATTCACTCAATATTCAAGCTCCAAGCGATTTCTTGCTTGGAATAAAGGATATGCTAGCTATTTCCCATTTAAGATTAGGTGAGGAATATAATTGTATCGAAGGACACAATTCAGAGTCGTGCATCATTCCTCTCAGGGGCAGTGGTATACATAGAAACCAAAAAGGAGCAGATAAGGCGATTAAATTGTATTCTGATCTTTTAAAAGATAAACCCAATGACTTCAATTACCGATGGCTTTTGAATATCGCATACATGACAAAGGATGAATATCCCGAAAAAGTTCCTCAAAAATGGTTGATACCCCAACTTTTAGCCTCAGACTCTATAAGTTTCCCAGAATTTAAAGAAACTGGAAATATTCGCGGTTTGGATCATATTGGACTTGCTGGAGGCTCAATACTTGAGGACTTTGATAATGACAATGATCTAGATTTGATAGCATCATCATGGGGTGCTGATGACCAGCTCCAATATTTTGAAAACGACGGCAGAGGCTATTTTTCAAATAAAACAAAAGAAGCTAACCTTATTGGTATTAAGGGTGGATTAAATATAATTCATGCTGACTATAACAATGATGGCCACTTTGATGTTTTTGTTTTGCGAGGTGCCTGGCTTGGTTCAAACGGCAAAGTGCCTAATTCGCTATTAAAAAATAATGGAGATGGTACATTCACGGATATAACAATAAGTGCGAATATTTATTCTGAGCATCCAACTCAAACTGCTTCATGGGGTGATTATAATAACGATGGTTGGGTTGACTTATTTATTGGTAACGAATCAGGAGGGGAGGAAATCAACTATTCCGAACTTTATCATAACAATGGCGATGGTACTTTTACTGAAAAAGCAAAAGTTCTTAATCTTGATCTACTTGGATTCATAAAAGGGGTTGTTTGGGGTGATATTGATAATGATGGGGATCAAGATCTTTACATATCTTTACTTGGCCAGCCAAATTTTTTGATGATAAATGGGGGGATTGACAAGGCATGGAAATTTACAAATAAAGCATCAATAGCAGGAGTTGAAGAGCCGATCAGCAGTTTTCCAGCCTGGTTTTTTGATTTTGACAATGATGGATGGCTTGATATATGGGTATCAGGGTATGATAATTCATCTGGTCACGTTGCTATGTCCTATTTGGGGGTGGATAACCAAGGTGAAAAACCTAGGCTATTTAAAAATAACAAAGACGGTACTTTTACAAATGTAACAGTTAAATCTAATATGAATTATCCGCTTTTAACCATGGGCTCAAACTATGGAGACTTAAATAATGATGGTTATTTAGACATATATGCAGGAACAGGAGATCCAGATTATCGATCGGTCCAACCTAATAGAATGTTCCTGAATATAGAAGGCAAGTATTTTCAAGATGTAACATTTCATGGCAGGTTTGGCAATATTCAAAAAGGGCACGGAGTTTCGTTTGGCGATATAGATAATGACGGAGATCAGGATATTCATGCCGTAATGGGTGGCGCATACGAAGGCAACGTGTATCAAAATAGTCTTTACGAAAACCCCGGCAACTGGAATAATCCATGGATCGGCATAAAATTAATTGGAACTCAAACTAATTGGGCAGCGATCGGATCTAAAATAATCATAGAAACAATTGAAAAAGAGGTTATACATAGAACTATTTCTAGCGGAGGAAGTTTTGGAGGGAATCCTTTTAGAGAATTCATAGGTTTAAGCAACACTAAAGGAATTTCTAAAATTACGATAATATGGGGATCAGGGAATAAGCAATTATTGAATGACTTATCTCTCAACCAGTGGCATACTATAGAGGAAATAAAGTCTTAGCTACTTTATTCTTTCTATTCCTGTAGCAAAAATTACTGATCTTTCTTTAGGCTTGATCCAGCCTACTTTTTTTAAGTGACTATAGGCTCCCCAAACCACTCCGCCTTCGTCGCTTGAATTTATGCTTGTTAAATTATTGAACTCTTCTGTTAATGCCTTTAACCTTTGTTCATCGATCATGATAGCAATACCCTTACTTTCACGGACAATATTTAAGATCCATGCTCCTCCTAAAGGTCCAGGGACATTTAAACCCAAAGCAACTGTGTCACTATTTTCCCAAAAATCAGTATCTCTTTGTCTTTCTTGAAATGCCTTGACCACTGGAGCGCAGCCCGTTGATTGTGCTGCAACCATTCTTGGTAAAGGATCATTGACCCATCCCATTGATTTAATTTCAACAAAGGCCTTCCACATACCGATCAGGCCTGTCCCTCCTCCAGTTTCGTAAACTACTACATCTGGAAATCTCCATCCTAATTGTTCGGCAATCTCATAGCCTAGTGTTTTCTTGCCTTCCACTCTAAACGGCTCTTTTAAAGTTGATATATCAAACCAGTCATTAACTTTTTTCTTGATCATTGCTTTTCCAGCATCAGAGATGGTTTTACCAGACAGGTAAACATTTTTACTATTTTTTTCAGTGGCTTTTTTATATTCATTCGGAATGGTTTCTGGAAGAAACACATGGCACTTAATTCCTGCTTCCTTGCAATATGCTGCAGCTGAAATTCCAGCATTTCCTGCAGAAGGTAGGCATATTTCTTCTACTCCTTGTGCTTTTGCAAGCGTTACGGCTAAAGACATTCCCCTATCCTTAAATGAGCCTGTAGGATTTACCGTTTCATTTTTAACATATAAATCTGGCGCTAATTGCTGGAGCGGTGTATACCCTTCTCCAAGGCTAATTATATTATTTACTTTAGGTAGAACTGATCTATATCTCCACAGCGTTTTTTGCGATTCATCAACATCAATATCTTTCTTTACTCCTTCCCAATTGTATCGAACTTCTAGTGGTTTACCTATATCGCTAAACGTTATTGGTTTTTTTATATTATTGTATATTTTTTTACTATATGAACAAACGAAATACATTTTTTGTTGTTAAATTGAACTAACTGCCTTTTTAAATTTTTGTGTTTAGGAGATTACTATGTTCATAATTATCAGACAATTAATTATTGCAGCGCTATTATTTAATTTTATCCATTCTGATGATATAAAATCTAAAATAGTTACTCTTAGAGAGCGAGCACAAATAAAGGATTCCTTATTAAAAGATAGAATAAATACCGTTTTACCTCAAGTTATGAAGCGCAATAAACTTGATATGTGGATAATCATAGCGCGAGAATATAATGAGGACCCCGTTATAAGAACTTTATTGCCTGCGACATGGCTTAATGCAAGACGTAGAACCATTCTTGTTATACATGATCCTGGAAAAAATAAACCTTTAGAAACTTATGCTATAGCGCGATATAATGTTGGTGAAATTTTTAAAAAAGCTTGGGATCCTGAAAAACAGCCTGATCAATATCAAGCTCTTGTTGATTTGATAAAAGAGAAAAATCCCAGAAATATTGGTGTAAATAGAAGTGTGCACTTTGCACAAGCAGATGGATTAAGCGCTACTGAAAATGACCTTTTTTTAAATGCCCTACCTAAAAAATATATAAGGCGCTTAGTTGCTGCTGAACGTGTTGCAATAGGCTGGCTCGAGACTAGAAGCCAATTAGATATGCAATATTATCCTATTTTATGCAAAATTGCACACGATATCATTGCAGAAGGTTTCTCTACAAAAGTCATTACACCTGGCGTTACCACAACGGATGATATTGTTTGGTGGTATCGCGAAAGAATTCGCGATCTAAACCTTGTTACCTGGTTTCACCCCTCAGTAGACATCCAACGTAATGACAATCAAAGTTTTGATTTTTTGTCTTCCTTTTCTTCACCTGAAAAGCCCGACAATGTTGTAAGGCCCGGCGATCTGCTACATGTTGATTTTGGTATCACCTATCTTGGACTCAATACAGACACACAGCAACATGCATATGTTTTTATGCCTGGTGAAAAAGAAACTCCTATTGAACTAGTTAATGCTTTAAAAGTTGGCAACAGATTGCAAGATATTCTAACCGATCAGTTTAAAACTGGTCGCACAGGAAATGCTATGCTTTTATCTGCACTTAAACAAGCGAAGAAAGAAGGGATTAAACCGCAGATATATACCCATCCTATTGGATACTATGGACATGGGTCTGGCCCAACTATTGGCATGTGGGATCAGCAGGACGGTGTTCCCTATAATGGCGACTACCCGTTATATCCTAATACCGCCTATGCAATTGAGCTTAACGCAAAAGTATTTATACCCAGCTGGGATAAAGAAATTGCTATAATGCTAGAAGAAGATGCTTTTTTCGATGGAGCAAATTGTGAATATATTGACCCTCGTCAAACAAAAATGATCGAGATTGATTGGGAAAAGTAATTTTTAAACCTTTTCAAATAATCCAGATTGTATATTTTTCTTTACCTTATTTGCTAGAAAGTAATTGCCATTCATTGCAACGTATACGCCATTTTTTAAGCTTTGGACTAAACCTACAGCACATCCCAAATTAAATAAACCATCAGAGCTGCCAAACTTTATTGGTATCATTGCTCCTGTTAGGATTATACATTTATTTAAATTTTCTTTCATTATTGCTTGGCCTGTCTCTGCTATTGTGTCGGTACCATGTGTAATAATAATTTTATTATTTTCATCTTGAGCACAATTATTGACTATTTCTTTTCTCTGTTTGTCACTCATTTCCAAGCTATCAATCAACATTAATGTTTTTATTTCAAATTCTATTTTTGCTCTGCTTTGATGCAGCATTTCATGAATTTGAGTTTTTTTGAATGACAAAATTCCATTTATCTCATCATATTCCTTATCGAATGTTCCGCCTGTTATTAATATGGATATCTTATCACTAATCATCAATTAAATGGGGCGCATGCAATGCTAAGAGTTTTTTTGCGGTTTTATCACTGCAATTGAGTTTTTCTGATAATTTCTTCATATTGATTTTATCAATATTTTTAAACTTGCAATCTGAAACATAATCCTCCAACAGACCAGATTCTATTAGATTAATTACTTTCCCCTCTGTTCTGCTTGAATACCATTTTTTATCTTCTGGATTGGCTCTTATACTATATGTAACATTTATTTTATTAGTCATTTTATCCAATGCATATACAACTGGGTTCTTGCTAGGAGATTTGACTTTCAAATAATCAAATAAAGATGGTGTATCCTCAATGCTTATTCCTGAAGACATAAACCAATCCTCATACTCCAAAATAGGTTGATAAAGCGTATTTTGTGGCACTAACTGTTTCCCACCAGATAATTTGGTTAAATAATCATATATTGTTTTATTGAGACAGATTACAAAATCAGTATTTTTTAATGCTGAAGCAGCATTATACATCTTCTTGTCATTAATTATCCTTATTAATGATGATTCATTTCTATTAAATGGATTTCGATCGGACTCAATGATAGGCCTACTCAGTCTAATCTTTATAGCCCACTTCTTTACATGATCAATAACTTTATAGGAATTGTTTTTTACTGATTGTAATGATCTGTTAAAGTAATCAATTCTGCCATTTATATAATCAATAGACTGTAATCTAGTGTCTTCATTTTTTACATTAAAATTTCTATAAAATATCTGTTTTTGCTTGGGATCATAAAATTCAACTTTGTTGCTAGTGTAGTAACCAAACGCTTTATCAATTGGTAATAAATATCTTAATAATGATCTTGGCGTATTTCTATTTTTGGCCTGATTATCATCAACCATTTGTGATATGATTTTATATATATAATCTTGATTCATAATTTTTTTTATAATGAAAAATCGGAAATAAATATAAACACGAGGATATTAAATCGGAAATAAATTCGGATTATAGATATATATCGGTAAGTAAGATATTTTAAATTTTATCAATGTTTCAAGAAATAAAAATTAATATAGATAAATTATTTAATAAATTTGCTGTAATTAAATAAAATAAAACCTAAAAAATTTAATAATAGTATTATGTAGTTAAAGATCTATTTGCTTGTATAAAAACCATAAATGACTCCAGATGCTATATGCATAAAGGGTTATGGATTACACTGAAATGAAGCGATTTTTTAATTGTAATTAAAATAAAAACAAATAGTCGCTAACCTAAAAAAATGATTAAAAAACAAAAAAAGCGCTAAAAAATATTTTTGCATAAATATGTTACAATTTTATTTTGATAATTGAATAAATAAGTCCAAAATAAAATTTTTTGACAGCTATTTTTATTAAAAAATTTGATAAAATATTATTTTAAAAGATTAGATAATATATTACTATCAAATTATTACATGGGACTTGAATTGCAATTCCATAATTGTATCATGGTTAATTTCATTTTCTGTACGTTTAGTGTAAATCTCAAAATTACGCAAATTTTCTCATTATTTTATACATTATGTATAATTACTATATTATTATACATAAATTATAATTTTAGTACCTAATTATAAACAGAATATATTTTATAATTATTGTTAATAAGTTATGTATAATTTTTTTGGATTAATTGACTATTTAAAATAGATTTAAAGTTTTTTCTCCTCATTAAATCAGGTAATATAATTTTACAATTTATATTCATAATTTTTTAATATTACATATTTTTATGTAAAGCTAATAGTTAATAATTTGTACAGTCACTAATATTCAAAAAAAAATTAATTTTCATTTTTTAAGATATGTGTTCATCCGGGACCTCTTTGCTTAAGTCTATTTGAAGCAATTTCTTATAATAACAATAAATAATTCGTATAAAATTTTGTCATTATTTAACACATGTTTTTTTGATAGTATCGTAAAAACTTTGTAACTTTCTATGTGCAAAACCTCGTCCACAGATTATCTGATCCTAGAGACCCCTCTTATCCATTTTCTGATACCTATATCTGCTCAAAATGCAATGAACGTTTACAAGTAGATGACACACATTGTACCGTATGTAATTTGGGTATACATGGAATGGTTAAACCTATAATTGCTAAGAAAAGATCTAAAAAAGCTGATGAACAGTTAAATGAACAAGATGAGGTAAACAAAAAATTAAAACAATCTGTTAATATTGATAGCAATGTTGATGATTTAGATACAACTGCTAAAAACAAAAACAATGAAATAACTGTTGACCCTATAGAGATTCCCCTTGATGGAACATTTAAAGAGATTTTGTTTTTATCATTACTATTGCTACTTTTACTAGCAATTGTAATAGGTTATGATATTAATAATACTATTGTTAAAGCATTAATAGATGATCCAATATTAACAAAATGAAAATCTTATTAAAGATGACTTTATTAGTTGCTATTTTATTTGGTATATATAATGTCGCCTTAGAATCATTAAGATTTTCACGTGACCAGGTTAGAATACTCAATGCCAAAGCTTTATCAAAAAGCTTGCAATTCTACTATCTTCAACAAGGCACCTATCCACCATCAGGGCTAAATGAAAACGTCTGCTACTATTTATACAACAGAAAATTAATAAATAAACCCATGAGAGATCCTGCCTACATGAGCAATGTCATTTTCTTAGAGAAAAATTTATATTTAGTTAAAAAATTCTTTCGTGATTTTTCAGAGCTGTTTAATACTGAAAAACTCAAAAAGGATTATTCAACTATAAGAAATGCTGTTGTGACAGAGCTAAATGAAATTCGTTCTAATGTAGATTCTGAAATTGAATTCTTTAATAAAGATTTTAATCTGATCTTAGATGATGATAAGAAAGCTTCTCCGCAGCCATTGGTAAGCTTTGAAAGGATTATAGATAACGAAGGTATCCCTATAGAATGCTCTATAAACTATGTATCTGATAATATAAATAACCATTTTGAAATAAGTATTTATTTGGAAAGTAAATTTTCTAAAGATAGGATGAAGTGGGATGGTGGAGATGATCCTCAAAGATATGAAATAGGAAATTATCTTAAACTAAATACATCCTCTATGGTAATTGATGGCAACTTAACGGCTAATTCAAATAATATATCTATGATTCAATAAATATCAATGACGGCAAATAAAACAAATATTATTACTCTGATATGTAACAAAGGGGGTGTTGGAAGATCTACCACTGCCATTAATTATGCATGGAGCTTAGCAATTAAAGATAAAAAAGTTTTGGTTTGTGATTTAGATGCTCAAGCCAATGCTTCTTCAACTCTTGCGTTAGATTACGGAACAGATGTAGTTGACAGAGGTAAGAACATGACCAATCTTCTTAAATCGTCAGGAGAAGGAGCCTTAGACTTTATCGTTGATACTCGAAATGAAAATATAAAACTATTAGCGTCTACTTTAGTTCTTGACAGTACTGAAGGTGAGGTAAAATCATTCTTAGACCTAAACATTTTTAAGCTATTTGATCACATGTTCAACAATAAGCTAAAAGAAGAATTCGATTATATTATATTTGATACTCCACCATTAAAATCTTCTGTTCTTACGCTTAATGCACTCTTGATTAGTAACTGGTATTGGTACATACTTAGCGCTGAGGATCAATGGTCTTTTGATGCGAGGATAGTAACTGAAAAAATCATGAAAGATGTTAGAAAGCTAAACAGAAAGATCAAGCCTCTTCCGGTTCTATTGACGAAGTATATCAGCAGCTCTAGTCAATCCGTTCAAATGAAAAAAGCAGCCTTAAAAGCATTCAAATCAAGTATAGTAAAAACAACAATAACCTATTCGACTGTTGTCGCTAAATCACACAGCAAAAGACAATCGATTCATGAGAGCTCTCCAAACCATCAGATTGCTCAAGAATACGATAAGGTTGCTGAGTCTATTTCAAATTTCATTAACAAAAAGAAGAAGTAAATCAATTTTTTTAATATGAGAACATTTAAGAAATATGCCTAAAGCAAAAGATAAAGGATTTGTTGATCTACACTCTATCCATTCTAAGCTGGCTGATGGCTATAAAATTTATGAAAATGATATCGATGACGAGAGTGATAATATCAGAGATTTTAAGAGCGTTTCTGAGTCAATTGAAAAACTTGAACTAATTGTTGACGATGGTAAGGAGCTAGCAGACAAGGATATTAACTATAAGGAATATCTTAACCTTGTAAAGCGTAATATTGAAAAGCAAAAGTTCCAGCTGTTCAGACTAAAGCTTACCACTTCACATTCAACCATAATAAATCACCTTTCAAAATTAGATGATGCATCATCATCTAATGACTTTATTCAACTAGAAAGATATATAAAAAGATTTGATATGAGACTCAAGGACTTAACTATCGAATCCAAGATATCAGCAAATCACAGAGAACTGTGGAACGAGTATAAAAAGAACATTAAATGGTACTACCAAGAACTTCAAATAAAGAAGATTCAAAAATCTGTGAATGCAAACAAAGGAAGGATTAATACTACTATTTCAGAGCTTGATAACGCAATTAGCATAGCCAATGACTCACTTGGTGACAACGATGTTCTAATGAGCGAAAAATTAGTAGAAAAATTGATATTCGTTATAAGCCAGTCAGAAGTAACTGCTCAAAGAGATGCTCAATTCAATGAGTTTATCAGTAAGAAACAAAAGGAGGTCGATGATTATCATCAAAAGATAGATGATATAAAATTGAAGATAGAGATTAATCGTCACAAAAAGATCATTGAAGAAAACAAACCCTTTGTTTTACAGGGAATGAGCGAAATCCAGGCCAATACAAATAAAGAATTTCAAATTAATCTAGAAAATGAATATGAACTATCAGTTGATGATATTGAAGAAAAATCAATTGGGAAAGGATTTTCAGTCTCAAAAACAATTGCTGAAGTAATCTTTTACACAACTTTGACTATTTCAGCCATTTACTATACCTCTACTAATTATATCAATCTAAGAGAATTAACCTTAAAACTACCTGATAAAGAAGAGTCGATGCGACTTTTAAAAGGCAATGCCTACGGTGAACAAATTGAAAATGCTTTAAATTATGACAAATTCTATGCTGACAAAGGTATTGAGGTAATTAAAACTTTATCGCGCATTACTCCAGTCTTAATATCTATAAATGAAATTGATTTTAATCAAGAAGAGAGTGGTCCTTTTATTATGAGACTTAATGGATATGTAAACACTGTAGGCTCTTCTGGTAGACTAATTCTTAATAATTATTTAAAACGCCTCAGTGGCGAAAGAATAATCGAAGAAGTTGTTTTGGTTAATCAGAGAGTAGCTAATAACACAATAATATTTAACATTGATATAATACTATGATAAAAAAGACAATATTATATGTGTTTGCAATATTTGCCTTATTAGCGATTTTATTTTACAACACAGAAACAAATGAAAAGATAGAAGATATTTTATCAAAGGTAAATACTATTGACCAAGAAATGTCAAGAGCTGGGGCAAAAGAAAAAGGGCTAACCGAACTGAATCAGACCTATGCCAATTATATAAAAAAATTACCAAAACTTTTTAATTTTTATGATACAGATGATAAATATCTAACGTCTTTAGAAACCATTGAAAAATTATGTAATCAAAATAGAATTAATCTTTTATCTATAAATCCAAACGCTGATAATACAATAACAACTTCACCGGGAGCTATCCCTGAAATCAATAATGATTTCGAAAGATATGAACTTAAAATGAGAGTGAGGGGTAATTTCATAAATATTGGTAAACTGACTGAAGCTCTTATAAAAAAAGATTTCTTTATAAAGAGCATGTCCATAAAGCCTATGCGTAATAATAATCAAGTTACATCAAACATAAATTTGACAACATATGTCAGAAGGCCCTTAAAGGATTATAGTAATAATTTAACCTTATCAGAAATTAGCTCTCTCATATCAAACCCGCCCAAAGGTAGATTTGTAAAATCAAATATGTCCTGGGGTAGGAATATTTTTGCAAAACAATCCAATATAAACAATGAAACCAGCGATTTTAAAATCTATTCGCTTACTAAGGTTTCAACTAGAAATAAGACCGCTGAAATAAATTTTAAAACTTATAAAATCGGTTCAAAGGTTGATGAATATATTCTATCAAATATAGATCAAGAGTCAGCAACCCTATCCAATAATAAAAGAAGCATAATATTGGCCCTTGAGAAAAACGAAATTTCCTCAGAGTTTTCTATGCAAGGATTTAAAAGGGCTTTTTTAAAAGCTAGAAATGGCAATCAAAAGACTTTTGTCTACAAAGGAAAGCAATATAACACATCGATAAGAAAGTAAATTTACTATTATAAAATTAATTGCGTATTTTTGCAGTAACTTTATTTAGTGTATTGATATCTACTTTCGCTTTCAATAATAATTAAATTTGTTTTACTAATGGGAGGAAAACATGGAAATAAGATCTGATATAAACGCAAGAACTGCGATGGTATATGCCGGAGCTGCTTTTTTGCTAGTAATTGTAGGATTTAAATCTATTGTAGCAACAATAGAATCTTGGAGTGACGTTGGAATTTTAACATATCTTTCTATTTTTGCGTTAGTTTTAGAGTTTGCACTGCTAATTCTATATGCTCAGAGCATTTACAGTCTTGGGCCAAGTGGAGGCGGATCTGAAAAGTCTGGATCTGAGGTTGCGGCGACTGTAAGCAATATGGACAAGGGCGCAGCTAGCTCACTCGCTGGTGCAATAGATGGTTTAAAAGATGAGCTTAGAGGACATAATGATAGAATGGAAAAATTAAGCTTAGGTGTAAACAGAATGGTCAAAGGCACTGTTCAAAAAGAAATACAAAAAGAAGTTAACAGAATTTTAACCAAAGCAATTAAAGATGTAGAGTAATCAAGATGAAAAAGGTAGAAGTATATTTTCTCATCAACTTAGGCGCAATCCTAAGTCTATTTGCTATTGAAGGAGAATTGGCTAAATACAAAAGAAAGCAAGGCGACATTCTTTTAGAGGTAGCAAAAGATAAATTAGAAGCAATGGTTGATGTCAATAACATCAACTCTCTTAATTCTGATTCTCTTTATAAGTTCACTTTCGATCTTGAGGGTGAATACGATAAAGAAAGTGTTGACGTCACTGCAGAATTCAATTTAAATGACACTACAGCTTTGAACGATGAATTGAATTTAACTGCTAAAGCAGTTATGAAAGAAGGGTCGTATGTTGCGGAGATACCCATCTCTCAATTTGAGACCTTTCAAAACAAAAGATTTGATGTAAGTCTAGATATAGGCTTCCTCCCAAACATCTCATCATCAACTATAGACGATTGGACCGTCATATTTGGCAGTGACAACATTGCGAAAAAAATTGAAGACAACATTAATAAAAAAGTAAGTAGAGATGGTGCTTTCAGAATGACCAGAGATTTAGATGCTGCTATTGTACCTGTCCCCCTGGAAGGACAGAAAGCTGACTTCTTTGTATTGTTTGATAAAAAGCGATTTACGGTACTTAAAGGTTTAAAATGGGAAATACCATTGACTGTTGGTGGCGTTTTTTCAAATTCAGATTTTGAAGTGTCAATTTCTGGAGGCAATGAAATGATATCAAGCATAGAACAAGGAACTCCCAGATCAAAGATAATCGGTAATGCTACATCATCTGGAGGCAGTATCGAGATAACTGGAATAAGAAAAAAAGATAGTAAAGTTTCCACTACTACCTCGAGGATTGTTGTGATTGAACCGGAATGGGCCACTATTCCAGATATGGTTGAAATTTATACCAATGAAAAATACAATTTTGATTTAAGTGTTAAGTCCCTCTCTAGAGACAGAATTAGCGTAAACGTGATTGAAAATAATGGTAAACCAAAACTATTTAATAGATCGGTTGTTTCGGTTGGTCCATATAAAAAACCTGGAACACTTGAATTTAGAACCTTAATCGATGGTGAATCCTTAAAAGATCTTGTTCACAAGGTTAAGATCAGAAATCTTCCAGAGCCATTACTCAGTTTTAAAAGAAAACCTGGCACCAACGATCTTACGCTTGAAATTATAACTTATGGTAAAAATAATGGTATTGATAAAGTCTTCCCTATTGGAGGAATAAGCGGAAAAGTAGTTGAAACGGATACTGAAAAGTTTTCTAATAGAAAAATAACTAGATACAGGTTGACTATTGCAAGACCATCAAGTGGTATCATTCAAACTGTGAAATTAAAAGTTAAAGATAAATATAATCTAATGAGTGAGTCAGATAATGAATTTGAATATTTTAAATAAAATTACTCTTTTAGTTTTTAGTACTTTTTTACTTAAAAATTTTACTTATGCACAAAGTAATTTAATTAGTTGGGAAGTAGCTGATGCTGAAGTCAATCAAAAATTCATAGAAGCGTATTTAAATGTTCTTATCAAAAACGATAAGTTTGATAACAACACTATACAATCTTCTGATGTAATAATGGTACAAATGGAGAAGTCTGATGAAGGCCTATCAATGAAACGTCTTAGAGCTAAAAATTATGATTCAGGTGAATTCAGACGATTTCAAATGGATCAGGTTGAAGAGATGAGCAAATCTATGTTAGACGAAATCTTGGACCGCAAATACAAATGGAGTGAAATCACCAGAAGAGATTTATCAGAATTTGAATCTTATAACAGTGTCGATAATATACTCCAGGAAAGAAGTTTCAAAAGAGCCAGAGATGCTTTCTGGTGGTCAACCTCTCAAGTTGAAGTCTCTCCCAAAAACGCTTTTATAAGACAAAAAGGAAGCAATCAGGCATTCAGAATGGAAATAGGTATGCCTGACATGGGGCTGCATAGACAAATCTTTAATAACATTATTCTTGGTCTATCAAATGATATTTCAAGCACATATGTAATCGTACCACAAATTTCATCTCCTACCGCGACCGAAGATTCTCACCCATTAGACGGTACATTTGGATTCGGATTTAAGTTTGACACGCATGCAATTGGCGGAAATATTAGTTACATGGACTCAGGTAACAAATTTAAACTAAAAGGTGTTAATACCCCAGAGCATATGGTAATCCCATCTGCAAACGGTTTGCTCTATTGGAGCAATACTTTTGGTTTGAACAATAATAATTTCATCACCATTCTTGGAACAATAAAAGATCTATTGGGTCGAGGAGGTGGTGAAGGCATGGATGAAAAGGATTTTGCCTCCCTTAGATTAAAGGTTGGTATGTCTTTGTCAGAGTTTATTCATGCTAGTATAGATAGCACAATTGGAAAAAGTGAATCTCAAAATCTTCAAATAACGGACAGGATCATCGGCACAGAAGCTCTAGGATTTTTTGTTAAAGCTGAAATTGCAACCGATGACAAAAGAACAAAGTTGTATGGACAAAGCAATACTTCCTTTGGCGGCATGTCGTCAATCTCCTTTGGATTAGAGCATAATGTCTATAAGAGTTTCAATGTAGGTTTTGACATGATCACTTACCCATCAGGGTCAGGTTTGGAGTTTGATACTAAAAAGAGTAAAAACAGCTCTTGGACTTGGTATCCATATGGCGAAGGCGGCGGAAGTATTTTTGCTCCATATCTATCAATACACTTTTAATTTATTTGGGATAAAAATGAAATTTAAATTTTTAAACTACTTTTCTATCTTTTTAATTCAAGCTATGGTTCTTGGACAAAACAATAAAATAGAGAGCTTAGATCAAAGAAAATTCATTGCATGGGAAGTGCATCATATGCCATACCACATTCTTGTTGAGGACGCAATAGTTGATTTTAACGATCTTAATAGAAACTCAACAAAAGTTGATACTTTTAAAACTCTTAAACCCGATGAACAATTAATCATTGTACAGAACAAAGCAAATGACACACAAATCCATGAGATTTGGTATGGTGACGGATTGCTGTTCACCATTATAACGCGCGATCTCGTAGATTGGGTGCTGAGCCAAGATATTCAAAAAGCCTTAATTGAAAAAGATCAATACCTTAATACACCATCTGAAACGGTTTTCTTCGAAAGTGAAGGAGAGCGATTATTATCAAACTACAGTTCAAAATTATCTCTATGGCAACAATACAATTTTTATGTAAGTCATGAGAATATGTACTTGAGATCAAATATTTTGCAGTACGCTGTAAACTTTTCATATGGCAATACTTTGATAGGGCTTCCCGGTACATTGTTTGGAGGAACAGCAGTTGGAGTTGCTACTCGTAACTCTGAAATAGGATTGAGGTTCCCAGCTGCTTTTAATATATCTCCTATAGGCGCACTAGATGATCCAAAATATATATCATCAAACTATCTTGGTCTATATTCTAAGGTTAATATTAATAACATGTTCTCTACAACAGCTGATTTTCACGCACAAATGGGTTTTAGTTTTTTCCCTTATTCAGATGATGCTGCTGTTACTGATACTACTTTTTTCAAACAGCAAAAAATTGATCCAGAATACCAATATGTCAATATTGTTGATATGTATGCTTTGTTCGCTGCATCATTTGATGCTCCAATAAAGCTTCCTCGAATATCAAAAGTTACTCTTTCTCCAGGTCTACATTATTTAAAAATTGCTCATAGAACTTGGCAGGAAAGTGCTGAGACCTTGTTAAATAGAACTTTTTATTTGGATGATAACGGTTCAAAAGAAACCTTTATGAACGACTCTGATAATAGCAAGTACCTTGGTCTTTATACTAGGGTTGATTTGATAAGTGATCTTGGTCGAAGACCAGCATTCTTTGATAATTATGATTTTTTAGATTTTATTCAGATTGATAAGGCGCCATTTTTTGAGCTTTCATTCCAGTTCATATCTGATCTAAGTCTTATAAGAACATTTACAATAAATTTAAGAGATGAGCTTTCTTTATCAATGACACACTACAAAGCGAATGAAAATATAAAAGGTAGTTGGACACCTAAATCAAATCTTTTTATTGGTTTTAAATATACATCTAACCTTTAAAGATTTTAGTTAGATTAACTTTAAAATATTTTCAATTGGTCTCCCGATTACTGCTTTTTCATTTCTGATTACTATTGGTCTTTCTATCAGCTTAGGAAAATTAGCCATAAAGCTAATTAGCTTTTTTTCATCATCTAAATGTTCATCTATTTTATGATCCTTGAAGGCTTGTTCTTTTTTTCTCATAAATTGATTTGGATGCAATCCTAACTTCGCTGAAATCTGCTCAATATATTTATTATCCAAAGGATCCTTTATATAGTTAACTATATTTGGTTCGATACTATTGTCACGCAATAGTTGGAGGGCTTTCCTACTTGTCCCTCATCTTGGGTTATGAATTATTGTCCATTCACTCATTGGTAGTCAATCCTTTCTCTTAAAAGTATAATTTGTAATACAAAATTATAAGCCATTATACTTGTATGATGAAAGTGTCATATTGGCTCATTGATTACTATTTAATCTCATTTGGTTGGTAGTATTATGGTTGGTAGTTATGTAAATCACTACATATCAAACCCCCCTATCCGTTTGTATATAGCAGTTAAGGGGTCAATTTTCTCAACCAAATTTTTAATTAAGGTAAAAATCCAAACTCCGATAAAAGAACTATAATAGCTATAAATGGAAGCATAACTAAAATTGTATATTTTAACATCTTTTTTATATCCTTAACATAAAATTGATTAATAGCGAAAAATAAAAGATATCCTATTAAAATTCCTATAAAGGGTTGTAGTGATTGAAATAATTCCATTAAATAAAATATTAATTTAAAACATTTTTTTCAACCTAATTCCCAACAACCAAATGAAAGACGATGGAGGGTAGGTGTAGGATATAAGATGCGCACCCATTGTTGAGCAATTTTTGAGAGTGGAGTGTAGTATAGAGTCTATATAGAAAACCCCTAAATATATTCACTTGTTAGTTGCGTACTGTGTTGGTAAAAATCTCAACCTTTTTATCAAATCCACAAGGAGAGCCTACAGATTTACACTTAGTTGGTGCGTAAAATTTTTTTAAAAATTTTTCATTGGTTTACTATTGATTTGAGATAGTTTATTTTTTTATCTAAAGTCCAGCTCTCAAATTCTATAACTTTATATCTACGCTTAAAAATACTACTGCCAATTTTATTTCCTAATATTGCTCCGCCTCCCAAGCCTGAAATTATTACTATATCGACAACTCTACTTTCATAATCTAAAAGAATTAATGCTGTAATAAATCCAACAATATAACCGCAGTATCCGCCAGCTGCTGTACCAACTAATGTAATAAGTTCGTTTGGCCTCTTTCCATTTTGTCTTAGAGTTTTAACCTCATCAATGGGAATGGTGAAGCTATTTCGCAAACCACTATCATATACTTTTATAGCTTCATTATTAATCAATTCTATTGAATCAATTAGATAGTATTTAGCTGAAGTAGTTTCAATAGTATAAGAAATTTGATTGCTTTTATTTTGAGAAAATGCTAAAGCAAATAAGATTGGTATTGTGAATAGTTTTTTCATTTATTAACTCTTGATTTAAAATAATTTATTTTCTCATCTAAGGATTTGTCATCGAGGCTTACCAATTGATTTTGACTTGCATAAGCTCCCTGCATTATTCCAATCACGATACCTCCCAAAATTGCAAATGGTGCGATTGGGACACTGAAACCACCTGTTAAATCCGAACCAGAAGACTGGGAATCCAATCCAAGTCCAATTAATCCCCCTACTAAAGCACACCCCATGCAAGAATTTCCAGTAGAGTTAGACCCTTTGGCTTTGAGCGAGCTACTTTTTATTGATGATATTGGGACTATATGTCTTTTAAAATAATTTTTTTCATAGACAATAAGGTCGCTTCCTATTACTTGATGCAATAGAACATTGTGATAAGTTTCTGTATCCGTATAAATGGTATACGAAAATTGATTGCTCTTGGGTTGGGCAATAACAGAGGCAATTAATAGGATTGGAAATAAAAATTTCATATTCAGAATATAATATATTATCAATGTATTGTATTTGTAAAAATCTTAACGAAAGAACTCATCCATAAGGCCAGAGATGAGGTTTGTGCTTACCTTGTGCGTAAAATTTTTTTTATATTTTTTTAAGAATTAAAGACAAAGGATAGCGATATGAAGAAACCTTTAATAGGAGCAGACTTGATTTTAAGTTTGGGTTTTATTGCTTATTTATATTTTGATATAAAAAGTGATGGAGATGGTAGCTTCTTGAAAGGTCTTGAAAAGATGACAAGCGATGTTGTCTTTTGGTATATAGTATTAGCATTAATTATTTTTGCTCCAATAGCCATTCTTTATGCAAAAAAACTTGAAAAAACTAAAAAAAGATAAGGTCATTATATGAGATGGAAATTATTTTTTCAATTTAAAAATAGTAAAGGCGAATGGTTCGTTACTAACAGAGAGGATGTCAAAGAAATAAACCTCTTACCTATAGTGCTAATTATGTTCATCTTCATATTAATCTTTTTTTTTATTGGTCTAAGCCCATTTTTTAGATAAACATATTTACTGATAACATATGATAGATTGGTTAAAACAATTTCGTAATTATATTTTTACTTTTGTTATGTTCAATAGTTCATCTTATACATATGGTTGGGCTAAACAAGGCGATGGTATTTTTTGGTGGGTTATCACAATTTCACTCTTAATAACAGGAATCTATTTTCTGTTAAGAGAATTTGGAGTTATAAAAAGCAAAGGCTTTGATGATGATTGAAGTAGGAAGTAGAAAAACGATATTAGATTTATCTACAACTATACCAAAAACTAAGTCAAGTTCTAACCTAAAGTTGTCTGATTACATTAATCTTGATGAACGTTTGGAGGAATCACTCAAGGATGTGACTTTCTTCATACAAAGAGGTTTATTCATCAATATCACAATTCAAGGTGAAATTTATGATACTATTGATTCAAATAGATTTGTACGTTCATTGAAAAAATTGGAAAATGAAACTGGTTGTAAATGGAAAGGAAATTTGAAATTACACTATACATTGTCTTAAGAGTCAAAGCAATGAGAGAAAAAGTATGAGTGCTTATAAAAGATTTGAAATGCGGCTAAATGGCATCTGCCCTAATTGTAAAGAAAGAAAATTAGAAATAATTAGGCTAAAAAGACCAATGCATTACCAATGCTTAAATTGTGACTCAAAATATTATTATCCATTTTTATGGCAAGTAGTCTTATTCTTTATTGCAATGTTCTTTCCAAGAACAATATTGGATGCATTAAATTTAACTACCTCTACCCTTGGTAGTGGATTAAGACTAACTTTAATATTTTTTATTTGTACGTCTTGTTTTTTGATTGGCTTTCCTTCGCTTCCAAAGAAACCATATATAACTGATGAAGATAAGGTTGTTAAATGATTGAAGAAGGAAGGACAGATTTACACATAGTCGGTGTAAAATTTTTTTGAATAAAACAAAAAAATGGCTCTCAAATGAGAGCCATTTTAAATAATAAATTTATTATATTTTTATTTTTCTACCATAGTTTGGACTTCGTTAGATACACCATGCGAGTGCTCACTAAGTATATCCATGACATCTCTTTTCCAACTTCCTCTACCATTAATTTCCTCGTAGTCATCTTGAAAGCCATCTGGTAGACCTAAAGTACCATTTCCAAATTGTGTCCAACTATTAAACGGATATACCAGCATAATTTCCTGACCCCCATCGGGGAAAACATTGCGATAAACTCTACGAGCTTGAGATGAGCCTGTGTTTTCTAATACATCGGCAATTTTCTGTACAGTATTTTCTACTGCTTCAACATGTTCTGGTCCATTTTTGATTTTAATTCTCTTTAGTAAAATGTTTTTTCCAACTTTTTCATTTTCAGGATTATATGTCATTTCTTCATCTCGCATCATGTAGATAAACGAATGCTGTTCTCCAAAGGGTGAGATATTAGCTTGCCAATCTCTCATGTATTCTTTTGTTAGAGGTTTATCTTTATCAGAAAAAGTCATTGGGCCTTCAGCCCATGTATATTGACCAGATTTTGGTCCAGTGTCGACATACCAAAGATATGCTTTTGGTCTATTATCGCCATTATGATATTTTGCATTATGCTTTAATATTGCAGATCTCAATTGCGAGTGCTTACCATCTTTAACTTTTATATAGCTGGTATGAAACATAATATATTCTTGCCCAAGTAAGCTAAATGATGTAACTATTGTAAGAATTATAAAAATAAGTTTGCTCATATTGTTAATCCCTTTTTAATTGATTCATTCATTAATTTTCAAAAGCGTATTTATTATAGAAATATTTCTTAATAATTATAATTTGAAAAAGATTTTATTTTGAAATTATCTTTTATACATCAACTTATTCAATCTATTTTTTGATTTTAGTCATCATCAATACACTGCATTATTACGTATTTCTCATTTATATCATAAGGAACATCTAAACGAAAAAACTCAATCCTTAAAGGCAAAAATGAGGTTTGCACTTACTTTATGAGTAAAAAAATTTTTATATTTTTTTATGAAATATCTAATTCCAATCATCATTGCAATTTTATTATTCAGTTGTGAAGAAAGTGCATCTACGACTTCATATCAAGAAGCTTATATTTTAGATACAAAAGTGAGTGGCATTAGTTGGACTGATAAAGATTGTAACATCGACAGCACTTATATTGTATATGAAAAATGGAAACAGGGTAGGCGTTTTATTATTGAAGTCAATGGAGAATATTTCATTCATCAAACAATAACTAATTCAAACCCAGTAGAGTACTATGTTGTTGATAGCTTAAGTCTAGATTGGATTAGCTTTAAAGGAGATTCTCTATTCGTAACAAACCCTTCAGATTTTTGCTACTCAGAATACCCTGAGTATTTACATACAGATGAAAATGGAAATTGCTCAACCATAGGGATATTTGGTATTCCTAAGAAGAAACATTTTTATTATTGCATTGAATATCCTGATATATATATAAAGGGATATGTTGAAAAATGATTAAGGATAATAGGTGGGTAATCGCATTTGCATTTCTATCTATCATTACAATTTTAGTAAGAACATATTATCCAGATCTTTTATTAATTCGTTTTATTTTTTTTGGATTAGCAATATTCATAATTGTTTTCAAAGTTGATTGGAGCAAATAAAGATTACGTTTTGAGTGATCGCTTAAGACTGAACATTAAATCTAATAATATATTTATTTTTGATTATTATTTTCCTGTAAGATTTTCACTGTTTCACTATATATTTTCCCTGAAACATTTGCTCCCACAAAAGTAACCAGCATTATCAATAGACCAAGCCAGAAACAACCTGCCGCATCTTTCTTTCCTTTATAAATAAATCCAAATATAACCAACATCATTCCTAATGCATAAAACGCCCAAGAGCCATAATAAGTGCTGGCTATGGATAAAACAACTGCCATTAAAAGTGTAAAGATTAATGATATTACTATAAACTTATTCATCAAGCGAAATTCCCTATAATTATCTACTTAGACATGTTGCAATGAGGTATTAAATTTTATAATGTCTATAAAAAGGTTACAAAAGCATTAAAACAGGTAACTACTAATTGACCTTTGGATTATACTATTTAATTTATTTATTTCTAGTTTTATTTGCTATAGAAGCTTCTTTTTTTCCTTTTTCCATATCAACCAACGCACACAGAAAAGTGCCTATAAAAATTACAAATACTATGGATAAAAGAGCAGATCTATTATCAAGCATTGAACTAATTATAAAGAATATCAATGGGCCAACTACTGCTACTGCTTTCATTATAAAGCTGAAAAAACCAAAAAATTCTGAAATTTGTTTTTTGGGAACCAATTCAGTAATCATGGTTCTTCCTTGAGCAGTAATGGTTCCCATCACACTTCCAATAATTAACCCCATTAGAATATATTGAAGATTTATGGAAAGGTTTAATGGAGACCAAATATAATCCCTTAGCATGGTTGGCCAAAAATCAATGAAACCATCTCCAAAGATTGTTGGGTGGTCATTTCCAATTATACTCTTTTCATGGTGGACTCCACCATTAATCCCCAAGCTAAATCTGTGATTATTGTTTGCTTGCAGATTATTAAGTAAGATTGTCACATCTTCATCGTTAATTTCTAAAGCAGTAATGTTTTCTTTTTTTGACCAAGTTGGGTTTTTTATTAAGAGAGTATTTTTTATTGCATTTCGAAAAACACTATCCCCTTTTGCTTTTGAGCTAATCCACGAGCTTGATTCACAACATAGAGATTTATTATACAATGTTGATATATTATATTTATCTTTTTCCTTATCCCAAGTTAATTGAACATCATATCTTTCAAGCTCATCCTTATTGTTTGGTAGGCCTAATTCTAATGGAGCAAGGCCGATCATGATTGGAACAAAAATACAATAAACGCTTAACGCACACATTAAGGTTTTTTTGCTGCCAATCTTTTCAGCAATTTTGCCAAAAATTATCGTCATTGGGACTGCAGTTAGATTTGCTACAATTCCTAAAAGTCCGCTTGCTGCTTGGCTTAACCTAAATTCGTCAGTACCAAATGAAACAGCAATACTTGCAATAGTATTAACTCCATCAAAAAATAAAAAATAAGCAATTAGGAATAAAAAAAGCTGACTGTAATTTTTCATGTTTTTCAAAGTATCTTTTATTCCATCGATTGCTAAGGTGAAAAGTTTCTCCTTTGATTTCTGCTTAGAAATATAAATTTTTGGTTCTGGTGTAAATTTAAATAAAAAATATCCCCAGCTAATCCACCAAAGCCCAGAAGAAATGAATATTACGCTTAGAGCCCAGGGGGCATTACCAACTATATTTAAAAATAAAATATGAAATATTAATAAGGTTACACCGCCTGCAAAACCATAAGAACACCCTTTGCTTGAAATTTCATCAACCGAACAATTATTATCACTTAGTGAAGGTATAAATGCATAATAAACAGCATTTCCACCGCAAAACCCAATATTAGCTAGCATGAAGAAAATAGTGATCAGTGGTAACTGAAATCCCATGAAAGGCACTATCCCGATAAGCATAGTAGCAATCACACCGAGAATGGTAAATCGCCATAAGATTTTTTTCTTTATTGGGTAGTGATCAACGATAACACCTATTAAAGGACTAATGATAGCAGCAAGAAAGGTTGTAGCGCTGAGAGTAAAGGCAAAAAAACCAGAACCACTGATTGTGAATCCGAGTATCTCTTTACCGCCTCCTGTTGCTGTATCAAATAATGTAGTGATATAATTTGGAATAAATATAGCTAAAACACTTAATGCAAAAGCTTGATTTGCCCAATCATATAGATACCATGACCTTCTTGCTTTTATTAACGCTTTAACTGTTCTCAATTTATATATTCCTTAAAATTGCAAAAAAGATACTATTGTGATTTAATTTTGTCAAATTAAGAATGTATTTATATATGTAAACGGTCATGCACAAAAAGCTACATTTGATATATAAAAAATTATCCCAAATTCGATGATAGAAATGGGAGCCCTATTATGGGTTTCTTCTCATTCAAAATATCTATAACAATTCTTAAATAGATTAATAAATCTTGAAATGTATATATAATAAGATTCTATATTTTTTATGGAAAGAAAGAATCTATTAACCGTTTTGATAATTCTTTTTTTAGTATTCTTATATTCATTGTCAAATAAATATGCCAAAGATACGGAAAAGGGAATCGAAGAACTCCTTAATAAAAAATCATTAAATGGATAAACCACTAAATCGCAGGCTTAAACATATTCAACTTTTACATCATATTTTATTTAATCAAAAAAAGGGTGTACCAAGGAATAGTCGAAAAGGTTTTGAAAAGCTAATACATATCCTTATTTATACCACAAACGTAGAATTCTCAGAAACTTATAGATCATTTGAAATCAAGGATAAGATAAAAAAGTTCAATGAACTAAATGACTTTTATTTATTTGATGCAAGGAAGTATAAAAAAGCTAATCGCAGACAAAAAGAGTTTGAAGAGCTTAAGAAATGGTATCTACAGAAAGAGGGTAGAGATTTTAAAATTGAAGAATATATTTTTTTGCTTGAACAAGAAAGTTCAAAGAAAAATAAAAAAAGAGTTAGTGATTACAGGAACTACTTAAACAATAAAAAAAGTTATATATAATATCTTATTTTGTATTTTTAATTTTTTTTAGGATTGACTATTATTGTTCCAGTCATTCCTTGTTGAGCATGAGTACCTATACTACATATATAATTATATGTACCAGCCACATCAAAAACCAATGTCCCAATCGTGCAACCCCCCTGGCAAGGATTAAGAAATAACTTTATAGGCCCTGACGTTATCTTTACATCATGAAAGCCATTGTCGTTTATAAATCTTATGGAATCACCTTCAGTAATTGATATGGTAGAAGGGTTGTAATACATATTCCCTGCGTAAACAGTATATATACCATCAATTAAACCTCCTTCATTTTGATAGATTTCATTTTTATCCTCACATCCCACAATCAAAAGAAGAATTGCAAAACTGATACTCCATTTATTTTTTGTTTTCATCATATACTAAAAAACTATTTAGTTTTCTTGTTTGTTCAAAATTTTATTAAAAAATATATTATTAAAATTATTAGTTTGTTCCATATGGGGCAAATGCCCTGCATCTTTAATTATATATAATTTTAGTTTTGGCATGATTTTTAGAATTTTATTTTCAATTTCCTTAAATGGCAATACTGGATCACTATCGCCCCAAATTGCAAACAGAGGCAGGTCAGTATTGCCTATTTTAGAATTGACCTCGTCTAGTAGGTAATTATTTTTGGCTGTTGAGATAATAGCTCGCGCAAAACCTTTATATTTTAATAGTTCTTCATATTTTAGATCCCAAGTACCAACAAAATTCTCTGGATATTTAAAATCCGATAATTGACCTTTTGCTAATGTAGGAAATTTTTCACCAATAAAAGCATTGATCTCCTTGTCTGTTACTTTTGATTTATCAGGTGCTTTCTTTTTATCATGAAAACCTGATGGCGAAACATAAATCAATTTTTCAATTCTATTATAATAGCGAGATGCAATATTTGAGATCACCCTTCCTCCATTCGATAATCCAACAAGAGTGATTTTTTTATTAATTTTAAGACTGTCTAAAAGTTCAATGACTTGATCACCAAATAATTGATCATTATAAATAATGTCTGGATTATCAGAATAGCCCCTGCCATATAGATCTAACTTAATTACACCATAACCCCTTTCTTTAGCTTCGTTATAGGTCAAATCCCATATATAGGACGGAACAGAAAACCCATGAACAAACACCAATAAATCTTTATGATCGATATTCTCAATCTCGTAATACGTATAGCCATTCGATAATTTTATAAAATTCCCTGTCTTAATCTTTTTCCTAAAAGATGCATCTTTAATAATATATTCATATTTATTCGATTTTTTTTCGCATCCTGCAAAGAAAAAAGTAAAGATTATTAGTCGGATTATGCTTTGCATAACAGAGGTTGCTCTATCTTATTTCTTAAATTGATAGCCTATCTCGCCTTCTTTGAACATAGGTGGTTCAGCAATTTTATCCATAAAGTTTGACATAATTTCTTGAACCAGTGAAGCAGCATTTTCCATATCCTGTTTGGTTTCCCATTGAGATAGGCCTAAAAATTCAGAATCGCTTATTTTAATATAGGTTACGCTTATTAATCCATCTGCGTTTTGAAATAGATATTCTTTAGAACTTAATATTTTTAATATTTCATCTGTATCGCCAGTATGTTTAATTATTCCTACCCTACCAAACATTGTATTACTCCTTTTTTATTAAATTAAAGATCAAAAACTATTCTAATTATCTTAATAATAATTAGAATTATAGCGCCCATAAATATAAATTTTTTTTGGCTTTTGCTTAGTTTTGTTTTAGAAAATCCATATGACATATTGAATGAAATTAAATGAAAAAACCTTTAAATAAAGAATTAAATCCTAAACTATTGTTTAGCTTTATAGCTATGATAAACGGATTGGTAACTTTAGGAGTAAGTGTTTATTTAGGTATAGGATTAACCATTATAGTAGGATTAATAATTTTTCTAGTGGGTTTAGGTGCATTCTTTTACTTTTTAGATTGAACTCATTATGATAAGTAATATTTTTGTGTGAGCACTAATTGGACTATGAGTTGTAGCAATGATAACAGGCTGTTATCAACAACTTACAAAAAAGAAAAAGTAAGACTAGCTGGTTGTGTTTACATTTTTACAAAAATATATTTGGTTAGGTTTGTTAGTTTTAGGACTCATCAATCTAATTGATTATTTCAAAGAGATTAAGAACATTTATTCTTCTGTATCACTTTTAGTGCTATCATTAGTGATGTTTTGGCAAAGAAAAGATCTGATTTAAGAATAGGAAAGATAAATATTTATGAAAATTAATACATCATCATCTAAAGAGTTTGGCGAGAAAGCCTCATCAGTAATTATTGAATGCGCAGAAGCTAGAATAGCAGAATCTGGAAAGTTTGATTTGGCTATTTGCGGTGGAAGAATGCCTATTCCAATATTTAACTCACTTAAAGATAAATATAAAAATGATGATGATTTGGATTGGAGTAAATTCAATATTTTTTGGATAGATGATAGATTTGTGCCACATGATCATAATGACAGCAACTACAAATTGTTTATAGATCATTTTGCACAAGATGTAAAGGATGTCAATTGTTTTCCAATTCCATATAGCGATGATATTGAGAACTGTGCTGCCTCATATGAAAAAATAATATTTGAAAAGGTAGATATCGATGCTAATAACATGCCTTGTTTTGATCTGGTATTGATTGGTGTTGGCGATGATGGTCACATTGCATCTTTATTCCCCAATTCAAAAGAATTACAGTACAAAGGTGATAAAAGAGTTTTGACTGTTTTAGACCCTCCCTTTCCACATAAAAGGATAACGTTCTCTTTGGATGTTTTAAACGCAGCTAAAGAAAGAATAATAGGTTTGAAAGGTTCGAGAAAGATTGAAATCTTTAATGAGATTAATTCAAAAATTAATAATAACTACCCTATGAGATTCTTGTTTGATAAAAATAGTAAAGATTATCTTATATTATGTTTGGATTAAATCTTACTAGCATTAATATTAAAATATAATATGCGATTTGCCTCAATTATAACTGATAAAATGAAAAGAGGGTTAATTGATCTTAAATATTCCAGTAAAGACATTGAACAATTAAAACCAATCGAGGCAAATTATATTCTAACAAATAATATAAAGAAAAATCCAAAGATCATGTTGAAGTTGAGGAGAGAAAGATATCAATAATTGTAAAATTGCAGATTAGTCATTCTAAGCTATGAAATTAATCAAAATGAAATTCATACTTACGCTTATTTTTATATGCAACATTACATGTCTTCAGGGGCAACCAGATGAAGCTTTACCTTTTTATAATACATTCAATGATCAGCTATTAAAAGCTAAGCTATCGTTCGCTGACTCCAAAAAAGATGTTGAAAATATTTACAGCTTGAAATCTGACGAAAAAAGTAGAGTTTTAATTTTAGATTACGTTGAAGCCCATGATCAATTGTTAACGATATGTGACGCTGCTACTAAATTATTGAGTATTTATGTTATTGTACCTAAACGTGAAATCAATAATGAATTGATTAAAACTCTAGAAAAAAAAATAACCATCTACTTCATTGATATAAGAAATAACATTGAAGTCTTAATTGATGCTTTTGATTTTTACATTGAAAGTGAATTTTATAATTATCAAAAAATAGAGATACTAAAATCAAAAATGCTACTAACGCTTGGTGAAATACGTTCAATAATTGATTAAAGTTGATTAATTAACACTTTTACTCATTCTAAATACTTAACTTTAATTAAAATTTTAGTTTAATATACACCTATGCGTTATCTTGTATTAATATTATTACTTATTAGTTGTCACCCTGTTTCTCATATTGTTGTTGGTAGCAAAAGAGAACCCACCAGTCCTACGGATGTAAAAGTATATTTAGACTATCCTGAATCCTATGAGAAAATTGCACTTGTTGATGCTGGTAGTAATTTCTCATTTAAAGATCCAGTTATACTTTTTGCCTGGCAGAGCAAGATGAATAAAGCATTGGAAAGACTCAAGATTGAAGCCGCTAGTCTGGGTGCTAATGGAATCTTAATTGTAAATACAGATAACAAGACATATCAATCCATAAATTCAAATGAAGATGGAGTTCAGTCCTCCACCTATGAGGAAAAATTTATCAAGGCCATAGCAATACATGTTCCTGAGATTTAATGAATAAACGAATTCAAAATTGGATAGATTGTATTAAGTCTAATGACCCAACCCTTGTAACTGAACTCTATGATGAATATGCAATTCTCTTGGGTACATTTTCTGACATAGAACGGCAAGGTCCTAAACTTATTTATGATTATTTTAACGGCTTATTGTCATCAAAGGTAGATGTAGAGATTATTTCAGAGCACTCCCATAGCTTTGATAATTTAGAGGTTTGCTCAGGGCTTTATAACTTTATTGTTAATGGTGATACAATAGAAGCCAGATATTCTTTTGTTTTTATACAAGTAAATGATGATTGGAAAATCTTATCACATCACTCGTCCGTTCTGCCTAAAAGCAGCTAAGTCTTCTTAATATACCTTTTATAGTATAAGTATAATCCCTCACCTACCATCGCAAACCCAATTATTCTTGGCCTTTGAATATACCCTAATACTTATGCGAATATAAGAATGGAGCCTAAGCCTACTAGTATAGCTATAATTAAATATGGATATTCTTTATCTAATTTTTTAAAAAATGTCATATTTCTATATTTTAAATATTAAAGTCTTCTCCGATTGCATTACAGCTCTTTTCCCATAATAGTTTTTTTGTTTTATCGTTATCATAAAAGTCTTCTAATTCAAATTTTATAGGTTTTCCTTTAGCAGATGTCATCCGCGAACCTGGACCATAGAACGAACCGCATTCTATATCAACTTTTGTCATACATTCAATTATACCCATCGATCCGTCCTCACTAGTTTGCCCCCCTTTCATAAATTGCTCTGTGAACCATTTATTCATACCACCATCCTTGACTGTTGTAGATTGTAATTCTGTTGTGGCTAGACCCGGATGAGCTACAAGTGCTTTTACTTTTGATTTTGACTTTCTTAATCTTTCATGAAGACATGCGGTAAAAGCTGCATTGGCTAATTTTGTTTGTGCGTATCTTTTCCATCTTCCGCCCGGGAACGGTATCATCATAGATCCATTTCCTCCTAAACTACCTGATTTTTTTTCTAAGTATTTGCCATCCAATCTTTTCATTATTTTTCGAGCCGTGCTTGAATGATTCACTATTCTAGCCTCACCAATTTTTTCTGCTGTCTCATTCAATAATGAGTATAAATTTTTTGTAAGTAAAAAATGCGATAAATGATTGGTTTGCATTTGAACATCATACCCGTCGTTCGATGCAATATCCTTTATTGCCATAATTCCAGCATTGTTGCAAAGCACATCTAATCTATTCTTACATATAGTTTTAATTTTTTCTGATGCCTCATTAACAGATTGAAAACTTAAAAGGTCGCATTCAATATTTATATAGCTTGCATCAGGATTTTTAGATTTCAAAATAGAGAAGGATTTTTCGGATCTTTCTGATTCTCTATTTAACAGCAAAACGGTTCCCCCTTTTTTGCCAATAGCAAGAGCAGCATAATAGCCAGTTCCTGTCGTGGTACCCGTTATTGCGAAGAATTTACCAGATTGGTCTTTAATGTTGGATACAAAATCATGATAATATTTTGTTTTAAGGTTTGGTTTTTTATAAGACATGATAAAACATGGTGTTTATTGGTCAAATATACGTCAGTTTAAATGAGATATGATAATGATAAAAATCATAATAATCGTGATTTTTAAATGGAATTTTGAATAAATATATCATATTAATAGAAGTTAAAATCAGGGCAAATATTTTTGTAAAACCATAAAAGGTAACATCAAAATCAAACTATAAAAATTAAACATATATTAAGCAATATAATGCCCGATCATACGCTGGATTTACTCAAAAATATTTTTAAAAATGTAATATTATTATCGAAAGTAAATCTGGACTAAAAAAATATATGATCATACAAAATCAATGTAATAATTAGAAATAATTTATCGGAAATTAAAATATGATATTTCGGATATTTTGTTATTTTTATGTGAATTAAAAGATAAGTATTATATTCTTATAATAGATACATTATTCGAATATTAAAAATTTCATACGAAGATTTATGAGCTTTTTATCGCAATCAAATTAGACAAATTTAAGTTAAAAATAAGCTTAATTAAGACTCATAAAGCAAAAATATTGATCGTAAATGAAGTCATTTATTGCTAGCTAATCCAAGGTGTTATTTAGGATAAAATAAATGAAATATCTTTATCAATTTTTATATAAATATGTGCAAAAAATAAATGTCTTTTTTTTTTAATTTATAAACTGCTAAGCTACAAATATCAATGTTTTACGGTTTTGTATATTTTTTAACAAAATTGTAAGAATTCGCTCATTTTTTATCGCAATTAGATAAGCATCCATTTATCAGATGATTAGTTATTTACCAATTATTTTTAATTTTTTGCTCGAAAATTGGGGGAAAAATCTATTTTTGGTTTAATTTTATTTTATCAAAATTCATTACATAATTTGCACGTTTTAAAATATTATGTATAATAGCTAATATTATTATGTATAATATCTGACGACAAAATATTTTCTTAATATTTAGCTGGTTTTCCCTTACCAGGGGTAGAATATTTAATAAAGTCTCTTATATCATCATTAGACTTTTCAAGATCTTCTGATCTTAGGTACATCATATGACCACTTTCATATCCCTTAAAGAATAATCTACTTCTCATTCGCCCTGATGGATCTAAATGCCACATGGTATACTTTGCATCAAAGTACTTTGTAGCTCCATCGTAGTAGCCAGACTGTATCATAGTATGCAAAAAGGGGTTTTGTGCCATTGCTTGTCTCAGATTTTCACCTGTGTTGTTATTTGAGCTATCCCATGGTCTTACAGGCCCAAACATATTGTATTTTACATCTGTATCGAATTTTAGTATGTTTTTGTAATAATAATTTATGGCAGGTGTAAAGGAATGCAACCACGATGTTAATTCTGAATTAAAGTCAGGCCTAACCCCTCCTTTTGTCTTATCTATTCCTTTATATCTAGAATCTAATCTTCCAACAGTGTATCCCTCTTCTCTTAATAACTCTTTCCAGAAGAATGAAGTAGGAACATCTAGATTGTAGGAAAGGATAGATTCCGCCGAGATTCCTGAATATTCAGCCATTTTCGTTGCCGCTAATAATTTCTCTGCTTCTGAAACATAGCCACCTTTTGCTAAAACAGGTAACAGTTCATTCATCGCATATTTCTCTGATTGATCTAGAACATCTAGAAGACTGATCATTTGATATTTGACATCTAATTTTTTATGATACCAAGCAGCAGCAGTAAAATATGGAAGACGCAGCACAGCTCCAAGTGGACCAGATCGTCTACCTTGACCAGTGTCAATACCAAGCTCAGTAGGCGAAACTAAAATGACACCATTTAGATACATCCACTGTCTATTTTGAAGAGCATGGGCTAGCCCTGAAACTCTTGTAGTACCATAACTTTCACCTATTAAGTATTTAGGTGACTCCCACCTATTGACTCTTTGTATAAAAGTGTTTATCCATTCTGCTAGATATGCTATATCAGCATTGACGCCGAAAAATTTATCTCTTTTAACGTCTTTATCAATTATTCTTGAATATCCAGTATTGACTGGATTAACAAACACAATATCGGCAACATCAATAATAGAATGAGGATTTTTCTTTACACCATAAGGCTGAACAGGAAAACCTTCATCATCTACATTTAAAATCATAGGACCGGTATATGCGAGATGCATCCAAACTGAACCTGATCCGGGTCCTCCATTAAAAGATATCATGATAGGTCTATTTTCTTTGTTCTTAACATTTAATCGTTCGTAGTACGTATAATGCACGTAAGCTATTGGCTTGCCATCATCATTCCATATAGGCTGTGTACCTGTAGATGCGCTATAGTCGATTTTCGAGCGATTAACAGTAACATTGTGATATGTAACTACAGCAGTATCAGCTGGCAGAGAACGACTTTGCGAAAAAAGTGATCCCATCATTAAAAAAATGATTAGTATGTGTTTTCTCATTTTTATCTCCATTATAGATAACAAAATTATAATATTGTACAAATTTCTTTAAAGGTTTTCTTTTTAATATTTGGCACCTCAGCATTTTCTGATGGAAATCCAACAGGTATAATAAGGTATGGCTTATCGCTAGGGGGACGATTTAATATATCTGACAGAAATGCCATTGGGCTCGGTGTGTGAGTAAGCGTTACTAAGCCCGCATTATGTAGCGCTATCAACAATAAACCAGATGCAATACCGACTGATTCTGAAACATAATAATTTTTTGTATTAGTACCATCATCATTTATATCAAACTTTTTAGAAAATACTACAATGAGGTATGGCGCTTCTTCAAGAAAAGGTTTATTCCAATCAGTTCCAAACTGATTTAGATCATCCAACCATTCTTTTGGTGCTCTTCCTCCATAGAATTCTTTTTCTTCAATCTCTGCAGCTTTCCTTATTTTTCTTTTTATTATTGGATCTTTAACAATAACAAAATGCCATGGTTGCTTATTAGCGCCAGAGGGCGCTGTAGATGCGGACTTAATACAATTTTTAATTATATCTATTGGAAAGTCATCGCTGGAGAAGTCACGAACTGATCTTCTGCTTGATACTTTTTGAAAAAACTGATTAGCATTATAATCCATCTCTTCAAAGGTAATTTTTTGAAACTGAAGCTTTTTAAATGACATAATAATGTATTAATTTAATTAATATAACATTACAAATTGAGAGAGAATAAAATTTTAACTAGATTAACAAAGATATTTTATAACTCCATAATTTGTATAATTCTTTCTTCATGCGATAATAGTTCAAATGAAAAGCATTCTTTTGAAAACTACGAACCAATTATTCTTATATCTATAGATGGTTTCAGGTGGGATTACTTTGAGAAGACTGAAACACCTAATTTTAATAAAATTATAGATGGCGCAGTAATTTCTAAAGGACTAGTTCCCGTTTTCCCTAGTAAGACCTTTCCGTCTCATTTATCTATAGTCACAGGTAATTATCCCATAAATCATGGAATAATATCCAATCGAATGTATGATCAAGAATTCAATGAGACTTATTATATAGGACAGGGGAGTAAAGCGGTGGTTGATCCCAAGTGGTATGAATCAGAGCCAATATGGGTAACCGCAGAAAAGCAAAATAAAGTAGCAATGACGATGTTCTGGCCTGGTTCAGATGCAAAGATCATGGGTGTTAATCCATCTGAGTATCACGTTTATGATGGTTCAGTATCACACGACAGCAGAATAGATCAGATTATAAGCTGGATTAAAATGGACATAAGTAAAAGACCGGACATCATAACATTATATTTTAGTTATGTGGACTCTCAAGGACATAGACATGGTCCAGAGTCAAATGAAATAAAAGAGGCTATTCAAGAAATGGATAGGGTCGTTGGAAACTTAACATCAAGATTGAAAGAAGTTGGTGTATTTGAAAATTGCAATATTATAATGACATCTGATCATGGTATGGCTCAACTCTCGCCTGACAAAATCATTTTTATCGATGATTATATTGATTTAGAGAAAGTATATGTTGTTGATTGGAGTCCCATTATCGCTATTATACCTGATGATGTGAATGAAACCTATGATCAACTTTTCAATCAGCATCCCAATTTGAAAATCTATAGAAAAGGTGATATACCTAGTAGATTACATTATAATGACCACAAAAGAGTAACTCCAATCATTGGTATTGCAGATGAGGGTTGGTCAATCACCACCCGAGATAGATTTGATGCAAATGATTATTTAGGAGGAAACCATGGATATGATCCCAAATACCAATCAATGCATGGCATCTTTATAGCTAAAGGCCCATCTTTTCAGTCTAATAAAAATATACCTCCCTTACATTCTATTCATCTATATGAGATGATGTGTCATATATTAAATATTGAGCCTGCAACAAATGATGGAAGCCTAGATTCTACTAGAACATTTCTATCGAGGTAATTTCTTTATATTTAATTATCTTATGATATATATTTTTAATAAAAAATAAATTAAACTCACAATTATGACAGAGAAATTATACTGGCTATTTGGATTCGTCGGATTGTATTGGGCTTATTGTCTTTACTGGGGAATCAAAGGCGCTCGATCGGCGAAAACATCGACAGATTATTTTTTAGCTGGAGGATCCATTGGCGTTTGGGTTTTTGTTCTTGCAGCAACTGCAACCAGTTTTAGCGGCTGGACATTTGTAGGACATCCTGGAAAAATATTCACTGATGGACTGCCGTATGCTTTTGCGTCGTTTTATGCTTTGACCATTCCCTTAACGGGAGTTTTATTTTTAAGGAGACAATGGGTCTTAGGAAAAGCATACGGGTACATAACTCCAGGAGAGATGTATAGCGACTACTATGGAGGAAATTCTATTCGACTGTTGACAGTGCTGGTTGCCTTTCTTTTTAGTGTTCCATATTTAGGCGTACAGCTTAGAGCATCAGGGGATCTATTTAATGTTTTAACAGATGGATTAATTAGTGTCGATGTTGGAATGTTCGCTCTTTCAACGGTCGTAATGATCTATGTCGCATCGGGTGGATTGAAATCAGTTGCATTTGTTGATTGTGCCCAAGCAATTTTACTTGCAGTTGGGATTATGATATTGGGGGGTGTAACACTCAATTATTTAGGAGGATGGTCTTCATTCACAACTGGCCTAGCAGACCTAGTGAGATCAGATATAGAATCAGGCAACAATCTCACCCTTGATGGATTTTCAAAGAAAGTAGCCATTCCAGGTAGTATACAAATGGTGCCTCAAGGCTCAGACTCGATTGGAGGATCATGGACAGGTATTATGTGTATGACATACATGTTTGCATTGATGGGTATACAATCTTCGCCTGCCTTTTCAATGTGGGCTTTTTCAAATAAGACTTCTCAAGCATTCAGATGGCAGCAGGTATTTGCATCGGCTTTATTTATAGGTGTGTTACTATTTACATTTACTATTATTCAAGGGATCGGTGGGAATCTTCTCATTGAAAGAGGAGTCATCGAAAGTGCGAATGACAAAACCCTTGTCCCACAATTAATTAATCTATTATCAGATTCTACTCCATGGCTTGTAGGTCTTTTAGCCGTTTGCGCATTGGCGGCAATGCAAAGTACTGGAGCTGCATATATGTCAACATTCAGTGCAATGGTGACGCGTGATATATTTACCAAATTCATTAATCCCAATGCAACTGATTCTGTACAAAAGCTGTGTGGAAGGATTTTCGTAATCATTGTTACGCTAGCTGCGCTATTTGTTGCAGCAAACTCCACACAGGCAATTGTCATGCTTGGCGGTTTAGCGGTTGCATATGGATTTCAAATGTATCCTGCTTTAATAGGGTTATGTTATTACAAGGGATTTACAAAAAAAGGAGTGGTAGCCGGCTTGATTGTTGGATTGATCGCAGTGACGTTGACCGACAGGACTTCAGCATGGTTCAATGTACCATGGGGAGCCTACCCATTAACAATCCACAGCGCGGGATGGGGTATTATCTTTAACCTTTTTGTAACATTCTTTGTTTCTTTTCTTCTTGGAGAATCATCCAAAGAAAAGAACAAAAAGGAAAGAAAACATCTTTTATTACAAACGGTCTCCGCTCTTGACCCTAAACGAAAAAGACAAGTTAGTTTAGCTTGGGTCTTAACTCTTATTTGGTTCTTGGTAGGTTTTGGACCATTTGCAACAATTGGTAATTCACTTTTCTCAAGTCCTAATACACCTGAATTGTGGGCTCCATTCTCTTTGCCTTCCTTGTGGGTCTGGCAACTTCTCTTCTTATTATATGGTGTATTTGTCATGTGGTTCTTGGCATTTCATATGGGATTGTCTAAGCCTATAGCTAGAGAAAAAATAGAGCTAGTTGTCAAAAGCTCAAGTCAAAATAAGTTATAGATCTTTTAAATAAAAAATTCACATTAATCTCAATATTAAAGGAAAGTAAATTGAAAAATATTATTTTTGTTTTTTCTATTTTAATGACTTCACTGTTATCGCAAGGTACAAATATGATGACAAATAGGGTGCATCCAGAATTAGAATGGAAAACAATTTCAACAGAGAATTTTAATATTCATTATCATCAAGGCATTGAAGATATTGCTAGGGACGGTGCAAAAATTTCAGAGCATGTCTTGCCAACACTTCTAAAACAAGTTGACCTTGATTCTATTCCAACGATTGATGTCATTTTTACAAACGAAGATGAAATTATGAATGGGTTTGCAATCCCTACCTATCAAACATTCATTTGGGTCGATCAAAATGATGCTGCAAGATGGTTAGAGAAGAATAAGTGGCTAGAACAAGTCGTTGCTCATGAGTTACAACATATCGTTTACTTCCATAAAACTAGGAGCTGGCTTAAAACGCTTGGTGTCGTTTTTAGCGGAACTCCTGGATGGTTTGTTGAAGGTCTTGCTGAATATGAGACGGAAAGCTGGAGACCTTATAGAGCTGATTTAGCACACAAATCACATATACTTAGAAACAAAACCAACACAATGGATCCTCACCATGATGGGTTTTCTAAGTTATTGTATATGGCAGATCGCTTTGGAGATTCAACCATTGTCAAAACAATGGAATATCGCAATGGTCTGAAGCTCTTTTCATTCAAGGAAGGCTTCAAAAAAGCAACAGGTATAAGCGTTAAACAATTTAATGAGGACTGGCGACGACTAGTGAACACATACTACTATAGTTATCGCTCCCAAAAAGAAAGCTACGATGAAATCGGAAAAGTATTCAGCTTACCTTACAAGAGAGTAAAAGGGTTTGAATTTTATAGCGATAGCAGTCAAATGGCTGTCATTGGATCAAAGGACAAAGGACAGTTAGATATATCATTGATCATTGCTGAAAGGGATACAGCTAAGGAAAGCAAAAGATATGCTGATTGGGAGAAGAAAAATGCAAAGATTAAAGAGAAAAAGAAATTAACAAAGAAAGATTCGTTATCTTTAGAAAAACCTTATAAAGAGAAGATAATTTGGAGTAAAAAAGAAATCGATTTTGGAGATTTTCACCCTGAATTGGCTTGGTCTAATGAAGGGTCTAAGCTTGCTTATGCAAAATACCATCACGGAGAAAATCAGTCTTTAGTTTATGATATTAAAGTGTATGATAAAAAAACAGATAAGAGCACTTGGTTAACGCAATCCAAAAGGGCCACTTACCCTGCTTGGGTTGATAGTAATAGGATTGCATATGTTGCTCATCAAAATAGTATCGCAAATATTTTCATTTCTGATTTAACGGGTAAGACAGAACAAATAACAGATTTCACTGATAATACTCAAATAATGTTTACAGCTATTTCACCAGATAAGGGGAGCCTTGCTATGGCTGTTTCTCCTACGAATGGCAACTTAGATATCTATGTTCTAGACCTTACCACTAAAGAACTCACAAGGCTAACAACAAATGAAAATGCTGACATCATGCCTGTCTGGCACCCAAGCGGAACAGCCATATCATACACTTCTAATGCTAACGGAGTTCCTAACATTCATACCATAAATCTTAGTAACCAAAAAATGACTGTAAATACTGATGTAGGTGATGGTATATGGACAAAACAATGGATGCCAAACGATTCAGCAATCCTTGCTATGACATTGAATGCTGTAGATAGTCTGAGACTTGTTAAAGTTGATCCATTCCGATCATCCAACACATCCTCTTTTAGCATTAGAGACAAATATTCATCCTGGCTTAATGCTGGCCCTGATGTTTCGTTTGTGAATGAGGTGATCACAGATCCAGTTGATATCGCTGCTCCAGAAAAATATAAATTCACCAAACATTTAAGAAATTTTATTACCTTAGCTCTACCGTTCGGGAATTCCTTTAGCGGGTTTTCAATGTGGACTGACGCTCTTGGAAAAAATAATATAATGGCCATAGGTAATTACTATGGTCCAAGCCCAGCTTACAGCAGCGTTGGATTGAGCTACTCAAACGCTGGGATTCTTCCTGGAATTTTAACTATCGCCTTCAATCGTAATTTAGATCCTGCCGTGCGTCTTTATAACAAGGCAAATATGATCGACTTTCGCAACGGGATTCGAATTGGATTATCCATGCCGTTTAATTTTGGAGAGTCATTTTCATCGAATCATAATATTGATATTGGCATTTCGTTTATCAATCACGACGTTATTGTGTTTAAAGAAGTTGATGAAGAAACAGGTAAACCCATAGAAATAGAGCTCGATGATAAATTCTTTTATTTGCCTTTTCCTGAAGAAAAAGAAAATGGATATATATCACTCGGATACAAATGGACAAATCTTAGACCCCATCAAAGAAATGTATTAATGCCTAGCGATGGGTTTGGTATTAAAACCAACTTCAATTGGGCAGACAAATCACTTTTTGGAGAATATTCATATTCTATTTTTGAGACCGATTTTTTTGGAGGCTTTAAGAATTTTTATCTAAGACTAAAAACAAAAGCATTAACAAGTGGAAAGCAGCCAAATCAAAATCTTATTGGGTTGACCAACGATGATCCTATCTATATTGGCGGAACAAATATTGATGAAAATTTATTGCCAGAAACCTACAATCCGAGAGGTTGGGATGAAATTAGAATTGGCGAAAGTATGGTGTTTGGTTCTATGGAGATCAGACTTCCAATCATTCCTAGAGCATTATCTTTAAACCTAATCTCTGATTTTGGAAATGCTTGGAGCAAAGGAACAAAAAGCAAAGACTGGGTTCAAACCGCTGGGTATGAAGTTAGGTTAGGTTTGGGCTTTGTTTTCTTGTCTGCAGGGGAAGCGCAAACGATTCAAAATTGGAACGATGACCTCAAGCCAAAACAATATTTAAGAGCTACTTTAATCAGGCCGTTTTAGTAAATTTTTAAAAAAAATAAATTCATGCTTTTACTATACGGTTTATTAATGTAACCTATATCCAAGATTTAAATACTTTAAACTTTGTTTCCGCATACAAAGGACAAGCCAGCAACTTTTAAATATTAGTGAAATCAGCTCAATCAAAAATTACTGCCATAGTTGGAGCGCAATGGGGTGATGAAGGCAAAGGCAAAATAACAGATTTTTTTGCCGGACAATCTGATTATGTCGTTCGTTTTCATGGTGGTAATAATGCTGGTCATACCGTTATAGTAAATAATAATATTTTCAAATTACATTTGATTCCATCCGGTGTCATTTACGAATCCCCTGTAAGCATTATTGGTAATGGAGTGGTCGTTGATCCCAAGGCTCTGCTGAGCGAAATATCATATTTAAAAGAAAAAGGAATTGAACCTAAGCTCTTAGTTAGTGACAGGTGTCATATTATCATGCCGTATCATATTGAACTTGATAGCGCTCTATCAGGCCACCAAGCTGAACTCGCAGCTGGTAGCACAGGAAGGGGCATAGCACCAGTTTATGCAGATAAGATGTTTCGTAATGGCATAAGAATGATAGATCTTTTAGAGCCAGACATTTTAAAACAAAAACTTGAAAAAGGTTACGCATTTGCAAAAGGCATTATTGAAAAATCGCTCAATAAAAAAATGATTAGTGAGCCTAGATCAATCTTTCAAGATTACATTGATTTTGGAATTAAGTTAAAAGATTATGTTTCGGACACATCTGTTGAGCTTTATAAAGCGCATCAAAATGGAAAAAGTATTCTATTTGAAGGTGCGCAAGGAATTAGTCTTGATGTTGATCATGGTATATATCCCTACACAACATCTTCAAATACTGCGGCTGGTCATATTTCAACTGGAACTGGGGTTAGCTTTAGAGATATTGATCGAATCATCGGAGTTGTAAAAGCTTATTTGAGCAGAGTAGGTGAAAGCCCACTACCATCTGAAATAGATGGTGAGATGGCAGAAAAAATAAGGGATGTTGGAGGTGAGTATGGGACAACCACTGGAAGGCCAAGAAGAATTGGCTGGCTTGACCTGGTTCAAGTAAGGCAAGCGGTTAGGGTGAATGGTCTAACAGAGATTGCTCTAACCAAACTTGATGTTTTAAACGGCATTAAAGAGATCCCGGTTTGCATAGATTATGAAATTGATGGGTCTACGGTTTCTGAAATGCCTGCAAGTCTTACCATGTATAGAAATGCAAAACCAGTCTATAAGACTTTGGAAGGATGGGATTCCATTCCTGATAATATTTGGGACAAAGGATTTAACGCTCTCCCTAAAGAAATCCATAACTATATTGATTTTATTGAACAAGCAGTAGGTTGCTCGGTAAAGATAATATCAGTTGGACCCCAGCGTCACGAAACTATCATTCGATAATTATTCAAACCATGATCTTCACAAAAGAGATAATAGATTTTAATAATTTATCCAAAGAAGAGATCAAACTTAAACTCAATGAATTAAATATTGCTTTAACTCCTGATGAAGCATTGCAGGTCCAAAAAGAAATGCTTGGGCGTCCTCCTTCGATTCATGAACTGGTCTTATTCTCAATTCAAGGATCTGAACATTGTAGTTACAAAAGCAGTAGAAATCATTTAAAAAAGTTCACAACAGATGGGCCCCACGTAGTACTTGGCGCCAAAGAAGACGCTGGTGTGGTCTCAATTGCAACAGACAAAAGCGGAAAAAGATGGTGCATTGTCATGAGCCATGAAAGTCATAATCACCCATCACAAATTGTACCATATGAAGGGGCAGCGACAGGCGTAGGGGGAAATGTCAGGGATGTGATGTGTATGGGTGCAGAAGTGATAGCATGCACCGATTCGTTCCGCTTTGGAGATATTAAAAATCAAAAGACCAAATGGATCCATCACGGCGTAGTGTCTGGTGTTGCAGGCTACGGCAATCCATTAGGAATACCAAATATTGGTGGAGACGTATATTATAATGAGAGGTATAATGACAATTGCCTAGTAACATTAGTAACGCTAGGTATTGTAAGAGAGGATAATATTATTCATTCATATGCACCAGAGAATGCTGATGGACATGACTTGATATTAATTGGAAAACCTACTGATAATAGTGGATTCGGCGGTGCAAGTTTTGCCTCGCTCGAATTGGTTGAGGATGAAAAAGAAAAAAACAAAGGGGCAGTTCAAGAACCAAACGCTTTTCTTGAAAGGCATTTGTTAAAATCCAGTTATGACCTTTTTAAGATCTTACAAAAAGAAAATTTGATTGATAAAGTTGGTTTTAAAGATCTAGGCGCCGGAGGAGTTGCTTGTGCCAGTGTAGAGCTAGCAGAAACATCAGGCTATGGTGCTACAGTAGATCTTGACAAAGTACATAAATCAATGAAAGATCTTCATTCTTCCGTTTATCTATGTAGTGAGACACAAGAAAGATTCATGTGGGTATGTCCACCTGATCTTACGCAAAGAATTTTGGATCACTATAATAAACGATATGATTTAAACAATGTCAGCAAAGGTGCTCAAGCCTCTGTTATTGGAAAGATCACAAAAGATACAAAATATATTGTTGAGAGTAAAAATGAAATCATTGTTGATGCTGAGGCGTCACAAGTCACAAAAGGTTTTTTATATGACAGACCTTTTAGAAAGAAAAATACAATTCTTAAAGAACCATTAATTAATCAAATTAGTGATTATAATCAATTATTACTGCGATGCTTATCACATGAGAACTTTGCTTCAAGAGAGCCTATCTTTGAAAAATATGATAAACAAGTACAGGGTCGATCAATTATGGAATCAGGACAAAATGATGCAGGTGTTTTGGCTCCTTTCAATTCGGATGAGTATCCAGAAGAGATTCAAGATATTGGAATTGCCCTTTCGACCGATCATAATCCAAGATATGCAATGATAGATCCATATTGGGGCGGTATTAATGCTGTTGTAGAATCTGTAAGAAATGTTGTTGCGTGTGGGGCAACCCCTGTAGCACTGACCGATTGTCTTTGCTTTGGCAACCCCGAAAATGAACAACAAATGTGGGAGTTTGTGGAAAGCGTAAGAGGAATATCTGATGCATGCAATGCCATAACTTTGATTAGCAATGAGGAAAAGCCATTACCAATCATTGCAGGTAACGTAAGTTTTTACAATGAATCAAGAGAAGGCTCTATTCCACCGAGTCCCATTGTTAGCTGTTTAGGAAAATTAGATGACGTAAAAAAAGTAACACCAATGAGCTTTCAAAAATCTGATTCAACACTCATAGTTATTGGTAAAAGAAAAGATGAACTAGGCGGTAGCTTGTTTTACCAAATACATAATGAATTAGGAGCAAATGTTCCTAAGCCTAACTTAAAACAATTTAAAAATCAGATCCACGTACTCAACAGTATTAATGAAAATGGTCTTATTAGCTCTTGCCATGATATTTCAGATGGTGGAATGATATGCGCATTAGCTGAAATGACATTTGAGAACAAAATAGGATGCTCAATTGATTATGAGGAAACTATAAATATAAATTCGATTCTTTTTGGCGAGACTAGCGGTTTTATTATTGAAGTAGAGAATGAAAATATGAATCAAATTAAAATTGAGTTGAAAGAAAAAGGTATAGAATACATTGTGATTGGTAAAACAACTAATAATGAAAAAATAACTTTTAATGATAAGATTAACATTGATATTGAGACCTGTTTCAATGCCTGGACAGGAGGCTTAAGAGAAAAATTGTGAAAGAAAAAATCAACTACAAAGCTGCAGGTGTTGACATCGATGCAGGAAATGAATCTGTAAACCGAATAAAAAAACACGTATCTTCAACATTTACTGACAATGTATTAACAGGTATAGGAAATTTTGGATCACTATTTGATCTAAAAAGTGTTTGTAATGAATACGATCACCCGGTGATGGTTCAAAGCATTGATGGTGTTGGTACAAAAATGATTATAGCTAGGATGATGAATGACTTTTCAACAATTGGTGTAGACCTATTAAGTGCGGCAGCTAACGATATTCTTGTAATGGGAGCAAGACCAATTACATTATTGGACTATATTGCCACTGAAAAAATTTCACCAGAAAAGATTGAAGAAATCATTAAAGGTATGAGTATCGCATGCAAAGAAACGAATGTTTCCTTAGTGGGGGGTGAGATAGCTGAAATGCCAGATACATATTTAAGTGATGAATATGACTTGGTAGGCATTACAACTGGAATAGTAGAAAAGAGCAAGATTATAACCGGTGAGAAAATACAGATTGGGGATAAGATATTAGGTCTTGGATCAAGTGGTCTTCATACAAATGGATATTCGCTTGCAAGAAAGTTAATCTTCAATATTGAAGGATTAACCGTTCACGATAAAGTAGAAAATTTAGAGGGTACGATTGGAGAAATACTTTTACGACCCCATTTAAACTATACCAATATTATTCACACAATTCTTGCAAATAACATAAAGCTATCAGGCATAGCGCATATTACAGGTGGAGGGTTGGTTGAAAATATACCCAGAATATTACCAAAAGAATTAAGTGCTTTATTATTTAAAGAGACATGGTCTATTCCGCCTATCTTTAGTTTATTGCAAAGAATTGGAGACATTGAAGAATCTGAAATGTTTCGAGTTTTCAATATGGGAATTGGTATGGTTCTTATAACGAACGATAAAGCTTGCGAAGCCATTAAAGAAATCATGAAAGACGTTATAGATGTGTATGATATTGGAACCATTATAAGAGGAAATAAAGAAGTCTTATTTAATGAGTAAGGTTGCTATAATTCAATTCCCTGGGTCTAATACCGAAAGGGAAACTTTCATAGCCTGTGCAAGGAATAATATTAATGCTGTAGAATTCTTATGGAATGATGATCATAATAAATTAGATCAATTTGATGGTTATATCATTGTTGGGGGTTTTTCATATGAAGATAGATCAAGGGCTGGGGTGATAGCAGCTCAAGATGAGATTATTAAAGAAATTATAATCCAATCAGAATCGGGAAAACCTGTATTAGGTATCTGTAATGGAGCTCAAATTTTAGTTGAAAGTGGAATGGTGCCTGGATTAAGAAACTATGAGATCGGAGCAGCTTTAACAGAAAATAAACGAGTTAAATCTGGAAGGATATTAGGGCAAGGTTATTACAATGTTTGGACAAATCTTAAAATGAACGTTGATCCGGCGAGATCAGCGTTTACAAAGCATTTACAAAAAGGTGAGATTATCAGAATACCCTTAGCTCATGGCGAAGGAAGATTTGTCATACCTGAGAGTCTACTAAATGAAATGATCGAAAACGAACAAGATCTGTATAAGTATTGTGATGAAAATGGTAGCACTATAAATGAATTTCCAACTAACCCTAACGGTTCTATAAACAATATAGCAGCTATTTGCAATAGTGCTGGGAATGTAATGGCCATGATGCCGCACCCGGAAAGAACGCCAAAAGGAGATGCAATTTTTTCATCAATGAAAAGGTATATTGATGATAAGAGTAAACCAAGATTCAAAACGCTAAAATTTAAACCAGCGAAATTAAAACAAAATAAATACCCCAAAGATTCATCAAAAATCATGTGGCTAATTGATATGTTCATAACTGATAATGAAGCTATCAGTGTAGAAAATGCTTTACAACAAATTGGTTTTGATGTACGAATCAAACGACAAATAATGTGGGAAATTGAAATAGAAAAAGACAGCAAAGACACATTAGAAAAAATAAAAAAAAGCGGGACACTATTTAATCCCAATAAAGAATTTATAAAAAAACAAACCGAACCAGATCTTAATGTTGCATCAATTTTAGTCTGTCAAAAAGAAAATATACAAGGTAGAGCAGCTTATGAAACATTAAAAAGTAGTATGGGCATTGATAAAGTTTTACAAATAAAACACGGTGTATTGTGGAATCTGAAAATTAATGGAAGTAATTTTGAAAACGATTTAGAAAGAATTTTAAAAACAAATATATTATTTAACCAAATATCATATGAATACTATAGAATTAAATGAAGATTATAAAAGCAACATCGTTGCTGAATTAACCAATACACTAACTGAAACTTCCTTGCCATCTGGAACAAAAAGATCTGGCAAAGTGCGAGACCAATATGACTTGGGTGAATCAATTGCATTGATTACAACCGATAGACAAAGTGCTTTCGACAGAGTACTGGCATCAGTCCCTTTCAAAGGGCAAGTGCTAAATCTTACAAGTGCATGGTGGTTTGAGGCGACAAAAGATATAATTGCAAATCATGTAATTGATATCCCAGATCCGAACGTTACACTCGCTAAAAAGTGTGATGTTTTTCCCATAGAATTTGTAGTTCGTGGTTTTATTACCGGTAGCACTAGCACATCTCTTTGGACAGTATACAACAATGGAGATAGGGAATATTGTGGTAATGATTTGCCAGAAGGATTAAAGAAAAATCAAAGATTAGAACAAAATATGCTCACCCCTACAACCAAGGAAGAGGATCATGATCGCCCTATTTCTCCAACAGATATTGTCAAAGAAAAATGGATGACTCAAGAGGATTGGGACTATTGTAGTAAAAAGGCACTTGAACTATTTGCCTTTGGTCAAGATAAAGCCAAGGAAAATGGTTTAATATTGGTGGACACAAAATATGAAATGGGTAAAGATAAAGATGGCAACATTGTATTAATCGATGAGATTCATACCCCTGATTCTAGCAGATATTGGATATCTGAATCATATGAAGAAAGATTTAATAGCGGTAAAGAGCCACAAAATATAGACAAAGAATTTTTAAGATTATGGTTTGTTGACAACTGTGATCCTTACAATGATAAAGAACTACCTCAAGCACCTGAAGATCTGGTTGTGGAACTGTCAAGAAGGTATGTTTATTTGTATGAAACAATAACTGGTAAAACTTTTCCTTTTCCAGATAAAAGCTTACCTGTAACAGAAAGAATAATTGATAATCTAGGGAGTGTTCTATGAAAGCAATACTGATTATGGGTTCGACCGCAGACGAGCCCCATGCAAAGAAAATTACTGATAAATTAGACGATTTTGGAATAGACTGGGAACAACATGCAGCTTCTGCTCACAAACAACCATTAAAAGTTTTAGAGATTTTAGATAATAACAAGACAAAAAAAGATATTGTTTATATTACCATAGCCGGTCGCTCTAACGCATTGTCAGGTTTCGTTGCTGCTAATTCTGAATTTCCAACACTTGGCTGCCCACCCTTTTCAGACAAAGCTGATATGCTAGTCAACATACATTCAACTTTGCAAATGCCAAGCAACACACCGGTTCTAACCGTGATTGATCCTGGTAACTGTGCACTTGCAGTTAAACGGATATTTGGTGTCTAATCCCATTAATTCTATTTCGCCGTTAGACGGTAGATATCATAACAAAACAGAATTACTTCGCCCATATTTTTCAGAATCAGCTTTAGTAAAATATAGAATACAAGTTGAAATAGAATATTTGATTTCTTTATCTAAAGAAAAAAAAATACCTGAATTAAAGCCATTCAACGAAAAAGAGGAAAAAAGATTAAGAAATATTTATTTGAATTTTTCGATTGATGATGCATTAGATGTTAAATCAATAGAAAAAACAACTAATCATGATGTAAAAGCAATAGAATATTTTCTTCGAAAAAAGATAAAAAAATCCATTCATCCATGGATACATTTTTGTCTTACCTCTGAAGATGTAAATAATTTATCCTATAGTTTAATGTGGATGGATGCACTCAAAGGTCCATATCTTACACAACTAGTAAGTTTAAATCGTTCAATTAGAAAACTTGCTAAAAGATATAAGAAAGTGCCAATACTGTCATTGACGCATGGTCAGCCAGCAACGCCATCAACGTTTGGTAAAGAGTATGCCGTATTTTTTAAAAGGCTTGATCGACAAATATTACAACTCAAGTCACACAAGTTTTTGGGAAAGTTTGGTGGCGCAACAGGCACATGGTCAGTACATGAAACTATATATCCAAAAGTTAATTGGTTAAATTTTTCAAAAAAATTCATTAGATCAATGGGTTTAGAGCCTAATCTAATAACCACTCAGATCGAACCTCATGACTCAATCATTGAAAGCTACCATAATATTTTGAGAATCAATTCCATACTAGCTGATCTATGTCAAGATATGTGGTTGTATATTAGTCGCTCAATTGTCAAACAAAAGAAATTAGCTGGAGAAATAGGATCTTCAACAATGCCACATAAAATTAATCCCATTCAATTCGAAAACGCGGAGGGTAATTTTGGTATATCAAATGCAATACTGGAATTCTTAGCAAGAAAACTTGCAATATCAAGAATGCAACGAGACCTAACTGATTCAACTACCATAAGAAACCAAGGGGTAGCGCTAGCCCATTCTTATATCTCCTTGATCAGTATAGCGAGCGGATTGGGTCGTATAGATGTCGATTTAGAAAAGACTAAAAAAGAATTAAATGATCACTGGGAAGTACTTACTGAGCCAATGCAAACCGCAATTAGAAAGTCAGGTAAAAAATCTGGATACGAACAAATGATGGATCTTTCTAAGGGTAAAAAAATTGATGAATCCATGATTAAGGATGTAATAAACAAATTAAAAATCTCTGATGAAGATAAAAAGTCGCTTTTAAAACTAAGCCCTTCTTCCTACACTGGATTAGCTGAAAAACTTACGGATCTATTATAAAATATGTGCGGACTTGTAGGCTTGTATCAAAAAGAAGGTGAAGCGCTCCAAAGAATTTTTGATGGCTTAATACAGGTACAACATAGGGGACAAGATGCTGGAGGAATTTGCACTCTACAAAGTAGTAAAATCAATACACACAAAGAGCTAGGTCTCATTTCTGAAATATTTAGAAATATTGATATAAATATTTTAAAAGGCAATATTGGTATAGGCCATGTAAGATATCCAACAGCAGGAACAGATAACGTAAATGAAGCTCAACCTTTTCACACAACCAATCCAATAAATATAGCACTTGCTCACAATGGTACGCTAACCAACAGTGATGAAATTAAAGCCAAATTAACAAAGCTAAATTTTTGCCAATTCAATACGAACTCAGATTCTGAAGTATTATTAAACTTATTATCGTACGAATTATTTAAAACGAACAAGAATGAATTTTCAAATAGAGATATCCTTGATGTATTGAAAAGAATTTTCAATCAATGCCAAGGCGGATATGCTGTAGTTGCGTTGATTTCAGGAATTGGTTTGGTTGCATTTAGAGACCCAAATGGAATAAGGCCGCTAGCTCTTGGTAAGAATCATAATGGTTCATATCTATTAGCATCAGAGAGCAGCGCAATAACATCTTTAGGCTTCGAAGTCTTAAAGGACGTTAAGCCTGGTGAAGCTATTATTATAAACTGCGATGGCTCGCTTGAAGAAAAACATCTTATAAAAGACATGCAACACACTCCATGCTTATTTGAATACGTTTATTTTTCAAGACCAGATTCTACGATTGATTCAATTTCTGTCCATAAGTCTCGACTTAGAATGGGTGATTACCTTGGCGAAAAGATTGCTACTCAATATAGTCATTTAAATATAGATGTTGTGATACCAGTGCCTGATACTAGCAGAACAGCGGCTATGCAAGTAGCCCATCGTCTTGGAAAAAAGTATCGCGAAGGCTTTATGAAAAATAGATATATTGGTAGAACATTTATAATGCCAGGACAAATCACTAGAAAAAAATCAATTGAACAAAAACTCAATCCTATTGAAATAGAATTTCAAGATAAGAATGTTCTACTAGTAGATGATTCTATAGTTAGAGGTAATACATCAAAAAAGATCGTTCAAATGGTTAGAAATAATGGTGCGAAAAAGGTTTTCTTTGCGTCAGCATCGCCTCCAGTTCGTTATCAAAATATTTATGGAATAGATATGCCAGCCACAAAAGAACTAATAGCAAGCAACAAATCTATTGAAGAAATCAAAAGTCATATTGGAGCTGATGAGCTGATATATCAAGATCTAGAAGACCTTATACTGTCTGCTAAAAGAGGAAATCCTGATATAATAGAGTTTGAAGATTCAGTATTTACAGGAAAGTATAGAACTGGCAATATTACTAATGAATACTTGGATGAACTTGAAAAATCTAGATGTGATAAAGCAAGAGTCATTGGTTAATTTTTAATGGAATATAGAATACTGATTGTTGGCTCTGGTGCGAGAGAACATGCTATTGCACGATCTATTAACAAGACACAGATTGACCACCAGTTATTTTGTATAGCATCTAATAAAAATCCTGGAATAATAAATATTTGTGATGAGTTGATTTTAGGAGATATAGAGAATGTTGATTTTATAGTAAAAAATGCAATTCAAAAAAAATGTAACCTAGCGATCATTGGACCTGAAAACCCTTTATCCAAAGGAGTTGTTAATAGATTAAAAGAGAATAATATACCATCTATCGGACCAACCAAAGATCTTGCACAAATTGAAACATCAAAATCCTTTGCAAGGGACCTCATGAAAGAATATAATATTGATGGTCTGCCAATATATCAAAGTTTTACATCAATGAATGGTGTCAAAGAATGCCTAGCCAATCATGGTGAAAACTATGTTTTAAAATACGATGGTTTAGCTGGTGGTAAAGGTGTTAAGGTTTCTGGAGAGCACATTTTTAACCATGAAGAAGCTCTTGATTATTGCCAAGGCATTATTAGTTCTAACGGTAAATTTGTCATTGAAGAAAAATTTATTGGGGAAGAGTTTTCGTTAATGAGTTTTAGTGATGGAAAAACACTGAAACATATGCCTGTAATTCAAGATCATAAAAGAGCCTATGAGGGAGATGAAGGTCCCAATACAGGAGGAATGGGAACGTATTCCGATAAAGACCATTCTTTACCATTCTTGAATAAAGAAGACGTTAATAAAGCAAAAGAGACAAATGAAAAAATCGTAAGAGCATTGTATAAAAAATTTGGAGAAAGATACATAGGTGTATTATATGGTGGTTTTATGGTAACAGAAGATGGTGTAAAAGTCATTGAATACAATGCAAGGTTTGGTGACCCTGAAGCAATGAATGTTCTTACTTTGCTTGAAACAGATTTATTAACAATTTTTAAATCTATGGTGAGCGGGGATCTTGATAGTGCTGATGTGAAATTTAGGAACCAAGCAACCGTTTGTAAGTATGCGGTTCCAATCGGATACCCCACTAACCCAGCTAAAGGTTCTTCTGTTGATGTATCTATGATTGCTGATGATGAAGTAATAAGCTACGGATCGGTAAATACTCAAAATGATAAAATAATTCTAGCTGGTAGTAGGGCATTGTGTATTACAGAGCTAGGTGATACGATAGCTGAAGCCGAACTAGTAGTTGAAGAAAAAATTAGCAAAGTAAAAGGATCATTATTTCATAGAACCGATATAGGCAAGATTGAACTTATAAATAAAAAAATTGAACGAATGAATAAAATTAGATGACCAATCTAGGGATACTTGGGTCTACAAAGGGAACAGACCTCCAAGCAATTATTGATGCAATAGAAAACAAATTATTAAATGCTAAGATATCAATAGTGATTTCTAACATAGAGAATGCTTTTATTTTAGAGCGGGCAAAAAATCATAACATTAAATCTGCTTATATTTCTCATAAAGCAAAAAAAAGAGAATATTTTGATAGGGAAATATCTTTTTTAATGAAAGAAAATAATGTGGATCTTATTTTGTTAATTGGCTTTATGAGAATTCTTTCAGCATCATTTTGTAAACAATGGAAAAATAAGATTTTAAATGTACATCCCTCTTTACTGCCAAAATATGGTGGCGGGATGGATATAGATGTCCACAAGCAGGTGTTATCAAATGGTGATAAGAAAACGGGGTGTACTATCCACTATGTTAATGAAGATGTTGATCAAGGGCCAATATTGGTACAAAAAGAATGTGATGTTTTACCAAAGGACAACGAATTTACTCTAAAAGATAAAGTGCAAAAACTTGAAGGGTTAGCATACATAGAAGCAGTTAAGATTTTTCAGGGGGGTTTATGATAAAAGACTATAATATTAACCAAGAACCAATCACGATCAAAAGAGCTCTTTTATCGGTTTATGATAAAACAGAAATTAAAGAATTAGCTTTAAATCTTGCCAAACATAATATTGAGATCATCTCAACCGGTGGCACTGCAAAGTTGTTAAAAAAAGAAAATATAGCTGTGATAGAGATTGAAGAGTATACCAATTTTCCTGAAATAATGGATGGAAGAGTGAAAACTATAAATCCAATAGTTGAAGGTGGAATCCTAGCCCTGCGTGATGTTCACATGCCTGATATGAAAGAAAACAATATAGGTCAAATTGATCTGGTTGTTTGCAATCTATATCCTTTTGATAGTGTTATCAAAAATTCTGATCACACACTATCTGAAGCGTTTGAAAACATTGATATTGGTGGTCCGACTATGATAAGATCAGCAGCTAAAAATATTGGCTGGGTAGCTGTAGCCACTCATCCTAAGGATTACCAATTAATCATGGACGAATTAGATGATCAAGGATCTATATCATATAAAACGAGAGAACACCTTGCTAAGAAAGCTTTTTTGACTACTTCAGTTTACGAGTCATCTATTAGTAACTATCTTTGTGATAATGAGCCACAAGATCAATTTACTATGGTATTTGATAAATTTTCTGATTTACGATATGGTGAAAATCCTCATCAAACTGCTTCAGCTTACCATTTAAAAGGTGATAACTCAAACAATATACTTAATGCTAAACAACATCAAGGTAAACAACTTTCATATAATAATATTATGGATGCAGATGCTGCTCTTTGCTGTCTTAGAGAATTTAATCAGACAGCTTGTGTAATCGTTAAACACGCAAACCCTTGTGGTGTGTCTATTGGAGATGATTTAGTAGAGACATATCAAAATGCTTTTAAAGCAGACAGCGTTTCCGCATTTGGTGGAATAGTGGCTATTAATAGAAAATGCACTGAAGAGTTAGCTAAAATATTAAAAGATATTTTTATTGAAATCGTTGTAGCCCCATCTTTTGAAAAAGAAGCGCTAAAAATACTTTCAACCAAAAAAAATCTTAGACTTTTAGAGGTTCAAGATATTGAAAATCAAGATAGAAAATATGAAATGAGAAATCTAGATGGAGGAATTCTTGTCCAACAAGAGAATAACGACATCTTAAAAATAGATGAACTAAAAGTAGTTACTAATACTAAACCGACAGAAGATACAATCAAGTCAATGCTGTTTGGTTGGCAAGTTCTAAAGCATGTTAAATCTAACGCTATCATTACAGTAAAAGACAATACAACAGTTGGAATTGGAGCGGGTCAAGTTAGTCGAATTGATGCAGTTGATATAGCGATATCAAAATCAAAGGCTGCCATCAAAGGCTCTATTTTATGTTCTGACGCTTTTTTCCCGTTCAGAGATAGTATTGACAAGATATCTCAATATAACATAAATGGAGTGATTCAACCTGGAGGCTCAATAAAGGACAATGAGGTCATAGATGCTTGCAATGAACACAACATACCTATGGTATTTACCGGAAGAAGGTGTTTTAAGCATTAATATCTTGGAACTGTAGGATCGATATTTACAGACCAAGAGTCTATTCCGCCATTCAGGTTTTTAACATTATAACCCTGGCCTTCTAAGTACTGACAAACCCTTGCTGACCTCATACCACTGTGGCACATGACTATGTAAGAATCATCTTTATCAAGCTCATCAATGCGTTCTGGAATTTGTCCCATTGGAATATGATTGTGGGGTTTTACTTGAGCAATTTGTAACTCTTCATTTTCTCTTACATCTAAAAGGACAAAATTCTCGTTTTGGTCAAACATTTTTTTCAATTCAACTACTGATATTTCATTCATAATATTAATTATAGGTTAGTATTTAATGTGAGTATGATTTCGCTAATAAAAGTACCAATAACGAATAAATTCTATTAATAAAATTTTTACCATTCATTAAAAAATTGTACAAAAGATAATTTAGCGATTAGTAGTAATTTTTTTGTAAAATCTCTTATTTATATCTAGGACATAATATGATATTAATTATTGCTATGGTTGCATTTCTACTAGTTACTGTTTTCTTCATTGTTGATGTTAGTAGAGATCAAGAAATGAAAAGTGATGCTTCATCATTCCTTTACCCCTTTTCTTCTAGGACTATCGTCAAACATAATTTTACGACTAGTCCAGAAACGGTTTGGAAAGCGATTACTAACTTGTCAGAATACAATTTTTGGTTTCCTGGCATTTTACGATTATTACCCGCAATTTCTAATTCACAAAGATATGTTCAACAATATTCATTTGATAATTTTCATTTTGCACCAGGTTCAGAGATACTAATAAGGCCATTATCAATTTTACCAGCATTAAAAGGTAGGATATTATCAATAGAAAATAATAAGAGTTTAAAAATGGAAATGCAAATGAGTCCATTTCACAAAGAGATGGTCTTCTTTGATCTACAAAAATCACCTGAAGGAACATCTGTAACCTGCGAAAGATTAAGCGATGGTCCATTTTCCTGGCTAAGCGTTATAGGATTTGAGAATAACAAATCGAAAGTCCTTTCGAATTTAGCAAAACTGCTACCTGTAGAAATAGTTGACAAACCTGTTAAATCAAAAGACAAGGAAGCTGCTGTAGCAGACGCTCCCGTTTCTGGAATTCCACAATTTGCAAACAAAAACGATTCAGCAGCGTACGTTGTCAATAAGGTTCTAGATGGTGATAACAATATTTTAGCGACCATAACTGATAAAGTGATATCAGGTAAATCAAAAGCTTTAATAATAAAAATAAACAAAGGGACTGCTGAAAGACCTCCAATGCCTGAAGGCGGAACTGCCGCAGCGCCAGCTGCTGCACCTGCAGAACCATCAAAATCTGAAAGTGACGACGAACTTATTGCAAGATTAATTGCAGATGGTGTTGAGGGAAAAATGGATGAGATAAACGCATTAGACAATAAAGTTCTAAGGGGTAAGATCAAATCAGGAATTGTAAAAGCTAAAAAAAACCTTAATTGAAGTAATTAAAAAATAACTTCTGCTCCAAAATAAAAATTTGCTAAAGGAGCAGGCTCATAAAATCTCCCTCCCCATGCATTAACTCTAAGATTTGAATAGTAATTCTCATTTAGTACATTATTTACGCCAATATGTATTTTAAGCCTTGAGCCAAAAATTTGAAATTCATTCCCCAGTCTTAAATTCAAAACGCTATAAGGATTAGTAGTTTGATCGTTCGAATCATTTAAGTAGATATTGCTATATCTGGAAAAACCCATTACCATAAAATACCCTTTTGGGTTTATGTAATAGATATCTGTATTAAATAAATTTTGAGGCAATCCTGGTAATCTATTGCCATTCAAATCCTGATTGTTTTTAATATAGTTAGAAAATTCAAACTGAGAATAGGTATAGGCAAAGTCAGCTCGGATATTATTCCTTAGATTGGTAGATAAACTTACTTCAATTCCTTCTTTTTGAGTTTCGCCGACATTTCTATAATAAGTTTTTCCTGGGCTACTTTCTAATTCAAAAGAAGTGATCTCATTATCGATTTTTGATCTATATAATGAAAATTCATAGAATAAATCATCACGGACATATCCTTTTAATCCTATTTCAAAACTATTGGATACTTGTGGGGTAAGTCTAGTATTAAAGCCTCCAATTGATGCGCTGTCAGGATCATTGCTAAGTTCATTTAACGTTGGTGTTTCATAATGATTTGAAAAGTTGGCAAATATACTTGATTTGTTATTTATTAAATATGTTATACCAATAAATGGACTGGTATTCTTTAGATTTGTAAAACCAGAACCCAAACCGTCAAACAAATAATAATCAACAGACTCAATTTTATCATCATCCCATCTAGATCCCCATATCACATTGATCTTATCATTCAATAGATAAGATTGCTGAAAATAAAATGCTTTATTTATAAATGATTCTAACTGATCAAAAACTCTTGACCCTCTAATCCCTTTGATATTGTTATATCGCTTTCTCCTATCACTTTGATCACTGAAGTCGACACCAATTGTAGTTGATAAGGGATTTTTTAGGAAGTAATTATCAATTATATATTTAGCGGTTAAACCCCAATAGGATCTTTTTAAGTCAACTTGTCCACCATTTTCAAAAGGCAATTTGTTAGAAAAAATTCTTTTAGTATAAAAAGACAAAATATTTAGCTTTGAACTATTAGATATTTTCAGCTTGTATGAAGCCCCAAGTCTGTGCTGTAAGACTTTCTCACCGGACTGATAGTCAATATTTTGAATTCTGGCTGATCGTCTATTTTCCTCAGCTTGTTCTTTGTTTAGTGAACCAGGATCGTTAGATAATGGACTGTCTAAATAATTGTAATGTATACTTAATGTTGAATTTTGATTTAATTCAAACAGTGATTTCATATTGATATTAAATGAATTCATTTCTGAGTTATCTCTATATCCATCATAGCTTTTGGATGAAACTTTCAACATATATTTTTGGGCATTTGCTCCATCTCCGATAGAACTTTGAATATTTCTATAGCCAAAATCACCGATTGAGATGCTAGATTTAATTTGTCTTTGCTTTGGATATGGCTCTGTAAAGAGCTGTATCACCCCACCTGATGCATTACCATAAATTGATGAACTACTACCTCTTATTATTTCAGCAGATTGAATAAATGATAAATTGATGTTGTCAACTTGTGATTGGCCATCAGCTGTAGTTTGTGGAAAGCCATCTACAAAAAGCTTTATACCTCTTATTCCAAAAGCTGATCGAGATCCAAAACCCCTAATTGATAATCTAATATCTTGGGCAAAGTTTTCATCGTTCATTATGAATAATCCAGGCACAGAGCGCATGGACTCTCCTAACGACATGCCCTTTTGACCAAATGTCAATTGTCTACTGGTAAGGCTTGATATTGAAAAAGGTGTTTCAGTGGGATTTTTGCTATTTAAAAAACCCACAACTTGTATGGGTTTAAGTTCAAATCGCAACGTGTCAGAAATTTCAGAGGCATTTAATGAGCCTGAGATATCTGATTGAGCTATAAGTAGTCCCTTAACCAAGAATAAAAAATATAGGATTAATTTTCTCATTTAATAATTTCATATTGATATTGAATGATACCATTTGCAACGTCATGTTCAACTATTTTGATAAACTTTAGTTTCAATTCTTCTACTTGATTTGTGAATAAAGATACCCCTTTTCCAAAGATATGAGGATGGGGGGTAACATATATATGAGTTAAAAAATCTACAAACCTACTATTAACTATTCCCCCTCCAATGACAAAACATTTTGACGATCTAATATTTTCTATGATTTTTTTTGGGTTATCATTACGATGCACTATGATTGGTTTACGACCGTGAAGCTCCTTTGGTAAAGTCTTGAACGTGTGAGATCCCATGATTATGGGAAATCCCATAGTTTGTTTTTTAAACAATGAAAGATCTTGCGACCAATCAGTAACTTCAAAATTATTGCGAGCTATATATCCATCAACTGTTGTCGCTGCAATTAATATTATATCCAATATTATAGTGTTCCAGCAGAGACTTCAACCAGATTTAAAGGATCAACATATGTCTTAATAGCATTATTGACTTGGTCAATTGAAACACTATTTATTATGTTGGGATAATCATCTAAATAAGAGATATCTCGACCTTTTTCATCATTCGACAATATTCTATTAGCTAATCCACCAGTGGTATCCATTCCAACTTTATAAGAACCAACAATGGTCTGTTTTTTGGTTTCAACTTCAGACTGACTAACCCCATTACTGGTCCACAAATTAATTTGCTTTCTTGTTGACTCAATTCCTTTTTTGATCAATTCAGGAGAGAAGGTAGCCCAAGTGCTCCAATATCCATCGCGCTTGTAGCTTGCGCTAGATATTGAGGAACCAATTCCATAAGTAAGGCCTTCCTTATCTCTAACCGTTTGCATAAGTCTTGCAGAAAAATTTCCTCCTAAAATATATATTGCCATCATTAGCGGAATATAATCTTTGTGATCTTGGTCTATTCCGATCGACTGACCAATATAAACATCTGCACTAGTCTTATCTGGAATATGAATTGATTCCTTGTGTTCTACACTCTTTTGAGCAGTATCAAATTCTGAAACATCTGGAAGGTTTTGCGCTTTTAAAACTCCAAAGCTATCCTTTATGATACTGTTCAAATTGTCTGGGTCGACATCCCCTACCGAAGCTATTCTCACTGACCCTAATCCAAATACCTGATCATGATAGTTTTGAAGATTTTCTATTGAGATTTTTTTTATAAGCTTTATTGATTCATCTATGGTTGATCGAAAATTTGGGTGATCAGGATAATAAATTTTTCGTAGCAATGCAATGTTCGCTTGCTTTCTGGTGTCTTCTTTATTGCGCTCTAAATTTCCTAACACCCTTGTCTTTAAGAGCTCCAACTCGTTTTCTTTCAAAGAAGGGGTGCTAAGTTGCTCTGCAATTAAATGCATGATCGTCTTTAGATCCTTTTTCATGCAGTGAGCAGTAAAGTTGATATGATTGCTCGACGAAGAAAAGCTTATCTCAGCTCCAATTGAATCCAAAATATCACTTATCTCATATTTATCTTTTTGATCTGTTCCTTTGTCGATCATAGCAGTGGCGATATTTGCTATTTGCTTATTATCTATAGGTGCATAAAGAGAGCCACCCTCTAAACTTCCAGATATTGTGACAACATCTTTTATAGCAGTAGCCATAGTTAGGGATCTGATCCCTTGCTTAACTTCTATTTCATTTACCTTGTTTTTAAATAGCATCAAGAATAGAGTTTTTATTTTTTTGGAATGAACCAACCAATGGTTGATTGATCTTCAACCAAATATTTTTTAACAATTGATTGAACATCTTTAGCAGATACATTATTTATGTTCTCAATAAAGTTTGTATAAAATTTCCAATCACCGATCGCCAACGCTTCATTCAATGCTCCTGCAATTGCATATGATCCATCTCTGCTAAACGAAATATCCGATGAGATTTGAGCTTTTGCTTTCTTTAACTCATTTTGTGTAATCCCGTCGTTGGCAATTTTAGAATATTCATTTAAAATAATTGATTCCACTTTTTGATTATCTGTATCTGGGGTTAAGAAGGCATAGCTAATAAATAGGCCATTGTCTTTAAAGGGAAAATCATACATGAATAATGAAGTTGCTAATCCCTTATCAACAATGCTTTTATAAAAACGGCTAGACTTTCCATCAGTTAAGATTTTGCTTAAAATTTGAAATGCATATGTATCTTGATGTAGTCCAACTGGGGTTTTATGAGCAACCCCTACGATCCCAGTTTGCCCAGTTCTCTTAACGACAACCCTTCGCTCACCCTCTTGATCGGGTTCAGCTGTGTAGACATCGGGTATAGGGTTATCACTTTTAGGGTGTTCACCAAAATATTTTTTCACCATTTCTAATGCTTCTGACGTTTCAAAATCACCAATAATGGTAGCAGTAGCGTTATTAGGCCAATAGTAGACATTGTAAAATTCTTTTAAACGATCGGTGCTTACATTTTCAATATCTGAACGCCATCCGATAGTGGAATGATGATAGGGGTGAGCTTGATAAGCAGTGGCCCAGATATTCTTATCCAAAACATCAAATGGGCTATTTTCACCTCTTTCAAATTCATTCCTTACCACTGTCATTTCAGGCTGCCTGTCTTCATCTCTTAAAAATGCATACCGCATACGATCAGATTCGATAGCAATAGCTTTTTCTAAATGCTCGCTTGGAACCACTTCGAAGTAATTGGTTCTATCGTTCCAAGTAGTTGCATTGATTTGCGCACCAATACTTTGGAGCTCATCCCAGATAGCCGTACCTTTTTCTTTATTAAAATTTCTTGAGCCCTTGAACATTAAATGCTCTAATAGATGCGTAGATCCTGTATAACCAATAGCTTCATTTCTTGAACCTACATGGTAAGTAACCATAAAAGTTGCTACAGGTGCAGAGCGATCGGATAGAGTAAGAACTCTGAGGCCATTTGATTTTAAATTATATTCATTTATTCCATGCGACTCTTGAATAAAATTGAATCCATCTGGTGCTAAATTATTATTTGACAAAACTAAACCCCTTTGTTATTGGTTATTTCTTAGGAATATAGAGATCGGTTACGGTGCCTTCGAAAACTTCGGCAGCCATACCAAAGGTTTCACCCAAAGTAGGGTGTGGGTGAACTGTCAAGGAAACGTCCTCTGCATCAGAACCCATTTCCATTGCTAGCATACCTTCTGATATGATATCGCCTGCTCCAGGTCCAACAACAGCAACACCTAAAATTTGCTTGGTATCCGGATCAAAAAGAATTTTGGTTTTTCCTTGATTTGCACCTATTGCAATAGCTCTACCACTTGCAGCCCAAGGAAATTCTGATTTTTTAAAAGGTATTTCTTTTTCTATGGCTTCTTTTTCGGTTAGACCAGCCCAAGCAACTTCTGGATCAGTATAAATAACGCTTGGGATTGCACAAACATCAAAAGCTGCTGCGTGTCCACATGCAACTTCTGCTGCCACTTTTCCTTGATGAGTGGCACGATGAGCAAGCATTGGATTACCGCATATATCACCTATAGCAAATATATTTTCAACATTTGTTCTCTGATAAACGTCGACCCCTATAAAGCCAGAATCTGACACATTTATACTTGTAGATTCGATATTTAACATACTGGTGTTAGGCTTCCTACCAATAGATACCAGTGCTTTATCAAAAACATGATCATCCTTTTTTCCATTCGATTCTATAACAACATTCAACTTGCCATCTTTTTGAGGCTTTACTTCAACTACCTTGGATGAAGTCATTATTGATTTGAATTGTTTTTTTAATTTTAAAACCAATGGCCTTAAAATATCTTTATCAGCACCTGGAACTAATTCTGGAAAAAACTCAACAACGGAAACATTGGAGCCTAAGGTGGCATATACCTGACCAAGCTCAAGACCGATTACACCACCACCAATGACCAACAGATCATCAGGAATATCTTTTAAATCTAACGCAGTTCTAGATGTTAAAATAGATGGATGGCTTGTGTCAATTCCTGGAATCATAGCTGAAGAAGATCCTGATGCTATAATACACTTATCGAATGATACGCTTATCTCTTCATCTTCATTAAGAACTTTAATTTCACTATTAGAAACAAACGAAGCTAGACCGTGCAAAGTTTGAACTTTTCTAGCTTTAGCCATTTGGGCTATACCCGTGTTTAGCTGTTTAACAATTCTATTTTTATGGTCTCTAACAGCATCGATATCAATTTTAGGAGAGCCATAAGTAACACCCATTTTTGAGAGTGATGCGGCTTCATCCATTACTTTCGTAATATGCAATAACGCTTTAGATGGAATACATCCCCTATTCAAACAAACACCCCCAAGCTCTGCATCTCTATCTATAAGTATAACATTTTTTCCTAGGTCAGCAGCTCTAAAGGCAGCAGCATACCCTCCCGGTCCTGCCCCTATAACCACTATTTCTCCGTGTAATTTTTTGCTCATAGATTAATCCTTAAAAAATGAGAGGTCGTCCAAGATCTCTTTGAATCTTTTAGTAAAGCGAGCACCAGCTGCGCCATCAATGATTCGATGATCATAGGATAAAGAAAATGGCATAATATATTTTAGTTCTGGCTTTTTCTCGTTTCTATTAAAAATATTTTTCCATAGACTTTGGGATACGCCAATTATCGCAACCTCAGGTGGGTTAATGATCGGGGTGAAAAAGCTACCACCTATTCCACCTAAACTTGATATGGTGAACGTTCCTCCTTTTAATTCAGCTGGTTTTAGCTTTTTATTTCTTGCCCTATTGCTAATATCAACCAATTCTATAGATAAATCAGATATAGATTTTTGATCTGCGTTCGAAATAACTGGAACGACTAACCCTGTTGGTGTATCTACAGCAATTCCAATATTAATATACTTTTTGATTACTAGATTAGTAGATGAACTATCTAAAGAACTGTTGAATTCAGGCATTTCATTTAGAACGTGAGTAAGCGCTTTAATTAAAAAAGGCAAGAAAGTGACTTTTATTCCATCCTTTAAAAGTTTTTCTTTTAGTTTTTTCCGGTAAGTATCCAGATCAGTTATATCAGCTTCATCAAATTGTGTAACATGGGGGATAGTTTGCCATGCTGCCTGAAGTCTTTTCCCTGTAATTCTCTTAATCTTAGTTAACTTTTGATTTTCTGTTTCTCCCCATTGAGAAAAATCTTCCTGAACCATAGGGGTTGGAATTGAAGAGCCGGATGATGACGCCATCTGTCTCAGAATATAATTATTCAGATCATCTTTTGTTATTCGATTTTTTTCACCCGTTCCATTTATATGGCTAAGGTTTATCTGTAATTCTCGAGCCAGCCTTCTAACTCCAGGAGATGCAAATATACCATCATTACTTAAATTGAGATCTAATTTTGGGGCTTGTATTGGGGCTGTATTTCCAAGGTTACTATCTTCAACCTCAGGTTTAGACTCTGATAAGTCTACAGTCTTATTAGTTTCATCTTCTTTTTTTTCTTGATCAGAAGATTCATTAGAGGAATCAATTTTCATGAGCAATTGACCAGTTGAAACCTCATCTCCTGTTGATACAAGTATCTCTTTTAATGTTCCTGTAAAATCTGATGGAATCTCCATAGATGCTTTATCTGATTCTAAGATCAAAATAGTTTGGTCTTTGGTTATTTCATCACCTACAGTAACAGGAATTTCGCTAATCTCTGCTCCATCTATTCCTTCGCCTAAGTCTGGTAATTCTAAATCTTTAATCATAATTCTAAGAGTTTATTGGATCTGGTTTTTCTGAGTCAATATTATACTTATCCATAACTTTTTCAATAACACTTTTTTCAACCTTTCCCTGGTCAACTAATGCTTTTAGTGAATTTAATACAATGTAATATCTATCTATCTCAAAGAATTTTCTCAAATTTTCCCTAGTGTCACTTCTTCCAAAACCATCAGTTCCTAAAACGTAAAATGGGTTCTTGATATAAGGAGATATTTGATTTGGAACCATTTTAATATAATCTGACACAGCAACAATAGGAATCTCATTGTTAGAGATCGTGCTATTTAAAAAAGAAGCTTTTGGGTTTTCATTTGGGTGGTTCATATTCCACCTTGAAGTGCTCTCAGCATCTTTTCGAATTTCACTATAACTAGTCACACTCCAAATATCTGATTTTATATCCCAATCTTCTTTGAGTAATTTATTTGCTTCTATCACTTCTCCCATAAGTGGGCCGCTTCCAAAAAGCGATACTTGGGGGTCAGTTTCTGGCATAAATCTATAAAGGCCCTTGATGATACCATCAGTCGCATTATCGGGCATAGGTGGATGAACGTAATTCTCATTTTCAAGTGTTAAATAATAGATAACGTCTATATCTTCCTCACACATCTCTATTAAACCCTGGTGAACTACAGTAGCTATTTCATATGAAAAGGCACAATCATAAGCTTTTGTATTAGGTGTAGCGGCCGCTGCAACATGACTATGGCCATCCTGATGTTGCAAACCCTCACCATTTAATGTGGTTCTCCCAGCTGTTCCACCAAGTAAAAAACCTCTAACGCGCATGTCAGCTCCTGCCCATATGAAGTCCCATATTCTTTGATAACCAAACATAGAGTAAAATATGTAAAAAGGAATTGTTTTTATTCCATGGTTAACATAGCTAGAACCGGACGCATTAAATGAAGAGATCGAACCACCCTCATTTATTCCCTCTTCAAGAATTTGACCATTTTTTTCTTCTTTATAATAAAGAAACTGATCAGAATCAACAGGTTCATACAATTGACCGCTGTGAGCATATATTCCAATTTGTCTAAAAAGTGGATCCATTCCAAAAGTTCTAGCTTCATCTGGAACTATAGGAACAATATTTTTTCCAATAGACTTATCTTTTGTTAATATAGTTAACAATCTAATAAAAGCCATTGTGGTCGAAATACTTCTGTCGCTTGATCCTGATAGAAGCTCATCAAAAATTTCAATTTTAGGAACACTGAGATTAGGAGAATTATCTACTCTGGCTGGTATTGGCCCACCTCTCTTTTTAAAAACTTTAGAGATGTATTGTTTCTCTTTAGATGATTTATCAAACGTAAAAAGTTTTGAACCAGATAATTGTTCGTCATTAAGGTCGATGCCTAATTCTTCCTTAAAATGCGTAATGGCCTCTTTTTCTAATTTCTTTTTTTGATGCGTTATATTTCTTCCCTCGGTTGTTCCTCCCAAACCATAACCCTTCACTGTTCTTGCTAAAATAACACTAGGTTTTCCCTTGGTGTTAAGCGCATCGTGATAAGCTGAGTAGACCTTTATAGGGTCATGCCCTCCTGGTTTCATTTTTTCTAATTCGTCATCTGAAAGATGATCAACCATCTTTAGTAATTCTGGATACTTTCCAAAAAAATGCTTTCTTATATATTGACCACCTTCAACAACATATTTCAATAAGTCACCATCAACAAGCTCTTCGAATCGCTTTAAAAGTAATCCAGTGGTGTCCTTTTCAATTAACTCATCCCATTCAGCCCCCCAGATAACTTTAATAACATTCCAACCAGCCCCTCTAAAAACACCCTCTAGCTCTTGAATTACTTTTGAGTTCCCGCGAACTGGTCCATCAAGTCGTTGCAGATTACAATTTATTACGAATACTAAGTTATCTAGTTTTTCCCTGGATGCTAAGGTAATGGCTCCCAAAGATTCAGGCTCATCCATCTCACCATCCCCTAAGAAAGCGAAAACCTTTCTATTGGTTTTATCGCTAAGACCGCGATCGATCAAATATCGCATAAATCTAGCTTGATAAATTGCCATAATTGGTCCAAGACCCATAGAAACCGTTGCAAACTGCCAAAAATCTGGCATTAAATAGGGGTGAGGATAAGAAGATAAACCACCACCATCTGATAATTCTTGTCGGAAGTTAAAAATCTGCTTTTCTGTTAGTCTGCCCTCAAGGAATGCTCTAGCATAAATGCCTGGAGACGAGTGACCTTGAATATAAATAAGATCTTGGCCTTCTGGATGGTCGGGACCTTTAAATATGTGATTAAAACCAACTTCGTATAGAGTTGATGCGGACTGATAGGTAGAAATGTGACCACCTATTCCATCAATTTCTTTGTTAGCTCTATTAACAAGGCTCATGGCGTTCCAACGAACAGCAGACATTATATTTTTTTCGATTTCTAAGTCACCTGGGTAGTCAGGTTGCTGATTTGGTAAGATTGTATTTAAATATGGAGTGCTTGTATTAAATGGAAGTCTAGCACCATTTTTTTGTGCAAAACTTATTAAAGACTCTAGGAGATGGCGTGTTCTTTCATGTCCATGGTGTTCCAACGAATCACTTATGGATTCTATCCACTCATTAGTTTCAGCTGGGTCTGTATCTTTATAGTTAATTGACATTATAATTAGTTGTTTAACAAATAGAATTTACTGATTATTTAGTAATACCTAACTTTGTTTATTTAGCGCTTAGAGATTTTACTTTAATATTCTCTTTTTCAAGATAAATTTTTGTTTTACTACATACTGGGGCTGACGTATGAAGTTCCACAGGTAGATTGAAATTATTTTTAATAATATCGACGTTAGATCTTATTTTTTCTCCGTCTTTCATGATTATTCTACTTTTGCGGTCAATCTCCACTATAATCAGGTCATCTTTTTTTAAAATCTTAATTCTCGATCTAATTCCAATCGATTTGGGCTCAATTAACATATTAATTTTTTGATATGCCAATTACTCCAAAACCAATTCTAGCACCAGCATTGCCTGTCGGCTGACCCCCATCATCTCTTTTAGCATGCACCACAACAGATCTTCCTAAAACAGGATTAAAGTGACCAGAAATTGAGAAGGTGTCATCAGTAAAAGTGGTATCTACATTACCGTTGGGGTCAGATATTAAATTTCCAAAAGAGCCTGCGTGTCTTTTTTTCTCTGGTGGAAGAGCATGTGGAAAATCATCTGGGTTATAGTGGCCACCTGCGCTTTTTCCATCTTGTGAGCGTATATCGCCAAACTCGTGAATATGAAAACCATGATATGAATTTGAATTTAAACCTGAAATGTTAACCTTGATAATGACTTCTGCACCATCTTGTTCAAACAAGACATTTCCCCTTGCGTTATAACCGTTGCCAGGTTGGATAACAGCTACTGCATTTACATTTTGAGGTGGTGAGTTTTGACAAGAGATCAATAAAAATAAAAACGCTATAAAAAATTTATTCATAATAATTCCCCTTTTATATGCTTTAGTACAGAATCAAATTTAAATTCTTTAGTATATGCAAACCCATAAATATCGACACCAATATATTTCCATACTGTTGCAATAGCTCCAACCCATGATGTATAGTTATGGTTTATATCTAAATCATCCCTAAAGGAAGAACCAACACTAAAAACAACTTCACCATCTTTGGATAAATAAACTTTTGACATATCTGGAAAGGTTTCTCTTTTTTTAAAAGGTGTTTTAGATCTTAAAAAATTATAACCTGTTTTATTCACATGATCTTTTATGTTTATGATTTTCTTTTTGGATTTTAGATAATCAATTAAAACTAGATTCTTAATCTTATATTTATCTCTAATTTTTTCAAAATTATTAGGATTAATATGGTTTGATGTGTGTTCCAAGGGTTGAACAAAAACATGGTTTAAATATTCTATTATTTTGTGGTTTGAGAACTCAAGTGATCTTGTATTGGCAAGCTCTGGTGGGGTATTTTCAAACGAAAAATAAATGTATTTAGTAATTTCTTTTTCCAAAAATAGCTGTCCCTAACCGAATCATAGTGCTTCCCTCTTCGATCCCAATCTGAAAATCACCGCTCATACCCATAGATAATTCCTTTATGGGTTCACCGGGCAATTGATCATTAATTTTAGCTTTGATTTTTCTTAACAAAGCAAAAGCGCTTCTTGTTTCGTTCTCTTTTTGAGATAGGGGCCCCATTGTCATTAAACCGTCGACCTTTAGACTATCCAATCTAAAGATAGAATAAAAATCATCATCTAGGTTTGGCGGGAAACCTTTTTTACTCTCATCCCCAGTTGTATTTATTTCAAGCAAGACAGATGTTTTTTTATTCAAGAAACTAGATCTATTGTTAATTTTTTCAGCGAGTTTAAGACTGTCAACAGAATCGATGGTATCAAAGAGATCCAAACACTTATTAACCTTGTTTGTTTGAAGGTGCCCAATGAATCGCCGGGTTATGTTGGGCATAAAATCAAAAGATTCAAACTTCTTATCAGCTTCTTGAATTCTGTTTTCACCGATATGGTTTATACCTGCATTGTAAACGTCAATGATCTCTTGAAATGATCTTGTTTTTGAGGCAGCAATTATTTTAACATGGTTGCTACGATTAACTTTTGTGGATATATCTTCTAATTGTCTTTTTAGATTATCTATTTTTTCTTGTATAGCGGAAATATTTTAATCCTCATCTTTAGAATCATTATCGTCTATAGTCATTTGTTCGTTCAACTCAACACCTTTGTTTTCTTTTTTTGAGGTTGCTTCCTCTTCACTTAAGACTCTAGTTATAGAAGATATGGTAGTTCCATCATCTAATTTCACCAACCTAACTCCTTGTGTTACCCTGCCAATAGCTCTAATCTCAGATACGGGTTGTCTCATTAGAACACCTGAATTAGTAATAACAATAAGATCATCTGAATCAACCACTTCCATAATGTTTACCATTTTTCCAGTTTTATCAGTACATCGCATAGTTAAAACACCCTTACCACCTCGTGTTTGGGTTCGATATTGAATAACCTCGGTTCGCTTTCCATATCCCTTTTCTGTAGCAACCAAAACAGTACCCTCTCTTCGAACAACCAACATCCCAACCACATAATCATCGGACGAACTCAGGGTTATACCTTTAACACCCATGGTTTTTCTACCGCTAGGTCTGATATTGTTTTCAGAAAACCTTATGGATTTCCCCTCGTGTGTTCCTAAGAGGATATCGTGTTCTCCGTTCGTTATTCTTGCTTCAATCAACTTGTCATTATCGCGGATATCAATCGCATATATGCCACCTTTTCGAGGATTACCGTAAGCAGATAAAACTGTCTTTTTTACTATGCCATTCTTGGTACACATGACAATATAATGATCGTCGTCGAAGTCTTTTACACTAACAAAAGCCTCAACCCTCTCACCCGGGTCACAACCTATAAGGTTTACAATAGCTCTACCCCTAGCAGCTCTTCCGCCTTGTGGTATATCATATACTTTTAACCAATAACATTTACCCATATCAGTAAAAAACAGCATATAATTATGAGTATTAGCAATGAACAAGTGTTCAACAAAATCCTCATCTTTACTCATAGCTCCTTGAACCCCCCGACCACCTCTTCTTTGTGTTCTATAGGTGTTTAAAGCTGTTCTTTTAATATAGCCTTGATGTGTTATAGTTAAAACAACCTCTTCTTCAGCAATCATATCCTCCATGGAAAAATCTGAATCAACCGGTACTATCTCTGTCCTTCTATCATCTCTATATTGCTCTTGTATTTCTTTAAGCTCTGATTTAATAATATCCATTCTTTGGGCTCGGCTATCAAGGATACCTTTTAGATTCGCAATGGTTTTGATTATTGCTTTATATTCCTCAACAACTTTATCTACCTCAAGGCTCGTTAATTTTTGCAAACGCATTTCAAGAATAGATTGTGATTGAATTTCAGATAAATCAAACGTACTCATTAGGCCTTCTTTGGCTTGCGCTGGATTTTTACTTCCCCTAATGATCTTAATAACTTCATCAATATTGTCTAGAGCGATTTTTAAACCCTCTAAAATGTGAGCTCTTGCTTCAGCTTCTTTTAATTCAAACTCGGTCCTTCTTACGACCACATCGTGTCTAAAATCAACAAAATGCTGAAGGGTTGTTTTTAACGACATAACTTTTGGAACGCCATCTACCAAAGCAAGTAGTATAATGCCAAATGTATCTTGAAGTTGAGTAAATTGATATAGTTGGTTTAAGATAACCTCGGGCACAACGTCTTTTTTTGTTTCTACGACAACTCTTATCCCATCTTTATCTGACTCATCCCTGAGATCACGAATTCCTTCAATTTTTTTCTGTCCAACAAGATCAGCAATTTTCTCTACTAGATTAGCTTTGTTAGTTTGAAACGGAACCTCTGTAATAACAATACTATCTTTTCCATTTTTATTTGTCTCAATGTGGGCTTTAGCTCGTATTTTTATTTTACCCCTACCTGTTTCATAGGCTTGTTTTAATCCATCCATTCCCATGATTAAACCAGCTGTAGGGAAATCAGGGCCTTTTACATGTTCCATTAAACCATCGATAGATATGTTTGGATCATCGATCAAGGCAACCAACCCGTTTATAATTTCCTTTAGGTTGTGCGGGGGTATTTTGGTTGCCATTCCAACCGCTATACCCTCTGATCCATTTACTAGAAGAGTTGGTATGGCGGACGGTAAAACTACGGGCTCTTTTAAGGTTTCATCAAAGTTTGGACCCCAATCGACCGTGTCTTTATCTAAGTCTTTAAGCATTTCACTCGATAACTTTGTCATTCTAGATTCAGTGTATCTCATTGCTGCGGCATTATCACCATCAATGGATCCAAAATTTCCCTGTCCATCTACAAGCTCATATCGCATTGAAAAATCTTGAGCCATTCTTACAAGTGCGTCATAAATAGAGGCATCACCATGTGGATGATATTTACCCATAACATCCCCTACAATTCTAGCGCACTTTCTATAGGGTCTGTTCCAATTGGAACCAAGCTCGCTCATACCATATAGTATTCTACGATGTACCGGTTTTAAACCATCTCTTACATCAGGTAAAGCCCTTGAGACAATGACGGACATTGAATAGTTTAGATAGCTTTCGCGCATCTCGTCGACAATATCTCTGGGTAGTGTGTTGTCTCTGTTATAGTCAACCATTTGTTTTTTCCTTAATTATGTGTCTAGGTTAGCAACAAATTTTGCATTTTTTTCAATAAATGTTCTTCTTGCTTCAACGTCACTACCCATCAAATTTTGAAATGTTTCAGCAGCTTCAGCAGCGCTCTCTACTGTTACTTGCATTAAAGTTCTTCTTTCTGGATCCATTGTGGTTTCCCAAAGTTGACCGGGGTTCATTTCTCCAAGACCTTTATATCTCTGAATGGAAACTTTGGTATTTTTATTGTCTTTTTGCATTCTTTCTATAGTTAAGTCTCTTTCATTGTCATCGTATGCATATGCCTCTTTTTTTCCTTGAGCCACTCTATAGAGTGGTGGTAAAGCTAGATATAAATAACCACCATCGATTACCTGTTTCATTTTTCTATAAAAGAATGTTAATAAAAGAGTTCTTATGTGAGAACCGTCGACGTCTGCATCTGTCATAATTATTATTTTATGATAGCGTAGTTTTTCTACATCAAAATCACCTGGTGATTTCTCACCACTGTCTTCATCAGAACCACCAAAGCCAGCACCTAAAGCTGTAATCATAGATTGAACCTCATTATTGGAGAGTAGCTTATCAATTCTTGCTTTTTCTGAATTAATTACCTTACCCCTTAATGGTAGTATAGCTTGAGTTCTCCTGTCTCTTCCTTGTTTAGCTGAGCCACCAGCAGAATCTCCCTCAACAAGATAGAGTTCGCAAAACACAGGGTCACGATTTGAGCAATCTGATAGTTTACCGGGAAGAGAGGAACCGCCCAGTGCGCTTTTTCTCCTGATCAATTCTCTTGCTTTTCTCGCTGCGCTTCTACTTCTAGCGGCAAGTAAAGCTTTTTCAATAATTCTTCTTCCAATAGATGGATTTTGTTCTAAAAAGTCCAATATGCCTTCGTAGACAATTTTATCAACAATTCCTTTGATATCACCATTGCCAAGTTTTGTTTTGGTCTGACCTTCAAATTGTGGTTCAGCAACTTTTACACTGACGATAGCTGTCAACCCTTCTTTGAAATCTTCACCTGTTAAAGATATTTTTTCATTTTTACTTGTTTTGATAAGGTTGTTTTGTGTTGCATGGTTGTTTAGAGCTCTTGTTAATGCTGTTCTAAATCCAGAAAGATGAGTACCACCCTCAATTGTATTAATATTATTCACAAAGGTTAAAATATTGTCGTTATAGGTGTTTCCATACCTTAAAGCCACATCAACCGGGACATCACCATCTTCTTTGTTTACGGTTATAATTTTATTATGTAGCGGATTGTTGTTTTCATCAAGGTATTTAACAAAATCACTCAAACCACCTTTAAATTTAAATGAATCGGTTTGAGCATCATCTGAACGGTTATCTTTTAAAACGATCTCAAGCCCTTTGTTTAAATAGGCTAATTCTCTAAGTCTTTCAGCTATTATGTCATATTCGAAACTGATTGTTTTAAAGATTTTACCATCAGGATAAAAACAAACTTTAGTGCCGGTTGTTTTTGCAGTGCCGATTGTTTTTAATGTCGATTGAGGCTCTCCTATTTTATAATCTTGTTTATGGATCTTTCCATCTCTTTTTACCTCAACCCACATCCATTCAGATAGAGCATTTACAACCGAAACACCAACCCCATGTAAACCACCAGATACTTTATAAGAACCTTTATCAAATTTTCCACCTGCATGTAAAACGGTCATAACAACTTCAACAGCGGGTTTCTTCTCTTCTTTGTGGATATCTACCGGAATACCCCTACCATTATCTTCTACACTAACCGATCCGTCCTTATTAAAGACAACGATCACCTTGTTGCAAAAACCAGCAAGAGCTTCATCAATAGAGTTGTCAACAACCTCATAAACAAGATGGTGTAATCCTCTTTTTCCAACATCACCAATGTACATAGCGGGTCTTTTTCTAACTGCTTCTAAACCTTCTAATACTTTGATATTTTCTGCGCTATATGACTTATTATCAATCATAAAAACCTGAGCTCCTTTATTGTATTTGGTCCTAATTCTGAGTTCAATTTTTCAAGTATTGTATCTTTTTTTAAATATAACTCATTTCTCCAGGTTGAGTTTTTAACCTTTATAATTAAGACGTTAAAATCTACTAATTCAGCAGTGGTGTTTTCTGCAATCTTAGTTCCAACAATTTTGGGCCATATAATTACAGCTTTCTGTTGTTTAACACCGTTTTCTAAACCAGTGTTGATTAAAAAATCTTTTATTGTAATGTCTAGTTTTTCCATATCTTTTCTAAATAAAAATCTTTATTGCTTGGTAGGTTTGTGTTAATACCTCTGTTTTTAATATCTGTTAGATCGGTGTTGGTGATTATTGTTTGTGTATTATCTTCTAATAGTTTTAAAATATTTGCGCTTTTATCGCTATCAAGTCTAGCAAATAAATCATCCAGTAAAATAGTAGGTGATTTATTTGTTTCTTGTTTGATCGTCTGGTATTCTGCGAACTTTATAAGACTAAAAGCTAACTTGTGTTCACCTTGTGAACCAAAAACTTTAAGATCTTTACCGTTTAATAAAAAACTATAAACATCTCTATGAGGACCGAAGTTAGTCCTTTTAGTTGTTAGGTCTTTTTGAAAAGTTTTTTTTAATATATTAATAAACTCTTCTTCATTCATATTTTGAGAATTGGTTGTAAAAGAGATGGTAGTGTTATTGTTATATTTATTTGATACACTATCTAAGATATCAGAAAATATTTGATTATAGACCAATTTTTTCTTCCAAAGATCAACACCATAGCGGCTTAGTTGAATGTCCCAAGGTAATATAACCTCATAACTACTACTTAGTTTTAATAAATTATTCCTATTTTTCAATATTGAATTATATTTTATTAATTCAATGAAGTAATCTTTTGATAGTAATGAAAATAACTTATCAAAAAATTTTCTTCTATCGGATGGTTGACCTTTTGTTGTTTTCTCTTCCTCTGGTGATAGTAAAACAACCGGGAATCTACCTATGATATTTTTCGAAACTTCTTTTACACCATTAATTTTAAATATTTTATTTTTACCTAAAAATTGCTGAAAAGAAATTCTTAAATCGTTTTCATTATCATAAAAAAAACCATCAACAGATAATGATTTTGATTGATTATTTATAATTTCCCTTGATTTGTTTGTTTTGAAACTCTTACCTATGGATAATATATAAACAGCTTCTAAAATTGAAGTTTTTCCAACACCGTTTTTACCCCATATGACGTTTATCCCAGGACTAAATTTTATATCAAAATCAATATGGTTTCTGAAAAACTTTAAATGCATCTTATTTATTAACATTTAAAAATTTTTTAATTGGTAATTTTTGTTTATCAATTGTTTAAACGAATAGGCATCAACAACATAGTTAAATCGCTATCTTTTAATTGTTCTTTAGGAAAAAACAATCCAGCGCTTATTGGTGAATCTAATTTGATTATTATTTCATCGGATGTTAAATGAGATAAAATATCTTTTAAATATGCTGCATTATAACCTATTGTTAAATCCTCACCTGTAAAACTACCGGATATATTTTCAAAACCTTTAGATGATTTTTCATTATCTTCAGTTGTTATTTTAATGTTATCCTTAGTAAGGTTTAAAGCGATCTGTCTTGTAGTTTTATTTGATAAAACCGAAACCCTTTTGACAGTTGATAATAAATCTAATCTATTTACTATTAATTCTTTATCATTATCTTTTGGTATAACGCTTTCAAAATCTGGAAATCTTTCATCAATGACGCGCGAATAAAAAATATCATTACCAACCTCAACTATTACCTGATTTTCATTAATATATAAATTTATATTTTCTGCTTGAGATATATTCGAACTTATAAGTGATAAAAATTTTTTTGGAATAATTACATCTCTATTGATATTAATATTCAGTCCACGTCTTATATATTTTACCAATCTATGCCCATCGGTTGAAACAGATAATATTGAGTTGTTTTTAATTTGAAACAAAACTCCACTTAAGGCAGGTTTTAATTCATCTTTACTAACAGCAAAAATTGTTTTATTTATTATTTCACTGAAAACCGATGTTTCAATATTGATAGGTTCGTTGTTTGGCCTATCAGGTTCATTTGGAAATTCAACCGCAGGTCTTCCCATTATCTCAAAAGAACCTTTATCTGATGAGATGATAATCTTATTTTCTAAAACTTCAAATGTCAATCTTGTGTCTTCGTTATATTCATTTATAACACCTAAAACACTATGTACTGGTACTGTAACATCACCAATTCTTTCAACGCTTGTAGGTAGTTTTACTTTTAAAGAAACTTCTAAATCTGTTGCTCTTAAGATACTCTCATTTTCTTTAATACTAAACAACACATTACTTAAAATAGGTAATGTGGATCTTGAAGGTATAACTTTTGAAAGTTTTAACAATGATGATTGAAGTTGTTTTTTAGATGTGGAAAATTTCATTTAAAAATATGTTATATTTTATTGTACTAATTTTAAATAGAACATAATTATCAATCAATATCTTTCATTTTTATTATCTTATATAATAAATAATTAAAAAGATTTTAAATTTTATTATTATTTATAATGTAGATAACTAATCATGGCAAACGATAAGAAATTTTAAATTATTGTATAGAAATAATCTTATCACTTTAATATAATGTTATTCTTTATGTTGATTATTAAAACTTTATGTTGAGAACTGTTATTTTTTTATTGATAAGTTTTTATTATTTAATATTATAGAACTTATTAACAGATATGTGGAAAATTATTTTTTTATAGAAATATACACATCGTCTTTAGCTTTGATTAACCAATCTTTAAAAAACTTTTCCTTTTTATTGTTTAAAGCTAATTTTTCTATTTCAGTCCAATGTATGTTTATATTTGGGTCTCCACCTTTTTTAATAGATTCAATCCACAGTAAATGATAACCCAGATCGGTCTTTATTGGTAAAGAGCATTCATTTAAATTAATTTTATCAACAACAAGACCAAACTCCTTAATGGGATATATATTTGGATCGATCCAACCTAAATTACCACCTGTTTTTTTTGTTGGATCATCCATAGAATATTTTTTTGCTTTTAAAATAAAATCATCAACAGTCTTAATAGAATCCATTAAAGATTTGATATTATTATAAGTACTTATTTCATCATCATCTGTGGTTGGGGGTGTCATTAATATGTGTTTTACTTTAATTTTATCACCCCTTATTTCATCAGTTTGGATAATATGAAAACCAAAACCGGTTTCAACTGGTTCGCTAATATCTCCTATTTTTAAATTAAAAGCTACAGCTTCAAAATCTCTTACCAGATCCCCTCTTTTGACTAACCCTAAACTACCACCACTGTTTTTAGAACCAGGATCTTGTGAATATGTAATAGCAGCTTCACTGAAAGATATTTTATTATCTTCAATTTCTTTTTTTAAATTTTTTAGAAAACTTAATGTTTTATTGGTTTGTGTTTCTCCGGGTTTAATTTTAAAGAGTATGTGTCTTATTTTCATTAAGTTTGGAAAATTTTCAATTTTATCCTTATTGGATTTAAAGAAAGATCTAACTTCTTTATTATTAACCCTTACCTTACTAATAAGTTGTTGTTGATATTTTTGAGTTATTAACATATCTTTTACATCATACCAATACTCTCTCTTAAAAACCCTTAAGGGTTGTCCAAGAGCTTTTTCAGCTTGCTCTTCACCCCCTGCTTGTGATATCATATTGATCATTTGTTGTTCTAATGCCCTATCAACCTCTTTATCCTCAACAATGATTGAATCTAATAAAGCTTTTGATAGTATAACCTTTCGATCAATAAAATTTTGTGTAATTTGACTTTTAAGGTTGTTTATTTTTTCTATATCTTTAGACGGATCCCAGTTGTTTTGAAAAACAGCCATTGCAAGAGATTGGTTTATATCGCTTAACAAAACCAAATTATTATCTACTATTGCAGCTATACCATCTATGTCTTGTAAGTGGGTTTTGTTTTGACTGTTAATACTAATTAACCCACTTGTTAAAAAAATAAAAAACTTTTTCATTTTGTTTTTCCATTTTCTAAATACTCAATCGTTAAACTGTCGATTATTTGATTTTTAATTATTTCTGAATTTATTCTATATACCCTATCATATATGTCATCTTGGACACTTATGAAGTCTTTAATCGTTCCTTTGTTGTATCTTTGTTCTACATAAAAAATTAAATATATGTTGTCAAGTTTTAATGGACCTATGATATCATTTTTTTTATTAAAAAATAATTCATAATATGATTTTTTTACATGATTTTCATTTATTAGTTCCCTACTGGGTTTATGTGTATCTATTAACTGTCCAAACTCATCTTCGTTTGAATCTTTAATTCTTAATAGAGTTGTTTTTATATTATTTGCGGTTTTTATCTTATCTGTAATAAACCTAAAACAATAAACCTCACTACCGTCTCTTAAAAATTGATTTTTATTATCATTATAATATTCCACCAGATCTAACTCTTTGATTGTAATTTTATTTTTTATTAATTCATTTAAATGTCTATAACCAACTATCTTTTTATTAATATTAACATCACTAGAATTGTTGTTATTATAATTCGTCGACTTGTTATCAATTGCTGAATTATATAAAACATCTTCTAGGCTGTTATTTTTATTTTTTTCATTTGTACATGAAAAAAAAGAAACCACGATAATTAATTGTAATAATTTAGTCATGCGTTTTGAGAAATCCCTTTATAAACACATTTTATTATTGAACCAGCACTCGACTTATTCAAAACCACATTAATAGATACCCCCCTTTTCTCGGGTGATATTTTATGAATATATCCACCTTCTATAAGTGTTTTATTTATTTTTTCTACAAACTCCAAACCATTAAAACCAGATCTGTTATCATCAAATTTAATTAAAACACTGTCTTTATTGATAACACATTTACTTGACCCTATTTCGGTTAACATTATCTTATATTTTGTGATATTTAAAATATTCTTAGTGGTTTGCCCCATTGGGCCAAACCTGTCGATAATCTCTTTTTTTATAGTTTTAACATTTTTTATACTTGAACACGAACTAAGTTTTTGATAATAATTTATTCTCTCTTGGGTGCTGTTTATGTACTTTATATCGATAAAAGCATCACCGTTAAAAATAATATTTGTATTTTCAGTTTCAGTGTTCACTAGCCCCTTGCTTTTATCAACCGCTTCTCTAAGAATTTTATTATACATCTTTAAACCAACTTTGGATATTTGACCACTTTGCTCATATCCAAACAAGTTACCTGAACCCCTAATTTCAAGATCTTTCATTGCAATATCATATCCTGATCCCAAAAAAGAGTAATACTCTAAAGCTTTTAACCTTTTAAACGCATCTTCATTTAATTGAAGCCTCTTGGGAATAGTAAGATAACAACTCCCCTCCCTTGACGACCTACCAACCCTACCTCTTATTTGGTATAATTGTGACAAGCCAAATCTATGTGCATTATCGATAATAATTAAATTTGCATTTGTTACATCTAACCCAGATTCAATTATTGTTGTACACACTAGAACATCAATTTTGCCTTCAAAAAATTCCAATATGATTTTCTCAAGGTCTTTACTGTGCATTTGACCATTACCAATTTGAATGTTTAGTTTTGGAAAGAAACCTGAAAGTCTTTGTTTAATTTTATCGAGATTTTTTATATCGTTGTGTAGAAAATATACTTGCCCACCTCTGGATGTTTCTTTTTCTATTGAGTCTTTTATCCATACCCAATCAAACCTCTTAATGTATGTTTTGATGGGTAGTTTGTTTAATGGAGGGGTTGTTATCCTGGATGTGTCTCGAATTCCAACAAGGGATTGCTGAAGTGTTCTAGGTATGGGCGTCGCAGTTAATGTAAGAATATCTGTATGTTTTTTTAAATGTTGAATTTTGTTTTTGTGTTTCACTCCAAATTTGTGTTCTTCATCAACAATTAATAAACCAAGATTCTCCACAGGCACATCATCGCTAAGCAAACGATGTGTTCCTATGACCAAATCTATTTTATTATTAGATAGGTCATTTAGTATTTTGCTTTGCTCTTTCTTGGATTTAAATCTAGATAGTAATTCAATATTTACACCTAAATGTTCTAACCTGTTTTTACTAGTTATGAAATGTTGATCTGACAACACTGTTGTTGGTGATAAGAAAAAAACAACCTTTCCTGAATTGATTGCTATCATTGCAGCTCTAAGTGCAACCTCTGTTTTTCCAAAACCCACATCACCGTAAAGCAACCTATCCATGGGTTTGTTCTTTTTCATATCTTTAAAAATTTCTTTAATAGATGTTGATTGGTCTACAGTCTCTTGGTGGGGAAAACTTTGTTCTAATTCATTAATTAGATCCCCCTTGGTGTTGTATATAAAACCTCTTGGTTTTTCTCTCGATTTATACAACTCAATTAATTTGTCTACAACATTTTCCGCAGATCTTTTTGTAATGTTTCTTTGTTTTTCCCACGAAGCACTATTTAAATCTGAAAGCTTCGGTTCTTTATCGTTTAAACCTTGGTATTTGTGTATTTTATCAATTTTATCAATTGGAACGTATATACTTCCCCCATTAAGGTATTCTATTTTTATGTTTTCTGTTTCATCACCTTTAGGCCCCATTATAAATAAGCCGACATATTTACCAACACCCCTGTCTTCATGAACCAAGAAATCACCCCAATCAAAAGTGTTTAAATTAAATTTGCTTTGTTTGTTTACATGTTTTTTATTTCCATATATGTTTGAGCTTTGAGTTGGTATACAAAGCAACTTTAATTTTTCCCAAAAGAAACCGGTTTGTATAGAGTTTTGAAACTCTGTCATTTTGCTTTGCATATAGAATAGTTTTTTAGATGGATTAAATAAATATATTTTATGGTTTTCTTTTAAATGGTGATCAACCCTGTGCTTTACAATATCTTTAGAATTATTTGTGAAATCTATATTTTTAGATTTAATTATTTGAGGTTTATCTTTTGTTGTGTTAATAAATGCATTATTTCTAGTTATGTATAATACAAGATCTAAATTTTCAATTATATCGTTTTTTGTCGAAGATTGTGAGTTTGTTTTGACAGGTTCGTTTATTTTGAAATTTTCAATTTTTTTTGTAGAAAGCTGTGAATAAATATCAAATATTCTAATAGAATCAACAACATCCCCAAAGAATTCAACTCTGTAATGTTTGTTAGAATTGGGAGGAGATATATCTAAGATACCACCTCTTATTGAATAACAGTTCTTTGAAACACAAACATCGGTTCTTTCAAAACCCCAATCTTTTAACCTGTTTATTATCCTATCATAGTTTACCCTGTCCCCACTTTTTATTTCTATAGTGTTTATCATTTTAGGTTTTGATATACTATAACTCAAAACCTCCTCATCTATTACATAAACCCCTGGGTTGTTTGAGTATAGTTTGTCTGTGGACTGTAAAAACTCAGATTCATTTTCTGATATAAATCCAGCAACATCAGATCTATTGTTCTTGTATCTTGGAATAATTCGTGTTTTTGTCTTTAGGTGGTTTTTGAGTTCGTTGCTAACAACATCTTGTACATGTCCGTCTTTTATTATAAGACCAATCTTATTCTTTGTGTCATAAAATAACACACCAATAATTATCGATAACAACGAGGCACAACCAAACTCAATGTTAAACACCCTTTTTTTTATGAGTTCTATTAATTTTTTACCTTCATCTGTCTTCCTTATATAGTTAAAAAGCTCTTCCACTTATTTTTTTTGTTTCACGTGAAACAACTACCTCTTTAATAGATAAACAGATAAGATTGATATATCAGAGGGTTTTATACCAGATATACGCATCGCTTGACCGAGGTTTTCTGGTTTTATAAAGTCTAGTTTTTCTTTTGATTCATTTGAAATACTTGACATATCCTTAAAGTTAAAATCTGAAGGTATTTTAACGTGTTCTTGTTTTTTCATTTTCTTCACGTGTTCTATTTGTCTTTTGATATAACCTTCATATTTTATTTGTGCTTCAGTTTCAATCATTAGCTCTCTAGTTATGTGTTTTATTTTGCTTGGAACCACATCTTTAGCTTTTGTTATAACCTCTAAATCTTCAATGTTAATTTTTGGTCTTTTTAATAACAAACTAAGCGGAATGGTTTGATCGGTTGTTTTGTCATCTTTACTTTTTAAGATGTTGTTAATTTTTTCTAAACTTGTTTTAGTGTTTAAACTTGCTCTCATTTTACTTAAAGTTTTGATTATTAAATCAATTGTTTTGAACTCATCGCTTGATAGTAAACCAAGTTTTTTACTTATTTCGTTTAACCGATTATGACAATTTGAGAATCTTAATAGAATTCTGTATTCAGCTCTAGATGTAAACATTCTGTATGGTTCTAATGTATCTTTTGTGATTAAGTCATCTATCATCACACCGATATAAGCTTGGTCTCTTTTTAATATCAAAGGTTTTTTGTTTTTAGTTTTATTTGCAGCATTTATACCTGCAATTAACCCCTGAGCTGCTGCCTCTTCGTAACCCGATGTTCCATTTATTTGACCAGCAAAATAAAGATTGTTTATTTTTTTTGATTCAAGTGTGGATTTGAGCTGTGCTGGCATAAAAAAATCATACTCTATAGCATAACCCGGTCTTAAAAACTCTACCTTTTTTAAAACAGGTATTGACCTTAGTGCTTTTAATTGAATTTTTTCTGGAAGGCTTGTAGAAAAACCATTTAAGTATATTTGATCGGAATTCTTCCATTCTGGCTCAAGAAATAAGTTGTGCTTTTCGTGATGTTTAAATTTGAATATCTTATCTTCAATGGATGGGCAATATCTAGGCCCAACCCCATTCACATCCCCTGAAAACATCGGACTAAGATTTAAATTATCTTCAATTATTTTTTTTAACTCACTTGTTGTATAAATTGAATGGCAGGGGTGGTTTGCTGGTTCGAAGTTTTTGGTTCTATAGGAAAAGGGTATTGCGATTTTATCACCATAAACCTTTTTAGCACTATTCCAATCAATACTGTTTTTGTTTATTCTTGGTGGTGTCCCAGTCTTTAATCTTCCTGATTTAAATCCCATTTTTACTAAAGATTCTGTTATACCGTCGGCTGCGCTTTCACCCATTCGACCAGCTCTTATTTTTCTTTGACCTATATGTATTAATCCATTTAAGAAGGTTCCACAGGTTAAAATAACTGATTTGGCTTTAATTTTAGATCCATCTCTTAGAACAACACCCTTTATATTTTCATTTTTATGAATTATATTAACAACTTCTCCTTCTATGACTTCCAAATTGGAAGCGACAATATTATTTAAAACAAAAGACTCGTAAATTCTCTTATCGACTTGTGCTCGCGGTGACCAAACAGATTTACCTTTGGATTGATTGAGAATCTTGAATTGGATCGCTGAAAAATCAGTTGCAACACCCATCATGCCTCCCAAAATATCCATTTCTTTAACGATCTGGCCTTTTGACAACCCCCCTATTGCTGGGTTACAAGACATTCTACCAATTGCACGTTTATTCATGGTAATTAAAGCTGTTTTACAACCCAATTTTAAGGATATTAATGAAGCCTCAACCCCTGCGTGTCCACCACCGCACACTACAACATCATACGATTTCATACCTTTATTTACCTACACACATATGATTAAAAATATTGTTTATAATGTCATCAGGTGTAGTTTTTCCTAGTATTAAATCAATACTGTCTAGAGCTTCTCTCAGCTCAAAAGATAAAATTTCAATATTTATATTGTTGTTTATAATGTTTTCTAGAGCAACCCCGGTTTTATGGTAAGCATCCTTAATATTAAGTTGTTGTCTTGAAGATGTTATAAAAGTCGCACTATCTGTAGATTTGGATGAAGTCAATTTCTTTTTAATAATATCAAATATTAAATCTATACCAACGTTGTTTTTAGCTGAACAATATAAAAGCTTATCTTTATATCGACCCTCACTTAACTCGTCGCATTTATTAATAATATTTATTTCGTTTTTGTTTAAATCGTCATCCTTATCAATCTTTTTATCATAAATATTTAATTTTAAATCTGCAGTTTTTGAGAGTTTTTTGGCTTTATCTATGCCTATTTTTTCAACTATATTATCGGAATTTCGGATACCAGCTGTGTCGAACAATTTTATAGGGATACCATTAATATTTAGTTCTGCATTGATGATATCTCTTGTGGTGCCTGGCTCACTGCTTGTAATAGCAATATCTGAATTAAGCATTCTGTTAAACAAAGTTGACTTACCAACGTTTGGTTTGCCACATATAACAACATGTAAGCCATCATTATATAATTTACCCATAGAAAATGAATCCATAAGATTTTTTAATTCACTTTGGATAAAATTTAGAGAGTCTAAATAATTTTCAGGCTCTAGGTCTCCGTCAAATTCATCAATATCTAGATGATGCTCAAAATAAGATAAAACATCAAGCAGTTTCTGCTTAATAATTAATAATTTACTTGATAATTGGCCCGACAAAATCTTTTGTTGATTTTTTAGATTTATATCACTCTTTGATTTTATTATTGATGTTATAGATTCTGCTTGCAAAAGGTCTAACTTACCATTTATAAAAGCTCTTTTGGTAAATTCACCGGGTTCGGCCATTAAGCAACCCAAATTAATTAATTCGTTCACTATTGTTTTGATAATAGTAACACTGCCATGACAGGATATTTCAACAAGATCTTCTCCTGTATAAGTGTTTGGTGACTTATAAAACGTAACAATAACATCGTCGATAATATCATTGTCTAAATAAACTTTACGATAATGTGCATATCGATTTTTAAAGACTTTGGCTTTTGTTAAGGTCTTAACAATCTCTAGAGCTCTTAAACCGCTTATCCTAATAACACCAATACTACTTTCTCCATATGGTGTTGCTGGGGCAACAATAGTTTCTAACATTTATTAGTTTTTTACGGTGTTAAGTTGACCAACTCCCATATAGCTCTGTTGAGCAATAGACAAGACGTTAAATACAGCATAATAAAGATTTAAACCGGAAGGAAAAGAATAAAACAACACTAGAAAAACAGCATTCATAACATACATAATAGTCTTTTGCTGCGGATCGCTGTTATTTGCTGACATCATTTTTTGTTGCAAAAACATTGTTCCACCCATAAAAAAGGGCAAAATATTTATGGGTATACCAGCTAAAGTAAATAGTGTATCAGGAGCGCTTAAATCTGAAATCCAACCAAAAAAAGGAGCACCTCTAAAATCGACTGTAGTTCTAAAAACTGTAAATACTGCAATTAAAATAGGCATTTGTAAAAATAGAGGCAAACAGGCTGAAGCGGGATTGTAGCCTGAATCTTTAAAAAGCTGCATTTGTGCTCTGCTAAGTTTAGCAGTGTCATTTTTGTATTTACGTTTAATTTCTTGTAATCTTGGTTGAATCTCTTGCATCTTTTTTTGAGATTTGAATTGTTTTATAGACAATGGATTAAGTAGTAGTTTAATTAAAAAAGCAAAAAGTATAACAACGATTCCATAATTTGGAATTATACTATACATTGCTTTAAGTGTCCAAGTAATAAGTCGTCCAATCGGTTTGAAAAATCCCCAACCCAAAGACATGGCATTCTCTAAACCAACATCTAATGATTTGATTCTATTGTAATCCATGGGGCCTATGTATAAATCGAACTGGCTTTTGTTCATTACAGGATTATGAATTTCAACATTATAGCTTGGTCTGTCACCACTGAGCTTTCCCCCAATAGTTGCACCTAATCCAGGCATTGATGGTATTATGGATGTTATAAAATATTTGGTTCTTATTGCCACCCAAATAGTGTTTCCATTTTGACTTTCGGAATTTTTATTTCCATTTTTTAATTTGGAACCGAAGAGCTCATCTCCCAAATATGCATAACCTCTAAACTCTTGATAATCACTTTTGTAGTTTTTTTCAGTTGATGTCAAACCTCCGTTCCATGCTAAAGTAAATTCTCCTCTAGAAATAAAAATATTGGGATCATCAAAAATTACCTCTAAACCTATTTTATAACTGTTGGGGTAAAAAGTAAATATTTTTTTAATTAACTTATTTTGATAAAGAGTTTGAAATTCTAAGATCTCTTTGTTGTCGCCAATTGTAACCTTTTTTTGGTTGGATAAAATCTCCCAATTCTTATCTAGTGATATACGCTCTCCATCCATTGATACAAACTTTAGGAGTAGATTGTCGTTTTCTAAGGGATCAATTAAATCAATAATGGTTGAATCATGCTTTGTGTAATTGTTCAATTTATATTCAACAAATGATCCACCATTTTTATTTAGCATTTTAATAGCATAAAGATTTGATTCTATTATTATCTTTTTGGATTTTAAATCTGAAACTTCATCATCTAATGGTTTTATTGATATTGATGCATTATCACCATACTCAATTTGTTCAGATTCATTATCATTGATTTCATCAGTATCATTTTCATTAGGTATTGATGGTGAAACAACACTCATGTACCAGGGATATAAAATAATAACCAATGCAATGAGCAGAAACCCAGTGATTGATTTACGATCCATGGTGTTTCTTTCCTGCTGGGTCGTACCCTCCTTTGGAAAAAGGGTTACACCTAACAATTCTAGAAATTATGTAGAATAAAGATTTTATTGGATTGTAAATACTAAGTGTATCAATTGCATATTGAGAACAGCTAGGATAATACTTACATGTATTACCAAGGAATGGAGAAATAAAAATTTGATAAACTCTAATCAAATTGATAAAGGAATTAGTAATAAAACTTTTAAAAAGTGCCATCGAACTAAGCAGAAATCTTTTTTCTACCCTTTTTTCTTCTACGCGCAAGCACCCTTCTGCCACCAACTGATGACATTCTTTCTCTGAACCCGTGCTTATTCTTTCGCTTTCTTTTGCTTGGTTGATATGTTCTTTTCATAATACCTCCAGATTAGCCAAGAAAATACCTATATTTATTAAGGGTAACAACGGAATTACAAATTTCAAAAAAACTTTATTTTTTCGAAAAACCAATTTGATTCACTATAGAAAAATAACATAATTTATTAAACAACGCTATTGTGGAAAACTTGTGGAAAACTTTTAATGAATTATACATCTATTTGGAAAAAAACAAAAAAAGAAATCAAAAGTAAAATACCTGATCATGCATATTCAACTTGGGTAGAGCCTATAAAGCTCGTTGGTTTTAACAATAATGTATTAAGATTAGAAGTTCCTAATCAGTTCTTCTTTAGTTGGATACAATCTCATTATCACAATCTCTTTATGTCGACATACTCAAACCTGTGTAACTTAAATATCGACGTAAAATATACTGTTTCACCAGTTCAAAAATTAAATAAAGACGTTCACTATTATTCTGAATCAAACGAAAAACTCAAAACAAAGCATGAAGTTAACAATTTAAATGTTAAATACAATTTTTCTTCCTTTATAAAAGGAGATCATAATCAGTTTGCTAGAGCAGCAGCAATAAGCGTGTCTAAAAATCCAGGGACTGATTCATTTAATCCTCTCGTAATTTATGGAGGTGTTGGTATGGGGAAAACTCATTTGCTCCATGCAATAGGCAATAAAATCAATAATGAGTTTTCAAAAAAGAAAGTAGTTTGCGCATCAAGCGAAAAATTCACACTCGACTTCATCTCCTCTATTCAAAAAAACAAAACTGTAGAATTTTCCAACTCGTATCGCAGTGCAGATGTATTATTGATTGATGACATACAATTTTTTCAAGGTAAAGAGCAGACGCAGGAACAATTTTTTCACACTTTCAATGAATTGTTTCAAAGTGGCAAGCAAATAGTAATGACCGCTGACAGATATCCTGGGGACATGAAAGGACTCCAAGATAGATTGCTTTCTAGATTTAAATCTGGATTGTCTGTTGATATTCAACCACCGGATTACGAAACTAGAATTGCTATCATTATGGAAAAAGCAGAAAAAAATGGTGTCAATTTATCGTATGACATAATTGAACTAATAGGCACTCATATAAAAAACAGTGTTCGTGATTTAGAAAGCACTATAATTCGACTTTTAGCTCACTCTTCCTTATCAAATACAGAAATTAACTATGGCTTAGCAAAAAAAGTCGTGAAAGAAAGAGTTGGAATAAAGGTATTATCTGATTTAACTGTAGAACAAATAATAAGGAAAGTTTCAGAAATTACTCAAATTAGTGAAAAGGATATCATTGGTAAATCAAGAAAAATGCCAATAGTTGAAGCTAGACAAATTTCTATATATTTAAGCAGAGAAATTTTGAAAATCCCTTTATCGACTATTGGTATTTATTTTGGCGGCAGGGATCATACAACGATTATACACGCATGTAATTGCATAAAAAATAAAATAAAAAATGAAAAAAAAGTATATCAATTAGTAAAACAACTAAATAACCAGCTTAGTTTTGCAATAGATTAGCTACTCTTCGTATTCTTCTTCTTCCGGGTAATACTCTTCGTATTCTTCTTCTTCCGGGTAATACTCTTCGTATTCTTCTTCTTCCGGGTAAGATTCATTACTGTCTAATTCTTTTTTAGTTTCAGCCGTTTTGTATTTATCAGAATTAAAATTATTTGATGAAGATGCTTCTTTTTCTGAAAATGAATTATTAAATAGGACTCCAAGGACAACCGAGATTAATAAAATCATTAATGATCCTATAATCGTTTCTCTGTTAAAATCTATTCCACCAAACATATTGTTTGATATTCCAAAGTTTAAAAAATAGCCAACAGATATTAATAAACCGAATAATATGATTATGTTACCAGTAACATCTGGAAGCTTAGTCTGCATAACCGCTGTATAAAGAAACCATATTAATATTCCGCAAATAGCAGAGAACATACTAAATGAAAAGTTTTCAAAATAAATAGCTATTGTAAAAACTATAAAGGATGTTGCAGGTATTAATAATCCAATACTTGTTTTTGAGTTACCGTTCATTTTTTTTCTCTTTATTTTTACTATGTTCTTGAATTCTATAAGAATAAATTGGTAAAAGATGATATTAAAAGCAAGAGTTATAGTTTTAATTAATAATGAACTATTAATTAAATTCGAAAGAAGATTTTCAAAGTGAAAAAAATAAAAAAAGTAAAAATAGCAGTTGTAGGAGTTGGCCATCTAGGTAAACATCATGTAAAACATTATAGTAAATTGGATAATGTTGATTTGGTTGGGGTCTTTGACATTGATTCGCAAGTTTCGAAATCAATAGCTGAAAAATATAAAATTAAGAATTTTAAAAATTACGATGAACTGGTCAGGCAAGTTGATGCTGTTTCTATTGTTACACCAACAAGATCACATTACGAAGTTTCTAAATTTTTTTTAGATAATAAAAAACATGTCTTAATAGAAAAGCCAATAACAAGTACAGTATTAGAAGCTGATGATTTGATTAAAATAGCAAATATGAATAACGTTTTGATACAAGTTGGCCATATCGAAAGATTTAATCCAGCATTGTTTCCCTTGCGAGAATTGGAATTAGAACCAAAATACCTAGAAATACAAAGATTGGCTCCTTATACCAGTAGAGGAACAGATGTTCCAGTGGTTTTGGATTTAATGATTCACGATATTGATCTTGCCTTATCATTAGTAAATTCTAATGTTAAAAGTATTAACGCGAATGGTGTTTCTATTATGACAAATTCAATAGACATTGCAAATGCTAGAATAAGGTTTGAAAATGGCTCTATAGCAAACATAACATCGAGTAGAATAGCTAAAGATAAGGTTAGAAAAATTAAATTATTTCAACAAGATCTATATATTACAATTGATTTTTTAGCTTCAATAACTGAAATATATAGAGCAATGGATGCCAATCAAAAAGATGAAAAAGCAATTATGTCTGCCATCATGGAAACAAATGGCAAACAGAGACAAATTTTTTACGAGAAACCGACAATATTTAAGAGGGATGCACTAAAGTATGAGTTAATTAATTTTGTAAATTCTATTCAAAAAAAAGAAAAGCCTTTGGTCGATGGACTATCTGGTAGAAATGCACTAGAAATTGCAATGATAATTCAAAATAAAATTATCGAGGATAAAAATGGATATTAGAAATTTGTTCTTTAAAAGTCGAAGCTTTACACCCATTCCTATACTTTTAATGATGTTATATTTTGCAAGACCAAATAGTCCTTACTTTTTTTTAGGAATAGTTCTAATAGTCATTGGTGAAATAATTAGATTAAGATCTGTTTCTTTCGCTGGGGGAGAAACAAGAACAATGAATGTTGGTGCATCATCCATTTGTAAGTCTGGTCCTTATTCAATAGTCAGAAATCCCTTATATATTGGTAATATGATGATATATGTTGGATTTGCTTTTATAGCAGGCTCAGTTTACGTTGTTACAATTTCTTCAATTACTTTTGTATATTTTTTTATACAATACAGCTTAATCATTTCGCTAGAGGAAGAGGCACTTGAGGAAAAATTTGGCGATGAATATATCGCTTACAAAAATTTAGTTCCATCAATTCTCCCTAAAATAAATAATACATTTAGAAATTATGACACCATTCCATCTTCATTAGCTAAAACAATAAAAACAGAAAAACGAACACTTCAAAATATTCTCTTAGTATCCTTATTATTATTTTTGAGAATAAAATCATTTTAAAAAAAATACATGAAAAAAGTTGGCAAAAAGACTTTCTTTGTTATAGCAGGTGAACAATCTGGAGACTTGCATGGTTCTAAACTTATAAAATCAATAAAAAAACTATATCCCAATTCTCATTTTATAGGTCATGGAGGTGAGCTTATGAAAAAAGAGGGGCTAAAATTGATTTATCATACAAACGATCTTGCAGTTATGGGTCTCACTGAGGTGGTAAAAAAATTACCATTTTTATTAAATGTAATGGGTGAAACATTAGGTAAAATTAGAGAAGTTAAGCCCGACAGAATTATATTGATTGATTATCCAGGCTTTAATTTGAGATTGTCAAAAAATATTTCAGGTTTAAACATACCTATTACATATTTTATATTACCACAATTATGGGCATGGAAAGAGAATAGAAAAAAATATTTTATTAAATACATTGAACAAGCGATAAGCATTTTTCCATTTGAAAAAGAATGGTTTGAAAAAAATAAAATACCTACCGGTTATTATGGTCACCCGTTTTCAGATATAAACATCTCAATTGATGAAAAGCTTAGTTTTTTAAAAAGGCACAACCTTAGCGATAAAGACGAATACTTAATCCTGCTTCCAGGTAGTAGGCAACATGAAATAGACAAACACTGGCCAATTTTTTTAAAAACAGTAGAAAAGTTGAAAGAAATAGCACCCGATTTAAAAATACTAGTGGGTCAATCCCCAGGCATTACTATTCCTGACACAGAAGATTTCTTAGTTGAAGCAAACAATATTCAGGCTGCAATATCTTGTTCTAAGCTTGCCCTGGCCTCGTCAGGAACTGTAACTCTTGAATGTGCCGTTCTTGATACACCCGTAGTAGTCTGTTACAAGCTTTCTTATATTTCGAATTTTATTTTAAACATATTTAATAAGTCAAAGTATATATCAATAGTTAATATTCTTTTGGGCAAAAAAGCCGTTCCAGAGCTCATTCAGTCTAATATGAATGTAACGTCAATTGTTAAGGAATTATCCCCTTTACTGCATAAATCTGAAATGAGAAAAAAAATGTTGAACGGCTTTAGTGAAATCAGAAAGCTTCTTGGCTATCCAGGTTCATACGATAGAATTGCAAATAAAATTTTACAAAAAACATAATGCCAAACGTAAAGAACGAAAAAAGATTTAAAAATAGAATTTTAGTATTAATAGGTTCGCTTTTAGGTCCACTACTTTTAAGATTTTTGTATAATACGAATAAAATTGAGATTATAAATGATAATTATTATGAGGATGCTTTAAAGTCTGGAAAATCAGTTATAATTGCAAGTTGGCATAGTACATTACTGACTACTTTTATGTCATTATCTAGAAAGAATTATTATGGCATGGCAAGCAATCATCACCCTGATGCTGAGATAATATCTAGAGTGGGAAAAAAATTAGGTTGGAATATTGTGAGGGGTTCATCGACGGATGGCGGTAAGGAAGCTTACAATAAAATGTTAAATATTCTTAATAAGCCAGGCAATTTATTTGCTATTACACCTGATGGTCCACAAGGTCCAGCAAAAAAACCAAAAGCGGGTGCAATTAAAGCAGCCATAAGAACAGGAGCTGTAATAGTGCCGACCTCCGGTCAAACTTCTAAGTTTTGGTCATTTAAAAATTGGCACACTTTTTACCTGTCTAAGCCATTTGGTAGTATGGTGCAAATATACGGAAAACCTATATCTTTTAATGTTGATGACGATTTTGGTGAATGTGTTGGTATATTAAAACATTCATTAGATGAACTTGAAAAACAGGCTATGTCACACTTCAAAGAATAAATATTATTAATAAAATTATAAAATATACACTTCTACCAATATTTCCATTTTTTTGGTCATTAGTTAATATAAAAAACCTATTATATGATTTGAAAATATTGAAACCGAAGAAGTTGCCAGTTAAAGTAATTAGTGTTGGCAATATAAGTTTAGGTGGAACAGGTAAAACACCAGCCATAATTTTTTTTGCAGATCATCTAATTAAAAGTGGGAAAAAAGTTGGTATTGTATCAAGAGGCTATGGAAGAAAAAATAGAGATATAAAAGTTTTGATAAATGCAGATAACAATTCAAAGGTTGAACATTATGGTGATGAGCCAATATTTCTAAGCAGTCGCCTAAGAAACATTCCTATAGCAGTAGGTGCAAATAAATTTAATGCCGCTTTACAATTGATAAAAAAAAATAAAGTTGATGTCTTATTATTTGATGACGGGTTTCAAACTAGAAAAATATACCGAGATTTAGACATAGTTTTATTAAATGCCTATAACGGCATTAAGGACTATAGAATGGTCCCATTTGGGGTACTTAGAGAACCCGTTAAATGTATTGGTAGAGCTGATTTTGTTATTTTTACAAAAGATAATTTAATTAATCTCGAATCTGAAGTTTCTCATATGATTGGGAAATATGTTAATGATAATGTCTTTTATAGTTCTTACAAATTAGAGAAAATCTTTTGTGAATCATCTAAAGACAATTTTAATAAAGATAAAGTTATTGCCGTATCAGGCGTAGGAGACCCTCAGTCTTTTGAATCGAGTCTTTTGAAAGAAAATATAAACATTTTATATCATTTTAAATTTCGTGATCATTACAATTATGATCAAGCAGATATTAATAATATTGTTAAGGCATCAAAAACAATGAATGCCTTATCAATTGTTACAACAGAAAAAGATTATGTAAAGTTGAAAAAATTAGACATTTCAAAAATAGATTTGAAATTTTTCATAGTTAAATCAAATTTTTATCTAAAAAAACAGAGTACACAAAAAATTTTGAGAAAAATAATTTAAATTTGTGCCATTCCCCAAGCAAACAGGATACCAACAAATGACAATAGTAGTGGCCAACCTGTATTAATCATTTGTCTTGCGCTGGGATCTTCAAAAACATGAATTTGAAACTCGTGCGATGTGATTGCACCTCTTTCGTCAACAGCTACTACAATTATATCGTTTGGCCCCCTTTGATTAGGCCTTGGTTTCCACATTAACATGCCTGTTTTTCTGCTGAATGTGGAATATTTTGGTAATTTTACTGCTCTGTAAGCAACCTTGTCACTGTTTAAGTCTTCCGCCACGACCCGATATTTATATTCATGGCCGGTAAGGGCAACGGGTCGCGGCGTTGAAATTATGCTAGGATTTATATTAACAAATATTTTTCCCTCTTGTGAATCGCTACTGTATCCATCTGATACCTCAAATGTAAAATTATTTTCATTTATTTGTGATGGTTTAGGTATCCATACAATTTTTCCGTTTTTACTCATTTGCATACCTTGAGGACCTTTTTTTAAAGAAAATAATAAATCAGAATCTTTATTACTATCTTCTACTTGTATATCATACTTAAAAATCTGTCCTACCATTGCAGAAATTGGAGGATTAGATATAATAAGTGGGTTATGATTTACATAAATATCAAAGGATTGTTCATCTTTTGTAAATCCATCTGAAACAACATATGTAACTTTTTGATTATCGACTTGATCAAGAGCAGGCTTCCATTTTATCGTACCTGAAAATTCATCAATTTCCATTCCATCAGGAAAGTCAACCAGGGTATATTTATAAGGCCCTATCTTTCTCGCAGTAATTCGTGGAGGGCGACCTTTATTTCCTTGAAAGAACTCCCAAAGTATATCTTTTATTGCTATTGTCCTATCATCTACTGATTCAACTATAATATTTAGTCGATCATTTTCCCAAAAAACATTATTCACATATTTTTTTAAATTTAATCTTGAGACTGCAAGCGATAAAGAATCTTCGGATTTACTATCAGTTAAGTAAACAGATTCACTGTTGTTCCAATCTGCAATGTACCTATCTATATTTTCAATATAAACATCATCACTGATTTGAATAGAATAAATTCTAAAGTTTTCAATTTGGTCTAATGCAATTATTTCATTATAAGACAATAGGGCGCCTTGATTCATATCAGAAGTCATTACATTATATTCATATTCTATTCCAACTGTTGCCTGAATAGGCGGTATAGATACTATATTTATTGGCGCATTTACAAAAAAACGTGAGTTAATAAAAGAATTAACCCTACCATCACCTATTTCAATCTTTAAGTTCGAAAAATCAATGTTATTGCGTGTTGGTTCCCAAACGATCATACCAGTATATGGGTCCATTCTCATCCCATCGGGCATTTCTAGAGCAGTGAAGATTAGATTATCATCTTTATTAGGATCTATGATCTCAGGTTGAAATCTATATTCTTCACCCAAGTTTATAACATTCATCTTAAGGGGTGATGTTCGAATTATTGGAGGATGATTAACAAAAATTGATACACTCTGCGTATCAACTGCTATTCCATGATTTACTCGAACTTTAAAACTTTGATTGTCTATCTGGTCTGGAGCTGGGTTCCACGTTATTAAACCTGATTTATCTATTTTCATCCCGTTTGGTGCGTAATCAAGTGAGAATGTTAAAATATGTTCTAGATCAGGCCTCCATATATCAACCTTATAATTATATTCCTCATCTACTTGTCCTTCATTTGGGGCTTGAGAAATAATCTTGATTCCTGCTCGAGCAAACAGCGTAAAGTTCTGTGCGGATCTATCAAATCCGTCGCTAGCTATAAACCTAACATCATATACATCAATATGAGTAGAATCTGTTCTCCATATAATAGTTCCGCTATCAGTGAGATACATGCCTTCGGGTTTATTCTCAAGTCGATAGTCTATTTTTGCATCTATATTTCTATCAGATACAATTGGTTTGTACGTAAATGTATCTCCAGCAACAAATTCAGTTTTTAATGGTTCAGTCATTATCATTGGCGGGTCATTAACATAAATCCATAATCGTTCATCCACTCCTTCCAGATCAGGTACAACCTTATAAGTAAGCATCGAATCCGCATCCATTGTTGTTGGATAAATGTCTTCACCTATCTTTCTCTGTACAGTATATGCTATTTTATAGGCCCCTAGCTGTTCATCATTTGGAATCCATCTAATTGATTGTGAATCATAATGAAAGAACATCCCTTTTGGAGGCGGTGACAACCATCGAAAACTATAAAACTTTCTATTTTCGTTTTCAGGTATTGTATAAGCAAAAGATTGATTTACAGTTAATACATGCTTGGGAAGGATGCCATCGGGTAAAGGCTGTCCCATTGTCTCTAAGGGTTTAGGTATCTCTGGTAATATAACTTCCTCTTCGATTATATTTGGGAAAGTCTCAATTGTTTCTTCAGGTGTTTTATTAGTAGCAATTATATCTGGTTTTTCAGGCTCAGGGCCAAAACCTAAATTTGTTATAAAGGTTGTCGAAATTAACCCATCCCAGCCAGATGCAATAATAGAACCCGTATAGATTCCTTGCGAAGTTATTGGTAAAGCAGTGAAAACCTGTGATGAGCTCGATCCTCCATCTTCTAACGTGAAATAATCTTGTGGCTGATTAATACCGGACTGACTTCCATATGCAAGTGTTAGAACATTCATATCTCCCGATATCAGTAATAAATCATCAAATGAGTCTTGATTAAAATCTGCTATTCTTATATCAGATAAAGGTCCACCATCAATAGGCAACTTATCAATATCCATGAAGTCATTGAACAGAGTAATTGAAATAAGATCTCCATTCATAAAAGGTAAAACTATATCAGAAATATTGTCTTTGTTCCAATCAAATGTCAATATTCTGTTAGAGATAATATTTCCTAATCCAGGTATTTCAATAGTCTCGCTTTGGCCTGGTATAAGATTGGAGTTTAAGTTATAAAAAGGTTGGACTCTTAATAATTCTCCTTCTGGTGATAATATAGCGATTTCTTCGAATCCGTCTCTATTCCAATCTATACTACCAACATATAGCGCCCCTATGCCCGAACTCATACCATTGGGCTTCAGTGTTTGGGAAAGCATCCATTCTTCACTCATATTGATATCAAGGATTATTATCTCACGTAAAGGACTTCCTAAAGATATAGCTACCTCTTGATTCATATCTCCATCTTTATCAAAAAGAACAAAATTATTAGCGCGAATGAAGTCTCTACCACCAGATAGGTTAATCATACTACCTGGATTTTCACTAAAGCTTTGACCATCCCACTTATAATAAAACAAAACGGGTTGCAACAATTCAATTTGATCATTGCTTGAAAGATTAGCTATGGTAATTAACTCAGGGACACCATCCCCATCTAGATCGCCTAATTCAACGTCAACAAAATTTCCAATCTGTCCATTAGGAGACTGCAATTCCCATAGCATTTTTTGGTAACCATTTTGTTCAATTTCATAATATCTAACAACTGATATATCTCTAGACCTGAGATTACTAGTTTCAATAGATGCAAACTCTTTTAATCCATCTCCATCTAAATCATATGTACCTTCCATGTGCGTCACTTTTAAACCCTGAGCTTGAATATTTGTATATATTCCAACAAATATGATAAAGAAAATCTTTTTCAATTTCATTTTACACTATCTGCTACTGCGCTGCTGTCGGAAACACTGGGCTGTATATCTTCAACTGGTATGGGTTCAGGATCAGCGGTAAGGGTATCATTATCTAGTGTTACACTATCTGCTACTGCGCTGCTGTCGGAAACACTGGGTTTTTCTTTTATTAAGATCTTGGCAGGCGCATAAAAGGACTTATAATCATATTTTGTTCTAAGTGTATCAGGCAGTGAATCAGGATTGATAATGATTGTGTCTCTAATCGCAGGAACTAACCACGACTTAATGTTTGCAACTTCAAAAGAAGTTTCAAAATCAATTTCTGTGATTGTCGTTTGTGTGCTATCATCATTTATTTTTACATCTCCTCTAATCGCATATGGTCTTCCACCATAATATGAAATTTCGTAAAGATGATCGTCCTCATACATCGGGGAAGTCAATAAAATAATTCCTGAAATTTCTTTATCAGTTTTAAGAATCTTTATAGTATCTTGGTTTATAGTTTGAATTTCCATTCCATCGGAACTTAATCCCTTGTATACATAATTAGGATACTTGTAATAATCAGAACTAACATTTTCAGGTGAAAGGGATTGTGTATCCTCATTGCCCTTTGGTTTGACCTCAGTTAAAATTGAATTTGAAGATAAATTGTGTATTAATGATAGTGTCTTAATTGACTCAGGCGGCTCACCAGTAGATTGCATAGTAAAAAGCGATGATTTATTATTTTTAATAGTGCTTAAGTTTACTTCAACGCCTATTGTAACTATCCCATTTTCGCTATAACTAGTAGAGCTGAATGGGGTTTCTCCTTCAAAAACAAATCTATTTGAATCACTGATGTCTTTAGTGTTTATTTTAATACTATGAAGACGCTTTGGTAGTATAACGATTGGCTGAGGAGGTATGATCGTATCTCCAATTAAGATAACTAAAGATGAGTCAATTTGTTCCAGGATAGGTTGAATGATATGCGTATCCCCAAGCTCATTTTCACTGCTTACTATTTTTTCATCTAGTTTAATTTTATATGTAAAAGATAGATCAACAATTCCAAGGTCTTCACGTTTTGGTTTCCACTCAATTTGTAAAGCATTAGGATTAAACGACATATCTATTGGAGGAGGAGTTTTCCAATTAAAACTATAGAACTCTGAATTTTTATCATCTATTATTTTAAATTGTAAAGAATCTCCCAGCATTAATGTATCTTCAACTAATGCTGATAAAGAATCACTTATCATAGATAAATGTGATGATAAAACTTGATTATAAATTCCTTTTTCTACTCTAGAAAAGACTATGTCACTGATTTTGGCGTCATTAGCATTGGGAGAAATCCCAAAAAGATCTTGGCCGTTAAATTCATTTTCTAAAATTATAACATTATCATTTTCAAGAGATAGATTTAATATTTCGTTTGTAGTGAAAGGAATTAATATTTGATTAGAATTTTGATTGCTGTTATTGTAAGTCAATATATCAGGTCCAAGCAAAATTCGTGAATCTTCTTTCATCTTGTACTCTGTTGATCGCACTGTTTTTCCGTAGCCATCTAGTGGGAATAAACTTGCTCTTAAAAAATTATCTTCATAGGATATTAGAGCAATTGAAATTTTATTTTGATTATTAAGAATTCCTGTAAAAATCGGACCATATCCGTAGGTTACTAAAGTATCTGTAAATGACATTTTTTGTGAAACAGATAGCACACCATTTCTTAAGGTTAATGTGAAAACTTCAGCACTTCTTGATGGTGTAGAGGCTGAAATTGAAACAATATCTTCGAAAGTTGCGATGTTAGACGGTCTTCTTATACTTACATCTATCTCTGCTTCTTTCATTGGGTCATTATATTTTGAAAAAAGACTTCCGTTCCATTCAAAAACAGAAATTTTTCCATCTGACAAAGCATCTTTTAATAGCAGTATAAGCTCTGGCACATTGTCGTTATTAAGGTTGGTTAAATCTATATCAATAATTTCTAGGTCGTTGGGGGGGCTGTAGGACCATAGGTTTTTATCATTTGAATAAAGATCAATTTCATTGAATTCTAAAGTATTATTATCTTTATTAAGCTTAAAATATTCAATATTGCCATTTTGGTTTAGATCATAGGTACCATAAATATATATATTGTTAGATAATGCAAAAGCACAAATGAGAATAAAAGTTGTTATTAACTTTTTGTATTGCAACAACCGTCTCCCACCTGAAATCAGGAGAATGATATATAATGATAATATAAAATGCATACCCTTACCTTGAGATACATCCAAATATAGCTTAGCGTCGTTGAAAAAGCCATTAAAAATGAAAGAATCTAATTTTTATCATAAACTTGCCAAGCCTTCTCATATTTTTCTAATCAAACCATATTTATAAATTCTGTTTAGATATTAACCGCTAGCTGGATAAATTGGAACTTATTACAACATTAAATACACTCATCTTATGAAAAAAGTCATACTAACTTTAGTATTATTAGCACCGTTCAAAAGCTATTCACAAGGAGAAATATATCCCACCGAAACATCTTTCGGGGGAGGTATTGGTTTCAGTACAATGTACTTAGTTATGAATGAATTGCCTGGAGAAGACGTTATTACGCGTATGGGACTTGACGTAGACAAAATTAACTACCGTCCAATGATATTTTACGGTGGTGAAGGTTTTGCGCAAATGGTTGGCCCATGGAGGCTTGGTGGTTATGCGGGTTTTGGTGCAGCTCAAACAAGCAATGTATTTGACATATATTACTATGACGAAACACAAAACTTAGATGAAAATCTTGCAGGAGAAGTTGACTCTGGCAACAACCTATCTGTTAGCGCTAGAGTGAATATGTTGTTGGGAGCATTAACAACTGAATATGTTTTTCCTTTATATCGAGATCTTGAGGTAATGGCTGGTGCATTAATGGGAATTGGTCATTACACCTTAGCAGTTGATCAAAATACAAGTGGAATGGATGACAATACTTGGGCTTCAATTGGAAATGATTCTAATGTTAAAAACAATGTTTATAATAATAGATATTACATTGGAGTTCAAGATCCTAATAATGTAAACGGCTCATTGACAAGAAATTTTGTAAGCTCTTCCATGACTGAGCTGAGTGGAACATTTTTTAATTTTCAGCCCTATGTTGCAGTAAGGTGGCAATTTTTAGATAGAATGGGTTTAAGGATTAGCGCTGGTTTTAATCGAGGCTCTATTGGCGCTGGTCAATGGAAAATGAACGGACATATCCCTGTATTGGATTCTCCAGAAAAAGCCATTGATGGCTTTACTATCCGAACCGTTATTTATTTTGGATTATGATAACTTTATGAAAAGAAAATTAATTCGTTTTTCGTTTACATTATCATTAGGCATATTTTTTGGTATTTTAATATCTCTTCCCTTTACACAAGTAATTTTTTCAAAACAAAATAATCCTTACTCAGTAATTGAGAGAAAATTTAAAGATATGAATCAAATCCTCTATCTTGTAAATCAACTGTATTATCAAGATGTAGATATGGAAGACCTAATGGATGGAGCATTTGATGGTATTATGGAAAAATTAGACCCTCCCTCAGTCTTCATTTCAGCAAAAGATCAGAAAAATATCGATGAAATGTTCCAGGGTGAATTTCAAGGCATTGGCATAGAATTCGATATATTAAATAAGTATATTACAGTTATTGCACCCGTTGTGGGCGGTCCCTCTGAGAGAGCGGGTATTTTACCAGGCGATTGGATAATAGAAATAGATGGTGAAAGTGCCTATAATATTTCCAGAGATGATGTTTTTAAGAAATTGAGAGGGAAAAAAGGTACTAAGGTTGATTTAAAGATAGGAAGATCAGGCACTGAAAACTTTGATATTGTTATTATCAGAGATGATATTCCTCTATACAGCGTAAGAGCGAGCACTATGTTGAACGATGAAGTCGGTTACACATGGTTAACTAGATTTTCTAATAAATCAGGCCAAGAAGTTAGAAAGTCAGTAGAAGGCCTTTTGAATCAGGGAATGAAAAAGCTTATTCTCGACTTGAGAAGTAATAGTGGAGGTATTCTTGATCAAGCAGCAGAAGTAGCAAATATCTTTATTACTGACAGGGATACCTTGGTATATACAAAAGGAAAAAACAAAAACTCTGAACAAGTTTTTATGGCTTCACCTAGAAAAGGGAATGATAATTTTTCTTTAATTGTTCTCATAAATCGAGGTTCTGCTAGCGCGAGTGAAATTGTAGCAGGAGCTGTTCAGGATTTAGATAGAGGTTTAGTTTTAGGAGAGACTAGTTTTGGTAAAGGATCAGTCCAACGTCAAGCAAGATTAAGCGATGGTTCCGCAATAAGATTAACTATTGCGCAATATTTCACTCCTAGCGGCAGGCAGATTCAACGTCCATATGATATTGAGAATTATGAAGATTATTATAGAGAGCTATATGAAGAAGATAGAGAATCTAAAATTGACTCTCTTAAAAAATTGAGACCTCCGTTCAAAACTAAGAACGGTAGAGTGGTATACGGTGGCGGAGGAATTACACCTGATCATTACATACCCTGGAAATTAAAAATTGAAGAATCATCGCGTAAATTAGTCTCACATCCTGATAGAATAATGTTTAATTGGAGTAACATAATCGCAAGTAAATCAAAATTAAAATCATCACAATCATTTAAAAAGTTCAAATCGTCTTGGAGTCTAGATGATATAGAATTTCAAAATTTTATATCATATGTATCAAAAAAAGATTCCAAGCTTAATATTAATGAGATAAAAAAAGATAAAGAATATTTTAAAACCATGATTAAATCTGAAGTTGCTGGTATTATCTGGTCTAGAGATGAGCTTTGGAGCATAAGAACAGATTTGGACAATCAAGTAATGCAAGCTCTTGATTATTTTAATAATGATAAAGAGTTTAAGCTTAGTCTATATAAAAAATAAATATTGAGGGTAAGTGTAAAATTTTTCACTTATTATTAATAAATTAAATTTATAAATTAATACGCGGATAAAATTTTTACTATTACTCGAGGGAATCAATTTTCAATGAATAAGAAATTTTTAATATTAAGCTTGCTATTATTGTTTACTTCGGCTGTTTATTCTCAGCAAATGGATGAAAATGGTGTTTATCTTCAAGCCGAGAAGATGCCAGTTATAAAGGGCGGTATGAGAGAAATTGGAAGAAAAATACAATATCCAAGCATTGCTAAAGAAATGGGTATTCAGGGTGTTGTCTATGTTGGTTTTGTTGTGAATGAAAATGGGCAAGTAGTTGATGCAAAAGTCCTTCGTCCAGTTGCCAAATTATTAGATAAAGAAGCCCTAAGACTGGTTACTAAGGATGTCAAGTTTACTCCTGGATATCACGAGGGAAAACCAGTTCCTGTTAAAATGGTCCTTCCTATTAGATTCAGACTATAATCCTTATGAGATCTTTTGGTATAAATAAACTTTTCCAATTACTGTTTATTGCGTCATCAGTTTTGTTCGCAAATGAAGAGAAAATTGAATTTGATATTAAGAATACCAAGCAAGGTCTTTCAGATAATGATATTTCATATATTGCTAATGATGGTCATGGTTTTCTTTGGCTCGGAACAAATGAGGGGCTAAATAGATACGATGGCTATGAATTTAAGACGTATCAATCAAATTTTTTTGACTCTACTGCGCTCTCAGGAAATGTGATATGGAGCATATTTAAGGATAGCGATGGAGATATTTGGGTTGGAACCGATAAAGGAATAGACCAATATATTTATGGCTTAGACCAGTTTAAGAGATACGACCTTGGAAGTAAACCAGTCAATGTAATACAAGATGAGACAAACGGATCCATCATAATTGCTTCTGAAAATACAGGACTTCATTTTATCAATAAAAAAGATGGATCAAAACGATCTTTTAAAAATGATCCCAATGATGGATTCTCCATTTCAAGTAATAGTTTCAATATAAATCAGCACAACCCAATTGCTATTGATGAGCTGGGTAATATTTGGGTAGCTACAGACAATGGACTTAATTACTATCGTAAAGATAAAGATATTTTTACGAGATTTAATCAGCGCGAAGGTTTGTCAGGTAATAAAATTAATACGCTTATGGCAAAAGGTGATTATATATATGTTGGGTCTTCAAAAGGTTTAGACAGAATAAATATTAAAAGTTTCAATATTGAAAAATTATCAGGCAATGTTTGGTTTTCTTTCACAGGTCTATATGGAGTAAATAAAATTTTAAAATTTCCAAACGGTCAAGGATTTTGGATGGCGACAACAGGTGGGCTTGTTTATGCCACTGATATATATGGTGAGGAGATATTTAACGATATAGAATGGTTTGGTTTGTTTGGGCAATGGATCAATAATATAAATTTAGATAAAAATGAGAATCTTTGGATTGATGTGAATTCATTTACAGGATTGATCCGCTTAGAAACAAAAGAAGTTTTAGCATACGGTATGTCTGACAATGATGACTTTTACAGAATCTTTTCACCTGATGAAAATGGCACCCTAAAAGAAGTGCTAGGTGATTACAATGAAAAGTTTTCTGCTGTAAATACCAACCTTCCTGGAAGAAAAATAAGATCTTGGCACCAAGATGACATGGGCAATGTTTGGATAGGAACTCAAATGGGTTTGAACCAAGCTCTTAAGACTACTCAAAATTTTTCTTATGTCGATCAATCTAACTCAATTTCAGGAAATAATATTTTCTCTGCTGATTTTGATGATAAAGGTTACTTGTGGGTTTCTCATGAAAACGGGTTAAATAAGCTAAATTCTAATTTAGAATTGATAAAGAAATACACCTCAGATCCAACTAATCCAAATTCATTATTAACGAGTGAAATTGGATCTATACTAATTGGTAAAGATATTGTTTGGGCAGCAGGTGAATATAGAGGTTTGACAGTTATTGATTCTAAGAAGAAAAAATTTACTAGATTCAATGAGATAAAGAATGATAGAACTTATTCAACTAAAGATGAACTTATCGCATATCTCACCAACGAAGTCCTTGATAAAAGAAAAAATATTCTAAAAGATGTTGAAAGTGACATTGTTGTCGCTGTCAAAGCAAAGGTTGAAGCAGTTAACGATAACCTCATTAAAAGACCTGAACTTCCAAAGCCTTTAGCTCTTAGTGGAAAAATTAAATCAATTTATAATGATGGCGAAAAAATTTATTTTCTAACAAAAAATGGAATAGCAACGCTTAACCAAGATCAACAAAGGGATTTTGATTTTGATTTATATGTTAATTCTTTACATCCTGATAAGGAATATCTTAATGACCCAACTGTTATTTTAAAAGACATTAGTTCGAAAAATCTATGGATCGGCACCGAATCTAATGGCTTATTCCTAGTCAACAGTAATAATATGAGCGTGATTGAGAATTTTACTATAGATACAAATAACGAAAAAAGTTTTACTTCCATAAGAGTCAAATCTATCTTTCAGTCTAACGATGGAAAAATTTGGATTGGGTCTGGGGGAGAAGGTCTTTTTTCATACAATCATGAACAAAACAATTTTAATAAATGGACTACTGATGATGGATTAGCAAGCAATACAATACTTGCAATTTCTTCGAACGAAAATGATGGTTCAATTTGGGTATCGTCTAGAAGAGGTATATCTAGATTACTACCATCCGGAAGAGTACAGTCTTTTGATATGACAGACGGTTTACCAGCTTATGAATTTAATGAAAGATCAATAGTTAAAGACAAAAAGGGAAAAATTTATTTTGGGAGTATTGCTGGTCTGGCTTTTGTTGATCCAAACTCAGTGATAACAAATCAAGAGGCTCCTGTTTTGGCTATATCATCAATAGAAGCAATTGGTCACGATGGCTCAAAAAACAAAGCATCATTTTTTGGAAATCAATTATCTGTTAAAGATAGAGAGGTAAGAACAATTAATTTAAATTTTGTTGGACTTACATTTAACAAAAGTGAAAAAAACCAATACCAGTATAAAATAGACAATTATATTGACGAATGGCAGTCCATAGGAAATTCTCGATTTATCCCTTTTCAGCCCCCTGGAAAAGGCGACTATAAATTTCAATTCAAAGCAAGTAATAACGATGGCATATGGAGTGACAAAACCTACGAGTTAAGCATAGTCGTAGTGCCTCCTTTTTGGAATACTACTATTGCTTATGTTTTTTATTTTTTTGGTTTAATGATTATTGGCGCCTTTGGTTTTGTTGCAATTGAAAAATTTAGAGCTAAGGTTAGAGAAGACAGAAGAAAAGATCAGGAGCTTGCAGAGGCAAGAGATTTTCAATTAAAAATGATAGCAAAAGAAATACCGGACTATCAAGGTATGAATATAAAAGCCTACATGAGAACTTCAACAGAGGTAGGTGGTGATTATTATGACTTTTTTGAATTGGAAGACGGAAGTTTTTACGTTGTATGTGGTGATGCCACTGGCCATGGATCTCAATCTGGTATGATGGTATCTATAACAAAAGCAGGGCTAGCAGGTATAGATTCAGACTCACCCAAAGAAATACTTTTCAAGTTAAATAATGTTGTTAGGCGAGTAAATACTGGAAGATTAAGAATGAGCCTTAGTGTATGCATTTTTAGAGACAATAAGTTGTTTATTAGTGCTGCAGCTATGCCACCTGCTTACTTATATTCTGGAAAAAATAAAACAGTTGAAGAAATTGAGATTCACAATTTACCTTTAGGTGGTTTAGCCAATGAAGATTTTGATCTTGTGGAGCGAGATTTTGAAAAGGGAGATGTTCTAGTTTTATTATCTGATGGTTTACCAGAAGCACCAGATCCAGGTGGTAAATTATTAGATTATCATGCGGTGATGGAATGTATAGAAAAAACTGGTCATCTTGGCGCTAGCCCTGTTAAAGAGGCCTTAATTAAATTAGCTGATGAATGGCTTGATGGAACGCAGAATCCTGACGATATTACCTTTGTTGTTTTAGAGAAAAATGACTCTGTTGATACTCCAAAAAAACTCACTGGTGAAAAATCAGAGAGCGTGCCTAAAGTTGCACAAGCATAGATGATGAAAGGATAAATAAATGTCAACAAACCCAAAAGTTGAATTAACACTGCCGGTAATGGAAAATATGGAGTTAGCCGCAACTAAAACTGCAGAAGTTGTTGCTAAATCAATGGGACTAGATGAAATGAAGACCGCAGAAATTAACATGGCACTCATTGAAGCATGTATTAACGCTTTTGAGCATTCAAAAAGTAAAGAAAATATCTATATCACTTATTCGATTGATGGCGACACTTTAACAATCAAAGTTGGCGATAAAGGCGAAGGTTTTGACTCTGAAGTTGTTGCAATCCCTAATATTGATGAAAAGATTAATTCGGAACACAAGAGGGGGTGGGGACTACAGCTAATGAAAGAATTAATGGATACTGTGGAATTTGAATCGTCTGAAGCTGGAACTACCGTAACAATGACAAAGAATAAATAAAGCTCACATAAAGGAGATAATTATGGCAGATTTTGACTTAAAAGTTACTGAAAACGATGGTGTAATTTTAGTTACAACTAATGGTTATTTAAATAATTACGGAGGAGAGCAAGTAGCTTCACTTTGTTTACAGAAAATTTCTGAGGGCAAAAGAAAATTTTTACTTAACTTAGCGAACACAGATATGGTTAATAGTATTGGAGTATCGATACTAATTGAAGTTATTGAAGAGCTTCAAGGAACATCGGGTACAATAGCATTTTGCAACCTTGCACCAATTGTTGAAAAAACATTTAATATTATGGGCATATCTAAATATGCAAAAATTTATGCAAATGAAGAAGAGGCAATGGCAGGTCTCGCTTAAAACTAATAATGGAGGTTTAAAATAATGGTTCAGTATTTTATCGATGGGGGAGGCTTTATGTGGCCAATCTTGATTACCCTTATTTTTGGTATAGGAATATCTATAGAGAGAGCATATTCATTAATCTTGTCAACTATAAATGCAAACAAATTTTATGAAGAGATTTCTGATACACTTGAAAAGAAAAGCGTTCAAGCCGCTGTTGATCTTTGCAATGAAACAAGGGGCCCAGTTGCTGGAGTATTTCATGCAGGTTTATCTAGATTTCATCGCGGTTTAAGAGAAGTTGAAAAAGCAGTTCAAAATGGTGGATCTTTAGAAATGGCTTTCTTAGAGAAAAATATGATATGGCTAAATACGGTAATAACTGTTGCTCCTATGATTGGATTTACAGGAACAGTTGTTGGTATGATTGCAGCATTTGATGCTATTAAGGCTGCGAACGATATTTCTCCCGCTGTTGTTGCTGGGGGCATATCTCAAGCACTATTAACTACTGCTTTTGGACTAATTACCGCAATGATAGTGCAATTTTTTCAAAACTTTTTTGTCTCAAGAATTGATGGCTTAATATTGGATATGGAAGAAAATTCAGTTAAGCTAATGGATAAACTACACCTTCAATACGAAAAGCTAGCTCAAGAATAAGGATAATATAATGGCTAGAGAAAGACGGTTCAAAGGAGGAGAAATTCCTACATCATCAATGGCTGATATCGCCTTCTTATTGTTGATATTTTTTCTTGTTACCACTACGATCGATATGGACAAGGGCCTTGGTATGGTTTTACCTGCAGAAGGTGAAGAACTTGAGATAAATAAGAAAAATATTTTGAATTGTCTAATTAATTCATCGGGCAAAGTCTTATTAGGAGGGGAGCCCGTCGAATTATCAAATTTATCCAAGAAAGTTAGGCAAAAGCTTGCTGAGAATGATAAGCTTGTTATTTCAGTAAAGGCACACAGCGCCTCTGGTTATAAAGATTATGTAAAAGTTATTGATCAGCTAAAACAAGCTAATGCAACTAGAATATCAATAGCGGAGTCTGATTAATGAAATTTAATAGAAAAACACAGCTAGATTCTGAAATACCTACAGCTTCAATGCCTGACATCATTTTCATGCTTTTAATATTCTTTATGGTAACAACTGTATTGCGTGAATATTCAGGTTTACCTATTTCACTGCCTAAAGCAAAAAGAATAGAAAAATTGAAATCAAAAAGACATACTGCGCATGTTTGGGTCTCAAAAGATGGATTAATATCAATTGAAGATAAAATCTATAAAGCTGATGGAGTGCGCCATATTATGTATGAGAAGCGCGTTGAAGATCCTCAATTAGTTGTTTCCTTGAAAGCAGACGAACGTGCAAAAATGGGATTAGTCAGTGACATTCATACTGAATTAAGAAAAGCTGATGCTTTAAAATTAAATTATTCATCTAAAACTGCTGTAGACTAAATATGCGAAAAGAATCATCCGGAGCTATACAATTTAAATACCCTATCATCTCTAGGGCTTCTGTACTGGGTGGCATGATTTTGATAACATTAGGTTTTTTAAGCTTTCCTCGCTTTGTAAATAAAATTGTGCTAGAGGAAGAGGTACAAATTGTGATTGAACAGATCGACATCCCACAAACTGAACAATTTGACAGACCACCTCCTCCTGCAAGGCCTTCAGTTCCAGTTGAGTCTGAAAGTGAAGATATAGCTGATGACGTAACCCTAGATGAATTTAATCTTGATGAATTTGATGCTTGGGATGCACCGCCTCCGCCCCCTGAGGGACCAAGAGTCAAATTTATTCCATATGACGATCCTCCAGTACCGCTTTCTCCTATAAGACCAAGATATCCAGAAATTGCTCAGGAAGCTGGTATTGAGGGAACAGTCATTGTTCAAGTCTTTGTTGATGAAAAAGGCAGGGTCAAAGAGACGGTTATACTAAAAGGTATACCTAATACTGGATTGGATGAAGCAGCTTCTGAAGCCATTAGGACTGTTAGATTTAGACCAGCCAAGCAAAGAGAGCGCGCTGTAGGGGTATGGATCTCTATTCCAGTGAACTTCAGACTAAAGAGTTAAATTTATCCACAAATCTTATATCTAGATATTTAGCTTAAAATAGCTTTAAGGTATTCTTTGTTCATTGTAGAGATATTATCCATTGATATATCTTTAGGGCAGGTTGCTTCGCAGGCCCCTGTATTGGTACAATGTCCAAATCCTTCCTTATCCATTTGAGCAACCATACTTAGAACTCGCTGTTTTTGCTCTGGCTGGCCTTGTGGAAGTTTAGAAAACTGCGATATTTTAGCTGATACAAAAAGGCTTGCAGATGAGTTTTTGCAAGACGATACGCATGCACCGCAACCAATGCAAGCAGCAGCATCAAACGCCATTGTTGCAGTTTCTTTATCTATTGGTATTGCATTGCCGTCAGGAGCGCTTCCTGTATTAACAGAAACATATCCACCCGATTGAATAATTCTATCAAATGCTGATCTATCTACAGCTAAATCTTTGATGACAGGAAAAGACTTCGCTCTCCATGGTTCTACAGTAATTGTATCTCCATCATTAAAATGAAACATATGTAGCTGACAGGCCGTAGTTGACTTTACAGGTCCATGCGCTTCTCCATTAATAGACATTGCACAACTGCCACAAATTCCTTCTCTGCAATCATGTTCAAATGCTATTGGGTCCATTCCTTCAGTTATAAGTCTTTCATTTAAAACATCGAGGAGCTCTAAAAAAGACATATGAGGATTAACACCCTCCATGGAATAATCAACAAAATCTCCATGAGAATCTGATGATTCTTGTCTCCAAACTTTAAGAGTTAAATTTAGTTTATTGCTCATTTGTAGCTTCTTTGTGTTGGTGTAACTGTATCAAATAAAAGTTTTTCTTTATGTAAAATAGGCTCTGCCTTATCACCTTTGTTTTCCCACGTTGAGACATAGCTAAAGTTTTTATCATCACGCATTGCTTCTCCGTCGTCAGTTTGATATTCTTCTCTAAAATGTGCACCGCAAGATTCATTTCTATCTAAAGCATCTCTTATCATGAGGTCTCCAAGCTCGATAAAATCAGCAACTCTGTCAGCTTTTTCAAGCTCAGCGTTCAATGTATCTTTTTTCCCTGGGACTTTAACATCAGACCAAAAAGTATTCTTTAATTCTTTAATTTCATTTAAAGCTTTACTTAAATCTTTTTTGTTTCGAGACATTCCACAGTGATTCCACATAATTTGGCCTAAATCTTTATGTAGGCTTTCAACAGTACGTTTTCCATCATTTGTGAGATATGAATCAATCTTGTTAGATACTTCTTTTTCAGCATCTTTAAAAGCTGAATCACTATTAGTTACTTTATCTTTATTTATTTCATTTGATAAATAAGTACCTATAGTGTAAGGTAATACAAAATATCCATCAGCTAGTCCTTGCATCAATGCTGATGCTCCTAATCTATTTGCGCCATGATCTGAGAAGTTGCATTCACCTATAGCGAACAACCCAGGTATTGTAGTCATTAAATTGTAATCTACCCATAGACCACCCATAGTGTAATGGACTGCTGGATAGATGCGCATAGGAGTCTTGTAAGGGTTTTCATCAGTAATCTTAGCATACATATCAAATAAATTTCCATATCGTGCTGCAACTGTGTCCTTACCCATGCTATTAATAGCATCTTCAAAATCTAAATATACTGATTGGCCTGTTTCTCCTGCACCAAAGCCAGCATCACATCTTTCTTTAGCTGCTCTTGAAGCAATATCGCGAGGAACTAAATTTCCAAAAGCAGGGTATCTTCTCTCTAGATAGTAATCTCTTTCACTTTCAGGTATTTCAGATGGATGTCTTTTGTCACCTTTTTTTGAGGAAACCCAAATTCTCCCATCGTTTCGCAAGGATTCTGACATTAGAGTTAGTTTAGACTGATATTCACCAGATACTGGAATGCATGTGGGATGAATTTGTGTAAAACAGGGATTGCTGAACATTGCTCCTTTTTTATGAGCTTTCCATGAAGCAGTGACATTACTCCCCATTGCGTTCGTTGACAAGTAATAAACATTACCATATCCACCTGTAGCAAGCACAACTGCATTTGCTGCATATTTTTCTATATTTCCATTTACTAAATTTCTAGCAATAATGCCTTTTGCATGACCATCAATTAAAACAAGGTCTACCATCTCATGCTTGGTATACATTTCAACTTTCCCAAGACTTATTTGTCTACTTAAAGCGCTATAAGCGCCTAATAAAAGCTGTTGACCAGTTTGTCCTCTTGCATAAAAAGTTCTAGAAACTTGCACTCCACCAAAAGACCTATTATCTAGCGTTCCACCATATTCTCTAGCAAATGGCACTCCTTGTGCAACGCACTGGTCAATTATATTGCCGCTAACTTCAGCTAACCTGTAAACATTGGCTTCTCTTGAACGATAGTCACCACCTTTAATAGTATCATAAAATAACCTGTAAACACTATCACCATCATTTTGATAGTTTTTAGCTGCGTTAATTCCGCCTTGAGCAGCAATTGAGTGCGCTCTTCTAGGGCTATCCTGAAAGCAAAAAGCTTTAACATTATATCCCATCTCTGCCATGGAAGCTGCTGCAGATGCTCCAGCCAGCCCAGTTCCAACGATAATTACATCCTGCCTTTGTTTATTTGCGGGGCTAACTAAGGGAAGGCTTGACCTATAGTCAACCCACTTGTTACTGAGATCACCTGATGGTATTTTTGCGTCTAACTTCATATATAATTCTAAACTAATCCAAAGTGTTTAACTATACCAAACCAAAATGCAATACTAAAAAATCCGGCAGGTACAAACAACCAAAATATTACGCTTAACAAGCTTAAAAGTTTCCCTAGAGCAGTATTTCCTATACCCAATGTTTTTATCGCAGACTGAAATCCATGCCTTAAATGAAAACCTAGAATAATCATGGCCACAAGATATAATGATGTAATTAAAATATTTCCAAAACCGAACGATTCACTAGTCACCATAAAATAATAATCGTGTCTGCCAGATGTTTGAAACGTATACCAAAATGTTGATAAGTGAACTGTAAGAAAAATAAAAAGTATTGAACCGGTAAATACCATTGTTCTAGATGATAAGGATGCATTTGCTACGTCAATTTTTGATTGATTAGCTATTCCCTTTGCTTTCTTAGATTTTAATGCAAGGGTAATTGAATTATATATGTGGCCTCCAAGAATGAGAACCAGCATTACTTCAGCTAATCTTATCAAGGGTTTTATTTTCTCTAAACTCTTTACTAAGAAATTAAAATTTTCAGCTCCTGTATATATAACAAAGTTATTTGCCAAATGAGCAAGCAAAAACAAACAAAATAAAAGACCGGTTGTTGCGACAACCATCTTTTTACCTATTGTAGAACTAATGAAAACTTTTAACTGATTTAATAACATTTTAACGAGAATTTTATAAGGTATAAATTAAACAACATTCCTATTTATAATGAATAATCTTTTAATGCAGATAGTGTAATTATTTTTTGTATTTACTTAGTATTGGTTTACCAGGAAATACATTTTCTATAATTCTACCTTCTTTAACAATTATCTTGCCGTTAATTATGACAGTTTGAACGCCTTCTGAGTATTTTAAGCCACTGAAATCAGCTTTATCGATAATGGTATTAGGATTAAATATTGTTATGTCTGCATCAGCACCAACTTGCAATCTTCCTTTTCGTGTCATTGAAGGGGCTATCTTTTCTAAGCGTCTTGCAGGCATGATTGTCATTTTTTTTAATGCAGTTATCAGATCAAGCACTTTTTCTTCACGAACATATTTACCAAGTATTCTTGAAAATGTTCCAGCTGTTCTAGGGTGCGCACCTGGAGCATAAGGCATTCCATCAGAAGCAATTATTGAAATAGGATGGGAGACACCCTTTTTTATCCATTCAGGTTTCATCATATGAATGATTACAACACCGCCTTTTTTTCGATATTCATAAAATGTTTTTTTATTTAATCTCTCGCCTGTTTTTTCCCATTGTAGATCATTATAGCTAATGTTCAAAGTCTCTTTCCATCCTTCATCAAAAAGAATGGATTCCAGAGATGTGGATGCTGCTGTATATGGATAAACTTCAGTTGTAATGTCAAGACCATTTTTTTGCGCTGATTCGACCATTGATAGGGTTGTTTCTATTTCTCCAAGAGACATACTGTTAGCATGAACAATGTGAACTGATGCGCCTGCTGTAGACGCAGCAGCCATAGCTTCTTGAATACCTGGCATTCCAAAGCCTCTTGTATGAGTGTAGACAGTAACATCCAATGTTTTTGCTAACTTATAAATCTCAAAGATTTCCCCTGCAGATGCTCCAAGGTAATAACCAACTGGAAGACCTATACCTAATGCTCCTTTTTCCATGTAATTTTTAATTAAATCTTTAGTTTTTTCTGTTTCGCTATACGTTTGAGATTCATAGTTAGAGGATGATAAGTCATTGAACAGTTTTTTTAATTTTTCGTCTTCTTTAGAAGGTTTGCTTTTATCTGAGGTAGAATCTTCAAGTTTCATTTTATTTTTATTAAAATGATCAATTAATTGATTAGCTGTTCTTTTATTCTTATTCATTGCAATAGAACGCAAAAATCCGTGAGGTGCTGTTGCACCAAAATTCACAAGAGACTTTCCTTTTTTTGCTTCAATCCAACGTTCAATAAATACTACCCCGCTCTCCATCTCTAAGGCAGTTGTGACACCGTCTTTTAATTGGTATCGGTGCGCAGAATTTGTTTGCCCATGTGCGTGAAGGTCAATGAAGCCAGGCGAAACAACTAGCCCTTTTGCATTTATTGTAACTTTTCCATTTATAGACTTCTTGGTAATGTTTGATATCTCATTTCCTATTATACCGATATTACAAATTTGATCTAAATCTGTCTCAGGATCAATGACCCTGCCTTGTTCAATAACAATATCATAAGGTTGCGATAGACCAATAGTAATAATAGCTAGCTTAATTAATATAAAATTTTTCATAATAAATCTCTTATATTTAAAATTTTTTATAATACATAACCTTATTTAATTTTGATTTAATTATCAAATTTATTTAGCTGTATTCCACTCCAAAAACTTATAACATACAAAACCCAAAAGGCACCCGCAAGATACTTAAAATGTGAGTTAGGTATATAGACATATAATAAGTAAGTGGCACCAAACAATAGGATCAAATACACACCTTGAATTAGCGCTCTTGATAAAGGTGTGCCCAGTCGAGTCAAATAAGTAAATATAAGTGTCAGCGCTCCTGTAGAACTCACCCACAGACCAAAGAATCTATATATGTTAGTGAGGTAAAGCGGCAAATTATCGTTTCCTTCTCTTTTAAAAAGATCTTTGAATGATTCATTTAAAATTGTTTCATTTGCTATCTTATCTAAAAGCCAGGGCTCAGGATGAGAAAGCCAACTAATGCCCATAGTCAATGCAATGATACCAAAAAGAAAAAAGGGAATCATGGTTAAGTTGTGTAGTATTTTAGGATTCATCTAATAAATTAGCATTTCTTTAATAAAGTTTTTCACAGGCATTCTCAACTTTTTGAATTCATTTTGCAATTGAATTGTTTTTGGACCAAAAGATATAACATTATTTAAAAAATCTTCGAGCATATACTTTTCGTTTTTTATTTTATATAATTTTGAACGTTCATCTAAACCCTCTAAAGCTATCTCAGATATCTTTTCTATATAATAACCTATCATTTTCCCTTTTGGGCCATGATTAGAATAGGATAAGCTAAACGCGCTTTCTATTAGTTTGAACTTATCAGAATCCGACCATTCAAGTATCATTTTAAGCATCTTTTCTCTTGCAGTTGGAGAGGTTAAAATTCCTGATATGAACGCCCCAGGAGATATTTCATTGTTCTTTAGAGGACGATCAGGTGATCTTATTTCTAAAAAAGGTTTGAACCTAACGTTGGTAAATGATTGGTGTAGTATTATATCAATTTGATTAAAAATATCATCTGATTCATTTACAGATTCTAATATTGTGCCATGAAATTTTGAATAATGCCCCTCTTGATTAACCGTATACATAGATGGTTGGCCCAATAACCAATCTATATAGTCATCAATAAACGTATTCATGTTTTTAATTCCGTGGTTAAAAAGAGATCCACATCTATCAGGATCTGTATTTTCCCATATTTCCCATCTTAAATTTCTTTCCCTTGCTAGCTGGCCATTTATAAATGGGGAATTTGAAAAAACTATACTATAAATGGGTTGAATGTTATCGGAAATATAAGCCATTTGGTTAGCATCGTCTTCAGATGTATAATCAATATTGACTTGCACGCTAGTGGTATTCCTCATCATCCAGTTACTTAATTCCCCCCCCTTTTTTAAATGATTTGCCATTATTTCATATTTAGGAGCTTTTATTAAATCAATTGAGCCAGCATCATGTAATGGGTCTACACTAACTTGAAGTTTATTAATACTATTTTGATTTAGAATTTCATCCTCAATTTTTTGATGTTTTTTAAATTCTAATTCTATGCTCCATAGGTCTTTGCATGGCTTTGAAGCCCATTCAAGCTGTCCTCCCGGTTCAAGCGAGTATGAGCCTTCAGTGTTTCTTTTACGTATTTCATCTAAAAATTGTAATGCTGAGAAATCTTCAACTGTGTTTACTTGAATCCTATCTAGGTTTTTATTGTAATAAAATGTCTCTAGCTCAAGCCCTATTTTTCGATCATTTTCATCGACAATCTTGCTTAAAATAAATTCCTTAAGTTTATTCTTAATTTTCATGATCGTAAAAATTGATTTACAAATTTATGCATCATTCTCTTAATAGATTTTTTAGGGTTTAGGTTTAATACGTCTTCAATTTTAACCCATGCCAAATCATTAGATTCAGTACTGATTGAAAGCCTTTCTAATTTATCTGCTTCAAGTATGAATCTTACATCGTAGTGTAGATGTTCAGGATTAGAACCATATTTTGGTATTTTGTGAATATCGAGATCAAATATTTCTTTACTAATTATATTAAAATTATTTATTCCTGATTCTTCTTTGGCTTCTTTTAAGGCAACTTCTAATAAATTGTTATTGTCTTCAGCATGACCACCAAGCTGAAGCCAGATATTAAGCTGTTTGTGATGTGTCATAAGAATCCATTTTCGACTTTTATCGACGACCCAAGCTGACGCAGTAAAATGTCCATCCCAGTTAGTACGCTTAAAACAATCATTATCATTAGCTAAAAGATGAAGTGTTTTTGTTATTTTTTCTCTTTCGCTAGGATATCTTTTTAAATAAGTGTCAAGCTTGTTAGATAAGACTTTTTCTAAAACGTTTCTTTTCATTCTTGCAAAATTAAAGAAAAGACCATATTAAAACCCCTAATAGTTTGAGGGTTAATAGATAAGTTTAATTTGGACTAAAAAACCTATTCAACTGTGTCGCCACCACCCAAAAGATCTTCAAGCTTGAACGCACCATCTTTTTCCATTTGTTTGGCAGCAGAAACTACACTCTTGCGAGCCGTATCAACATCTCTTTTTGGTACTGCGCCCTCCACGGGCTCAAACATAGCTTGCTTTTTCTTGGGTAGAACACCGAGAACTTTATCTGTGATTGCCTGATCCATCCCTTTTAAAGCCATTGCTACAGCATCAAGATCTACAGCATTCATTAAATCGCGTAAGAGGTTGTCAGGAAAGATTTCAAAAATAGACTCGAAAGTGATTCTGTATTTTTTAACCTCACTGGCGAGATCGGGATCATTTTGTTCAAGATTAGCCATAAATAGCTCTTCCTCTTGTGCATTCATTTCTCCTAATAAATCAGCCAAATCCTTTCCGCCACCTCTCGAAAAAGCAACGGTTTTAGGAAGTCCTTTAGCTTTTTTCTGTAATCGATGAGCAATTTGAACCACAGCTTCCAGCGGAATACCTTGTAGATTGCCAATGCTTAATAAAACCTCATTTCTTTCATCTTCGCCGATTCTGTCTAACACCATCATCCTTTTTTTGCTATCGACTTGTGCCAAGGTTATTGCTATGACCTTAGAATCCTCATTGGAAAGCATAGCCACTAACTGTTCATCGGTAATATCATCTAGGAATGAAAATGGTTTTTTGGGTTCGTTATCTTCTTCTTGTGGTTGAAATTTTTCACTAACAAAAGAAAAATAAAACTCCTCCATAACTTGTTTTTTTACAGCAAAAGAAACATTTCCTACTCCTCGCATTGCGGCTCTGATTTTTCTTATTTCAGTTTGATCAAGATCATTAACAAGATTTAGCGCTAAACTCTCTCCTAGGATTGAGAAAAGTATAGCTACTTTTTGAAGGCCAGACAATCTGTTGTATTCTGTGATCATATCTACCTCTTATTTTTTCTTTCTTTTCTTTTTCCCTTTTCCTTCATCTTCCTCAGGTTCTGCCACTGGTGCAGGTTCGGGTTCAGGAGGGGCCTCTTCGAGGATCCAATCTTTAACTATTTTATTTGCAGCTTGTGGTTGCCCAACACTCATAGATACAACTGCTTGCTTCATATCGTTGACTTCGCTTTGTAATACTGGTATGTCTTCAGATGGTGATGGTTGTGGTGCTGCAGGTTGTTGGTTTTGCGTCATAACTGGTTGTGGTGATCCGTTAGTGTTGGCTTTTTTTTTTGGCCGTCTCGGAGGATACATCATCCAAGGGGGTAGATTCGGCTGTTTTGGTCTATTCATAAGCATAACAATTAATATAATGCCAAGAATCAGAACTAATGCTCCTAGTATTGATAATATGATGACCAAGCCAGGGTTAGTGCTCATGATGCCAGCTCTAGGAGTTGTGTCTAGCTCTGCTTGAACTTGGTCCAACATAGCAAGCTTTTCTTCTATTTGAGCATCAAGACTATTTTTTTCTACTAATTTTTCTTGAACAGTATTTTGGGCTTCAGCCATTTCAGATTCTGAAATATTGTCTGCACCTAAAAAAGATTTGAGATTTTGGATTTCTTCATTTAAGGTTTGCAACCTGACCGAGTCTTGCCTTAGCATTGCTTGCCTCTCTTGATTGTAAGATTGGTCACGAGCGGAACTTTCTAATTCTGCTAATTGAGATTGAAAGTATAACCTGTCCTCTTGTCTTCTCTCTTCCTCATTTTGTTTATAATTTTCTAATTCTTGCTTCCAGTCAACCTCCCCAAGTCTTTCTCTTTGGCTTTCAAGTGACTCTAATTTTTCAGCGATATTTTTAAGCAATACCGTTTCTGCTGATTTTTCATCTCTTCTTTCCCTGAAGCTAGCTGTCATGATGCTTAAAACATCGCCCCTTGTGCGGTTAAACCTGGATGCAACCATAACGACTTGGCGAATGTTTTCTATTAATTCAGGCGCAGCACCTTCCTGTAGAATGATACTAATTTCCATATTGCTGACACTAGCCATTGAAGGTCTCATCTCAGTCTGAGTCCTTGAAACAACATTTTCGCTTTGCTGAGAATCCATTGGAGTATCTTGAGCTGTAGCATTGTTTGTCTGTTGATTTTCCCCTGTAAAATCAAAACCCGGTATGGGTAAACCAACACTACCAGGATTTGCCATTTCATCTCTACTTAAGGAACCTTCAGCTGACTGCAAAGACTCAAAAGAATTACCATTTGGAGAGTATGTAGTTTGATTTTCAACAGCGCTACTGAGCTCAAGGTCAACACTAACATCAATGACATATTTTCTATTTTCAATGACTTTTTCTAGTGCGTCTGAAATTCGTGTTCTTAAGCTATTTTCTATCATCAATTTTTGAGCTAGATATCCGCTGCTTGCTTGACCGAATAGCAATCCAGCCATTGACAATTGTATAGTATATTTGAATGCAGTTCTAGTCCATTTTTTCATGGTAACTCCCTTATTCATATAAAATTTATTCTTCATTCTCAGCCATATCCATCGACGTAGCTACTGGCCCACCGCGAGGCGCAAGAAATGTTATCTCCACTCTCCTGTTTCTAGCTTTTTGTTGAGGTGTAGAGTTGTATTTTTGTATTAATTCTGTGGTAATAATCTCTGCAGTGTTCTTGTCCCTTGGAACAAATTCACCATAGCCCACTGCTTCTAACCTAGTTGGATCAACTTGAAGATCAATAAGCAACCTTACAACTGTGGAAGCTCTTGCGCTAGATAATTCCCAATTGCTTGGGTAGAACCTTCTCAATGATTTTGGAAGTTGATCGCTGTCAGTATGGCCTTCGACAGCAACTTTAAAATATGATTCTTGAATAGTTGGCAATATTTTCTTTAAAATCTCTAAAAAACCCGCTTTAGTTGTTGCTGATCCGGATTCAAAGCTGATATCAGATGAAATGCCAATAGTAACACCTTTAGGACTTGTTGTAACCTCTACAGGTGTTTCACCGTTTTCCGAATCTTCAGCCATCTCTTCAACCATTTTAGTCGCAGCTTTGTGAATATCGCCGAGTGACATAGCCTGATTGTCAAGCTCTTCTTTTTTACCAACGGATTTACCCATTCCGTCAGCCATGTTTTGAAGTTTTACCGGGTCAATCGTAGAAATAGCAGCTAATAAAACAAAAAAAGCAAATAGAAGCGTCATCATGTCAGCGAAAGTGCCAAACCAGCCTGGAAGGCCCTCATCAACTTGCTCTCTTCCTTTAGCTTCATATTTTTTAATCTCTTGGGGGGTAGCAGCCATATATTAGCCTTCTTCTCTTTTCCATTCTTTAGGAGGTATAAATGAATTTAGTTTTTCCCTTACTATAATTGGATGCTTTTTTTGATGAATCAGTCTTGCAGCCTCTAGTTGTAAATTTTGCATAGTGTTTGAGAATGTAATTCTTGTTTTAATTTTATCAGCCATAGGTAAGAAGAAGAGGTTTGCAAATACAGCACCATAAAATGTTGTAATAAGAGCAGCTGACATACCCGCACCAAGTGTTTCAGTGCCACCACCTTCGCCACCAAAGCCTGACAACATCACAACAAGGCCAATCAAAGTACCAACCATTCCCCATGCTGGCGACATGACACCCATTGATTTAAATAAGCCGGCTTGAGTGTTTTCTCGTAGTTCTCTGTAGTCAATTCGAGTGCTTAAAATTTCTGATAATTCTTCCAATGAATAACCATCAATTACCATCTGAAGCCCGTCTTTAAAAAAATAACTTTTAACACTATCAATGTGTTTTTCTAAATCAGCAGTCCCTTTTCTGCCTACTTCAGCTGCTTCAACAGCTTCTTCAACATATCCACCAAGGGCATCACCACCACCTTTAAAAACAGCTCCCATAGCTGCACCAAGTTGTAAAACATCTTTTAAAGGGAAAGCAACAGACACTGATGCAATCATACCTCCAAAAACAATACCAAAGCTAGACAGCGATCCAAACATACCGATGTCTGGTGTCATTAAAAAAATACTTCCTACAATAGCACCTAATCCAAGTAAAATTCCAATAAGGGTAGCAATATCCATTTTTAGTCCTCAATCATTGTTGTGGATTTAAGCCTATTTTCATGCAAGGCTTTTAAAACATTTCTCACGTCATCGTATTCTGGGTCCATTCTAAGAGCTAGATTCCAATTTATGGTTGCTCTTTGAACATCGCCCAACTTGTAATAGATGGATCCTCTTCTTGCATATGCTAAAGCAAGATTTGGATTTAATTCTAATGCTGATTCTACCTCTTGCAATGACGATCTGTAATTTCCAGCATAAAAATATCTTAATGATCTAGATAAATGACGCATTGCATCATTCATTTTCTGTTCGCTTACATTATTATTTAATTTAACAGCTTTAAGTGAATCTTCTAAAAATTTTGAATGCTGTTCCATAGCAGCAAGCCTAATCATTAAATTGCGCATTTCATTATTCATCATACCCATGGAATCTCTTAAAGTACTTACTGCATAATCAGCCATCATTAGTGTTGTGTCAACATTAGATTGAGAAACTTTATCATTAGGCATAATATTTGGAGATGGCCCTCCTCCTGGAATCTTAATCCCAGAGCTTCGAGCGGCTGATATTTCAAAACCCAATGTAAATGCCGCGTGCCCTTCCCAATACCTATCTTTCCAATTTGGCAATTTTTCTATGTGGGCGAATCCTAGGTTCAGGCGATAATCCGAGGTAAGGGGGATGCGGAGTCCCACATTGATGCCATTACCATCGAATTCACCCACAATATCTATTCCTCCCCATTTATCAAGATAAGGAGTATTAAAAATTAATCCCATAAAAACACCTGCAGCGGTGCCTGAAGTTTTTAGAGAATCGACTTCAATTGTATCGATTGCTCCGAACCCCCCAGTTCCAAAGCCTAGGAAAGTATTAACTTTGAAATCGCGAATCATCTGTTCGCTACTTATGACCCCGAAAAATGATAGTTCATTAGGGTCTAAGTTTAATCCGCTAGTTTTATTTTCAAATACAATGTCTTGCAGGCCTAGCGAAAATGATATATTGTCCTTTGAGTATAATTGTCTTTGAAGGTGAAAGCCAAACTCTACAGGTGCCCTATAAGTGCTAACGTCTAAATTTGCTATTCTGGTCGTATCCCCAGCAGAGCCAGTTGAAAAACCCAAAAGCCAATCCCCAGCCTGCATGTTGTAATAAAATCCTTTGGCTGTGTTAATAGGCGCTAGGTTGTGAAATTCTGTCCCAAATCCTGCAGTGAAAAGATATGGGGAAGTACCGATCATTGAAAAAGGGATTTTCATCATAGGGCCAGGTCTCAAATAAGCAATCCTGGTTGCACTGTATGAGCAATTTAATATAATTAAAAAAGCAATTATGTTTTTGGCAATCTTTAACATATTACTTATCTATTTTTTTTAATTCCATTTGAGCAAGTCGTAAATATTCACTATTAGGATGTTCTGAAACAACGTCATTGAATGCAGCTAGTGCTAAATTTTCATCGCCTAGTTTTCTATGGAGCAATCCTTTTTTAATTAACGCATCATCAATTCTCAAATCGCCAAATTCCATAATTCTCTCTAACAAGCTAAGTGCGTCATCATATTGACCTAATCGTTGATGAGAATCTGCCATCCAATATAAAATATTTTCTTTGTCTTTGTTGCTGGCAAGTGAGGTGTTCAATCTTGAAAAATATCCAAGCGCATCTTCATAATCTTCTCTTTGATAAGCAAAGATTGCAGTCATATAAACTGCTTTATTAAAAATCGGTACTTCTGCTTTTTCAACTTTTTTATTAGTGTCTTCTTGCTTACTAGGCAATAAAATATTTTTTTCTGCAAGATCAGTTTTATTGTCAAAAAAATCAAAATTATTGATATTATCTAAAGCAATTGCGAGTTCAGTGTTTTTGTCATGGAGAGCCTGCATCTCAGTTTTAAAGGATTTCTCTAAATTATTTAATCTCTCGTTAACTCTATCTAAAGTTGATAATAATTCTTTAGATGACGCCATCATTATACTCCCACTTTCAACTTTCTTGATCTTAAAACTTACTTCCTCCGAGGGTCTATCTATTTTTCTAGTATATGATTCATCGCCCTTGGAAGGTTCAATTACAATTCCTAGATCTAAAAAAAAGATTTCGGAGAGTGGGGTTTCTTGTGCATGGCCGTTGCTGCTTGCAAATATCGCAATAAATGAAATATTAGAAATAATCTTAATTAATTTTTTATTCATATTCTTCCCAATCAATTACGTATGAATAGCCAATGAATGATCCAAAATCATTGGGCACATACAATTCAAATGCACCTGTAGCACCAGGCAGCAATGTTGCATCTGTAGTTATGCCTGAGTCAAACGTATGGTATCCACCTCTAACAAATGTGGTCAATGTTTTTGTTTCGCCACTCCAATTCTTCCTAAAGACAAAATCTACTTTAACAAAGTCTGATCTTCTTCCTCCAATATTTTTTATCTCACCATTGAAAACTATATTGCCTTGTGCATCTTTTTTTTCTGTTATATTGCCTACAAGAACACAATTTGCAGAGTATTTTTTATCGTTGGACCTTTCTGCAGATGTGTACTGCGGTTGAGCTAATTTTGGCATTGGAGGTGGAGTATAGCTATCTCTAACTTGCTCCGGTACATATTCTGCTTGTTCTTCGGTTACAACATTATCAACAATCCTTACAACATCGCTTCTATTTATGATAAGATAACCAACAAGAGATTCCACCTTTAACTGCTCTTCGTCTTGATAAACAATTTTACCAAAAACTGTCGACCCATTTTTCATGATAATTTCTTTTGAATATATGGCTAATGGATTGACCCACATTTTACTAAGTGCTTTGAGATCCTCTAATTCTTCGTTTAAGTATTTTACTTCGGCAGTCATCTTCTTTATCTCGAAGCTTAGTTCGTTTAGTATATAATCTTTATTAGGATCAGGAGTAAAAGCATTTGCAGCAGCATTTTCAGTAGCACTGCTAGTTTGTTCGTTGTTTTCTTGGCTCTTTGGTTCAGTTGGGGTATCAGCGCTTACCATTTCAGGAAGCATTTCTTGATTTTGAGAACTAGTGTTTTCTGATGCTATTGTTGACAGAGATAGTTTAATATCACCTAGTTTAATTTCAGTGTTTATTACTTCCAGATCTAGATTGAGGCTGCCTAATTCACCCCCATCAGATTGTATAGTGTAGTTGCCTGGCTCAACATCTTTGAATTCAAATTTTCCACCTCCTCTGCCAAGCCTTTTTTTGGAGGTTTCCGTGCGTTTGTGCTCTGTACCATCAGGCTTTAAAAGTAGAATTGTGTTCTGAACTACTGGGTCGTTATTAGTGTCCGTTAAAGTACCGCTTATATTTTGTGGTTCTTGCGCAAGCAATGCAGACGCAAAAAATATGTACGTCGCTCTAAAGAACGAAAAGTACATTCTTGTTTTTTTTGCCATTTATCTTTACCTCGGATTTAGTGGCATTTAAAAGAAATTTATCTTTAGCATTAAAGTTTAACAATATATTGTTAACTAAACCAAGTCAAAAATGATAAAACATTTTTAACTGTGTGCTGCTATTACTTGAACAAAAATCATGCCAAAACTATTTCCAGAAATCTTTATAGATAGTTTTTTTCTTAGTCAGTTCCATTAATGCTGTTTCTACCATTTTTCTAGTTGAATCAGCTAAAAATAATTTTAGCGCTTTATCATAAGACTCTAAAGCTGAATCAAAATCCATTTCATCTTTCTTTTCGTAGGATTTACCTATCCAATAATAGGGCTCTCCAAGGGTATCTATTTGTGCTGCAGCCTTGTAAAACGATTGTATGGCATCCCATTGGCCATTTTTGAAGCTCTTTTGATGATGTAACTTACCCGTCTGCATATGCAATTTATAAAGAGCAATAGGATTTTTAGGATCTAATTTTAAAATTTCGATATACTGATCTGAATTTGGATTTTTCTTTAGTTCTTTAATTTTAGCAGCTATAATAAGCTTTTTCACTTGCTCATCGTTTAAATTAACTTTCAGTAATGAATCAGATTTAAAAACAAGGTCTTCATCATTATATTTAGATAATGAACTGCTGGCGCAACTATAAAAAAAACCAATAGCGCTTATAAAAAAGATTTTCAGAATGACTTTTTTAATGATTTAACCTTCGTAAAAAAATAAGTGTTGGTTGTCATCAAATGATTGATAAAGTGAGCTCATAGAATCAATAACGTAATACCTATCTTGAATGTTTGAATAGTTAAAGCTTGTCAATATAATCTCATCTATATCATACGGCAGGAAAACAGACCGGGTGGATTTATCCTTAGCACAATTAACAATATTTAATATTTCTGACTGCGATGATAGAATTCCTGATCCGTAGATTTCGTAATCAATATCATTATCAGTTTTTACGTTTTGTTTTTTTAAAAGTCCAAACTCATATGTCCACCATGCAAAATTTTGTAACCGCTTAAGATTATGATCTATCAAATCTCTTGATAAACCTAATTCATTTTTTATGATTTTATCTCCGAGAATACCAACTTTATGTAAAAAGTTAGAATATTCTCTGTCTGCTAACAAAGGAATGTGGCCTTGCACATCATGAAAAATATCTGGCTCAGGTGTATAGCCTTCATCATTAACAATGATTTCTCCATGGTATTTTTCATCAAATCGTGGAGATTTTCTAATAATATCCGTGACTGGAAATTTTCTTTGGGCATTCAGATCAAAGAAAAGTTCTTCTGTTAAAAAACCAGCAACTGAAACAAGCTCCCATTTGGATGTTTTAAAAAGCTCCCTTGATATCAATTTAAAATCTGGAAAGTTATTTTCTGGTATAGAAAGTTTTTTTAATCCATCTAAAAATTCTTTGGATGCATACTTTTTCTGTAATTCTGATACATTATTGTATAAATCTGCCCAAATCTCATTTTCTAAATCTGTTATTTTATTGTAAGACTGTGGCTTTAAATAATCGTCATCCTTTCCAAATATAATTATTCCATCCATTGAATTGGGCACTTGATGTTTGAAAAGTATATCGTATTTATTTTTCATTTTAAATATAATTTAATCTAAAGATTTAAAATTAACGTAGCCAAATATAAGTAATTGCGCTATTTCTGGCCCCTAAATCATTATCATAAGGAGAGCCACAGTCAGCTCTCATTTCAGCTGAATTTTTGTCAAAAAGGTCATAGTCTTCACCGTATATAATTGATTGAAATCTTCCCTCATTATAATTACACCATTCACGGACCTCTTTTTTTAAAGCCCCAGTTCCATGGCCATGGATAACCTTTATTGCTCTAAAATTACCATTTTCCAGACACAGATTAACATTGTATTCAAGTTCAGAAATGGCTTTATCTAAACTGTATCCACTGTGCCCTATATCAATTATTTTAAGTCTACTTTGCATTTAAGTTTTTAAATTATAATTTTTCTAATGAAATATATCAAATTAGGCAAGACAGATGAAACAGTTTCAACCATTAGCTTAGGCACTTGGGCTTTTGGAGGGCCTGGAACTGTAGGGAAAAATATTCCAGTTGGATGGGCGGATCAGAGCAAAGACGATAGTATTAGTGTTCTAAAAAAGTCGCATGATTCAGGCATAAATCACTGGGATACTGCTGATGTTTATGGAGATGGTTTATCTGAAAAAATTATCGGCGAGGCCTGGAAAGATATATCTAGATCAAGTATCTTTTTAGCAAGCAAGGTTGGTTGGGATATGGGTGAATATGACTATTTCTATCATCCTAAACTCATAAAAAAAAATATCGATAGATCATTTAATAATTTAAAAACAGATTATATTGATCTATTTTATTTACATCATTGCAATTTCAAAGAAGATCAACATTTTTTTGAAGCAATTGAAATAATGGATGATTATCGAAAAGCTGGAAAAATTCGCTTTCTAGGAATTTCAGACTGGGATTGTAAAAAAATAATGAAATATATAGACAAATCCAATTTTGATGTTGTGCAGCCTTATCGAAATGTAATGGACAGCGATTATAACTCTAGCGGTCTAAAGAAATACATATCAGAAAATGATTTAGGAGTTTGCTTTTTCTCTCCTATAAAACATGGCCTTTTAACAGGTAAATACCTATCTCCTCCAACATTTCAAAAAGGGGACCATAGATTAAAAATTAAAGAGTTTTTTGACCAAAAAACTCTTAACTGGATGGTTGAAAACAAAAAAGAGTTAGTAAGAAAATTTTCTCATCATCCCAACCCTGTATTACATGGATTACTTGGGTCACTTTTAGAAGATTCTCCAACGGGCTGTGTTTTGCTTGGACAAAGAAACATCGAGCAGGTTGAGGTTGCAAAAACTCTGGGGGATGCTTTGTCAAAAGAAGATTCAGACTGGGTAAAAAATCTTTATAGAAAGAATCACTTAAAATAGTTCCAATGGAACCTTTGACTTTTATCTGTTAAATTAATCTTATATAATTTTAATACTTAAGAAAGAATAGAAATAAATGCCTGATAAGCAACAGCAGACAAAAATTCCTAGTGGGTATGATAGCAAGGATACGCAAGACCGTTTAGATTGGTTAAATTCTAAAATCAACTTTAAATATTCTTCAAATCTTCAAAATGAGCCAGAAGATTTGAAAGGTATTATAGAAAATCATATCGGGTTTATGAATATTCCAATGGCAATCGCAGGCCCACTAGATATAAACGGTGATTACGCACAAGGCGAATTTCATGTACCAATTTGTACTCTCGAGGGAACTCTTGCATTATCAATGAATAGAGGCATGATGGCAGCTCAACGGAGTGGAGGTGTCACAGTCAAGCATATAAAGCAAGAACTTTCCAGAGCCCCAGTTTTTATTTTTGAAGATTTGAATAAATCTTCTGATTTTATGCAATGGGTTAACAAGCACTATCAAGATATAAAAAAAGTTTCAGACTCTACATCGAATTATGGAAAGTTGTTAAGAATTGACCAATACCCAATTCAAAACTATGTAATACTGGATTTTGTTTTAGATACAGGTAATGCTGCTGGACAAAATATGGTAACACTAGCTGCTAAAGTAGCATGTGATTATATAAAAGAAAAAACGGGAGCAGACTTCTTTTTAGAATCAGGTTTTAACAGTGATAAAAAAGCTTCAGCTAGAAATATGATCATGGGAAGAGGGCACAGTGTCATTGCTGAAACAACGATAAAAAGTTCTATTGTTCAAAGAATTCTTAATGTCGACATATCTGAGCTTGAAAAGTATCAGGAGCTTGGACCTACAACTTCTCGGCTAGCTGGTACACAAGGCACACATTTACATATTTCAAATGCCTTAACAGCAATTTATTTAGCTACTGGACAAGACACTGCTTGTGTTGCTGAAAATTCAATTGGTCACTTTCAAATAGAATCAGTTAATGACGGTGTAAAATTTAGATTAACACTTCCAAGCATGACTGTAGGCACCGTAGGGGGCGGTACTCGTCTCTTGGCTCAACAGCAAAACCTTAAGCTTTTAGGTTGCCATGAAGGTGAGAATTCATCAAAAAAATTAGCTGAAATTATTTGTGCTTCTGCTCTTGCACTTGAGACATCGCTTTTATCGGCTTTAGCTTCGGATACATTTACTAAGGCTCATATGAAATATGGTAGATAGATGTTTCTCCAATGTCAATCCTAAATAAATCTCAATATAGTTATTTAACAGAAAAACAATCCTTTCTTTTTCGTATTTGGAAAATAATATTCTATTATTATTGTAAAGTTGTTTTCTTGATCTATACTCCTGTAAAGGTATTAGGAAGGGATAATATTCCTAATGAACCCTCAATTTTTTGTAGCAACCACAATAGCCATATGGATGTTGCGTTGATAGCTCATGCAGCAGGGAAAAGTTTTAATCATTTTGGAATGTTAGCTGCAGTGGATTATTGGTTTGATAGTTCAATTAAAAGAGTTTTGACAAATTTAATAATGAATTTAATTCCAATTTCAAGGAATTCTGAAAATAAAACCAAAACTATTAGTTTTGATGAAACAATCGCACTTTGTAATTCATTCATGGAGCTAGATAAAAGAAATTTAATTATTTTCCCGGAAGGTTCCAGAGGGAAGCCAAATGTAATAAAGAGCTTTAGGAAAGGAGCTGCTAGATTTTCTTTAGCCTTAAATAAACCCATAGTTCCTATATATATTGAGGGATCATCAAAGTCTTGGCCAAAAGGTAAAATTTTTATGAGACCGTGTAAAATTACAATAAATATTCTTGAGCCGATTGATCCTAATGATTACATTTCAAATCAAAATGATAATGTTCTAAATGCAAAGCAATTAACTACAGCACTAGAAGAAAAAATTATGAAAGAAAGCAAGAAGCACATCAATGAGTAAATTTTTAGCTAGTAAATCAGATAAACACTTACACAAATGGGGTTTTAAGGATTCAGGTTTTAAGTCAATTGGTGATAAAGTTGTTAAATTTTCAGGTGATCGTTATGAAGTAAGTGGAACAGAGATGCCTGACTTTATTCCTTATATTGAAAAAATGTTAAATATTGAAATAGAGGATAATGACAAATTAAAGGAAGTTGATGAAAAATTTGTTTCGCCCTCCAAAGTCGATAAAAAATTCTATCAAGAGCTAGAAAAAGTTTTTGAAAGTGACAAGTTTACCATTGAAAACACTGAACGTTTGATTCATAGCCATGGCCAAGAAACATTCAAAGATATATATAAAGTTCTGTATAGATCTATAGATCGATTAGTTGACTTGGTGTTTTATCCAGAATCTGAAGAGGATGTAAGAAAAATTATTGAAATTGCTTTAAAATATAATGTTTGTCTCATTCCTTACGGAGGTGGAACAAATGTAACGCGCGCATTATCTGTTCCTGAAAATGAAAAAAGAACTGTTGTTTCAATTGATACAAGAAGATTGTCAAAAATTGAATGGATAAATAAGGAGGATAGGAGAGTATGTGTTGAGGCAGGTATAACTGGAAAAAATCTAGATGAATTGCTTAAAAAAGAAGGTTTTATGATTGGACATGAACCTGATAGCGTTGAGCTTTCAACAATCGGTGGCTGGATTGCAACTAATGCTAGTGGTATGAAAAAGAATAAGTATGGCAATATTGAAGATATTGTTGAAAATGTTCATTTAGTTACCCCCAAGGGTGAAATTAATCAAATAAAACCAATATCAAGAGGATCTATAGGATTTAAACCTCAAAATATGTTATTTGGCTCAGAAGGCAATCTTGGAATTATTACAAAAGCTATTTTAAAGATTCATGAAAGACCTGAAGCTCAAGAATACAATTCAGTTTTATTTAAAACTTGGAGCGAGGGAGTAACATTTTTAAAAAAATTATCCAAAACGAATTATATACCAGCTAGCGTGAGATTAGTGGACAACATTCAATTTCGTTTTGGCCAAGCTTTGAAGCCAAGAGCAGAAGGATTGAAAAAAATAAAAAGCAAAATTGAAAAATTCTTAGTTACAAATATTAAAGGTTTTGACCCTGATAAAATGTGTGCCTTGACAATCGTTATGGAAGGAACTGAGGAAGAAGTGTCATATCAAAAGAAAAAAATTAATAAATTAGCAAAATCATGCAAGGGCATGATTGGCGGATCTGGCAACGGCAAACGTGGATTTATGTTAACCTATGCTATTGCTTACGTTAGAGATTTTGTTTCTGATTATCAAATTATGGGTGAGACTATGGAGACCACGGTTTCATGGTCAAATATTCAAAATGTAATTAATGCGGTATCTGAGAAATTGAATGAATTGCATAGTTTATATAAAATGCCAGGCAAACCTTATGTATCATATCGCATTCCTCAAATTTATCATACAGGGGTATGCATTTATTTCATGCTTGGAATGAGCGTGAAAGGGACAGATGAACCGGAAGAGAAATTTAGCGAAATTGAGCATACACTTAGAGAAGTGATAATTAAAAATGGAGGCTCCATATCCCATCACCATGGCGTAGGGAAGCTTAGAAAAGACTTTTTACCAAATACTTTATCTGAAACTAGTATGCAATTAGTTAAAGAATTAAAATTAGCGCACGATCCTCAAAATATATTTGGCGCAAAAAACGGTATTTTAGCAAAATAACAATATCGGTTATAAAATTTTTAAAAAGACAGTCATCATTACTGGAGCTTCCTCAGGAATTGGAAAGTCACTATCTCTTAAACTAGCTAAAGAAAATTTTAATATTGTCTTAGCTTCAAGAAATTTCAATCAATTAAAAAAAATCGCTGAAGAAATTAATTTGTCTAACGGTTCAGCTTTGCCTGTTGAAACGGATATCACCGACATTAAGTCATGTCAAAATTTAATTTCAAAGACAATATATGAATTTGGGCAAATTGATTATTTAATACTAAATGCAGGTTTAAGTATGTGGGCGCTTTTTGATCAAATTAAAGATATTTCAAAATTTAACGAATTGGCTAATGTGAATTTTAATGGCTCTGTCAACAGCATGCATTGCTCACTTAAAAGCTTGAAAGAATCAAGTGGTACAATAGTTTCCATTTCAACAGCTCAAGCATTTATAGGGTTTCCTAAAGCTACTTTTTATTCAGCATCCAAGCACGCATTGAAAGGTTTTTTAGAAGGTCTTGAATTGGAGACAAAAGGTAAAATTCAGTTTATAAATGTTTACTTGGGTTGGATAAAAGAAACAAATTTGCGCGCAAATGCAATTGGACCAAACGGAGAAAAAATTGGAGACAGTCATCATAAGCATAGCAATAAGGCAGTTGAATTGGATGTTTGTACAGATTTAATAATTAAGGGAATCAAGCAAAAAAAGAAAAATATCTTTATCCCCAGCTACTTAAAATATATTCCTTTTGTAAAAATCCTTTTTAATAAATGGCTATTTAAAAAAATATCAAATGCAGTTGATTCAGAGGAATTAGAAAATACATAAAGCTTAACATTTGATAATTAAAAAATATTAAGATCTCGCTGCTGTTTTTTCAACAGCTTTCCAGACTCTCCATATATTCTTATAACATATTTTTTCAATTTCTTCTTCACTATAACCACTTTTTAATAAGTGAAAAATAAGATTCGGGTAGAAAGAAACATCTTTGAGACCATAAGGGAGGGAATCCCCAACACCGTCATAATCAGATCCAAGTCCAACGTGATCAATACCTGCAATATTAACGACGTGATCAATATGCTTTACCACGTCTTTTACATCTGCATATATGGGATTTCTTTTGTAGATCTTTTCCCTAAAGGCCAACAACTTTTCATCTCCTTCACTTAAATTATATTGATTTTTATAAGCCTCTACTTTTTTATTATTTTCATTTCTTTTATCTTGAGATTCTTGAGTTAAGAACGCTGAACCAAAATTAATTTGAATTACCCCTCCGTTCTCTTTTAATCTTATTATTTCTTTATCTCCCATGTTTCTCTCCCAGCCAGGAGTAAATTTTCTGCACGACGAATGAGATGCAATTACTGGCACATTGGTCATATCAAATATTTGATTTATTACTTCATCAGTAACATGTGAAATATCTACCATTATCCCAAGCCTGTTCATTTCGCCAACGACTTTTTTACCAAAAGAGCTCAATCCCCCCCAAGTGCGTGTAGTATCATAGGAAGAATCACAAATTAAATTATCTTTTGAGTGAGTTAGAGTAATGTATCTAATACCTCTATCATAAAAATGCTTAAGATTTGATAAATCTTTTTCTATAGCAGCACCATTTTCAATACCCATCGGAAGAGCGATTTTTCCTTGAGAAAATATTCTTTCAGCATCTTCTACATTATATGCAATTTCAAATTTATCTGGGTCTTTTGTTGCTATTTCACTGACTAAATCAATTAGTGAATCTGCTTTTTCTTTGGCTCCACCCGTTTCTTGATATGATGCGGAAACATATATTGCCATAAATGGAACATCAAGGCCCCCTTTTTTAGCTCTTAGATAGTCAAAATCTCCACCTTCAAATAAGCCTGATATATCTTCATATTTACCATTTAGTCTATATGGTAAATCAATATGACCATCTGTAATTATAAATTTCTTAGATAATTCATTTGCTAACTCCATTAACGCTGCATCATTATCGCAAGATGAAGAAAAAAATGATATAAGAAATGTGACTAGAAAAAATAATTTTTTCATAAAACCTCAATTATCATTTGTTTGAACTGATAGATAATTCGTTGTTCCAGAAACGCCCATTGGAACACCACCAGTTATAATAAATTTTTCACCCCTTTTTAATAATTTGTTAGCATAAATTACGTTTTTACAAAGATCTGGTATTAAGTCAATATCATCATATTTATCTACTTTTATAGGAGTGATACCCCAAATTAATCTAAGCTGTCTGATGATAGAATTAAATGGGGTGAGAGCAATAACATTTGAAGGAGGTCTATATTTTGATATCATTCTAGCAGTACTACCACTATGCGTCATTGTCATGATAATATTAATATTCAAATCTTTAGTTATTTGACATACAGCATGGCTTATTGCGTCACTAGTTTTATTTATTTCGTCAGGGTTGAAAACTTTTTCTTGGACTAATGATTTTTCAGTTAAACGTATAACCTCTTTTAAAGTCTTTACAACTTCAATAGGATAATTTCCAATTGCAGTCTCTCCGGTTACCATTAATGCATCAACGCTATCAAAAATTGAATTAGCAATATCGCTTACTTCTGCTCTAGTTGGAACTTGATTGGTTATCATTGATTCAAGCATTTGTGTAGCAATTATAACTGGCTTGCCATGTTTGTTGGCAAGTTTAGCAATCTTTTTTTGAGCTATTGGTACTTTTGCGGATGGAATCTCAACTCCTAAATCGCCTCTTGCAACCATAACACCATCAAAGCTACTTATTATGTTTTCTATATCATTGAGCGCTTCCCATTTTTCAATTTTTGCTATAACGGGTAAAAAAGAATTATTCTTTTTCATAATTTTTTTTACTTCATTTATATCTTTATGATTTCTAACAAAAGACAGTGCAATTAAATCTGCGCCTTTTTCAAGCGCAAGTTCTAAATCTTCTAAATCTTGAATAGTTAATGATGGTAGATCTAAGGTTGAATTTGGAAAATTTACACCTTTGCTTGGTTCTATTTTACCCCCAATTAACACTTTACATTCCAATTTGAAATTTGAAATCTTTTTTTGGACTAATAATTTTATTTTACCATCATTGATTAGGATTTCAGATTTTAGATTAATATTGGAAAGTGATATATTTTCTGTTATCAATATTTCTCCATCTATATAATCTCTACTTGACAGTATTACAGTTTCATCTTTTGAAATATATATAGCTTTAAACTTGTTACTGATCCTTATTTTCGGCCCGCACAGGTCTGTTAAGATAGTAGGTCTTTCTCCGTCTTTTAATTTGAACCCTTTTAAAAGGTCATAAAGCTTAATCTTCGAACGTCTGTCGCCATGGGACATATTTAATCTAAATATGTTAGTACCATTATTTATCATTTTATCTATGACTTTTGGATCGCTACATGAAGGACCCAGTGTCGCTATTATTTTTGTATTAGTTTTCATTAATGTTCCTAATTTACGGAGAAAGGAATGGTTAACCTAAATGGGTTAATTTTAGCATTAAATTTTCTTCCATTGTTAGTTTTCATGCCAAAATGACCATGCATTACTCCAAACTCTGTCTTTAATGGGCAAAAACTTTTATATTCGTACAATTGACCAGGTTTAATTACAGGCTGGTTACCGACAACCCCAGGTCCTCTAATTTCCTCTGTATTGTTTTTAGCATCCGTTATATTCCAGTATCGATCTATTAACTGGACGGTATCTTTTCCATTATTCTTAATTTTAACATCATATGAAAAAAAAAATAATGATTTTGTAGGATCAGATCGTTCAGGTAAAAATTTTGTAGAAACAATTATCTCTATTTTTTCATTTGACATCTTAGTTTAAGCTAAGTTCTTTTTCTATTTCGTTTCTCAGCTCTAGAACTACTCTAACGTAATTATCAGAGTGATTATAGCTAAATATTGAATCATAAACTTCCTTAGGGTCCTTGATGTCTGATGTTGGATAGCCATTTTTGATTAAATAGTTTGCAATGCTAGAAAAAACATCCCCCCAAGCATAGGGCTCTCTCTTTCCATTCTTATTTCCGTCAACAGAATAATTAGCAAAGCTAGTTGGTATAAATTGTCCATAACCAAATGCTCCAGCGTAAGATCCCTTAATGGAGTGTGGAAAAATATTATCATTATAACAATATTTTAAGAATGAAATGAGTTCTTTCTTTGCCCATCTTGAGCGCTTTCCAGGCATAATTTTAATTTGAGTGTAAAGAGCATTAAAAACGTTATAATTACCTCTTTGAGTTCCATAATTAGTTTCGACTCCAATAATACTTAATATCAAAAGAGGATCAATATTCATTGAAGTTGAAGTGCTATCTAGCAAATTGTATTGGCTAGAGTAGAATTTTGCTCCAGAGTCCACTCTTTTTTTTGTAACGAATATTTTTCTATATTCTGTCCAACTCTTCTTTTCATAAGGTTTTTCAAATAGTTCCTTGATTTTAGAGTGAACCTTTATATCCTTATGATTAAATGTTTTATCCAGAAAGGTCTTATCAATGCCTGCGCTTATGGCTTCATTTCTAATCAAAGCATAAACAGAATCTTTTGGTTGTATCCAAACAATAAGTGAAAAAAATAATATAAATAATTTCAATTTATAATGGTCTCTTCAACTTTGTCTTTAATCATATTTTCTCTTTCAAGAGCTCTTAATCTAAGAAAAACTAAAAAAAGAATAGTTATACTAATCACAATAATATAGTGAATCTTATTTGGCTCACTATTATTTTCTTGATTCATTGTGTTTTAATATTTTTTCTGATATTATAAATTAAACTATCTCCAGAGTATTCCCCATGGCACTCATCCGGTAGTAGCGCAGCAATATTCAGCATAACCTCTTTACCAATATGTTCTAGGGCCTTATCTCTTTCAGATTTATCAATTGGGAGCTTTAAGGGACCAAAAGATTTCCCAATCTTTATGGAAATTTTGGGTCTTATTCCATTTAAAATATAATTTATGGGGTTCTGCTTCAAACCATAAATACCAATTGGTAAGATCTTAACTTTTTCCATTGTCGATAAGTATACAACTCCAGGTTTTGCCTTTCGTAGTTTACTTGACTCAGTGTTGCCCTCGGGAAATATTCCTAGAATCTTATTTTGTTTTAACACTTTTCTGGCCTTTTTAATCGTTGAGGGTGCTAGTTGAGCTCTATTTGTTGGAATAAAACCATAAAGCCATAATCCTAAATTTTCATACCAATTTACTTCCATATCGCTTGCAGCCAAGAAAGAAATAGGCTTTTTTATAGCTAATATAACTAAAGGTGGATCAAATACGGTAAAATGATTTCCAGCAATTATATAAGGCCCTTTTCTAGGGATATTCTTTTGACCTTTAATAGTAATTTTAAATAGTATTTTACCTAAAAAAAGAGCGATATAGCTTAGTAAATATCTAATCCATGCAGGTCTTGGTTTGTATTTGTCCAATCCTTTTTTTGGAGACATTATAATTTTTTAGTTTTTTTGATAATTTGATAAAATTAAAGCAATACAGGTATTTAATCTTTTAGCAAAAGGGATATGAATAAATTCATTTGGACCATGTGCATTCGAATTTGGTCCAAGTACTCCAGTAATTACAAATTGTGCTTGAGGGTATCTTTCTCCAAGCATACCCATAAAAGGTATTGTTCCACCCTCGCCCATAGCTCTAGCAGGTTTGCCAAATATTTCTTTAGATGATTCATTAATTGCATCATTTAGCCATGGCTTACAAGAAGGAGCATTCCAACCGTTCGCTGCCTTTTCCCATTTTATAGATACTTCACAACTGTTTGGTGGGTCACTAAGTAAAGTTTTTTCAACTTCTTGCATTGCTTTTTTAGAATCAGCTGTTGGAGGTAATCTGAACGAAAGATTTGCGGCAGAGAATGGCAATAAAACATTTCCTCCGTCCTTTATAGGTGGTATTCCATCAATACCAATGACAGTCATGGTGGGCCTCCAAGTCCTGTTTAGCATGGACTCATATGAATCGGATGTTGACGGTTTAGTGTTGCCATACCAAGGAAACTCTTTTTCCCAATTTCCGAGACATTGAACCATTTCGAAAGCTTGGACCTTTCGTTCGTCTGGTATCTCTACATTTAAGTTCTCAAGATCTATTTTTCCAGTATCAGAATCTTCTAATCTACTTATTAATTTATTTAAAAGCCTAAAAGGAGATGGAACTACTCCACTTGCACTACCAGAATGAACTCCTTCTTTTAAAACGTTAATTTGAAGCTTGCATGCTATCATTCCTCTCAAAGAAACGGTCGACCAAAATTGTTCATAATTTCCGGCGCCCGAATCCAAACATATAACAAGATCGACATCTCCTATAATATTTTTGCAATCTTCCATATAATAAGGTAGATCTGGAGATCCGCTCTCTTCGCAAAATTCTATTAAAATAATTATTCTTGGAAGGGAAACTCCCTGCTTGATTAAAGAATTCACAGCGGCAATGCAAGCAAACAGAGCATACCCATCGTCAGCGCCACCTCTTCCGTATAGTTTATCCTCTTGGATAACTGGTTTCCATGGTCCCAGATCATCTCTCCATCCATCCATTTCAGGTTGTTTATCTAAGTGCCCATACATTAAAACATTGCCCTCTTTATCACCAGGAATATCAATTAATATAAGAGGTGTCTTACCGTTCGCTTTTTTTATATGGAATTCGCTTTTTTCAGGCGCATGCTTTTTTGCCCATTTCACTGCATTCTTTAGCACCTTTTCCATATATCCATTCTCTTCCCAATTTTTATCAAAAGCGGGTGATTTATTGGGTATCTTAATATATTCAACAAGCTCTGGTATTATTTCATCATTCCAAAAATTGTCAACATATGATGATATTTTTGAGGATATATTAGATTTGTTCATTTAATATTTGGGCTTAAAAAGGAAGGTCATCATCAATTTCTTCAGTAGATGGCCCAGAGTTTTGTTGATTTATAGGTTGTGATGGTGAATTATTTGATTCCATCTTTCTGCCGAGCATAGTGAATTGTTCACATACTACTTCTGTTGTATATCGCTTAACTCCATTATTATCTTCCCAGTTTCTCGTTTGGAGCTTGCCTTCAGTATATATTAATTGGCCTTTTTTCAATAGATCACCAGCCAGTTCAGCAGATTTGCCAAACATAACGCAGCGATGCCATTCAGTCTTATCTTGAATCTCTCCATTAGAATCTTTCCAGGATTCATTAGTGGCTAGAGTAAAGTTTGCTACTGCAGCACCTGATGGGGTGAATCTTGACTCAGGATTTCCACCCAAGTGACCAATCAATACAACTTTGTTGACACTACCTTTTTGCATTTTAATCCTCACATGTTTAAATCTAAGATTATAATTTAAAATTTAATGTATCATGTCGCTATATCAATTTTAAAAAATTAAATTACAAAAGATAAGGCAGTAGAGCTTTTCTATCTTTAGGATAATCTTGAAATTTTTGATTGTACCATTTGTGGGTTGATAGCGCTCGTGGTATTAGATTTGCCAAAGTCCACACAAAAAATGAAAACCCAGCAAATGATAATACCATAATTGCCCAACCTAACCATTCCAGTATTTCACCAAGATAATTTGGGCATGATATGTAATTAAAAAGCTTTCCATTTGGAATGCTGTACTCACCCTTTCCATCTTTTCTTAGCTTAAATAGAATATTATCAGATGATATATTAATTATGAACCCAGTAAAAAAAGTTATCATACCCCCAACAAACTGAATTGAATAGAGCCAGGAAAGTGAGTAAGGGTCTCTTAAAAAAAAGATCCATTCGGCGTTTATAGAAGTATTTATAATGTTAAATCCTCCAGCTAAAAACGCGATAGAAAGTGGCATTTTCTTGTGCGAAATCTTTGCCCTAAATGGCCATATCATGCTCCTATGAAAGTAATGTAAGATCCAAAAACATGCCATTATTAAGCTCACTGTTCTTAACCCATTTTTCAATGATAATAAAGCAAAAATTGTCATCAAGATCCAGCTTGGCATTTCCATAGCAATCCATCCCAGTCTAGCAGGAATTCGTATTCCCCATCCCTCTTGATCATGTTTACCATATGGTGCTTTAACGAAATTTAAAATAACAAAAACCAATAAAGATAAAAGAGTCCAAGCTGTAATAATTAAATTGAAATTTGAATAATTAAATATCATGCTCAGAATCAAACCAAGATAGTGTATCGGAGATTGTTGAATGGATACTGCGAGGCTTATGATTTAGCTCTTTTTTGGCTAGTTCGTAGCTAATTTTTAAGCACTGATTTTTAAGTGTGTAAATACTTCCCAAATTTATTAGCTCCCTTTTTTTTGTTAATAAGGACCACAGCTTTGAGAATGGAAGAATAATGTACAAAAAAAGAAATGGTATTTCACCATAGTATATTTTTTTATCAATCTTTTCTTGAATTATAATTGATAAATCCTTGAAGGATTGCCATCTTCCTGAAATAATATAGTTTTGTCCTTTTTTGCCATGTCTGACACATTTTATGGCAGCAGAACACACATCCCTTACATCTACCCAATTGTAACCTGCTTTGATAGCAAGAGGCATTCTTTTATTTTTTATATCCATAATCACTTGACCCATCCTGCTAGGTTTATAATCATAGGGCCCTATAACGCCAGTTGGGTGTAATATGCTAGCATCTAGCCCTTTTTCTACAGCTTTATATACTTCTTTTTGAGCCATGGCCTTAGTTAAATCATAAGAAGATGCTGACTGAGTATCTACTAGCTTTCTTTTTTCATCAAGAACAGTTTGATAGGGGAATTGGTTAAAAGCGTGAATACTAGAAAAATAGATCAGTTTATTCATTTTTGATTTTAAAGCAGCATTACAAATGGATTTTGTACCCTCAACATTTACTTTTTTCATGTTTTTGTAATCCACTCTTTCTTGTGCAACAATCGCTGCAAGATGAAAAACAACGTCACAACCGATCATAGCATTTGCCAAATTAGGCTCGTCAAAAATACTAACATAAATTTTTTCAACATCTAAACAGTCAATTGACCTAGTATCATTATTAACTAAACATTTTACGGTCCAATTATCTTTTAATAAATAGCGAACCAGGCAGGACCCTAAATGGCCTGAAGCACCAGTTATAAATGCATTTTTCATGTATTTATAATAACGCAAATAAATCTTTGTGATTTCATTAAATAAAAAAAAATTTGTTTTTTTTTAAAAAAACGTTGTTTATTAGTTTATTTTTAGTTTAATGTCTTTGAGAAAAGACTTACTAAAGCCGAGGTAAGACAGGCTTTTTATGTACATTTTTGATATTAAAACAGTGGAGGGCACTAATAAAATGAGAAAATCATTTGCCTTAATTGCAGCTACTTTTCTTATGATACCAGGGTTTTTGCTTGCGCAAATTCAAGTATCTGGAACTGTAACTGACGCTCAGACAGGTGACAAGCTTGTAGGAGCAAACGTTATTGTAGAGGGAACCGATACGGGTACATCTACTGACGTTGATGGTAACTATTCTGTTACTGTCCCAGCCGGATTAACATCGGCAAAATTAACAGCACGTTATATTGGATATAAGCAATCCACAGTGACTGTTAGTGAATCAGGAACTACTGATTTCAATCTTCAAGAAGATGTTTTGAAGATGGATGCAGTCATGGTTACTGGTGTTGCTGGAGAATTAACAAAGACCAAAACACCTTTTGCGATTGATAAGATCGACTCTGATGTTCTTGAGCTTGCTCCATCAACTACCGTTGAATCAATGATTAGGGGTAAATCAGCAGGTGTTAAAGTTGTAAAGGGTTCTGGTGAGCCAGGCTATGCAGCTTCAGTACAATTAAGAGGCGCTACCAGTATTAATGCAAGTGGACGTTCACAAGCTCCTTTATATATTGTTGATGGAATTATCATTGATCCTTCTGTTTCAGGAAGTCCTATGGGTGATATTAGCCCTGATGATGTTCAAAGCATTGAAATCATTAAAGGTGCTTCTGGAGCTTCCGAGTACGGTGCACGTGCAGCTAATGGTGTTATTGCTATTACAACAAAGCGTGGCTCTGAACTTGGTCTAGGACAAACCAGATTTAACTATAAGATGGAACAAGGTTATAACCAGCTTCAAGGTTCAATTAAAACCAATGGATCACACTTTTTCAAGATTGATCCAGCTACAGGATATATGATTGACAATGATTCAGGTTTACCATTTGATCCACGTGACAATACTAAGAGTCCAATTCCAGAAAATTATTCTGATAGCTCTTGGGCAAATGGTTACTATTTTTCAACTAAACCATACAAGTATGTAGCAACTGGTGATCCAACAGATGGCAGTCCAAAATTACTACCAGACAATGGTGGAAGACCTGGATACGATCATGTTCAGCGTATGTACTCTGATGGTGATTACACAAAGCATACCTTCTCAATGAGTAGAAATGCAGAATCCTTCAATGTATTTGTTGGTCTTTCTAGTCAAGGAGAAGACGGTGTATTTGGTGATTTCATCGATGGTTTTACAAGAAATACATTTCGTTTAAATACTGACGTTAGTCTACCAGCTGGTATCAAGCTTGGTTTTAGCTCACTTCTTTCTCGTTCATTGAAAGAAGAAGCAAGCGCTGCCGCTTTCTTTGATGTAACATTCTTCCCATGGGATGTTGATATCTTAGCGAAAGATTCAGACGGGCAATACTATATTCAGCCAGATCCTCGCAACGAAGAAGAGGCTAACCCAGTTTATCAGATTGCATACAATGATCGTTTAAGCACTCGTGACAGAGTCTTACTTGGTTCTAACTTTAGCTGGTCAATGACACCATCATTGAAAGCAGTTGGTTCGCTAAGTTATGATCGTTCAGCAAGACTATGGAGCAACTCATATCCAAAGGGTTGGTTAACAATTACTCCTAGTCCAAACTTTAATGATGGTAATCTTACAAAGTCTAACACCAATGAGCAGTCAATCAATGGTGACATTGGTATTAACTATGCTACTCAAGTTGGTGAAGCTGATATTATTGTAAGAGGTCGTTATAATTACGAATCTTATGACTATGTTTATCGCAGTGGAAATGCTTGGAACTTAGCTGTTGGCGATGTTCCACAGTTAGAAACTGGAGCAGATAAGACCGTAAGTTCATCAAACCAGACTGTGAATTCAGATGGTTTCAATATCGGCGGTCAAATTGATCTTCTTGATAGATATATCATTGACTTAAGCTTAAGACAGGATCGTAGTTCTTTGTTCGGTCCACAAAATCGTGAGAATAGCTACTACAAGTTCAGTGGAGCTTATCGCTTGAGTGAAGAATCTTTTTGGGGACCTTTAAAAGGCTTATTACCGGAGTTTAAGTTCAGATTCAGCAGTGGTACTGCTGGTGTAAGACCTGCGTTTTCTCAGCAATATGAGACCTGGTCAGTATCTGGTGGTAATATTTCTAAGGGCGCTCTTGGAAACAAAGATCTTAAGCCACAAACAACAACCGAAACCGAATTTGGTGTTGATTTTAGTTTATTAGATCGTGTTTCAGTTGAGCTTACTTCTTCAAGCACTTTGAATGAAGACCAGTTGTTACCAGTACCATTGGCAGGATTTTATGGATATAGCAGTCAGTGGCAAAATGCCGGTACATTAGAAGCTGAAGCTTTAGAATTATCAGTTAACGGTTACGTTCTTAACACTAGAGATATGTCATTATCTCTAGGTTTTAACTATGATACTTATGATCAAAAACTAACCGAATTCAATATGCCTGCTTACTTAACAAGTAGTGGCAGTGGTCAGACTGTTTTTTATATGAAAAACAATACACAGTATGCATCATTCTGGGGAACCAAGTGGGCTACCGGTGTAGATCATCTTCCAAAAGCTGATCAAGCTAGCATCAGCCAGTTTGCTACAAACAGCGATGGCTATTTAGTTTGGGTTGGTGATGGCAATAAGGTAACTGAAGGTATTTCTAAGACCTTATGGGGAAGAACCTCAACAGGTTTAAGTCAGACCTATAACTGGGGACGTCCAATTCAGTTTGTTGATTCCGATGGAAATTCTCTTCACCAAATTGGTACATCAGTACCTGATTTTGGATACTCATTCAACGCAAACTTCAGATTCCAAGGATTATCTGTTTATGCAATGTTTGATGGCCAAAGCGGTGGTAACATCTACAATCATACAAGACAGTGGGGAGCTAGAGAAGCTGCTACTGGTGACGTAGATCAGTATGGAAAGTCAGAAGCTGAGATGAAGCCTACTATTTACTATCGTGATCTTTATCATGTGAATGCAGCTAATGATTATTACGTTGAAGATGCATCATATATGAAGCTTCGGGAACTTTCTGTAAAGTATAACGTTAGTAGTCTCGTTGATTTAAGATCAGTCGGTATTAACGGCTTACAAGTTGGTATTGTTGGACGCAACCTTATCACCTGGACTGACTACCAAGGATATGATCCTGAAGTAGGGTACGGTGGTGGAACTCTAGGTTCAGCAGTAAATGCTCGTGTAGACTCATACGGCTATCCTAACTACAGAACTTTCTCGTTTACATTAGATGTAGACTTTTAAGAGTAGGAGAAGATTAAAATGAAAATAACTAATAAAATAACTGGTATAGCATTATCGTTTGCAATGTTTATGACAGCATGTGCTGATTTAGACGTTACCAATACTAACGCTCCAGACCAGTCTCGTGCTCTAGCATCTCCAGCAGATGTAGAATCTTTGATTAAGAGTACATTTTTAACCTGGTGGCAAGGCGTCCACGTGACAGGTTCAGGTTTCCAACCTATGGTCATGGGAGACTCTCAGTCTTCTTCATGGGGTAACTATGGAATGCGTGAAATGTCAAGTGAGCCTCGCGCCGCCATTAATAATAGTCCTGCATGGGGATATGCATTTTATATTGAAGACCCATGGTATGACTTATATGGTGCTATCTCATCTGCAAAAGATGGATTAGCTTCATTAAAAGCAGGTCAAGAGGGTGGTAAAAACTTCCTAGCTACCGCTGAAGATGATAAAAGAGCAGAGGTATTCGCAAAATTTATTTTAGCAATATCTAATGCTCAAGTCGCATCATGGTACGACAAGGGTTTTTACGTAGATGGGGACACTGACTTCTCACAGAAGATTGAAACTGTCGATTACAAAACTCTGATGTCAAGTGCATTAACTGCGCTCGAAGCAGTGGTTTCTGAAGCAGAAGCTAATAGTACTGTATCTATACCTGAAGATTGGATGCAAATTCCTGGCATGACCATGGCTGATCTTGCTAAAGTTGGTCATAGCATGCTTGCACGTTACAAAGCTGCTGTTGGTAGAGATGCTACCGAAAGAGCAGCTGCTGATTGGGCAGACATTGCATCTCACGCATCAAAAGGTGGCGAGTTTGCTCCTGTTGGTGATGGTGACTTTTGGTGGACAAGAACACAATATTATTCAGCTGTTTCTAGAAGTTGGGGTAGAGCAGATTACAAAATGATTGGCCCTGCTGACAAATCAGATGGATATAAGAACTGGTTAGGCGATGGTAGCGATGCTACTGTTGCTGGTCGTAAAGCCTTCTCAATTGTAACTGACGATAAAAGGATATCAGCTGGTGATGCAGGCGATGGTACCCAGGCAGCTGGTTTGTACGGCTTAAATGAGTATCGTACTCGATTAATTGCTTCAAGAGGTACATATCATCAGACCTATTACTTCTGGAATAGACAATCAGCTTACGCAACTACTTTAGTTGGTCCAATGCATGATGTTGTACAGTCTGAGCTTGATCTTTATCAAGCTGAGGCAGCGCTTCGTGGTAATGATGCTGCATCTGCAGCGACCTTTATTAACAATAGTCGTGTAACTATTGGAGGTTTATCCGCTGCAACCGGTTCAACACCAGTTGGATCTCCATCAGATGCACCAAGTGCACTTGATGATGCATCTCTATGGGCAATGTTGAAATACGAGCAGATTATTGAAGCAACGCAAACGAATCCGTTTGTACCCTTTTATCATAGAAGAGGTCATGGCGACCTAGTTAAGGGTACTGCTGAGCATCTACCAATACCAGGCAAAGAGTTAGAAATCCTATTGATGGATTCTTACACCTTTGGTGGTCAAGACGCTATCGGAACAGATGGTACAGCAGGAAGAAAAATATCACCATTTGATGGTAATGGTGGATTTAGAACACGTGGTTTTGTTATTGAGTGGGATAAAGTAACACCGTTAACAGACAGCGCGCTCAAGTAAACTATCGTTTTATATTATAAAAAAAAGGCCCTATTTATTAGGGCCTTTTTTTTGCTAAGGAACTACAAGCATGAACAGAAAAATTATTATAACTTTTATGGTGTCTTTGTTTTTAATCAATTGTGCTGGTACGAGTAGTAACGGTCCTAAAGTAAGAGACCATAGAGTATCAATTGGTCTTGCAACTAATGAAGATTTTGTTACGCTTGCAAATAGAGTACTAAATCGTCATCGATTTGTGATAGAGCAAACTGAGGATCGTGGGGCAGGAACCGTTATAATTTGTCAATACGTTTATCCGAACATCACTAATCTTGAGATCTTAAACGGTATTAACGAAGTGAGATATCAATTAATGTTAGAGTCTAGAGTAAAAGGTAACGGAGCTGGTATGTATAGCGTAAGAGCTATCGTTAAGTCCTTTGGTAGACCAGAGGGTAGTGAGGAATGGATCGATGTAGCTACCAACGATGAAACCAAGAAGCGCATAAAAGACTTTTCAAACGATTTGAAAATAGAATTCGAGAATCGTATTAGAGCATTTTAAAGGCTTCCATCTAGTTTAAATAAATCGGTATTTAATCTACTTAAATTCAACTTAATTAAAACGCGTGCCCAAAAAATACTGCATTCAGTAGAAGACCGTTTGTTCCATACCAAAAAGCTCTGAAGGATGGATTATCCCCAAACATGATAATATGTCCACTTCCTTGTCTTTTAGCTATGATCGAAGCTGTGCCTTTCATGTCGTTTAATCTTTCCTCTGAAATATAACCACTTAAAAGTGGATTGTTAGTATATCTTGCAACGTTTGCAGAGGGCGATTTGGATAGTTCAAAAAAAGTATCACCTCGTTTAAAAACAGGCACTGCCCTTTTATAACCATATCCAATTGGATGCGTATTGTCTAGTCTTACGTTGAATATGGCACCACCAATGCGCTGTGCACCTGTAGTGTTTCTAACTCTGCTATATGCTATATCTAAATTAATCTGCTTGTTCTTTTTGATTTTCTCAGTTGTGATCTTTTTATTTACTGCCCATCTTGATGCGGATCCAGTAGTTATTAAAGTTCCACCTTCTCTATTCCAATCCTTTATCGATTGTATATCAGTTGAGTCAAGCATTGTATAATTTCCATCAGCTAAGATCAACGTATTATAGTGTGACAATTTTCTTTGAGTAAGATTATTAGCATCAACCAACGAGGCGGGTATATGCATTCGATGATTTAAAAGATGCCAAACTTCTCCTACACCATAAGATGATGTTCCTCTTCCAGAGAGGATTGCAACTTTTGGTTTTTTAAGTAGGCCTTGAAATGCACCACCCAAATCAGGACCCGTGGGTGTTGATGCAGAGTTAGTAGCATAGATATTAACATGGTTTTCAAGAGCAATATCATTCATTATATTATGAATATCATCTTCCGTTAGCGTAGAATTAGCATCTCGCTGTGACACTGGTATCACAATCGTTCCTCTATCAAAACTCATTTTTTTTCCATTAACAATCGCAGAAAAGGGCTCTGTCGTTAATCTTGGAAGTACGCCTGAGTCTAAAATTTTATATAATGCACGTGCATTATAATACCTATTCCATTTCATCAGATATGCAGATTGTGCCTTCCCGCCCATTACGCTACCTCCGTCTAGTTCAACGGGCGGTAATTCATTTCCTAAATAGGAATCCGGACCTTGTTTTAATTGGTAGCTCTCTACGCCATAAGCAAGGGGTAAGGTCCATGCAGAAACATCATAAAAGAGTGAATCTGTAAACATGGTCACTTTTTCCATTATACCATTGATAAATCTCGTTTGTGGTTGTTTAGTAGGTACAATGACTGCCTCTCCTTTGTTAAACTTACCTTCGCGAATCGAAATAGTCCTTTTAAGCTCATACGCTTTAATTCTGTGACTTTGGAGATTTCTTAATAGCATTTGCGCTTTAGTTCTATTGTTTTTAAGGCTGATTAAATATCCTTTTACAGGATTTTTTTTAGCTTCAGAATTCGCTGTTTGGTAAAAGCTTTTCTGGTAGTTTAAAAAATCTTTCCTAAGCGCAACTAGACCATCTATGTTGCCAAGTGTCGCCATAAATTGATTTCTAACAGAAAATGCATAGGTCAATTTTCCTGAAGTGGTTGTTGTCTCAAGTGACCTCGATGACCCTTGTTCAAATAAGATCCCTACAGAACCATGTATGTCACCAAAGGTAGATCCTTTGCCATAATAAAAATCATCAAAAGATTGCTCTGAATAATACATTGATTTAATAGAATCAAGCCTCTTAGCAAAATAGGGAGCTAGCTTGTATGCCAATTTAATTCCTTCTTCAGGAGTATTAGGATTATTTCGCGAAGGAATGCCAGGCTGAAAGAAAAAAGTAGAATTACCCCCCATCTCATGAGCATCTAAAAGATATTGAGGGCGCCAATAATGAAAAACAGAAACTCTACCCCTAGATTCAGGTTGTGTCAGAGGCAACCAATCTCTATTCATATCAAAAAAATAATGATTGGTTCTACCTCCTGGCCATGGCTCATTGTGTTCTCTATCTTGAACATCATCTGTAGCAACTAAGCCGCGATTGCCATTGACCCAATTCACAAAACGATCCCTACCATCAGGGTTAAACATTGGATCAACAATGAGAACTGTATTTTTTAAAATTTGATCAATTTCATATCCCTTGCCTGCAGCTAAATGATATAAAAGCAATATAGCTGCTTCAGTTCCACTAGCTTCATTCCCGTGGATTGAATATCCTAAATAAGCTATTACAGGCATATTATTAATTTCATTATTAGACACACTTGATGGATTATCGGATAAGCGCAAGTTAGCTATTCTAATTAAATCAAGTTTCTCATGATTTTCTGGTGAGGTAACTATAGCGTGAATTAATTTCCTCCCTTCATGGGAAATAGCATGTGATTTAAGAATAATCCTATCGCTTTCACTAGCTAATGCCTCAAAGTAATCAACCACTTGACTTGTGCGGGTATGTCTAGTTCCAATCTGGTGGCCAATGATTTTTTCAGGTCTTGAAATCTGAGGATCGTATGAAACATCTTTCACATTCATAGGCAAAGAAATCTTTTCTTGTGAAAACGCAATTGTGAAAAGAAAAAAATAAATAAAATGTCTCATTTGAAAACTCCTGTCATAATATGATTACTTTATAAACAAACTATCTAAAGCTTCGATAAGTTCTGAATATTCTAAGTCTTGTCCAAAATAATATTCGCCTTTTGAATCTTGTAGGATAAGCTCCCAGTGTAAATGGGATTCGTCTTTAGTTCCTTTTGTGCTTGGACTTGTCCCAGTATTTCCTGAATATCCAAAAATTTCTCCAGACTTAATATTATATCCAGTTTCAAATTTAGGTATTATACTTGACAGATGCGCATAGATGGAAATCGACCTATATCCTGGGAATAATTCCAAACCGTGATCAATTATAACGGCTTGCCCTAAAAGTAGCTCGTTGAAAATATCTGAAGGCGTTCTGTTTATCACGCTTGCTCTTTTAAGCATTTCAATTCGAAAATTAGCTGGCATCTCTTTGTAGTTTATGTCTGATCTAATTATAATTCCATCTGCAACCGATCGAACCGGCGTTCCCCAATTAGAAAAAAAATCAATTCCTCTATGCGTACCAGAGCGATACGACCTAGGTGCATTTGGTAGTCTTGATGCTCTCTTAGGAAAACTCAATCCGTCAATAGGTAAAATGATTTTATTAGTGATTTTTGAAAAATCTGGCACTTTACCACCTTTATCAAATAGATAATGTATAGGGAGCAAATCCTTTAGTTTTTTTATTTCTGTTTCAATATGACTTTTTAATTGAAGCGTGTCTATTGAGAATTTCATATTTATTTCATTGCCATTTTTATTCATACTTACGAATCTTCTGCTGTTTAAGCCAAGGAAGTCAATTTCATTTTCGTACATAGAAATAGACGAATCATGCAATGAGGGAAAAAATCTTTTGATTAAAAAGGTTTTATTGATAGGATTTTGTACATCTAGTAAATATTTATCAAAGTCTGATCTTATATCAAAAGTGATTGAAGCTTTTATACTATCAACGCTTATGTTGTAAGTAGTAGTAGAAATTGCAGTATCATCATCAACTAACGGAGAAGCATCGTTAAGCACAAGAACGGGCTTGTTCGAGCAGCTTATGATAAAAAAAGTTAAAAGGATTATTTTTTTCATCATTAATTATTTCATCGATTTCAGTATATAAGATAGAGCATCTTCATAGACAGATAGAGGATGATTGATAAAATTTCTAGTTGAATATGAATTGAAAATAGATTTACTAAAATCTGATAATTCATATTCTTTATCAAATGAAACTTGCAATAAATCATATTTACATATTTTGATCGTTTCAAGCAATGAATGCTCATACAAGGACCAAGACATGGGTGTAAAAATAAGCTTGTTAGAATAATTTCTATTGCGCTGTAAAAAATTGATTGCTTGAAATATCTTATGGGTTTGGAAAATCTTTAGTTCTATATCATTTCCTCTGCAAAATCTTTTCATACTCTTGTTGATTTTATCTAAAGTGACTGTTTCCTTATTCTTTGCAGATATCTTTCCAATCAAATTAAGGTTAGGACCATGGAGTATAAGAATTTTCATTGCTATAATCTATTGGACAGGAGCAAGGTTTCCAATAATATAACCAATAAGTATTCCTATCATCATTGCTATTGTTAAAACGCGAGATTTTGTTAAGTCTGAACCATGCCCTTTTCTTATAGCTACTGCACTAATAAAATAACTCATAGCGTTTACAATGTAGAAAAAAGGTATAGAAAATATCTTAACAAGAAATGGCCCTATAAGTGGCACCGCAGCTGCTAACGCTGCTAAACCTGCAAAGGCTTGAGTAAAAACCCCTATTACAACAGTTCCAAAAACAACAATCTTTTTATCTATACCATATTTTATAGCGAAATAGATAGAGCAAGAAATGCTTGACCAAATTAGCAAATTATTCCAATTTTTTTTTAAGAATCCTTTTTTCATAATTTATATACCGGTTAATAAGAATTTTGCAATTAGAAAATATAGTGTCACTCCTAGTATATCAATAGCTGTAGTCACAAATGGCCCAGTAGCGATTGCAGGATCGATATCAAATTTATCCAATATAAGCGGAACTATAGAACCTATAGTCGTAGCAATAATCATGGACGACCATATACTTAGCCCAACTGCTAAACCAAGAGTGGGTGGCATATTTATAAATTTAATTACTGCAAATAATCCTAGAAGAATACCATACAAAGTTCCAAGAATTAGGCCAACTCTAATTTCTTTAAATAAAACTTTAATTGAGTTTTCAATGTTTACTCTCCCAGTTGCAAGCCCGCGCACAATTAAAGTTGAGGATTGAGTGCCAACATTTCCACCCATTCCTATGATTACCGGTATAAATGCTGCTAGCGCTATCGATTTCTCTAAGATATCATCAAAAATACCAATTATAAATGCGGCCATTATTCCACCTATCCAGCTAGCAAAAAGCCATGGCAAGCGACTTTTTGCATTTTCCCAAGATGATCTCAACAAGATCTCTCTATCTTTTCCTGCTCCAACCATTTGTAGAAAATCTTCAGTGGCTTCTTCTCTAATAACATCCACGACATCATCAACTGTAACAATTCCCAGCAGTTTGTCTTCAGAGTCAATCACTGGAACTGCTAATATATTATATTGAGAAACAATCTTTGCAACCTCTTCTTGATCTGTCTCAGGTCTAATTGCATGAATCTGACGAGACATAATATCCTTTAATTTAGTTTCAGCTGGAGTTATAACAAGTTCCCTGAGAGAAATTACTCCTGTCAATCTACCTTCGTCATCTAAGGTATATAAATAAAAAACCATCTCTGCATCACACTGATCTTGAAGTGCATCTACTGCTTGCTTTGCGTTGGTTTCTTCATGAAGAGTAAATACATCTGTATTCATCAAGCTTCCTGCGCTATCATCAGGGTAAGCCATTATCTCTTCAAGCTGTTCTTGCTCATCAGTTTCTAGAAGCTTGATAACCGAATTTGCAAATCTTTCATTAACAAGACCCATTAAATATGCTTGTTCATTTGAACTAGCATATTGCAAAATAGATGCTATCCTCTCTGCTGAATCATTCTCTAGAAGACGTAATGCTGTCGATTCGTACAATTCACTTAAGAATTCAACAGTATTATTGTCAGCCTTCATGAAATTAAATATTAGATCTTGTTCAGCTTCGTTCAGGTATTGAAAAGTTAAAGCCATATCTGCAGGGTGAGTTTTATCTATAAGTTTGATAATATTTGTCTTTGCATGTCGTCTAATCAACCTTCTGAAAGTATCTCTTAAAATAGTTATTTCTGTTTCAAAAATCTCTTTCTTCATACTTTAACTCCGCTTGTATGAATATTCTTGAAACCAAAACTAAATGCTACTATCCCAAATAATATTATAATTGGATGAATATGTCCATTCCAGAGAATAATATGCTCAACATAATCATCAAATGTTGTTAAAAAAAGAGATGTACCGTTTATACAAATATGAAAAATAATGGAGGGCAAAACGGACTGTGTTTTCCATGCAAGGTAGCCCAGCAATATCCCAAGTAAATAGATTTGAATGATCCAGTAAGGGTTAAAATGAATAAAAGCAAAAAATAAACTTGAAACTAAAATAGCCCTGGTTACATCTTTCCACGTATTTTCAAGGTAGTGCTGTAAAAAACCTCTGAATAGCAGCTCTTCTCCAATTGGAGCAATGATAACAATTGTCAAGCTTAATAAAACAAAAGAAATCAATTCGTCAGGTCTTAAAATATCCTCAAGCTGCGAAAAAGAATCTGGCAATGGAATTATCATTTCAAATAATATGTTTATTTCATCTGAAATAACGACTGCTCCAATGGATAGAATAAAAGAATAAAATAATACTTTTTTTGATACCCTATTGATTCTAAGGCTTTTGGCTATGTTTAAATTATTTCTTTTTAATAATAATATTGTTGGGACAACTATAAAGAACTGAGCAAGAAACATCCCTATATATGTTGAAATTGATGGATCTCCTCCATAATCAATTGAACCTAGAGCTGTTCCAATTATCAATGCAGAAAGGACTGAAAACAATACTACTAAAAAAATTTGCCATGTAGATTGATTTTGTTTCACTTTTAATTAACTCTTTTCTTTTCATTGATCCATAAATTACCACCTTTATAGGGCAATTAAAACACTACATTAGTTTGTAAATCTATGTAATACAATACCCATAGCTACGCCAATATTTAAAGATTCCCCTTTGCCAAATCTTTCAATCTTTACATATGATGAAATTTTTTTGTTCATAGTTTTTGAAATACCAGAAGCTTCGCTACCCATGACAAGTGCCCAATTTTTAGGATTAGATATATCGTTAATATCTTTTCCTTTATTGAAATCTGCACCAATTAAATTAAACCTGTTCAAATCTTCTGAGCTGGGCGTACCTAAATATTTCATATTGAAATGAGAACCCATCGACGATCGCACAACTTTTGGATTATAGAATTCAACGCTATTAGGAGATATGCCAACTTGTTTTATTCCAAACCAATCGCAAGTTCTGACGATTGTTCCAAGGTTCCCAGGGTCTGAAATTTGGTCTAAATACACCATCGGAAAATCTGGATTTAATTTGCTTTGTAGAGGTATTGCTGCTTCTGCTAATATTCCTGACGGGCTATCAACTTGTGATAATTGACCGAAACATTTATCATCTACAATAGATGTTTTGTATTTATTATATGCAGCTAAATTTTTATTATTTTCTATAAAACTCTTACTTAAAACAATATTTTTTATGTTGACGCTGTTGTGAATAGCAGTCAATATCGATCTTTTGCCTTCAATAATAAAATTATTATTTTTTAATCTTCCTTTTTTTGTGTAAAGAGATTTAATGCGTTTTTCTAGAATCTTCGATATCAATTTAATTTATACTCAACTTTACCATTTACTATAGTGTGTGTAACTTTTGTTTTTAATATTTCACTTTCAGGTACAGTCATTATATTTTGCGAAAAAACTGTAAAGTCTGCATATTTACCAATCTCTACAGTTCCTTTGATGTCTTCTTCAAAGGCACCGTAAGCAGCATTTATAGTATAGCTTTTTAATGCTTCCATCCTTGTCATTTTTTGTCTTGGTTCATATCCATTATCTGGGCTGCCAGATAATGTTTTTCTACTTACGCTAGCATAAAAGCAGGCAATAGGATTGATGGGCTCAACAGGAACATCACTTCCATTTACCAGAACTGCTCCATTATTGATAAGGTCTCTCCATGCATAAGCACCTTCAGTTATCCTTTTTTCCCCAAGCCTATCAATTGCCCATGGTCTATCAGAAGACATATGAATACCCTGTATAGATGCAATTACTCCTAATTTTCCAAACCTTGGAATGTCAATCGGGTCAACATGTTGGGCATGTTCAATTCTCCAGCGATGATCGAATGACAAGTCATTGTATTCTAGAAAGACCTTTTCGTATTGATCAAGAACTTCTCTATTAGTTCTATCCCCTATTGCATGGGTATTGACTTGAAAACCATTTTGAATGCCCTTTTTGCTTACATCGTAAACATATTTCATTGGTTGAGTTGCCATGCCGAAGTGGCCAGGACGATCAGTGTATTCATCAAGGAGCCATGCGCCTCTTGAGCCAAGAGCGCCATCTGCGTTAAGCTTTATGGATCTTATTGTTAAATAATCATCAGCTAATCCTATTGCAGGCCCCTTTTGATACCATTCTTCTAATAAAGACTCATCTCTACTAGTAAGCATAGAATATATCCTTACTTTGAGTTCATTATCTTTAATTGCATCTCTAATCATCTTTAACGACTTGCGCGATGTTCCTGCATCTTGGAATGACGTAATTCCATTTTTTAGACATTCTTCCACTGCTAGTTTGATTACTTTTGAAGAATCATTACTTTTATCAACATATTGTGAAATCAAGTATTGGGCTCTTTCATTAAAAATACCCGTTGGGTTTCCAGAAAGATCTTTAATTATTTCACCGCCAAATCCAAATTCAGTTTCTTTTGAAATGCCCGCTATTTCCATAGCCTTTTGATTGCCAAAACTTGCATGTCCGCTAGCATGTCTTAACCAAACAGGGTTGTTCTTTGATATCTCACTTAATTTCTCATGCGTTTGAAAACCCCTAACGATCTTTTCGGGTTTTAATGCCCATTTGTCTTGGTGCCATCCTCGCCCAATTATCCATTCTCCCTCTTGTGCATTTTTTATTGCGCTTTCTACTACACTGATTAGCTCATCATAGCTTTTGACACTGCTTAGATCTAAATTAAGCTTTGATTCACCTAAGCCAGTAAAATGCCCATGGCCTTCAATCAGGCCAGGTGTTAGAGTTTTACCTTCTAGATCTATTAAATCTGTACGGTCAGACTTATACCTTTTTAGTTTTTGCCAATCTCCTAAATCTAAAATTTTACCATCTTTTACAGCTACAGCACTTACAATAGGGTTTAAATCATTAACCGTATAAATATTACCGTTATATATAATCATATCTGCCTTTTTTGATGTGCAAGCAAAAAACCCTAATGATATGATTATTAATAGAAGATATTTTTTCATAATTGTCCTAATTTAAAAAATCAAAAGTTTAATGTAATTTATAGTGCAAAAATTAATACTAAATTTTATCTTCTATGAATAATCTTTAATCCAGTTATAACATAAGGCTTAATCAAACAATGTCTAAAAATACGACAATCCAAAAAGAAAACTTTTCAAGCTGGTATACGGATATCGTTACCAAAGCAGGTTTAGCAGACTATGGACCTGTAAAGGGGACGATGGTTATCATGCCTTATGGTTTTGAGCTCTGGGATTTAGTAAAAAACGTTTTAGACAAAATGATAAAAGAGACAGGACATGTTAATGCTTATTTCCCAATTTTCATTCCTAAATCTTACTTAGCAAAAGAAGCTGAGCACATTGATGGATTTGCTAAGGAATGCGCAGTTGTTACTCATACACGATTAAAATCTGATCACAATGGAGACATAAATGTTGACCCTAGCTCTCGTTTAGAAGAGGAAGTGATTGTTCGGCCTACCTCAGAGACTATCATATGGTCAATGTACAAAAAATGGATCCAGTCTTACAGAGACTTACCCCTTTTAATCAATCAATGGGCTAATGTTGTAAGATGGGAGATGCGCACAAGGTTGTTTCTGAGAACTTCAGAATTTCTTTGGCAAGAAGGGCATACAGCGCATGCAACCGCTGAAGAAGCGGAAGAAGAGACTTTAAAGATATTGGATTTATATAAGTGTTTAGCTGAAGATTATTTGGCTATGCCCGTATTAACTGGTCTCAAAACAGAAGCTGAAAAATTTGCCGGTGCTAAAAAAACATATTGTATTGAAGCAATGATGGGAGATAAAAAGGCTTTACAAGCTGGAACATCACATAACTTAGGTCAAAATTTTGCCAAAGCATTTGGAGTAACATTTCAAAACGACAAAAATGAAGAAGAATTGGTATTTGCAACAAGTTGGGGCGTAAGTACAAGACTTGTAGGAGCAATAATCATGACTCACGGAGACGAAAATGGATTAAGACTACCTCCTAAAATAGCACCAATTCAAGTTGTAGTTGTTCCGATTTTTAAAGATGAAGATCAAAAAAAAGCTATAAAAAGCTTTATTATGAATCAAATACAGGACCTTAAAAATGAAAATATTAGAATTTATGAAGACTGGTCCGATAGACGGCCTGGTTCAAAATTTAATCATTGGGAGCTTAAAGGAGTTCCAATTAGAATTGAGATAGGCCAAAGGGATATATTAAATGAAGAATTAGTGCTTTATCGAAGAGATAAAAATGAGAAGAGTAATATTAAAATAGATGATTTTGTTAATATAGTAAAAAAGACCCTGCGCGATATTCAGACAAACTTATTTTTAGAGGCAAAAAATTTTCAAGTTAAAAATACCCATAATGTTAAAAACTTTGATGAATTTAAAACTGTTATTGAGAATGAGGGTGGTTTTATAAAGTGCGGATGGGATGGCACTTCAGAAACGGAGTCCAGAATTAAAGAGCTGACTAAAGCCACAATTAGAGTGATTCCATTTGAGCAAGATATTGATCAATTAAAATGTATTTACTCTAACAAAAAAGCGAAATATGAAGTGATTTTCGCCAAGGCATATTAATATGGTCCAAAAATCGCTAGCTATTGTTTTAAATAGATTTAGTTATGGAGAATCAAGTATTATTACAAAGTGCTTTTTAAAAGATTATGGCAAAATAAGTTTTATCGTACATGGTGCAAAAAATAAAAAAAATTTTAAAAATTCATATTTTCAACCTGGCAACTACTTAGAGCTTTTATTTTATTACAGACCAAACAGAAATCTGCAGACAATATCAAAAGCAACCTTTCAGAATCAATGGGTTTCAATTCATAAAGATTTTATTAAAATATCATATGTGATGGCAATCGTTGAACTAGCTGATAAGTGTACATCTGACATAGATAAAAATGATGAATTATTCAAAGAATTAATCAACGCTATTAGCTTAATAGAGACTAAAAGAAATCAAATGAATTTAGTTTTTTGGAATTTTCAGTACCAGTTATTAAGGGTTTTAGGATTTAAGCCAGATTTCAATCAATCAGAGCTGGATCATAGTATATTGCCGAACCCCTTTGCAGGTCCTAACTCAAAAAAAATTTTCCACGATTTTGAAAGACAAGCTATAGATTTTAATGCAAACCACAAAATAACTCAAATAGATAGACTAGCAATTAGCGACTATTTGAATTGTTGCTTTAACATTCAATTTGAAAATATTAAAAATTTAAAATCTTTTGAAGTCTTGAAACAATGTATGGTTTAACTTCATTAAGATATAATGAATTATCAATACCAATCTGATAGCAATAATCTTTCCTTTGGGCCAAGATTATTTCCAAATGCAATTAAACAGCTTTTGTTAATTAACTTAATTATTTTTTTATTAAGGAGCATAGCTCAAGATCAATTTGATTTAGCTCAAATCTTTGGTCTTTCGCCATCTAATTTTTGGCCGATGGTTTGGCAGCCAGTAACATATATGTTTATGCATGGAGACTTTTTCCATTTATTCATGAACATGTTTGTACTCTGGATGTTTGGTTCAGAAATGGAATCTTTGTGGGGTAAAAAAGAATTTTTAAAGTATTATTTTATAACAGGAATTGGCTCAGGTTTAATTTGGGCCTTATTTAATTTGAATAATCCTTTATCTTTATTAATTGGGGCAAGCGGTTCCATTTATGGCATTTTATTGGCCTATGGTATAACTTTCCCTGAAAGAAAAATTCTAATTTACTTTTTGTTTCCTGTTAAAGTTAAATATTTTGTTGTTTTTTTAGGAGCTATAGCTTTTTTCTCTGCAATGGGTTCAGCGGGTAGCAATGTTAGCCATTTAACACACTTATCAGGAATGATTGTTGGATTATTCTATTTAAAACAAAAAAAGCATGAATCTACACTTAGATATATTTTGAAATCTAAAATTAACCAACAAAAAGAAAACAAAATTAAAAAATTAAAAGAAAATAAAATCAAAATTCAAAAAAATATTGATATCTTGTTAGATAAAATTCAAAAGGAAGGTTTTGATTCTTTAACATCGCTGGAAAAAAAACAGTTATACAAACAAAGCAAATTTTTAGGAAAAGATATCGACAAAAATTAACGATCTTTCTCTATAACCTTAAATATTCTTTCATTTGGTTTTGCCATGCGATATTTTTCTCTTGCTAATTTTTCAATATGTTTTTTATCATTTCTCAATAATGTTTTTTCTTTTTCTAGATCAATCTTTTGCTGTCTTAAAAGAGCTATTTCCTCTTGAATCTGTTGACGTTTTTTTGATAATTGGTAAAGCTCGATAACTCCATGGTTGCCAAATATAAAAATAATTATGAGTGATATCCCAATTATACTCAAAGCCCCTTTAACGAGCTGCCTCTGAAGTTTGTTAAACGATTGTTTCAGCTTTTTTTTATTTCTCATTTTTAAAAATATTTTGATAATGAAAGAGGTTCATATAAAGCATTGTCATTTAAATTTTCCTCAATTCTGAGTAGTTGATTATATTTAGACACTCTATCAGTTCTACACAATGAACCTGCCTTTAATTGGCCAGCGTTTAGCCCAACTGCTAAATCGGAAATAGTAGTATCTTCGGTCTCTCCTGACCTGTGAGAAATCATCGTAGAGATGCCGTTTTTTTTCGCAAGATTAATTGTGTCAATAGTTTCTGTTATAGTCCCAATTTGATTTAATTTTATTAAAATTGAATTAATGGCATCATGTTCTATAGCCTTTTCTAAAAATAACTTATTAGTAACCGTTAGATCATCTGCAACTATTTGGCATTTAGCTCCTATTGATTTATTTAATTCTTTCCACCCCTTCCAATCATTTTCATCTAATCCATCTTCGATTGAAATTATCGGGTAATTATTTATCAGTGTTTCATAATATTTTATCATTTCATTTGATGTTAGCATTCTTTTTTCTGATAGGAGATGATACTTATTCTTATGGAAAATTTCACTTGCCGCAACATCTAATGCTATAAAAATATCCTTAAAGGGTTTGTAGCTGGTTTTTTCAATCGCCTCAAGAACTAACTCAATTGCTTGTATGTTAGATTTAAGATTTGGAGCAAAACCGCCTTCATCTCCTACAGCAGTAATATGCCCTTGGGCTTGTAAGATTTCTTTTAATGAGTGAAAAATTTCTGATCCCATTTGTATTGCGTGTGAAAAAGATTTCGCACCAACAGGAACAATCATGAATTCTTGGATATCTACATTATTGTTCGCATGGCTTCCCCCATTTAGAATATTCATAAATGGAATGGGTAGATTGTACTTTAACCCTTCACCTTCATTAAAATCTTTAAATAAAGGAATATTTTTAGCTATGGCTCTACAATGCGCTGTTGCTAATGATACTCCTAAAATAGCATTTGCCCCTAAATTTTTTTTATTTTCAGTTCCATCAATTTCAAGTAATTTGCTATCAATTTGTTTTTGGTTTTCAATATTAAGACCTATTATTTCTTTCTTTATTATTTTATTAATATTTTTTACTGCTTTTAATACACCTTTTCCTCTATATCTAGCTACATCATTGTCTCTTAACTCTAATGCTTCTTTAGTACCAGTTGATGCACCAGAAGGCACAATTGCTCTACCTGATTTGTTTCCATCGATATGAATTTCAACCTCAATGGTAGGATTTCCCCTGGAATCTAAGACTTCTCTTCCAATTACATTCTTTATATTCATTAATTAATATCCTATGTTTAAAATAAAATTTATGTGATATAAAATCTTTTATGTAAATATTTTTTATGTATGTTTGTAAAGATTATTGTTTATTCAATTATTATTTTTAAATTCAAACTGATGCAACTAGTTTTCATTGAAACTTGCAAGCAAAATTTTAAGTGAAAGAATTGAAAGAATAAGGGGCGTTAATTGCCCTTTTTTTTTGCTCAGTACAACATAATTCAAGGAGGAACCTAATGGCTGATTTTACTTCATCTGTCCAAGGTATTGCTAATTCTGTAGTTAGCTTAGTTAAAGCACTAATTGTCATGTTCGTATTTGTGAACATACTTTACTCCACTGGGTTTGACCCAATTGGTGGAATTGTAGATCTTGTAGAATCCTTTTTAGACGGTGGATTCTCTGGTCTATTGGCCTTGTTAATTTTTGTTTCTTTTGCGGGTTAACCAGTAGAAAATAGGGATAGCTCTTGCACCCTTCTTTCTGCTTAAATAATCTAAGGAGACATTAAATGAAAAAGGCCTTTGAAACCGTAACCTCTTTTATAAATGATGTGACCGGTCTGTTACAAGGGCTTGTAGTTCTTGGAATCGTCGTCGGTATATTGTTCAATGACTATTTTGGTGTCATTACAGCAATTGGCGATCTAATGGCAAAATTTGGCGATGCTGGGTTTGCTGGTTTGCTCGCTCTTATGTTAATAGTTTTTTGGTATAACAAAAACTAAAAAAGCAGGTTAAATTTGGGGCGCTTTTGAATATTATTCATAATATAAAGCGCCTCTTTTCATATTTATATTTCACAATAAAGCTTTTCTAATTTTTAAAAACTTAATCTTAGTTTAATGAAAATCTTTTTTTATGTATTTCTTCGTTTTTTACTGGTAAGCTCTTTTATTCAAGCTTCGAACATTAAAGTTATCAACAGAGTTGATGAATCTGTCAATAATCTTGAGACACTTGAAACTATTAATGGTCACTTTATATCCGTAAATGAAATTTCCAAGTTATTATCCAATAGAGCTCCCTTTGTAAACAATGAAAGAGAAAAGATAGTATTATATGTAAGAGACAGTAGAGTAAAAATATCTGCCAATACGAGCTTTATCTTAGTTGATGATAGAGTTTTTCAATTGCCAACCTACTGTCTATGGATTAATGGTGATCTATATATTGCCGCTGCATCTTTTTTTGAGATAATAAAAAGAACAATATTGCCTGGAATATCTTTTAACAAAAACAATTTAACCCTTGAGTTAAATATAAAAGAATTTAATATTAACAGTATCAAAATAGCTCAAAAAGCAAATGGGACTATTTTACGAATTAAAACCAAAGAACCATTTCCTGAAGGCAACATAAGCTCTTTTTTTCATGAAAATGGATGGTTTTATATTACTGTGGCTAATAGTCTAGTTGATACAACTGAATTAAGAAAAAGCGACCCAAAAGGAGTAATTAAAAAAATAGCAGCTGATCAACTAGGTAATACTTCTCAGCTTGCTTTTCAGATGAGAACAAAAGTTGAAAGTCATGATATATATCAAAGCAAAGACCCATCGGAAATTGTGGTTTCTCTCAGAACTAGAGTTACTGATGACATATCACGTATTAGCAAAGTTAGAGATAGGTGGAAAATTGATACTATCGTACTTGATGCAGGTCATGGAGGAAAGGATCCAGGAACAATGAGCAAAAATGGAACTATGGAAAAAAATATAGTTCTAGATATAGTTAAAAGAGTCGGACTTTCACTTGAAAAAAATACAAAAATGAATGTTATATATACGAGGGAAGAGGATGTGTTTGTTCCACTTTGGATGAGAACTAAATTGGCCAATGAATCAAATGGTAAAATGTTTATAAGTGTGCATGCAAATCATAGCCATAATAGATCTGCATATGGGTTTGAAACATACTTATTAAGACCTGGCAAAACACAAGACGCGATTGAAGTTGCATCAAGAGAAAATGAAGTGATTAAGTTTGAAGATAAGTCTGATGAAAGGTATAAAAATCTATCAGGTGAAAACTTAATAATGGCAACCATGGCTCAAAGTATGTTTATGAAAGAAAGTGAAGAGCTAGCTTCAATGATTCAGCAAGAAATGGGTAAAACTGTAAAATCTAAAAATAGAGGTGTTAAGCAAGCAGGTTTTCAAGTTTTAATTGGCGCAAGTATGCCAAATGTATTAATAGAAGTTGGTTTTGTATCGAACGCCAATGAAGAAAGAAACTTAAAGAATGCTAAGCATAGGCAAGATATAGCGTACGCTATTTATAAAGCTATAGTAAAATTTAGATATTCTAGAGAAAAGTACCTCTCAGAAAATTAAAAAAATTGCATTCACAATTACAATTTCTATATTCTCTGAGAAGACTTGGCATTAAAACTGGTTTAGAGCACACACTTTTCTTGTTAAATCACGTTGATAATCCACATAAAAATTTTCCCTCTATCCACGTCGCTGGTACAAACGGAAAAGGGTCAACTTGTTTAATGATTAGCTCTATCTTAAAAAGTATGAATTTAAAAGTTGGTACATATACATCTCCTCATTTAATTAAATTCAATGAAAGGATAAGAGTTAATAATATTGAGATTAAGGATAAGTACATCTGTTCATTTTTAGAGCAAAATGAACGAAAAATTAAACAGATTAAATCAACCTTTTTTGAGACAACAACAGCAATGGCTTTTTCATATTTCAATGATCAGAAAGTTGATGTTGCTGTTATTGAGACAGGGCTTGGTGGTAGGCTCGACTCAACAAACGTATTGCAGCCCAAAGTTACTGTTTTAACATCAATTTCACTAGACCATACAAAAATACTTGGAAGCAGCCTGGAGCAAATTGCATTTGAGAAATGTGGTATTATAAAAAAAAAAATACCTCTCGTTTCTGCTATTCAAAAAAAGAAAGTAGAGCTTATAATAAGAAATAAAACTAATGAATTAGAAGCTCCATATTTAGAAATTGAAGAACCAAAAAAGATTACGCTTACATCAAATGGAACAAAATTCATTTATCAAAACAATCATTACGAAACTCCATTAGTGGGCTATCATCAAGCTTTTAATGCTGCATTAGCTTTTGAAGCCTGCAATATTTTTTTGGATAATTTATCGATAAAGCAAATTAATCATGGTCTAAAAAAGACTGTTTGGAAAGGAAGATTTCAAAAAATTTGTGATGATCCAATTATTTACTATGATGTTGCACATAATTATGATGGTATTTTATCAACTATTAATTCTCTAGAATCTATCTACAAAAAAAAGCCGATAGGTTTATTTGTTATGAAAAGTGATAAAGAAGCAAATTTAATAATAAAAGCTGTCGATGAAAGATTTTATAAGTTAATTTTGTCTGGATCCGAAGAAAACGGCTTAATGACTGGATCTGATTTAGCAAACCTCTTTGAAAGCCATGGTTGTGTTAATTTTTTGCTAGTTAAAGATCTAGAAGTGGCAATTGATTATTTAAGAAAAATATCTAAAGCTCAAAATACGCCAGGATTAATTTTTGGAAGTCATTACATATCTGAAACTGTTTTCAATAAATTTGGTATTTTAGCTTGAAATTTTGTAATATCTCAAAGTTACTATATATACCCTAATTTCCCTGAGGCGGAATTTCCTTATTTTGAAATATAATTTATTACCTACTTAGGTTGACAAATGAATGTAAGTGAATTACAAAAACTAAAAATTAAAGAACTAGCAGAGTTTGCTGAGAAATTAAAAATTGATAGCTATTCAGGAATGAATCGCCAGGAGCTCATTGTCAAGATACTTGAATACCAGGTAGAAAATGATGTGGGAATTACTGCTAAGGGTGTCCTAGAAGTTTTAAACGAAGGTTATGGTTTTTTAAGAAGTCCGGATTTTAATTATTTACCTGGCCCAGATGACATTTATGTTAGCCCTTCTCAGATTAAAAGGTTTGGCTTAAGGACTGGACATGAAGTTGAGGGTAAGATTCGACCTCCAAAATCCAAAGAAAGATTTTATGCACTACTAAAAGTTGATACTGTTAACGATAAAGAGCCATCTAAATTGAAAGAAGCTATTTTATTCGATAATCTGACACCGCTTTATCCCGATTCTAAATTTAACCTAGAAGTAAATCCGAAAGATCTATCTACCAGAGTAATGGATCTTATATCTCCAATTGGCAAAGGACAAAGGGGGTTGCTTGTTGCACAGCCAAAAACAGGTAAGACTGTTTTACTGCAAAAAATTGCAAATGCAATCACAAAAAATCATAAAGAAGTTCAAATGATAATTCTCTTAATAGATGAGCGCCCTGAAGAAGTAACAGATATGAAAAGAAACGTAGATGCTGAAGTTGTTAGCTCTACATTTGACGAAGCCCCGGAAAGACATGTAGCTGTTGCAGAGATGGTCATACAAAAAGCAAGAAGAATGGTCGAATTTGGTGAAGATGTTGTCATTTTACTTGACAGTATTACCAGACTAGGTAGGGCTCATAATGCTGTAATCCCACACAGTGGTAAAATATTATCTGGGGGAGTTGATGCAAATGCTCTAAAAAAACCAAAGCAATTTTTTGGTGCAGCTAGAAATACTGAAGAAAGTGGAAGTTTAACAATCATAGCTACTGCATTAATCGATACAGGAAGTAGAATGGATGAAGTAATCTTTGAAGAGTTTAAAGGCACTGGCAATATGGAACTAGCAATGGATCGTAGGCTCAGCGATAGAAGAATTTACCCTTCTTTTGATTTAATTAAATCAGGCACAAGAAAAGAAGAGCTCTTGCTTGATAAAAAGGTCCTTGCAAGGATGTGGATACTGAGAAAACTATTAAATGAAATGAATGTAATTGAAGCAATGGAATTCATTCAAGATAGAATGCGAAGAACCAACACTAATGAAGAGTTTATGGAAACAATGAGCCAATAATTTTTTTTCGATGCCTCCTCAAACATCTCATATTCAATATATTTCAACAGCCCTGGTAACTGACAAGCCGGTTAGAAAAACGCCTTATCAAGTTAAGGGTTCAATTATGAAAAATTATCCAAAAAGTGAAATTGTACCGATGTTAAATGGTAGCTACAGGAAGAAATATCTTTATCCTAGGGTTCAAGTTAAAATATTAAATGAAAAAATTTATTTCCTTGGAATTGCTGAAGGAGTGAGCGCTGTTAGATCTTTAATCGATAATTTTAAATCTTTAGACTTTGGAAATATTACTTTTAAAATAAAAGATATTATCATTGATGAAAACGGATTATTTGAGCAAACGGATCATATTAATAAATATAAATTTATAACTCCCTGGGTAGCGCTAAATAGAACAAATATTAAAAAATTTTCAAAGACATCTACATCGCAAAAAAGAAAATTCTTGTGCGAACTCTTAACTAGAAACTTGATCTTTTTGACTAGCGAGTTTAAGATTAATGTTGATGAAAAAATATTAACAGATATTGAATTAGAGGATAAATCATTATCAAGTTTCAACGAAAATAGAGATGTTGGTTTTGAAGGAAGCTTCTTAACTAATTTTCTATTACCTGATTTTATTGGATTGGGTAATGGAATAACTAGAGGATATGGCTCCATAAAGCACAAACAAAAAATCAAAAATGAAGAAATTGATACAAGTAAATTTTACATGCTAGACAAAAAAAATATCAATTCAAAAAGTAATAACAAAAATAGGCCAACAAAGAAAAGAAAAAAGTCTTTACCTAAAAAAACCATCATTAACGAAGAAAATGAAATAAATTATAATACTCTTAAAAATAACATATCGAATTTTACTACTAAGAATAAAAAAACAAATTCTAAAAAATTTAAAAAGAAGAAGGCATCAGATCGATCCTTTAATAATATAAATTTTAATTCAGAAGAATATCACAAAAAACAACATTCTATATGATCGCTAGATTATCAGATAGATCAAAAAAAATTAAACCTTCATTTACGCTTGAAATGACAAGTAAAGTAGCTAAGTTAAGATCACAAGGCGTAGATGTTATAAATTTTAGCGCAGGACAACCTGACTTTAATACACCAAAAAATATAATTAATGCAGCCACTAAAGCTATGGATAGTGGTTTAACAAAGTATACATCTGGATCAGGCATGATTGAACTCAGAGAAGCAATTTGCAACAAGCTTGCCAATGAAAATTACATTAGTGCAAATATAAACCAAGTTTTAGTATCTAATGGGGAAAAACAAAGCCTTTATCTTGCTTGTCAAGCACTATTTCAACAAAACGATGAAGTATTGATATTTACCCCTTATTGGGTATCCTTCCCTGAATTTGTAATTTTGGCTGAAGCAACTCCAGTATTTGTTAAAACAAAAATTGATAAAAATTTTGAGCCTGATTTTGACGATCTTAAATCTAAAATAACTCCTAACACTAAAGGTATGATTATAAACACTCCATCTAATCCAACAGGTGGCGTTTGGTCAAAAGAGGCTATCAAAAAATCATTAAAAATAGCCTCAGATAACAATATAACAGTTATATCAGATGAATGTTATGAAAGATTAGTTTTTAATAGTTATCATGAAATATCGGAAAAGATCAATCTTGAAGAGAAAATAAATGCTCAGATATTGACATGCATGAGCATGTCTAAAACTTATGCTATGACTGGTTGGAGAATAGGTTACACTTATGGAAATAAAGAAATCGTATCAGCAATGTCTAAAATACAAGGCCAGTCAACCTCCTGTGCAAACTCTATTGCCCAAGCTGCATCTATAGAGGCTCTTAGCGGAGACCAGTCAAAAGTTGAGGCTATGATAGGTCAATTTAAAAAGAGAAGAGACTTAATGGTAAGTTTATTAAATTCTTTGCCTGATATTTCTTGCAAAATGCCAGGTGGAGCATTTTATGCTTTTCCATCTTTTGAAAAATATTTAGGAAGAAAAATTAAAAATAAAACAATAAATAATTCTTTTGATTTGAGCAATCTTTTTCTAAGTGAAGCTAATATTGCTACTGTGCCAGGTGATGGCTTCGGCGCCTCTGGCTTCGTTAGGTTCTCGTTCGCAACATCTGAGAAAAATATTGTTGAAGGTTTATCCAGAATCAAAGATTTATTAATTAATTAAAGGCTTTAAAAAATGAAATTAAATATTCATCCAGATTACAAACTTGGCAAAGTAACTTGCTCTTGTGGAAACGTATTTTATGTTGCTAGCACAATAGGCGATCAAAATGTTGAGATATGCTCTGCTTGTCACCCATTTTATACTGGAAAACAAAAATTGGTTGATACAGCAGGTAGGATTGAAAAATTTAAGAAAAAATACAGCAGCTAATTTAGAATTGATATCATTATTAGTTTAGTTCCTAATAAAATATAAGAAGTTGATAGAGAAACTTAAAGAAATAATTTCTAAGTATAATACAATTGAGTCTAAGATGTCTGACCCATCTTTAGTAAACAACTTAGACGAATTTAAAAAAGTTACAAAAGAGCATAACAGATTAAAACCAATTGTTGAAAAATCCTTGATCTTTATTAATTCAAAAAATCAATTTTCTGACAATCTTGATTTGATAGAAAATGAGAAAGATCCTGATCTTATTATGCTTGCAAAAGAAGAAAATGATCTTTTAAGCTCACAAATATCAGACTTAGAGGATGAATTAAAGATTCTCATTTTGCCTCATGATCCAACCGATGACAAAAATTCTATTATTGAAATAAGAGCAGGAACGGGCGGTGATGAAGCAGCACTATTTGCTTCAGATCTTTATCGCATGTATTCTCGGTTTGCAGAGAGAAATAGTTGGGACTTTTCTGTTTTAGACTCTAGCCCTATTGGGATCGGCGGTTTAAAAGAAATAATCTTTTCATTAAAAGGGGATGGTGCTTATGGTGTTATGAAATATGAAAGTGGAGTTCATAGAGTTCAAAGAGTGCCAAAAACTGAAACAAGTGGCAGAGTACATACCTCTGCTGCAACTGTTGCAATATTACCAGAAGCGGAAGATGCAGATATCAATGTTATCGACTCAGACCTAAAAATTGACACATATAGAGCAAGTGGAGCTGGAGGTCAGCATGTCAACAAAACTGAGTCTGCTATAAGAATAACCCACATTCCAACTGGGCTTGTCGTAACATGCCAGGACGAATCTTCACAACACAAAAATAAAGCTGCGGCCTTAAAGGTTTTAAAATCTCGCTTGTTAGCAGCTGAACAAGAAAAACTTGCCAAGGAAAGAGCGGCGGCAAGAAAAAGCATGGTTTCAACAGGTGATAGATCAGCAAAAATACGCACATACAATTTTCCCCAAGGAAGAATCACTGATCACAGAATTAATTTTACATCTTATAATTTAGATGCGGTTATGGACGGTGACATTAAAGAGATAATTGAAAAACTAAAAATAGCGAATCAAGAAGAACAGCTAGCTTCTTTTGCAAATAATTGATTAAGCCCTCTTCAAGCTTTAATTATATATTGAATTATGGTCTTGAATTTTTAAAATCAAACTCCATTGAAAATCCAAAAAAAGAAATAGAAATCTTTCTTTGCCATTTACTTTCTTATTCAAAGTTTGAATTATACAATAGTGCAGAAAAAAGCATTTCATTAGCAAAAGTAAATTTGCTTAATGAGTGGTTAGAGAGAAGAGCTAAAAGAGAACCAATTCAATATATAATTAACAATGCATGGTTTTATGGAAGGGAATTTTATGTAAATAAAAATGTTTTCATTCCGAGACCTGAATCTGAAAGGTTAATAGAAGTGGCTATAAATCATTTAAGAGATTTCGATTCGCCTAAAATATTAGAAATTGGAACTGGATCAGGATGTTTGTCTATTTCTTTGGCAATTGAATTGCCAAATTCTAAAGTTCGATCAATTGATATTTCTGAGAAAGCAATAAATGTTGCTAAAATTAATTCTGAAAAGTTTCACGTTAATAATATTTCATTTAAAAAATTGGATTTTTTAAAAAGTGAAATGAAAACGTTTTATAATTTTGATCTGTTAATATCTAATCCTCCATATATACCAAAAAAAGATATGGAATCATTAATGCCTGAAGTTCGAAACTTTGAGCCATATAATTCATTGACAGATGATAGTGATGGATTAGAATTTTATAGAAAATTTTCTAGTGACCTTCCTTATATTTTAAATAGTAATGGTATAGGTATTTTTGAAGTTGGGCTTAGCGCTCACCCTAAAGACGCTAAAAGAATCTTTAATAAAATTGGTAGAAGTATAAAACTACTAAAAGACTATAATGGTGATGATAGGCTCTTAATTGTTAAGTTATAATTGTTATATTTACACCAAATAATAAATTTTGTGAGGAATCTTAAATTTTATGAAATCTGAATTTGTCCACCTGCACAATCACTCTGACTATAGCTTGTTAGACGGCGCTCAAACAGTTCAGACACTGGTCAACACAATCGATGATCTAGGTATGGATTCGGTTGCTTTGACTGAGCATGGAAATATGTTTAGCGTTTTGCCGTATTACAAATCAGCAAAAAAAGCAGGAATTAAACCAATTATAGGATGCGAGGTTTATGTTGCTGTTGAAAGCAGGTTCAATAAAAAACCAAGATCGGATGGAGGGTGGGGCAATAACCATCTGATTTTATTGGCTCAAAACTACAAGGGTTATCAAAATTTAATGAAATTAGTTACACATGGCTATTTAGAAGGATTTTACTACAGGCCTCGAATAGATATGGAACTAATTGAAAAATATTCTGAGGGCTTAATATGCCTATCCGGTTGTTTAAAAGGAGAAATTCCTGAAAGAATGTTGAAAGGCGACTGGGAAGGTGCAAAAAATAAAGCATTAGAATTTTCGAGAATTTTTGAAAATAGATTCTATCTAGAGGTTCAAAATCATGGTATTCCAGATGAGTTAAAAAACATTGAAAACATGAAAAAGTTAGCATCAGAACTTAACCTGCCACTAGTATGTACAAATGATGCTCATTATGCAAAACATGAACATTGGGAAGCTCACGATGTGCATATTTGCCTTGGTACAGGCAAAGATCGTGATGACCCTAAAAGATTAAGATACGCTACTCCGGAGTTTTATTTTAAATCTCAAGATCAGATGTTCAAATTGTTCAAAGATGTACCGAACGCAATTGAAAATACACTCAAAATTGCAGAAAGCATTGATATTGAGCTTCCTATGGGACAATACCATTTGCCAAACTTTCCAATTCCGCAAGATTTTAAGGATCAGGACCCAAATAATTATTTGAAATCTCTTTGTGTAGAAGGGCTTCAAAAAAGATATGGGGAAATATCACCAGAAATTTCCCATAGATTAAATCATGAATTAAATGTTATTAATAAAATGGGCTTTGCGGGATACTTTTTGATAACAGCTGATTTTGTAAAGTACGCTAAAGATAGCTCAATACCGGTTGGTCCGGGTAGAGGTTCAGCTGCAGGTAGTTTAGTTTCTTATTCATTGGGAATCACGACGATTGACCCACTAAAGCACAAGCTGCTCTTTGAAAGATTTTTAAATCCTGAGAGAATAAGCATGCCTGATATTGATATAGATTTTTGTATTGAGCGAAGAGGCGAGGTCATCGATTACATAAAGGGCCAATATGGTGAAAACTCAGTAACACAGATAATTACTTTTGGAAAAATGAAAGCACGCCAAGTAGTTAGGGATGTTGGTAGAGTTTTAGGATATAGTTTTGGAGAAATTGATAAGCTCGCAAAATTAATTCCAACTACATTAAATATCACTCTTGAGGAAGCTTTAAAGCAAAGTCCTGAGCTAAAGAATGCATCTGAAAATCAATTTAAGGAAGTGATGGATTATTCAAAGATTTTAGAAGGAATGAATAGGCATGCATCAATTCATGCAGCGGGTGTTGTCATTGCTCCTGGCGAATTAACTGATTACGTTCCGCTTTATAAATCCCCACAAGGCGATATTACTTCTCAATATGACATGAAAGGATTAGAAGAGTTAGGTCTATTAAAATTAGATTTTTTGGGTCTTAGAAATTTAACGGTTATTGATAAAACCTTAAAATTAATTGAAGAGAGCGGAAAAAAGATTGATATAGAAAAAGTTCCCTTAGATGACCCAAAGGTGTATTCACTCTTTGCAAAGGGCCTAACAATTGGCGTTTTTCAATTTGAATCATCTGGAATGAGAGAGTTTTTAAAAAAACTTAAACCTACGGCTATTGAAGATCTTATTGCAATGAATGCATTATACAGGCCCGGTCCCATGAAAAATATTGATGACTTTATTTCTAGAAAGCATGGCAAAAAGAAAATTGACTACCCCCATGCGTCAATGGAAGAAATACTGAGTGAGACTTATGGTATAATTGTCTACCAAGAGCAAGTTATGCAGATAGCCAACGAGATCGCAGGTTTTTCACTTGGCGAGGCAGATATTATGCGCAGAGCAATGGGTAAGAAGATCAAAAAATTAATGGATGAACTTAAAATTAAATTTATAGAGGGTGCAAAAAACAAAAATGATATTTCTCATGAAAAGGGAAAAGAAATTTTTGAACTGATTGAAAGGTTTGCTCAATATGGTTTTAATAAAAGCCATTCCACAGCTTACGCATATGTAGCTTATCAAACGGCTTGGTTAAAAGCGCATTATCCTGCTGAATTTATGAGCGCAAACTTGACAAGTGAAATGTCAAACATAGATAGAATTGTTATCTTAATTAATGAATGTCGAAAAATGGATATTGAGGTTAATCCACCAGACATTAACATATCAGATATAAATTTTAGACCCATTGATAACAAAACCATATCATTTGGTTTGAATGCTATTAAAAATGTTGGTATAAAGGCTTTAGAGAAAATAGTCGAAGCTAGAAAAGAGCATAAAAATTTTAGCAATATTTTTGATTTTACTTCATCAGTTAGTTTGCAAGCTGTGAATAAAAAAGTATTGGAAAGCTTGAACATGGCAGGAGCTTTAGATTCACTTGATGGCAATAGAGCGCAAATTGATTTAAGCATTGAGATAGCATTGAAACATGGGCAATCAGTCCAAGAAAATAAAAGTAAAAATCAAGTTGATCTTTTTGGACAATCAGAAAATGGCACAAACAATGATTTGCTTCCATCTCTTCCCATTTCAGAAGAATGGGAAGAAAGCAAGGTGCTGGAAAAAGAAAAAGAAGTTCTAGGAATGTATTTATCCGGTCAGCCATTGCTAAAATACGCTGAAGATCTTGAAGAATTCACAAATTTTGATTTTACTGAAAGCATAATGGATAAAAAATTTAAAAAAGTGAGAATTGGTGGCTCTATTTCAGATTTGAAACTTCATATGGATAAAAAAGGAAATCAAATGTCATTCTTCAAGCTTGATTGTCTTGGCGGGCAAGCAGAAATTCTTGCCTTTAGCGATACATTTGCAAAGTACAAGGATTTGCTTAAAAACGATCAGGTAGTTTTTATATCTGGCAGACCAACCGATGAGAATGATTTCTCTGATCTAAAATTAATTGCTGAAGAAATAGTATCAATAGACTTGGCAAGAGAGATTTTTTCTAAAAATGTGAATATTTCTATTGGTATAGATAACCAAAATTCTCAACAAGATATCATTAAGTTGAAAACTCTATCAGAAAAGTACAAAGGGGACTGTGGTTTAATGTTTCATTTCAAACAAACGACTGGCAGATCGCAGAGAGTCTTTGCACACAATATTAAAGTTAATACAAACAATGATTTTTTGAAAGAATGCCGTGAGATTTTTGGATCTAAAAATATTTGGATAACAGATTAATACAAATTTTCTTATTTTCATTTTTTTTTATGTAATTTTATAATTAAGATGAGTTAAACATGAAAAGAAACATTCGAATTCTAATGGCTAAGCCTGGTCTTGATGGTCATGATAGGGGCCTAAAAGTATTAGCTGCAGCTTACAGAGATGCCGGCATGGAGGTGATTTACCTCGGTTTAAGGCAAACACCTGATATGATAGTTGCTTCAGCACTACAAGAGGATGTTGATGTTATAGCTCTTTCTAGTCTCAACAATGCTCATATGACAATTTTCCCAGCAGTCTTAAATCTAATGAAAGAAAAAGGGTTGATAGACGTATTGCTTGTTGGAGGCGGAATCATCCCTAAAAAAGATATCGAGAAATTGGAAAGCATGGGCATGGGAAAGTTATTTGGTCCTGGTACCCCAGTACAAGAGACTGTAGATTATATTACTGCATGGGTTGAAAAAAATAGAATGATAGAGCTTTAAATGGAATTAAATAATCTAACAGAATTAGAGTTATATTTTGCAGATCATTTTGACACTGTACTGTTCCCAGTATTAGCAGAGATATATCAAAATAAAGGTCAATATTCACGTGCAAAAAAAGTATGTGAAATCGGTTTAGGACATCACCCTCAGTCAATTGATGGTCAATATATTTTATCTCAAGCTGAGCTTGGGCTAGGCAATTTAGTCAAAGCTGAAAAGCTGATGATAAAAATTTTAGACAGATTTCCTAACCATATTCCAGCTGCATCTGCTTTACCAATGGTTCAAGAACAATTGGGAAGATCAAAGAATACTTTATCAAAAAGCTGGAAAGGTGCTCAGGAAGTTGACCCCAAAAATAAATTAGCTAATGAATTCTTGACAAATGCTAAAAAATCTAAGAAAAGAAAAACAAAAAAAGCGCAAGCAAAAAATGATAAAATGGATGACTTTGCTATAAGCCCTAGGCTAGCTACTTTTACATTAGTTCACGTCCTGAAAGGTCAGGAGCTATATACAAGAGCTTTAGATGTGTTGGATATTCTTGAGAAAAAAGGTGAGAATAAAGAGAGGATTGCAGCTGAAAGAGAATCAATTAAATCCAAGTTTTGATCGATTTCTATTCATCACTCTAAAAATTATCTGAAAAAACCTACTTTTGCATTAAATGATAAAAAAAGCCTTTATACTTTTCTCGATCTCGTTGTTTTTATCAATATTCTACTTTGCATTAAATCCTCAATTTAATCAAAATATTAATGAAGAATCTTTTAATGACTTTGATGTAACAATTTATAGAGATCGATTTGGTGTTCCTCATATAATTGGTAAAAAAGATAAGGATACAGCATACGGCTTAGCATATGCTCACGCTGAGGACGATTTTGAGACAATACAAGATATGATGCTCTTTGCCAGGGGCAAATTGGCAAGCAAAAAGGGCAGAAAAATGGCCTCGAGTGACTACCTATTGCAACTCCTAAAGGTTTGGGAAGTAGTAAATGCTAACTATGATCGCAATATATCAGCTGAAACTAAATCTATTTTAAATGGCTATGCTGCAGGTTTGAATCACTATGCATTAAATAATCCTAACATGACCTATCGAGGACTATTCCCTGTAACAGCTAAAGATATTGTCGCAGGTTTTGTTCATAGAATGCCTTTAATGTTTGGTCTTGATGATGCTATAAAAAATGCGACAGAAAAAGGTAACTCTGAATTTGCTTTTTTGAATTATAATACCAAAGGCTTTGATCAAAAAGTTTTAGGGTCAAATCAGATAGCAGTTGCCCCATCTAGGTCAGCTGATGGCTATACTAGGCTTGCAATAAATCCGCATCAGCCATGGATGGGCCCAGTAACATTTTATGAAGCACATTTATATAGCGAAGAGGGTTGGAATATAAATGGTGGTTTATTCCCAGGTTCGCCGGTTGTTTTATTAGGGCATAACAAAAATATTGGTTGGTCTCATACTGTAAATCGGCCAGATCTAATTGACGTTTATGAATTGAAACTTCACTCAAAAGATAAGAACAAGTATCTGATGGGAGGAAGATGGAGAGAATTTGAGATTAAGCAAGCAAAAATCGAAGTTAAGATTTTTGGTCCAATTTCATGGACATTTAAAAGAGAGATGCTTTGGTCAATCCACGGACCTGCAATCAGAACCGAAAGAGGCGTTTTTGCTTTCAGATATTCAGGTTATGGCGAAGTCAGACATGTTGATCAATGGTACAAAATGAATAAATCTAACAATCTTGATGAATTTATCAGTGCTATGAAAATGCAAGCTATTCCCATGTTTAACACTATGTATGCTGACAAGAGTGGAAATATTTTTTATGTCTACAACGCATTACTTCCGCAAAGGACTAGTGGATCATATGATTTCAGCAAAACTTTGCCTGGAGATACGCCTCATGCTCTGTGGGGAAAATATTTTGATTTTGACGAATTGCCACAAATATTAAATCCAGAATCTGGTTTTTTACAAAATTGTAATAGCACACCATTTTTAGCCAGCATTGATGAAAATGATATAGATTTTTCATTTTACCCTAAAAATTTGGGGATTGAGACACATCAATCTAATAGAGCCTTGAGGGCACATGAAACTTTTGGAGCTGATACTTCTATTACAAGAGATGAATTTTACAAGTATAAATTTGATAATAAATATTCGAAAAAATCAGTTTTAATAAAGAATTTAAACAAATTCTTAAGTCAAGCAGAAAGCGATGACGAAAATGTCATCGATGCAATCAAGATACTGGAAAACTGGGATCAGACTGCTGACAGTTCTAGCGTTGGAATGCATTTAGCGTTTGAGGCAATATTACCAACAGAGAATCCAGATGAATACAAATATAGCTATTTAAAAATTAAAGAAAGATTAGAAAAAGCAGTGAAAAAATATTTAAAATACTATGGTAAGTTAGATATCAAATGGGGAGAAATTTTACGAATGAAAAGAAAAGATATTGACCTGCCATTAAATGGCGGACCAGATGTTTTGAGAGCAATTCATTCTAAAGAGAAAAATGGGAAAAGGCTGCCAACTGCAGGAGATTGTTTTTTTGAATTAGTTGAATGGTCGCCATCAGGTGAGGTAAGCGCTATGTCTTTGCATCAGTTTGGCTCATCAACAAGAAATAGCGATTCTCCTCACTATAGTGATCAGTGTGAAATTTTTGCCAGAGAAGAAATGAAGCCAGTTCTAATGGATTTAGAAAAAATTAAAAAAAATTCAATAAGATCTTACAGACCAGGAGAATAATATGAGATTAAAAATGAATAAAATTTTAATATTTTTTTATATTTCGTTTTCAATTTCTATTGCTCAAAGGCCTATTACGTCAAAAGATATCGTTAATTTAAAAACAGTTTCACAAGCTTCTTTTCACTTCGATGGTTCAAAAATAGTTTATATAAAATCTATACCCAGCTTTAATGATGGCGATAAGGTCTCTAGTTTAAAAGAAATTTGGGTCACAAAGTCAAATGGTAAAGACCAGAAAAAGTATACTTCTTCTTCCTCTTCAATAAGAAGTCCACAGTGGACACCAAAAGGGCATATTTCTTATTTAGCTAGAAAAAAAGATTTTGATAAAAATACTCAAATTTATACAATTCCAATTGACGGGGGTGAGCCGTCAATTTTAACAAGTCATGATCAAGGAATTATTTCATATAAATGGTCACCTGATGGAAAATGGATTGCTTTTACTTCAAAAGATGCTATTAGTGAAAAAAGAAGAAAAGAAATTTCTGATGGTTATGATATGATTGTGATGGGGGAGGAAAAGCTTTTTACAAGATTGTGGATTTATAGTCTCAAAAATAATTCTATTGAATTATTATTTAAAAAAGATTTAAACACATATGATTTTGAATGGTCACCAAATAGTAAGCAGATTTTATTTCAAGCTACTGAAAAATTTGGCGCTGATGCAAACTATCTAGATCGATCGATCTATCAGGTCAGAGCTCCTGGCGGAACCCCAAGGAAATTATTTGAAACTCCAGGAAAGCTCTCAAGCATGTCTATATCACCAAATGCTGAGAAGTTTGCTTTTCTGAGTTCAGTATCTGCTAATGATCCTTTAGCGCAAAGTATATTTATTTCAAACTTTAGGTCACCAGTCCCAATATTAATTACTGACAATCGCGAAGAATCATATGTGGACATTGAATGGATCAATAATAATGAGATCATTGCTCACTCTCAAAGGGGTACAAAAACATTTTTATCTATGATAAATACCGATAAGAAATCGGATGATGGGCAATACTTTATTAAGGATATTTTATCTCCTGAAGAAATTATACAAAGCTTTATTTGGAATGTAAAAACAGAACGACTGGGTTTAATCGTGAATTCAAAAAAGCATCCAAATGAGCTATTCATTGGCAAGTTGGGCTCAAACAAGATTCAACAATTAACTTTTTCAAACCCTAATTTGAAAAATGTTGCCCTAGCAAAACAAGAATCAATTTCATGGCGGTCGAATGATGGCAAGAAAATCGAAGGAATATTAACTTACCCATTGCGTTATGGAAAAGGGCGAAATCCTTTAGTATTGCAGATTCATGGCGGTCCTGAAGGTGTAAGCTTGGATGGTTGGAATACGAGACCAACTTACCCTGTTCAATTATTAGCAGCGAATGGATTTGTAGTGTTAGAGCCAAACTACAGAGGAAGCGGTGGCAGGGGCGTTCAATTTTCTAAGGCGGATCATGATGATTTAGGAGGTGCAGAATTTTTAGATGTTTTGTCAGGCATAGATCATTTGGTTGAAATTGGATTAGTAGATTCTGAAAAAGTTGGTACCGGTGGATGGTCCTATGGTGGGTATTTTTCAGCTTTAGCAGCAACTATGCACTCTGAAAAATTTAAAGCATCGATGGTTGGGGCCGGCCTCACCAATATGATAAGCTTTATGGGTACAACCGATATTCCTAGAGAAATGTCTGTTACACATTGGAATCAATGGTGGTTTGATAATATGGGTCTCCATTGGGAAAGATCTCCTTTAGCACATATTAATAAAGCAAATACACCTACATTAATTATTCATGGGATGAAAGATGAAAGAGTACACCCAGAGCAAGGAATGGAATTATGGCAGGCATTGAAAATTAAAGGAGTGGAAACTGAATTTGTTTTGTATCCACGAGAACCCCATGGATTGATCGAACGTTCACATAAGCTTGATTATATGGAAAGATTGATTAATTGGTACTTGATGCATGTTAAGTAACATAAAATTCTATTTAATATTTATTTTTTCCTTCATTGGTATATTTCCACTTTTAGCAGATGAAATTGCTCCTATTGAAATAACTCTAGAAGGAGAAGCATCAAATAAAAAACTAGAAATGTCAGGCCTAGCCTGGTATAGAGACAACTTAATCTTAATGCCTCAATATGTTGATCTAAAATCGCCCGCTTTTTATTATATCAAAAAATCTGAATTAAAAAATTGGGTGAGAAGAAAAGAAAAAAATTCAATCGACCCAAAAAGAATTGAACTAAAAATGCCCAACTTTGATAAAATGATTGACGGATATCAAGGTTTTGAAGCGCTATGCTTTCATGGAGATAAGATCTACCTTATAATTGAATCTAAAGAAAATAATTTCATGCGGAGTTTTTTGATAATGGGGACTATAAACTTTAAGAAGTCAATGATTGACTTGTCTCAATCAAAGCTCAATGAGATCCCTATTCCCATTAATTTGAAAAATATAGGCTATGAAAGCATATTAAAGCACAACAGTAACCTATATTTATTTTTTGAAGCTAATGGAGCTGATATAACACAAAATGCTTATGCGCTCAGATATAGCATGTCTCTTGATTACAAAGGAAAGGTACCACTACAAAATATAGAGTATAGATTGACAGACGTTTCAAGAGCTGATTCAAGAGGAAGCTTTTGGGGTATTAACTTTTTTTGGCCAGGAGAAAGATCTTTGCTTAAGCCAAACAAAGAAAATATTATGAATAAATTAAATAGAGGTGAGACCCATCAAAGATTTGACCATGTAGAGCAGTTGCTAAGCTTTAAGATTGGGAAAAATGGTATATCAAGAACGGAGCTTCCCCCCATTCAACTTGAACTTAATAAGGAGTCTAGAAATTGGGAGGGTTTAGTTATGCTTGATAATTTAGGCTTTCTAATGGTTGTAGATGAATATCCACGTACAATCTTTTCATTTCTTCCATATAAACTATAATCACTTTTTTAATCTAATCCTACCCTTCCATTCGATTGCCATTGTCAATGAAAATGCTCTTGACCTAGACTTTATTATATAATCCTCTTCTTCATAATTAAGATTTAATGAGATATTCTGATTCATTGGAAAAATAAGTTCAATAAGGTACTGATTTCTGGTAAGGTTATTTTCAATTATTTCGCTGATCTGTTGAAAATGTTCAAATTCAATCTTTGAAGAAAACCATTTTAAATCATGATCCCAAAAAATTCCTGCCATTGCATAGGATGTTTTGCGTGTATCGTTCAAGAAGTTTGACATATCAAAAGCATGGCCGATTTCAACATTTATTAATCCATTCTCATACTGGTTTAAAAAAATTCCAAGACCTTGGTTAACGTGATATTGAAGATCTAGATTAGCTTGGCTATTCTTTCTAAAAAATGATGTTGTGTATCTATAAAATCTAGAATTGCTACTATATTTGTCGCTCGACTTGTATCTTAAATATACAAATGACTCGTTTTGCAAATTATATGCAAATAGCCTTAGGTCTCTAAAAGTGTCATCAGTTTTCCTGTTTAACCTGTAGTATCCAAAAGCTCCATTTTGCGATTGAGCATTCGAGAGTCCTATACGACCATAATGTTTCCATTTTAACGAATCGCTTTGTGAAAAGATTAATGATACAAATAAAAGAAGTAAAATCTTTTTAACATAAATCATTGTTTCATTTTTTTGCCACTTTTCATTGAAAATATAGCTATAAAAGAAAGGCCGATTGACATTAGCAATGCTATAACAAAACTATATTGAGGATCAGAATCCGAAAAACCCAGCGTTGTGTATCTTAATCCATTAATCATGTAATAAATGGGGTTAAAGGCGCTGATGGTTTGAGCCCAATCTGGAAGCATATTAACTGAATAAAAAATACCACCAAGAAAGCTAAGCGGTGTTAAAAAAAAATTTTGCATTGTAGATAGATTGTCCCAGGTATCTGCCAGCTGCCCTAATAGCAAACCCATGCTGGAAAAAGCAACAGAAACAACAAAAATGAATCCAATGGTTGCGATAGGGTAAAGCACCTCCATCCCCCCTATCCACATTCCAATCAATAAAATAAGAATCCCATTAACGACACCTCTAACTACGCCTCCAATTATAAAGGCAAGGGATATCTCAAGACTGGACAACGGTGCTTGCATTAAATCAGGAACCTGCCCCGTTAGTTTCATTTGTAATAATGAAGAGGAAGGGTTTGAGGACGCATTCGTTAGCGTATTCATCATAATCAACCCTGGAATAATGAAAATGGTATATGAAATGCCCTCAATTGAAGAAATTCGTTGTTCTAAAGTAAAACCAAAAATTAAAATATACAGCACGGTTGAGATAAGCCCAGGGATGACCGTTTGTCGATATACTTTAAAAAATCTTCCAACTTCTCGCGAGGTCAGAGTCCATAGTCCGATCCAGTTCATTCATTTATTCCTTTTCCAGTTAGCGAAAGAAAAACATCCTCCAGGGATGATTTTGATGTTTCAATGCTGGCAATATGACTGCCTGAGTCAACGATTTTTTTAATGATCTCAGGAAGAGCTTTTTCAGGATCTTTTAATGTAAAATGTATTCTGGTATCTTCTTGGGTAAAAGTAAAGTTTTTTAAAGCGTTTTTTACTTTGGAGCTTGATTTTGATAAATGTATAGTAAGCCCTTCTTTACCTTCGCTCTTCATTAATTCCTTTGGTGATCCTTCTGCTATTACTTCTCCGTTGTTAATAATTGAAACGCTGTCACACAGTTTTTCAGCTTCTTCTATGTAATGTGTTGTTAATAAAATGGTTTTACCTGCATTATGGAGTTCTTTAAAGTAGCGCCAAAGTTCATGCCTTAGTTCAACGTCTACACCAGCAGTTGGCTCATCTAGGATTATTATTTTAGGATCGTGTACAAGAGCTTTTGCTATTTGAAATCTTCTTTTCATACCACCAGAGAGCTGCCTTAAACGAGAATTTCTCTTTTCATTAAGACCAAGCTTATCAAACAGTTCATTCACTTTTGGTTCTGCATCTTTTTTTCTAATACCAAAATACCCAGCTTGAAAGTAAAGCAACTTTTCTAAGGTAAAAAACCAGTCTTGCGAGAACTCTTGAGCGGATATTCCAATTTGCGATCGTGTAAATCGAAAATCTTTTTCAGTATCTTTGTTAAAAACTTTCGTTTCACCACTATCTTTATTGACTAAACCTGTTAAGATATTGATAGTTGTCGTTTTTCCAGCGCCATTAGGACCCAAAAGTCCAAAAAACGCCCCATCTTTAATGGAAATATCTATTCCTTTGAGAGCAATAATTTTATCATAACTCTTTTTTAGATTGGTAATCTTTATCGCTTCATTCATTATTGATGTTAAATCCTAAGTTAGTTGCGAATGGACTAGGAAAATCAAATCCTTCTTCACCAGGAAAATGCACGATAGATGCGATATATCCCCATGGAATCAATATAGAAGCATCTATATTTTTGTCTCCAGACGGTTTGCCATCTTTGAAAATCGGGACAGGAAATGATGGCCTATGAGCCCAAAGACCATATTCATCATAGCCAACTATTTTAACGTATACCTTGCTCTTATCTATCCCCAATTCGCTGAGTGGTTTATGCCCATCTAAAATAAGAAGAACAACATCATCCAAAATATGATCAATTTTCATTGGAGTTTTAGTGCTCATGTTGTCTCTAGTCTTAAAATATGTATTTTATTGAATTAATTTTAGCAATTCTGTTTCAGATAAAATAGTTACATTTAATTTTTTAGCCTTATCTAGTTTAGATCCTGATTTTTCACCCGAAACTAAATAACTTGTTTTTTTGCTAATACTGCTGCTCACCTTCCCTCCATTTGATTCTACCAGCTGTCTAGCTTTTTGCCTAGTGAATTGTGTTAATGCTCCCGTGAAAACAATGACTTTATTATCAAGCTTGTTAGTTCTTTTTTCATCTATTGTCTTTATTTCAAGCCCATTTCTAAAACATGATAGAACAATATTTACATTTTCATTCTTTGCCCAGAATTCCCGAATGGCTTCTGCAACGATGGGGCCTACCTCATCAATGGATTCCAATGAATCGTAATCTGCAGATATAAATTTTTGAATATCATTTTGAAAGGTTTCTTGAAAAACTTTAGATAAATGATATCCAACATTTCTGATTCCTAACGCATACACAAAGCGAGCGAAAGTAGTATGTTTAGAATCATTAATACTATTTATCAAATTGGTTGCAGATTTTTCAGCCATTCTATCTAAACTTACAATATCATCTAATTTTAATTTGAAAATATCATCTACTGTTTGAACCATATCTTTATCTACAAGCTGATTAACTATTTTTTCTCCCAATCCATCAATGTCTAAAGCATTTTTAGAAGCAAAATGTATGATCCTTCCTTTGATTTGCTTGGGACAATCGTAGTTAAAGCATCTTAGAACAGCTTCGCTGTCCTCTTTTTTTACATTTTGATTGCACGATGGGCAATCAGTTGGGAGAATATATCGGGAAAGACCTTTAGGCCTTTTTTCGATAATAACTTTTACGATCTCAGGGATTACATCTCCAGCTCTTTGAACTATGACCGTATCGCCAACTCGTACATCTTTTTTATTGATTTCATCCTGATTGTGAAGTGTTGCATTTGTTACTATCACTCCTCCAACGCTTACAGGCTCTAAAGATGCTACGGGCGTGATGGCGCCCGTTCTTCCTACAGATGCAACAATATCTTTTATCATTGTAGTAGATTGTTGAGCTTTGAATTTTCCCGCAGCAGCCCATCTAGGAGACCTACTTCTTAAACCTAAAATATTGCGCTGTTCTATGCTATCTACCTTAAATACAGATCCATCAATCTCATAGCCTAGAGTTTTTCTTTTTGATTCTAGATCTTGATGATATTTTACTAGCTGTTCCGGGTTACTAACTTTCTGTATGTTATCATTTACTGGAAATCCCCACGATTTTAGCGCATGTAAAAAATCAATATGATTTTTAAAACTAGATCCAACAATTTCACCGCATTCGTAACAATTTATAGATAAGGGTCTGGTAGCGGTGATCTTTGGATCGAGCTGTCTTAAGCTTCCTGCAGCAGCATTTCTTGGATTTGCAAATAAGCTTTCCTCTTTTTTTGATCGCTTTTGATTAAGTTTCTTAAAATCATCGATCATAATGAAAACCTCGCCCCTAACTTCTAAAAGCTCAGGAGCCTTAATTTTATTTGTCCTCAACTTTAATGGGATTGATCGAATAGTCTTTAGATTTTGAGTAATATCTTCTCCACTTATCCCATCCCCTCTAGTTAATCCATATTGAAAAGTGCCGTTCTCATAGACAAGCTCAACCCCAATACCATCTAATTTTGGTTCTGCAATAAAAGTAAGATTCTTTGAGGTTTCTAATCTTTTTACAACTCTTTCATAAAATGCATGGATTTCTTCGTCATTCATTGCATTTTCCAAAGAAAGCATAGGTATCCTGTGGTCTATTCGTTGAAAAGCGTCAAGTGGAGTTGCGCCCACACGTTGGGTAGGGGAATCTGATGATGCAAATTCAGGGTGCTTTTTCTCTAAAGACTCTAATTCTCGCAACAATAAATCATACTCACTATCTGAAATAATTGGACTGTCTAGCACGTAATAAGAATGATTATGTTCATTCAATTTATCTTTTAGATCAGTTATATGTTTTTTAATATCCAAAATTTTATTCAATCACGCTTCATAGATCGCTTTTTATAATATTCAAGCGGATCCTCTACTTCAAATGTGTAAGGCACCACCATGCCTGAGGTATCTATGGGCGTTGCATATACAGATCCGTTCATCAGCTCTATGGTAAAAAAATAGCTGAATTTTTTTGTAGGCCTGTCTTTAGGGTTATAACTAAAGATATGTCTTTGAGATGCTAGGTCAAAAGTTTTTTCAATGTATCGTGGTTGCGCATCAGTCCTGTAAAAAATGCTAATTTTCTCTGTATCGCTTTTTGGGAATTCACTAAACACTTCAAGGTCAAAGGGCCGAGAATGGAAAATGACTTTAGGGGGATGATGAAAAAAATCAGTCTTAGGTTTACTAGACTCTATTAAAGAATTGCTTTCTTGTGTGAAAACAGTGGTTACAAAAAGAATAAAGAAAAGTATGCGAATGATTTATCTCTAGTTTGTTTCAAAAGTGATACATTTCTTATACCAATGATCATAAGTTACCTGTTTCCTTATCATATAATCTGCAGTGCATCTCGCATTTGCGTTGCATATATCTGAGGATTTACCTCTTACATTGTAATGCATGGTGACTACATATTTTTTAAATGGTTTTTTGGCGTACTGACCCATATTTGCAAGCGCAGAAACAGCAAAGCTTAGATCATCGCTAGAACGATTTCTATCTGCAATAATTTCAATAGCATATATTCTATCGCCTTTATCTGTATAAATTTTTAACCCTGTAAGTTTTGGAGCAGTATGATTCCTTTTAAAATACTGGGGCGTCATTGCAGCGATTTGCTGATCGGAAAATTTTGGTTTTGAAGAAGCGATTGATAACAAAACAATACTATACAGTAATAAATTTTTCAGTGAAATCTCTTAACTGGTTAATTAAAGTAAAATTTACAATTACAATTTAGCTTAATAAATAAAGCTCTAAAACTATATAAAAAAGATTTTTCTAGAGTTTAAAACGTCATTCTTAAAGAAGATTGCAGCCCTCTTATGATCAATAGGGCATCTGCACCTGTTACGGGACCAGTTGGCATGAAACGACCGGTCATCATGTCGGCTTGCATGATTCCTCGTTCAGCGCAAAGAGCCATTGCGTTGTAGGCAAAATGACTAGAGGGCACATCACTAAAGCGGCTCTGCGGTTCACCAAAGTATTTTGTCTCTAAGCTCTCATCTCTGGTTGCAACCACTAAAAGTCTTTGAACAGCCATTGCGTATGTGGCTCTGTTAATGCTGTCATCGGGATAAAAATTTCCATCTGGTTCAACATTCATTACTCCGTACCTTATCATATCCTTTATCCAAGTTTCTGCCCAATGCCCTTTAGAATCATTTGGAATTGTAACATTCGCCGTTTGCGCTGCCTGACTAGGGCTTTGAAATCCTGTGCTTTGAACAGGCATTCTATCAAATAGTACACCGATTTTCAACTCCTCTGAGAACAAGACAGCAAGATCGGCTCTATTAATTTTCTCTTTTAAAGCTACTTTTTTACCGACAGGTGTTCCTGGCATGGCCCTTACAATTTTTTGTGATAATTTCCACTTGGAATCAGCTTGGCCAGAAAATTCTCCTCTTTTATTTACCACTGTTCTAAAGTAATCCTCAGCTTCTTCAAATTGATAATTATATAAATATGCTACTCCGAACCAATATTGCGAACCTTCATGATCTTTATCTCTTTTTAGTGCTTTTTCTAAAAGATCTTCAGATCTTTTAAACCAGCGTTTTTCGCTATCACGCATAGTTATCCAAACACGAGCACTGAGTGAAAGCGCATCGGGATCTTTGCTACCCCTGCTAGCACATTTTGATGCAAAATCTTTTGCATTCTTGTTGTTCTTTAAATACGCATTTGCCAAGCCCAATCCTCCATAACCTAGAGCAAATTTGCTATCGAGATCAACAGACCGCTGAAAAGAGGTAATTGACTGCTGGTAATCTTCATTATCAATTGCTCTCATACCTGCCTTAAAATGATATTCTGGAGTATCAACATCACTCTGGGGCTTTGTAGCGCAGGATACAATTAGAAGAAGAGTTAAAAACGATATATGGGGTGCGTATTTTTTAAACATAATCTATTCCTTAGAAAATTTATCAAAGCAAGGTAGAATATAGCTTTAAAAGTTATTATATGGAAATAAACCAAAATTGATGAGTTGATGTGCATCACATTTACCACTCTTATATTTTGCTTTATCGCTGTGAATTGGATAATTTATACAATTATTATATAGGAAAAACGATAAAAGCGTATGAAAAAATTATTTAAAAATGCTTTACTAGCTATCTTTGTTTTAAAAGTCTCTTATCTTTTTGCTCAGGTGCAAACCGCTACTGGAATAGGTTATGGCTTGACTAAAGATGCGGCAGTTGAACAAGCAAAAAGGGATGCAGTTGAACAGGGCCTAGGTGCATACATGACCTCAAATACTACGGTTACATCCACATCCATTGAGGATAATATTTATTCTAAAGCTCAAGGGTTTGTAAAAACCTTTAAAATCATTAAAGAAAGCAAAGGGCCAGATGGAAATTTTGAGATCACCATCGAAGCCCAAGTGACGGATATGATCGATCAGGTTATGGCTGATGAAGCAGCATTTCAAACATTGCTCAACTCTATGAATCGTCCGAGAATCATATTCTTGGTCAAAGAGCAGAATTTGATCGATAACATGGAAACAAATTTTGCAGAAACACAGCTTTTGTCTATGTTTTATGACAAAGGGTTTGATGTGGTTGATAGACAGCTAGTACAAGGACTAAGGGGCCAGCAAGACTATACCGCAGCTCTGGATGGTGATGTCACAGCAGCAGCTAAGATTGCTTCTCAACTTGGCGCAGAAGTTATTGTAATTGGAACTGCAAAAATATCATCTGGTGGAAAATTTTATAACATGTTTTCAGGTCAAGCTGTTGCTAATGCTAAGATTGTTCGCACAGATACTGGTGAGATCCTTGCTGTTGTCCCCGCCGCTAGAGGTAAGAAGCCACATATTTCTGAATCTACAGCTGGAACACTTGCAGCAAACCAAGCTGCTGAAGAAATGGGAAATAGTATTATATCACAATTGATTACCAAATGGAGTACCCAGCAGTCGAATTTCACTAAGATTTTTGTTGTTCTGAAAAAAGCAGACTTCATGTCGTACACTACGTTTGAGTCGTTCCTGAAAGCTCAGACTGTATCTGGGATCAGGAATGCCTATGCAAAAAGTTTAAATGATGGAGTTGCAGAATATGAAATTGAATTTGAAGGTAAATCTCAAGATCTTGCAATGGGTCTAGCAAGAACAACGCCAGATGGTTTAAATATAAAAGTAACCGGTCTCAGCGGGAATCGTATTACTGCTGAAGTGGTAGAATAATGAGGAATTTTATGAAAAATTATATTATCGCAGCAATAATTGCCTTGACTTTCGCATCATCGCAGGGTGTTGTGAATCAAATGGATAAAGGAAGTATCAACTATTCCGATCGAACTATATCTGCTATTGGGATTGGATTTGTTCCGATCAATGCTGTTAACGCTGGCATGGCGAGAAGATTGGCGCTAAGAACAGCAAAGCAGGATGCCTTGAGACAGTTAATTGAGATCGTAAATGGAGTCACATTAACCAGTGAGACTACAATGAGCAATGCGATGGTTGATGATGTGATTAGTACAAAGGTTCAAGGGTTCATTAGAGGTGCGAGACAAGTAGGGGATCCTAAATATTTAAGCGATACCTCGATCGAAGTTGAATACTCTGTTCCAATGAGCGGAATCTCTGATATTATCCTACCTCCTGCCAATACTGCTGTTGCAAGCAGCATTCCTTCAGCTGGAGGCGCAGCTCCTGCACCAACATCAGGCGCAGTAACAGGAGTGATCATTGATGCTAGAGGTTTAAATGCTAGACCAGCAATGGCACCACAAATACTTGACCAGCAAGGCTCTGCTGTCTACGGTCCTGGCAAATACAGTAGAGAATATGCTGTAACCAATGGGGTAGTTGGCTATTCTAAGACGTTAGAAGCTGCTCAAAAGGACCCAAGGGTGATGGGCAATCCACTGATATTAAAAGGAATCTCTACTTCTGGCGCAAATCGAACAGATATTACCATAAGCAATGCCGATGTATCAAAGCTTGATGGAGCAAACAGAAGCTATAATGTCTTGCAAGATTGCCGCGTATTAATTTTACTTGATTGATGAAAGTGAGATTCTGATTTAATGAAAATTTTATTATTAACATTCAGCTTTGTGTTATCTTTATCATTTGCACAGGATAACGCAAAAACCCCTGGTATGGAAACTGCTGATGATAAAGATTTAAAAGTTGGAGATGTTGCACCTTCTTGGGCTTTAATGTATGCTCCTGGTAAATTTGAATTCTTAAAAAATTGGGCTGAAGTTGACACTGCTGGCGCTAAACTTCGCAAATTCATGTCCCAACCTGATAAGCATGCAGTTCTAATGAGCTTTTTTGCAACTTGGTGCCAGCCTTGTATGAAAGAATTGCCAATCTTAGAAGAAGTATATCAAAAATATAAAAATGAAAGAGTTAAGTTTTTCTTAGTAGACATAACAGAAGCTACTAGAAATAACCCTGGTTATGAGAATATGCCAAAAGCGGGCCCTTTTTTAAAACAAAAAGGGGTCACGATGCAAATACTTTATGATACCAGAGGGAAAACAATGGAGCGTTATAACGCACAGACTCTACCAAGATTATTTGTTATGGATGGAAATCGCATGTTGACATTCATGCGCCGCGGTTTTCATGAGGGGGAAGAAGAAAAGTTTAATCGTGAGCTATCAGCAGAGATAGAAAGGTTAATTTCTGAGCTTCCTCCATTACAAAAATAATATAAATTCATTTAATTCGCCTTTTCTAAATAAGGCGACAACTCAGTAGAGAGTAAATATGAAAAAGATCTTAGCAAATTTTATATTCTTATTTTATTCCCAATTAATAGCGCAAGGCGTCACCGATGGTAAAACTACGGTAGCTGTGCTAGAATTTGAAGGTCGCGGTATTAACCAAATGGAATCGGCTACCTTGACCGATAGATTGCAAAGCGAGATGGTCAACACTAACGCCATCATCATGGTAGAACGCAATCAAATGGAAGAAATTTTAAATGAACAAGGGTTTCAGCAATCCGGTTGTACTTCTGCCGAGTGTGCTGCTGAAGTTGGGGCTTTATTGGGTGTACAGAATATGGTGTCAGGTTCTTTTGGTTTGCTCGGTAATACCTATACGATAGATGCAAAGATGTTCTCTGTTGAAACAGGCGCTACGGTAAGATCAGTGAGTAAAACCTATAAAGGCGACGTCGATAATCTATTGACGGTCATTGAAGTAGTTGCTTGGGAATTGGTGGGCCTCAAAGCGCCGAAAGATAAGCTTGATATTTTAGCTGTTGCAGATCCTGCGCTTGCAAAAGCGCCTGTGGTAAGCCAAAGAAAGGGAATGAAGAAAAGTACACGAAGACTGTTAATGGCCGCCGTTTTGTTAGGAGGAGGTGGATATTACTTATATTCAACAGATTTTTTCCTGCCTGAACTTCCTGAACCACCAATAGTGCCGGAGAATTGAAATGAAAAGAATTGTTATACCAATCCTAGCTGCTTCAACGTTTTTATTTGGTCAGTCTGCAAAAGTTTATTGGGTAGATACTCATAATGGCAATGATACCAATAATGGATTGACTTCATCATCTGCATTTAAAACCATTCAATATGTCTTCAATAATGCAAGTAGCTTGTTATCGACAAATGTTGACACAATAAAAGTTTTGCCAAGCATTACTGATTCCCAACCCAATGGTTACTATGACTTTGGAGATGATGGAATATATCTATCTACTTCTTCTTCCAATTCCAGAAATTTTGTAATGATCGGTATTGCAGGTGCGGATAGTACGATTTTTGATGCTGAAGGTAAAAATAGACACTTTAGGTTTTATGGATCTCAAGATTCAACCACGATCATTCAAGGCATTACTTTTAAAAATGGATACGATGAATATTATGGTGGATCTATGTATATATACCAAAGCAATATATCTTTTGTTTCTAATATATTTGATGGTAATAAAGCTGGTAGTAGTGGTGGCGCTATTGAAATAGGCGGTAACGCTAGCCCAAGTTTTGATTCATGCGTGTTCAATAATAATTTTATTGAGAGCAACAATAATTCCAATAATGGCTATGGCGGTGCAATGAAAATTGATGGACCATCTTCTGATTATACAAGAAATAACCCCATAAAGATTACCAATACAAAATTTCTTTCAAATTACATTATGGCAAAAAGCAATGCTTTCGGTGGAGCAATTGATGTTTCTAGAGGAATAAATATTTCTAATTCAATCTTTATAAAAAATCATGCTACTGCTAATACTGATGACACTGATTATGATGAAGTGGTGGGTGGCGCAATCTATGCAAATAATACATGGTGGAATAACAATCAAAGCGTTGGAATGAATATGTATATATCCAATTCAACTTTCGATGGAAATTATATTAAAGTTGCCACAGATGATAAAATCAATGTCATGTGGGGTTCTACTATTAGCTATGGAAGGTGGAATAGCAACGTAAGCCCTTCAGCTAAAACCTTTATTTTTAATTCAATAATTAGAAACACGAAGCTTTACACGAAGAGTTCAACTTTTGAAAATGACGATAACAGTAATAGAGGAGATAAATTAGGATCAGGAAATACTCAGGGTTTTAAACTGATTACAGACTATAATAATATTGAAGATTCTGCAAACGAATCATGGGCTGGTGACTACACATTCGACATTGAACCAGGTTATAAAGATACTGCAAATGGTGATTACAGCTTAGCAAATGCGAGTCCAATGATTGGAGTGGGTGTATCAAATTGGGCTGATGAAAGCTTGAGCGCTCCCACAAAAGACATCATTGGAGTTACGAGAGGATCAAGTCCGGATCTTGGTGCATATGAAAATTCACTAAACACATCTGATGCTCCTCTTCCCGTTAGCGGTTTGAGTGTGAACGCGATATCTAGTGGAGCAAAATTAAGATGGAAAAGAAATAAAACTAGCTTATCAAATTCTGCATTAGCTTCTAACATTCAGTATGAAATAGAAAAAGATTCCTCAGGTGTAAAAACAACTGTCACTACATCGGATACTTCTTACACCTTTAATAATTTAAAAAATGGTAAAACATATTCTTTTATTGTTAGTGCCAAAGATACCCAATCTGGAAAAATTAGCATTCCATCAAAGTCATTTACCATTACTCCTAGATACCTAGGGCCGAAATGGTATGTTGGTGCAGGTAGCGATGGGACCCCAAAATCTTCACAATCATCAGATTTTGATTGGGGCAGTAAGTCCTCTCCAATCAATAATTTAACTACCGCTCTAGAGGTTTATGCGTCCGGTGATACAATAATCATGATGAAAGGTACGCATACTGGAAGCAGCAATAGAGGCATTACTGTTCCTAATAATAATAAATCCTTTGTGTTGATGGGGGATCCAGAGCATTTGGCTTCAGAGACTATAATTGACGCGAGCAATAGGGATCGTCATTTTTATTTTAATGGTGGTCAAGATTCATCATGGGCAATAAATCATATCACACTATATCGAGGAAAGGCAAGTGGAAACAGTTGGGAAGCAACCGGCGGATCAATTCGATTGGGCAGTGCTAGTAGTCCAAAGTTCAAAGGAGTAATTTTTAGAGAAAACACTGATGAAACTAATCAATCGTACAATGGCGCAGCGATAAGAGTTACGGATCGTTCATTATTATTACTTGAGAATTGTTCATTTATTAATAATAAAGTTACCTCAACAGATAATCAAGCACATGGTGGAGCTATTAACATTGATGCAAACCCGCTAGGTAAAAAGCATATCATTAATGGTTGTATTTTTGACGGGAATGAACTAAAAGCTACTTATGGCGCTAGGGGGTCTGCTATATTTTCAAGAGATGCTATCGATATCACAAATTCTGTTTTCATTAGAAACTATGTAAGAAGCGTTGAAAGTGACCCAACTGGAACCATTTATTACGAGAGCCCAAAACTCAGCACACAAAATAATGAGAATGGTACGGACCTTTATTTTGTAAATAACACTATTGCATACAACAATGCGAATGGAAGTTCAAATTATAGTCCTTTTTCTGGATTTTACTATTGTGACTATGTTCCCATGTCTGGTAAGGCATCAAGTATTTTATATGCTTTTAATAATATTGTTTATGGAAACAAGTCTAATGATGTAATAGACGATGTGCAGGTTGAGGCTCATTGTGGTGGACCTGTAATTAGAGCTGATTATAACAATATCCAGGGATTAGCGAACCTTGCTAATCATGGCGGTAATAATGCGCAATCAGGGATTACATCGTTTGATTATTCTATTGATGTCCCTCCAGCTTTTAAAGATACCGCCAATGGAGATTTTTCTTTGGATAATAGGTCTTTGGCTATAGGATCAGGAATTGCTAATTGGAGTGATTGGGGTATCGCGGCACCAAATAAAGATTTAATGGGAAATTCAAGGCCAAATCCAGCAGGCTCAAAACCAGATCTTGGCGCATATGAAAATAGTTTGGCTAAATCACCTTATCCTTCAAAAGTTGCGGGATTAGTAGCGCAAGGGGGAAGCCAACAAGTGACGCTTAAGTGGGATGCATCTTCGGCAGCTGACTCTGTTAGTTATTTTAATATATATATGTCTACATCGTCTTTTATTCATAGTGCCTCAACTTTAATTGATTCAACAACACTAAACACCTTTACTAAAACCGGTCTTAACAATGCTTTGCGCTACTATTTTAAAATTACCGCTGTAAATGCTAGTGGGCTAGAAAGTGACCCTGCAGCTTTAAACATCACTCCGACGTTTAGTGGTCCAGTCTGGTTTGTAAGTAAACAAGGAAATGATGCAAATGGAGAAGGCAGTCAAGGGAGTCCTTTTGCAACTATAACACACGCAATCAAACAAGTCAATGAAGGTGACACAATTATTGTAAAACCTGGTACATATACCAATGAGAATATAATTGTAAGGGGAAATACTCCCAATATTGTTCTTATGTCAGAAAGTGGAGCTTCAAATACCATACTTGACGCTCAAAATCAAAATGAATCTAAAATACTTGAATTTATGCATGAAGATAGTGATCAAGGGGATGGAATAGATTCAACTTTTCAAGTAATTGGTTTTACTTTTACAAAAGCGACTGCGTCGGCAGTAGAAATTATCAATGGACGAATAGATAATAACCAATTATTTCCTATGAGACCTAGGTTTAGAAATTGCATTTTTACGGAGAACAGAAAAAACACTTGGGGCGGCGCAGTTTACATTGAACAAGCGGATCCAATATTTGAAAATTGTACATTTGTGGACAATACTGCTCAAAAAGGCGGCGCAGTTGTTATAACAAGCGGTGGTCAATCAAACGATACGAATAGGGCACATTTTAGAAACTCAACCTTTAGACTAAACAAATCAGAAGACGAAAATAGTACTGATGCTCCACAAGGAGGAGCAATTGCTTTAATCAATGATCGGGCGACAGCTACCATAACAGATTGTATTTTTGAAGAGAATACTGCCATCTCTCGAAGTGGTGGTTATAGATCTGGGGGTGGTGCTATTTATTCAAACGGATCTAATTATAATTTAAGCAATACTGGTAATTATTTGATTATTGATCGTTGTGTTTTTAGAGAGAATTTATCCAGGGGTGAGTCAGGGGCTTTAGGAGGAGCAATAGACCTTATGTCAAGTGCAAGAATTACTAATTCACTTTTTGATGGTAACAAGGTAAGCATCGTTAACGATGGAGGTTTTATTGCAGGGGGTGCAATATATGCTGGGGCACTAGGAAGATTTAATGGATTTAATGAAGTAGGCGATGTTATAGAAATAATCAACAATACCATTATAAATAATGAAGCAACCAACAATAACGGTTTTGTTTCATCTGCTGGTATTTTCTTAGATCAGGGTAGCGAAACATCAAGCTATTGGGTATTCAACAATATCATCTTTTATAATAATTCACAAAGAACAGTTGGGTCGTATCATGATAGGTTTAAAGACAATTTTCATTCAATAGGAAGATATCAGGATTTCGGTGCGCCAATCAATATCTCTAATAATAATATTGCCAATTATAAGTCAGATCAATTTTGGGATCCTAGCGTTTCATATGATGAATTTCCAATGTTTAAAGATCTTGCTAACAGCAATTTCGAACTTTCAGATGCAAGCCCCATGATTGGATCTGGTCTATCAAGTTTGACATCAGGTTCCCTCACTAAAAATATTTCATCTAAGGATATTCTTGGTAATCTTAGGCCAAATCCTACGGGCTCAAATCCAGATTTAGGAGCGTATGAGAACTCTCTCTCTGTATCGCCCTATCCAAGTAAAATCAACAATTTTACCGCTGTTCCTAGAAGCAAAAGCGCATTGTTGAGCTGGTCTCCTGACACATCGAGCGATTTGAAGCAATACAATATTTATCAATCTACGAATGGCGATTTTAGTTCTTTTCTTGATACTATTGCCTCAACGAAGGATACTTCACTTATTGCATTCAACTTAATGAATGGTACAGAATATCACTTTTGGGTAACTGCAGTTGATACCGCAGGTTTTGAAGGGCCAATATCCGATCGTGCTTCTGCAACTCCATTATATAATGGACCAAATTGGTGGATTGATCCAACAATTACACAATCAAATGGTGAGGGTAGTTTCAATGATCCTCTTAACACTATTTCAGAAGCCTTTAGAAGAGCTAATTCTGGTGATACATTAAAACTTAAATCTGGTCAGTATAATGAAAATTTTAATGATATTGGCAACTCTGGCACCATCACTGGCACAGGGGATCAAGATGATTATGGTAAATTAGACCAGATCACCATAATCGGCGTTGATGGTGCTGAACAAACTATTCTATCAGCACAAGGTATTGGTAGAATAATGAGTTTTTATAATATGTCTAAAATTGAAATCAAAGGTTTGACATTTAAAGATGGTCTTATAAATGGTCAAGCGGGAGGCGCATTAAGATTTGAAGATATAGATAGAGTTATTATCACTGATTCAAAATTTACTAACAACTTTAGCGATAATAGTGGAGGCGCAATTAATATTAATAGTGTTGCGAAATTTGAACTTAAACGTGTTATCTTTTTTGATAATACTGTAGGTTCGAATTGTAACAATTGCAATCTCGATGGTGGTGCTATTTCTTTGCAGAATTCTTTAAGGCCTGAAATTATAGAATTAATTATTATCGATTCTGAGTTTGATAGTAATAATATGTCTTCCAATGGAGATAATGTTTATTCGCAAGGCTCTGTTTTAAAAGTTGATGATAGATCACTTGTTCAAATAAATAATACTGTGTTTAAAAATAACAGCTTTAACGCACAGGGTCAAAATTCAGGAGGCGGCTCACTTATCAATATATCTGGTCCTTTTCCGCAAGATTGGAATCAGTTTCCTGAAAATTTAATTGAAGGCAATTTGTTTCAGAACAATACTTTAAATATAGGCTCTGGTTCTGGTGGTGGAGAAGCATTGATTTTGTCTATTAGTGGAAATATGATGTTTAGGAATAATATTGTTATAGATAATAACGCTCAATCTTCTTATTCCTTGATAAGTACTATACCAGTAGAAGATAACAATGGAAATGGACCGGACGTTCGATATTATAACAATACTATTACACGCAATAATACCGGAGGTGACATTTTTCATGCTTGGGGTTTTAATTATGGCGTTGAGTTTATAAATAATATTATCTGGCAGAATAATACCTTTAGCTGGGCTAATAACAATCGCATAGCTTTCGCTGACCAAGATGGAATTTCTGTATCCGTTAGAAATAATATTTTGGAAAAGGAATTTATTGAGGAAGGAAGACCAAGCTTTAATCATTCTGACAATATTCATACCGACCCCCTTTTCCGCAATCCATCTGAAAACGATTTTAGATTGCGCGGCAATAGCCCAGCAATAGATGCAGGTACTGATCTTTCTAATTTGGTCTATGATTATCGTGGATACTACAGGACGGGCGGTATTGATATTGGTGCGATTGAGTCTGGAGCAAGTAAATACATATTAGCTATAAACGATAGTCTAGATACAAACAGTATTATAACATTTGAAGACAAAGGTCAAACCCTCATTAAAGTGGACAAAGGTCAGACTATTCAATTCACAATTACAACTAACGATATTAACGGCAATCTAGTCAGTAATAGCAATGAAAACGTCAATTGGAATGTATTTCCCTCCCAAAAATATGTGTCATTTGTAAATGGGGACCCCACTACTAGCGGTGGAAGTGCCAAAGGATCATTTTTAGTCACATCATTGACAAAGGGTGAGGGTTTTAGATTTCGCATTGAAGCAGAAGTTGGAGATGCAATATTACGATCTAAGCCTTACTTGATTGAAAAGTTAGTCACAGGAGCGCCTCCCCCTGTTAATCAATTAACTATCACTCCAAACACATGGACCAACGATCCAAACTTTAAATTAAGCTGGTCTACTCCAATTTGGAGTGCGGGTAGAGATTTACTTGGAGCAATAGTTGACATTAAAGATGTTGATGGTATAAATGAACAAAATGAGTTTGTTAACTTCCCTGATTCGGGACCTTTGACTCAGTACAGCTTTGTAGTGCCCGAGCCAGGTGATTATGTCACTAAAGTTTGGCTCGTAGATGAATTAGGTAATGAAGACGTTGACAGCTCTCGAGCTGTTAAAGCTCTTTTTGATAATATTCCTCCAGAGAAATTTCACACCTTGTTTCCTAAATCGTATGTTGATCAAAATGGTCAATATGAAACCAGTTATGTTCCTGTTCACCCAGATTTTGAATGGGAAGATAGAGGTGATTATCCTTCCGGGGTTGAAAAATGGCATATTTTCATTAGGAATAATGCATCGGATAATTTTGTGCATTATAGAACCTACAATACTGAAGAGGTAAACTATAATCAATTTGGTCATATCCAAATGCGTGATACCACTTTACAGCCACTTGAGGACGGTTTTTATGAGTGGTTCGTGGAAGCTCAGGACAAAGCAAATTTAATCACATTCTCTGATACTGGTTTTTTTGGTGTAGATCATACCCCTCCTGAAATTGTGCACAACAACCCTTTAAACAGGATTGACCAAGGCACTACCTCTCCAACAATTAGCGCAGATTTTTTTGATTATGCATCCGGTGTGATGGAATCACGTTTGATGTATAGAAGATCGGGAAGTCAGTCCGGTTTTATAAGTCTAGATCTTTTAAATCAGACAGTGAATATTCCCGGTTCAGACATTCCAAAGCAAGGCTTAGAGTATTTCATTGAATCTGTTGATAATATTGGTAACTACGGCAAATGGCCATCGGATTATGATGGTAGACCATTTCATTCTGTTCAGGTGAATGGGAACCAAACTTTAACATTAGTTGCTGAGGATTATGGTGGAAATGAAGAATCAGACTATCAGCTTTTCTCATTTCCATATGAAATTCCAAATGTATTAGATATCATTTTGGGCACAATGGATCAGGCTGGTTATCCAGATTTTAACAAAAAATACTGGCGATTGTTTGCTTATGATGAAGGCTATGAGGAAATAACTGATAGATCTTATAATATGTCAATGGGTGAAGCTTTTTTCTTTATCTGGAATAAAGATAAAATCAGTGAGCCTCCACTGTTTGATTTTGGTGACGGTCATCCCTCAACGAAAACAGATCTTCCCTTTGAGATTGATTTGCAAGCTTCTAAATGGAAATTCTTTGGAATTCCCTTTGACTTCGAAGTTCCAATGAATCAAGTATATACGGAAAATGGAGAAGGTATTGACGAAGTCGGTTCAGTATATGAGTGGAATGGTGGTTGGTCTCGACTTATTGGCAATGATAATCTTAACTCATGGGTTGGTTATATAGTTAAAACTTCCTCTGCTAATAAAATATTAATTGATGGAAGAGGTTGGGATTTCTGGATGGATACGGATAAAAAACCCATTCTTGCAGATCTCCCCCTGCAATCCGATGAATGGACCATTGACATTTCTGCGACTACTGGTGGTCTTAAAGATGAAAACAACACTGTTGGTGTAATGCACATTGCAGAAGATGGTTATGATAGACTTGATGAGTTTGAGCCTCCGATGATGAGTGGCCATGTTTCGCTGCGAATTGACAATAGAGATAGAGAAGAGGCGCCTGATTTGTATGCAGTTGATATTCGCAAACCTACAGAGGAAGGGCAATTCTGGGATCTGCAAGTTGTAGCTCCTACTAATAGTAAACGAACATACGTAGTCTTTGATGGTCTTGGTTATGTTCCGGAAGAATATGACATGTTCCTGATCAATAAAACCAATAGACAAGCGATCAGTCTTGATATAGAAAATATGTATCAAATTGCTAATTCTGGCTCTGATGGCGATGGTCATATTAGACAAGACCTCAGGCTGGTAATTGGAACCCGCGATTTTGTTAATGAAAATAATGACGGTGTTAATCTTTATCCTGATGCATTTATTTTAAGTCAGAATTATCCAAACCCTTTCAATCCTCAAACTTCAATTAGATTAAGTTTGCAGGAGGATGCTAGAGTAGACCTTGTAGTCTATGACTTGACAGGAAAAGAGGTCACTCGCCTAGTCAACAGCAAAGAGCATGCTGCTGGCTATTATAATTTTATTTGGAACGGTAAGAATGATCTTGGCGTGAGAGTGTCCTCTGGTGTATATCTTTACCATGCTATGGTTCGAGATAACAATGGAGGCGTTGTCTTGAATAAAACTCGAAAGATGATTTTATTGAAATAGAATGATAAGGTCTTTCAAGCTAAAGGCTCTCATAGCGCTTATTTTTTTTGTTTCATTAGGATCATCTCAAAAGCGGAGTCGTTTTTACGCAAAGCCAACTCTTGCTATCATGAACTTTGACAGCTCCGGCATTTCAGAAGATGTATATAATATCCTTTACAATAAACTTTGGGATGATATTGATAGTATCGGTGTATTTATAATGGTAGAACAGCATCAAGTTTATGATGTACTTGAAAAATATAATTATGATAGACCAGAATGTGCAACGAGAGCATGTGCTATCGAGATGGGGAGACTGGTTGGTGTAAAAAATGTGATCACTGGATCTTTTGATAGTTCGGGGGATTCCAGTAGTGTAAAAGCAGAATTGATCATGGTTAAAGATGATTCAACCAAGTTTTTAAGCACTGGCCAGCATGTTGGCGAAATTGATGGTCTTATTCCCCATATTCAGATCGCTGCTTTACAATTATCGGGCATGAAACCATCCGATACTCTTTTAATTAAAGCAGGTCTATTGACAGCAAACGTTGAAGAAAACAAACTTATTAAACTTTTGAAAAGTTGGTTCAATAAAGCGATAGCATTTATCTTTCGAAAAAAAGTCGAGGAAGCTGAAGAAATAGAATAATAATTATCTTTTAAAGCGTATAGAAAAAAGCGCGAAAAGAACAATCATGGCAACTGTAATGACAATTAAAATTGAAGTCATGGACCATACACGTTCAACAATCTTCTTTGTTTTTTCAATCAATCCAATCTCTTTTTGCGGCTCTTCGACTTTTGCTACAACAACTTCCTTTTTCTTAGATAGTTTCGCATCAATAGCTTGAACATCATTCAACAGAGAGGACAATGAAAAATCCCAAGAAGCTGTAGTATTGTCATAATCTTTGTTATTGGTTGCATTGCTTTCAGTAATGGGATAGGGAAAATGGACTGTAAAGTTTGCGTTGTACATCGAAAGCAAGGATTCAAAGGTCTTGAAATACAAATCTTCTTTTATAGATTCTAAGCTATTGTTAGTAACGCTATTCACTTTTCTCTTAAAAAGAAGATCATTTTCATTCAACGGGCTTATTGAAATATCGAATGGTTTAATATCGCGGGAAATATTGATTCCGTATCTACTTAGGGAGTAAACTGCTTCATTAAGATCTTCAGCTGCATTAAATGTAATTGATGCATCCATGTTGATAGAACTGCCTTTGGTATAAAGATCTATGGTTTCATATTCAATCCCTTCTAAACCAGTTACAAAATTTCTTACCGTATCTTTGACTATATCGAGGTTATTAACAACCGTATTGATGGTGTTCACATACTTAGTTAAACCGCCAGTTAATGATAGAAGGTTTTTATCGATACTTGCGTATACTGAAAGTTGACCTGAGCCATCTTCATTGATCCACATTGTTTCAGAATATTCAATACAGCTTGCAAATAAAAAAGCTGTCAGAAGAATTTGAAGTCTTTTCATATATTGTTAAAATAAGTTGAAATAATTATTTATATCCTATTGCCAATCGGAGTTTATAAACGTTATCTTTTCTACTATAAATATTGCATAATCTAAAGATTTAATTTGAATAATTTATATACATCTCCAATCAAGTCCCTTCTTTTAGTATCAACTTTTCTTTTAACAAATATTTCTGCTCAAAAAGAGTTTGGTAAGATATCTCTTCCCCTTGGTAGAGTTCAGGTTCAAAAAGGAGGGACTGGAGAATTCAAGCGCGCTATGCCAAGAATGTCAATCCAGGAAAAGGATGTTGTCAAAACTTTGGCTAAATCAAGATGCGAGATCACATTAGTTGGAGGGGGAAAGTTAAGGATTGGAGAGAATTCCGAGCTTGAGATTACGGAAGCCAATGTTAAACCGATGGAGAAAAGTTTTGGAGCTACATTAAAAAAAGGTGATGCTTGGGTTGCAGCAAAAGCAGCCTTTGGTGAAAAAAAGAATGTAGCGGTCAGAACCCCCACAGCAGTAGCCGCAATAAGGGGCACAACTTATAGAGCTAAAGCAGGAAACGATGAAAGCTCTGTGTTAGTCTATGATGGCAAGGTTGACGTAAATGCAGCGAGCAATGTCAGTGAAGCTCGAGATCAGCAGCGTAGGCAAGGCTTTCAACCACAAGGAGGAGCTCCAAGATTTAAATTGGGCCCTGTGACAGAGATTCAAGCACCAACGCAAGTTGCTGGCCCATATGAGGTTTCGCTTGAGGATTGGGTAAGCTTAGTAGAAGGTATGCAGATCAATGTTAGAAAGGACGGCAAGTATTCCATGTTCAAATTTGATCAAGTCGAAGATGATGGGCTTGATTTTGTAAAATGGAATAAGGAATTAGATGCACAGAATGGAAAATAATCTTTGAAAAAAATCTTAGATAATATAGAGGACTTAAGTATTGAGTCCTCTTTTAGTATACTAACAGATTTATTTAAAAGAGTTGGCGCTGGGTTAGTGATTGGATTGCTTGTTTCATTATTCTTTGGTTTAGCTTCATATGAAATTCCCATTATTAAAAGACTGCTTGATCGGTATGAGTTCTTATCCTATGATGCTCGAATTCGTGCACGCACCGCACCTATTGAAGAAGGCTCTATTGAGGATGTAGTTGTGATTGACATCGATGAACTTTCTATTTCACCAACTGATGAAGGTGGTCTTGGAAGATATCAAAACTGGCCCCAAGCGTATCATGGTCAATTAATTGAAACGGTATCATCGGGAAATCCTGCTGCTATCTTATTTGATATTATTTTTGACAAGGAAAATACTTATAATTTTGATTTAGTGAATGCGATCGTATCAGAATCTAGACCTTCCAATAGTTCGTTGGCTGATGCGACAGATCAGTTTTTAGTTCGTAATGATCCGAAAAAGTTTGTTACTGCTACCAAAAATTCAAAAAATACTTATCATGGTATGGTCTTTGAACAGGAAGACACACTAAAGTTTTTGTATAAAATGGAAGCAGAACCTGCGGGCTATACAAATTTTGAGAATCACATCATATATGGCATTCCGCAAGAAAAGAAATATAAACTACCTAAAGGGGAAAGAATCGGCAATACCCATTTAGAATTATTATCTGCCGCTGTAAGAACTGGATCTCCTAATTTTCCTCAAGATGAAGATGGTGTCACAAGGCGCGCTCCAACGGCATTTTATTTTGAGGGACCAGATCACGTTTATCCCAGCTTAGTCATGTCAGCTGCTATGGATATTTTGGGTATTAAAAGGGATGGTGGTTTAGACTACGATTTTGATAATAATATTCTTCGGTTGATTGATACCACTGAAACGGTGGTAAGAGAAATTCCCATTGATGATCAAGGTAGAATGTATGTTAATTTTTGGGGACCAGCTTTTGCATTTACTTATCTGCCATATATGTATTGCATGGATCCTGATATGTTGCCACCAGAATATTGGGATGGCCAAGTTGCAATCATAGGAACATCTGCTGCTGGATTGTTCGACTTAAGAAATACCCCAGTCATGGAAACATTCCCTGGAGTAGAAATCCATGCAAATGTGATGCAAAGTCTTTTGAAAAATGAATTCATCACTAAAAAAACTCAATCAGAAACGTTTGTATCCATTCTTTTGATTTGTTTAGCCATAGGTGCATTAATTAGCTTTCCTAAGAAACCACTATTCGCAATTCCAATACCAGTCATAGGAATCGTTGGTTGGATTATTTTTACTTACTATCAATTTTTTAATCACTTAGAAATGTGGGAAATAATTCGTCCCATTTTTTCTATGGGATTTACTTTCGGTGGTATTTTCCTATACAATTATTTTGGCGCTGAAAAGGATAAACGTTTTTTAAAAAATACTTTCAGTACTTACATATCTCCAGAACTAATTGATCAAATGTACGAAGCGAAAGAGCAGCCTTCTTTAGGTGGCGAAGAGGGTTATCACACAGCATTTTTTACAGACATTCAAAGCTTTTCTGGTTTTTCTGAAAAATTATCAGCACCAGATCTTGTTGAGCTTTTAAATGATTATTTAACTGAGATGACAGATATTTTATTGTCAAACAAAGGAACGCTTGATAAATATATCGGAGATGCAATTGTTGCATTTTATGGAGCCCCAGCGCCAGTTGATGATCATGAATACTGGGCTTGCTTAACTGCAGTTAAAATGCAAGAAAGATTAGCTGAATTAAGAACCAAATGGCAAGCTGAGGGTGACAGATGGCCCGAAATTGTTCACAATATGCAAAATAGAATTGGAATAAATACTGGCCAATTAGTAACAGGTAATATGGGCTCTACCATGAGAATGAATTATACTATGATGGGAGACACAGTGAATTTAGCAGCAAGACTGGAAGCTTCTGCAAAACAGTATGGAGTTTATATTCAGGTAGCTGAAGAAACCTATAAAGCATGTAAAGATAAATTTATTTGGCGAGATTTAGATTACGTTATTGTAATGGGAAAAACAGAACCAGCGCAAGTTTTTGAACTCATAAGCGAAAAGGACAAGATCCCCCCAGGATATGATAAGTTGCTTCCTGCATACAATAAAGCTTTGGAATTATATAGAAACCAAGAATGGGATAAAGCTATAAAAGCCTTTAAAGCCTCTGATAAGCTTGAAGATATGTTCCCCGGAAGAAAAACAAACCCAAGCAGGATTTACATTCCACGATGCGAATATTATAAAGAAAACCCCCCAGGAAAAGATTGGGACGGGTCTTGGTCTTTAACAAAAAAATAATGGATTTATATAATTGAGTAAGTCAAATTCAGCAATCCTACTCTTAGCAGATGGCAGGACATTTGTAGGAAGATCTTTTGGATATCAAGGAGAGACCACTGGCGAGGTATGCTTTAATACAGGCATGACCGGCTACCAAGAAATTTTAACAGATCCATCCTATTGTAAACAAATTGTAACAATGACATCTCCTCATATTGGAAATTATGGAATAAACGAAGAAGATATTGAATCTGAAAACATTCAAGTAGCGGGCTTTGTAATAAAAGAGGAAACTATTAATCCTTCGAATTGGAGATCCACCCAATCCTTAGGTGAATATCTTAAAAAAAATAAAATTGTTGGTATTAAAGAAATTGATACTCGTTCTTTAACAAGGCACATAAGAGACAAAGGTGCAATGAATGGTATCATCTCATCTAATGATCTAAACATACAAAGCTTAGAAAAAAAATTGAAAAAATCTCCAGATATGAATGGGTTGGATTTAGCGAAAGATGTTACAACTCAAAAAAAATATAAATGGCCAGGAAAAGGGGAATACAAAGTTGCTGTTATTGATTTTGGTATTAAGAAAAATATTTTACGCCTTCTATCAGATTCAGGATGCGAGCTTACAGTTTTTCCAGCCAGCATTAAAGCGGAGGATATTCTTTCATTTGAACCAGATGGTGTTTTTTTGAGTAATGGGCCTGGTGATCCTCTTGCTGTTACTTATGGAATTGAAACTGTTAAAAAATTATTAGGAAAGGTTCCATTATTTGGTATTTGTTTGGGACACCAAATATTAGCTCTTGCGCTTGGAGCATCAACTTTTAAATTGAAATTTGGACATAGAGGCATAAACCATCCAGTAAGAAACAATGAAAAAAATACAGTTGAGATAACGAGCCAAAATCATGGATTTGCGGTTGATCTCGATTCGTTGCCTCCTAACGTGATTTCTACTCATATTAATTTAAATGACAATACCTCTGGAGGAATTCGTTGTATCGATATTCCTGCTTTTTCTGTTCAGTATCATCCGGAGTCAAGCCCTGGTCCGCATGACAGCAGATACTTATTTAATCAATTTATTGAGATGATGAATGCCTAAAAGAGATGACATAAGTTCAATTCTAATTATCGGTGCAGGTCCAATTATCATTGGTCAAGCATGTGAGTTTGATTATTCCGGGACTCAAGCCACTAGAGCCTTAAAAGAGGAAGGCTATAGAGTTGTTTTAGTTAATTCAAATCCGGCAACTATAATGACCGATCCTAATTTAGCTGATGCAACCTATATTGAGCCTCTAACAGTTGATTATCTTGAATCAATTATTATTAAAGAAAAACCAGATGCGATATTGCCAACCGTTGGTGGGCAAACAGCTCTTAATCTAGCAATGGATCTTAAAAAAAGCGGTTTGCTTGACAAGCATTGCATAAAACTAATTGGTGCACAGGTTGATGCAATAGAAAAAGCAGAAGATAGAGAACTTTTTAAAAAAGCAATGGATGAAATCGGTATTGATACAGCTCAAGGAGGATTTGTTCATACTTGGGAAGAGGCTAATGCATTGCTTGATTCTATACAATTTCCAATTATCATTAGACCATCATTCACTCTAGGAGGAACTGGTGGATCGGTTGCTTATAACTTTGAGGAGTTCCAACAGTTAGTAGAAAATGGATTGAATGCTAGCCCTATTACAGAAGTTTTAATTGAAGAATCTTTGCTTGGTTGGAAAGAATACGAATTAGAGGTGATTCGCGATAATGCTGATAATGCTATCATTGTTTGCTCCATTGAAAATATTGATCCAATGGGAGTGCACACCGGAGATTCTGTAACAGTAGCACCTGCGATGACCTTATCTGACAAGGAATATCAACAAATGCGCAACTGGTCTATTCAGTGTTTGAGAACCATAGGAGTGGAAACTGGGGGATCAAATGTTCAGTTTGCGGTAAATCCAGAAAATGGTAGATGTATTATCATAGAGATGAATCCTCGCGTAAGCAGATCATCAGCTTTAGCTTCAAAAGCAACTGGGTTTCCTATAGCAAAGGTTGCTGCTAAGCTAGCGGTTGGTTTTACTTTGGATGAATTGCAAAACGACATTACTGGCAAAACTCTTGCTGCTTACGAGCCCACTATTGATTATGTTGTTACAAAAGTCCCAAGATTTGACTTTGAAAAGTTCCCTTCAGCGTCTGGTCATTTAGGCGTTCAAATGCAGAGCGTCGGTGAGGTTATGGCTATTGGTAGAACTTTTCAGGAGTCCTTACAAAAGGCTTATCGTTCGCTTGAAGTTGGAATTGATGGATTGGAAGCAAAACCTCCAACTGAAAATGACCCAGATATTCATCGCGCTAGACCACTTGACTTATCAAAATTACAGTATGGAACCAGTTTTAGACTTTTAAAGATTAGAGAAGCTCTTATTGAGGGAAAATCATTAGAAGAAATTTATGAAATCACAAAGATCGATCCTTGGTTTTTGAACCATATCCAAAGATTATCATTAATGACAGATGATGATTCTATTAGAAAGCTTAAAGAAAATGGGTTTTCTGATAGTCAAATAGCTAGATACAGAAATCAGTCTGAAAATTCAATTAGAGAAGAGCGCATCAAGAAAAAAATCTTACCTTCATATAAAGTCGTAGACACTTGCGCAGCAGAATTTGTAGCTCAGACCCCATATTGTTATTCAACTTATGACCAAGAAAATGAAATTGAACCACTAGAAGGAAAAAAAGTAATTATTTTAGGAGGAGGTCCTAATAGGATAGGACAAGGTATTGAGTTTGATTATTGTTGCGTGCAAGCAGTGTTTGGTTTGAAGAAGGAGGGTTATAAAACTATTATGATTAATTGTAACCCTGAAACAGTAAGTACCGACTTTGATTTGGTTGATAGATTGTATTTTGAGCCTGTTACCTTTGAGGATGTTCTAAATATTGTTGAGTTCGAAAAACCAGATGGGGTTTTAATACAGTTCGGTGGCCAAACCCCACTTAAGATCGCTATGAAGTTAGCGCAGGCAGGAGTTCCCATTCTAGGAACATCACCTCAGAGTATCGACCTTGCAGAGGATAGAGAAAAATTTGGGAAAATTGTTGATGAATTAAATGTTGAATGTCCTCGTTATGGCACTGGAAGAACACTTGACGAAGTTGTAAGCGTTGCTGAAAATATTGGTTATCCCGTTTTAGCTAGGCCAAGCTACGTTCTGGGAGGAAGAGCGATGGAAATTGTGTATTCGCGTCAGCAATTGGTTGAATATATCTCTAGAAACGCAGATGTGACAGAAGGACATCCAATTTTAATAGATGAGTTTTTAGAAGATGCATTTGAATTTGACGTAGACGCCCTATGTGATGGTGAGTCTGTTCACATTGGAGCTATCATGCAACATATTGAGGAAGCAGGAATTCACTCAGGAGATTCAGCCTGCGTTTTACCACCGTATAAAATTAGCAATCAATCACTCGATGAAATTAAAAAAATAACAGAACAATTATCTTTAAAATTAAAAGTAAAAGGATTGATTAATATTCAATTTGCTTATAAAAATAAAAAAGTATATGTACTTGAGGTAAATCCAAGAGCTAGTAGAACCATTCCATTTGTAAGTAAAACTACTAATACTCCTCTAGCAAAAATAGCAGCCCAGATAGCAGGAGGAGCCAAGTTAAATGATTTTAAATTAAAAGATTGGAGATATTACAAACATATTGCTGTAAAAGAAGCTGTTCTCCCATTTAACAAATTTCCTGAAGAGTCAATTTTCTTGAGTCCAGAAATGAAATCTACAGGAGAGGTTATGGGCATATCAAAAACAATGGGCGAGTCCTTTTTGAGAGCGTCTATTAGCGCTGGAAACAACCTGCCAAAAAACGGCAAAGTTTTTATATCGGTGAATGATGGTGATAAAAAAGCAATGATACCAATTGCAAAAAAATTAAATGATATGGGCTTTACAATAATTGCCACAGCAGGAACCTCAATTCTATTAAACGAAAATGGAATGAACACTGAAAGAATCTACAAGGTCGGAGAAGGTAGGCCCAATGTTGTTGATGGCATTAAAAATGGAGAGATAAATTTAGTAATAAACACTCCATTAGGGGCGCAATCTAGATTTGATGAAGAGGCAATTGGGAAAGCTTGTATAAAAAAAGGCATTCTTGCTATCACTACTTTATCGGCAGCAAATGCAGCAGTAGATGCGGTTAGCCATAAAGATGATTATAGCGTTAAATCAATTCAAGATTATCATAATTGATTCTCTTTATATTCACACAGAATATTAATCGCATCTAAATACCCTTTTTTCCCTCTACCAAAAACTTGACTTATACATATGTCTTTAATAACAGATGTTTTTCTAAAACTTTCTCTATCCATAATGTTAGATAGGTGTACTTCAACGGTGGGGGTTTGAACTGATTCAATAGCATCTCTCAAAGAATATGAGTAATGTGTTAATGCTCCTGGATTAATTATAATTCCATCTATCTTTTTATATAGCTCATGTATTATGTCTATAATTTTTCCTTCGTGATTAGACTGAAAAAAAATAATTTTTTTTATCTTTGGCGTTGCATTTTTTTTAATCCACTTTTCAATATCAGTTAACGATTCTTTTCCATACTGTTCAGGGTTTCTAACTCCTAATAGATTTAAGTTTGGACCATTGATTATTAATATTAACATATTATCACATCCAATGATTTTAATATCAAATTTTTTTGGACATTAATATCAATAACGGGTTTTCCTATTCCTTTTAACAAAACAAAATTTAGTTTTTTTGATTGGTGTTTTTTATCTTTTAAAATGAAATCGTAAAACTTTTTCTTATTAATTTTGTTTATTTTAGGCAAACTTAAAGAAGTTATAGATCTATGAATTGATTCATAGGTTTTTGACTCTATCAATCCCATTTCTTTAGAGATCCAAGATTCACAAATCATTCCCAAAGCAACCGATTCCCCATGCTTTATTGTTTCATATCCAAAATAGCTCTCTAACGCATGTCCAATCGTGTGTCCAAAATTTAAAATTTTTCTCAAGCCTTTATCCTTTTCATCTTTTTCAACAATTTGTGATTTTATTTGACAGGATTTATAAATGAAATAACTAATATTTTTTTGAGACTTATTCTTACCATATTTTAATACATCATTTAAAAAATCTTCATCCCAAATCAAACCATATTTAATTAGCTCCCCCATGCCAGAGCTAATTTCTCTCAAAGGCAAAGAGTTCATAAAATTCGGATTTATAAAAACTTTTTTTGGTTGATATATAGTTCCGATTAAATTTTTACCTCTATCTGTATTTATGGCAGTTTTCCCCCCAATGGATGAATCAATCATCGATAAAAATGTAGTAGGGATTTGATAATATGATATTCCACGCATATAGGTAGATGCTACAAAACCCGAAAGATCACCAACAACCCCTCCCCCAAATGCAAATATTATCGATGATTTGTTGCAATTAAATTCAATTAAACTATTTATTACTTTGGAAAAGGTGGTTAAGCTTTTAGCATTTTCATTGTCGTCAAGAATTATAAAATGAAATTCTAAACCATTTTCATGAAGGACTTTTTTTAAAATTTTACTATATAGATTATAAATAGCCTGTTGCGTTATGATAACAATATTTCTAATGTCTTTAATTTTTTTTAGCTCTTTGCTGATTTCAAAAGCAATATCACTATTTATAATTATCTCATAAGTATTATTCTCTAATTTGAGTTCTATCTTTTTCATAAAAATATTGTTTCGATTATTTTGGAGGTTATTTGAACAGGGGTTTTTTGATCAGTATTAAATTCATAATCTGCGGCATATAAATATTTTTCTCTTCTTTCTTTCCATATTGTATCGATTTTAGTTTTATCTTCATCTTGTTTTAATAATGGTCTAGAGTTATTACAACTAATTCTTGATTTTAAAGTATTGGTGGATGCTTTCAATAAAATACATATTCCATTATCTTTCATAAATGAAATATTGTCATTGTTAAGAATAATTCCTCCCCCACATGAGATGATCCCACCATTAAGCTTTTTTAGCATTGATGATTCTGTGTCTCTGAATTTTTTCTCACCATAGATTTCAAAAAAATTAGAAATAGTTGTTTTATAGTTCTTTTCAATAATTTGATCAATATCAAAAAAATTATGGTCAAGTTTTTTTGATAATAAATTTCCAATTGTTGTTTTTCCTGAACCCATCATGCCAATTAAATAATAATTCATTAATATTTAGCAGTTGAGTTCATATGCATTTTAAGTTGACTCATTGAGTCACCCCCAAATTTTTCTAATATAGCATCTGCTAATACTATGCACATCATACTTTCCGAAATTATTGATGCTGCTGGGACTGCACATGAATCAGCTCTCTCTTTAAAAGCTTTTTTTGGCTCTTTAGTTAAATAATCTACAGAATTTAAAGGCTTAACCAGTGTTGAAATTGGTTTCATCGAAACCCAAGCGAGTACGCGTTGGGCATTGGTCATCCCACCCTCAATGCCACCAGCATTATTTGTCGTGCGAGTAAATCGATTATTCATGTATTCAATTTCGTCGTGCACTTCGCTTCCAAATTTAGATGACATTTCATTTCCCGAGCCAATTTCAACCGCTTTGAATGCGTTTACGCTCATTAAAAGACCTGTTAATCTTGCTTGTATTTTCTTGTACCACTGTGTGTGTGAGCCAAGACCATATGGAAGACCATCAGCTATTAATTCAAAGGTACCTCCAACAGAATCACCTTGTTTTTTTGCTTTGTCAATTATTGCCATCATTTCTTTTTCTTTACTTTTATTAATACATCTAACAGGTGATTTGTCCGCCAAATTGCTAATTTGATTTGGAGTTTGGTTCGTTTCAATATCTTGAATATCTTTTATGTTATGAATCTGTACCACCCTACTACCAATTTCAATTCCGATATCCTCTAGCATTTTTCTACAGAAAGAGCCTAATGCAACCCTCATCGTGGTTTCTCTGGCACTAGATCTTTCTAAAATATTTCTTATGTCATTCATGCCAAATTTTTGTAAGCCTGCGAGATCTGCATGTCCTGGTCTTAGCATAGTAATTGGCTTTGAAGGTTTTTCAGGAATGTTATGGTTCATTACATCTTTCCAGTTTTCCCAATCCTTGTTCTTAATTTGAAGACCGATAGGACCACCAAGTGTTTCGCCATATCTCACTCCTCCTATAAATTCTGCAAAATCATCTTCGATTTTCATCCTGCCGCCCCTACCATGGCCCTTTTGCCTTCTACTAAGATGTTGTTTAACGTAAGTTTCAGTGATTTTAATATTTGACGGAAGGCCCTCTATAATCCCCAATAGCCCTTTTCCATGGGATTCTCCTGCGGTTAAAAATCTTATTCTTTCTAGCATATTTTCTCCATAATACTTTTTTTTATATCATTAAAATTGATTTGATGTAATAATTTTTTTCCTAACCAAATCTCATTTGATAAAATTGCTTGATAAATCAACATATCTATACCATTTAAAGTTTTCGCTCCAATTTCTTGTGCCTCTTTTAAGAATTTTGTTTTAATTGGATTATAAATAACATCGTAAAATATTTGGTCTTTTGATGTAATAAACCTGATCATTGGAGATTCAAGAATGTTGGGCCACATACCTAAAGAAGTGCTATTTATAATAATATCGTAATTTTTCGTATTATATGTTTTGATTTTAAATCTTATCCAATTTTCCAATGAAATTCTATTTTCATGTGTTCTATTATAAATTGAAATGGATTTACAACGTAGTTCAATAAGCGCATATGCAATAGATTTTGCAGTTGCACCTGCCCCAATGATAGCGCACTTTCTCTGACTTACATCGATATTGTTTTTTTTAAGCGAAAGAACAAAGCCTTTCCAATCTGTATTATACCCCTTACCTTTAAAAATACAATTTGTTGAACCTATATCTTCGCACGAATTTTCAAAATTATTAATATAATTGAATATTGTTTTTTTGTATGGAATTGTGACATTGTATCCAAAGTATCTATTTCTACTTACAAAACTTTCTAAATCTTCTTTTTTCAATTCCTTTAATTCATAAGAATGATCGAGTCCGAGTTGATAAAAAATTGAACTATGTAACAATGGACTTATGGAGTGAGATAATGGATTTCCAATTAACGAAAAATTTTTCATTGCATCAACGAATTCATGTCTTTAATAAAATTTGGATAGGATATTTTTATACAATTTGTATTGTCTAAATAATATGTACCATTTAATGATTTATTGAGGACCGTAAATGCCATGGCTATTCGGTGATCATTAAATGTATGAATTTTTCTTGGCTCTAAATCGCTTGGCCCCTCAACAATAAAGCCGTCTTCAAGCTCTTTTACTTTTGCATTCATTCTTTTTAGATTCTGGCAAATTGCTTTTATTCTATCACATTCTTTATACCGCAACTCTTTTGCCCCTCTTACAATTGAAATTCCTTTTGCTTTTGTTGCCAGTATTGCCAACAAGGGGATTTCGTCAATCATTGAAGGTATTTTTTCTTTATTAATTTTAAATGGTTTAATGGTGGAATAGTTAATGGTCAAATTACCAACCTTTTCGCCATGCACAATTTTTTCAGTGCTAGTAGAAATATCTGCTCCATTTTTTTTTAATATTTTAATAAACCCTAATCGTGTTTCGTTTAGAAGAATATTTTTAAAATAAAGCTTTGAATCAGGCATTAATAATGCTGCAGTTATAAAAAAAGAAGCACTAGATATGTCACTTGGAATTTTAATATCAAAAGCGTTTAAATTTTGAAAAGGCATAATCTCAACTCGGTTCTTTTTTGTATATATTTTAGCCCCTAAACTTTTTAGTAAAAGCTCGGTATGATTCCTTGATAAATATGGTTCTGTAAAAGTTGTTTTGGTATTTGCGTTAAGAGAAGCAATAAGAATGCATGATTTTAATTGAGCACTTGATATTTGACTTTGATAATCAATTCCGTGCAAAGTGTTTGCCTTAATTTTGATTGGCAAAAAATTATCATTACTTTCAATAATCGACCCCATTTCTCTAAGTGGCTTAATTATTCGATGCATTGGTCTCTTAGATAATGACTTATCGCCAACAAGCGTAGCATCAATTTTCCTATTAGCTAAAAATCCAGCAAGAAGCCTTGCTGTTGTTCCTGAATTTCTGCAGTGTAGAGTTTTATTGGGCTTAGAATATTCTTTTCCATTTACAGTAGTATAATTTTTTTTTTCAACAATCTTTACATTACAATCTTTTAAACAAGATATTGTAGATTTAACATCTTCCCCATCTGAAAGGTTGAATAATTTAGATGTGCCACTTGTCAATGCTCCGAAAATTAGAGATCTGTGCGATATTGACTTATCTCCGGGCAGTGTTATTTCGCCATCAATTTTCATTTATAAGCTCATCTGCAATCAGAAAAGCCATCTCTATGGACTGACTTGCGTTTAACCTCGGATCACAATGAGTATGATATCTTAGACTAAGATTAGTTTCAGTAATATTATCAATGCCCCCTGTACACTCTGTAACATTCTGACCGGTCATTTCAAGGTGAATTCCTCCTGCAATAGAGCCTTCGCTCTTATGAATTCTGAGATTTTTCTTAACTTCATTTAGAATATTTTCAAATGATCTGGTTTTAATACCGTCACTGCTTTTAGTTGTATTTCCATGCATTGGATCACATGACCACAAAACATTCTTTCCTTCTTGATTAATCCTTTTAATTAAATCAGGAAGGTATTTTTCAATTAATTTGTACCCGTATCGCGCAATTAAAATAATTTTTCCATTTTCATTTGAAGGGTTTAGTATATCTATTATTTCTAAAAGCTCATCAATATCGGTATTAAAACTACATTTGATCCCAATTGGATTTGCTAATCCCCTGCAAAATTCAACGTGTGCACTTTCTTTAAATCGTGTTCTATCTCCTATCCAAATCATGTGTGCTGATGTAGCATATATTTCTTCACTATCTTGGCTTGTTCTTAGCAGTGCTTCTTCATATGGCAGCAACAGGCCTTCATGCGATGTGTAGAAATTGATTTCTTTTAATTGAGGAGTGTTATCGCTGTTAATGCCTAAGGCATTCATAAATTCTAATGATTCTTTGATTTTTATCGCCACTTTTTTGTAGCGCTGGCTAGATGCTTTGTTATTTATAAAACCCATATTCCATTTATTTACATTTTTTAGATCAGCAAGCCCTCCACTAGAATAAGCTCTCAGCAAATTTAGAGTGGACGCAGCTTGCGAGTAAGCTTTTAACATTCTTGATGGATCAGGTTTCCTTTTGTTAAAATCAAATTCAACATCATTAATGATATCACCTTTATAGCTCTCTAATTGTTGGTTAGATTTAGTTTCATTTTTGTTTGACCTTGGCTTTGCAAATTGGCCAGCAATTCGACCAATTTTAGTCACGGGTAGATTGATAGCTGAAGTAAGAATTATTCCCATCTGAAGAATTATTTGAAAAGTACTCTTGATATTATCAGCATTAAATTCTGTGAAGCTTTCAGCACAATCACCTGCTTGAAGAATAAATCCTTTGCCTAATGATGCGCTAGTTAAATCCTTTTTTAGCTGTTCTACTTCACCAGGAAAAATGAGTGGAGGAAAACTGGATATTTGAGCTTTTACTTCATCAAGCAAATTTTTATCATTGTATTCAGGTAAATGTTTAGCCTCAAAATTTTCCCAACTATTAAATTTCCATTTTTTCATTTTTAGCTACTTTTAGATAGAGAATTAATAATTTCGTTAGCTCTTAAAACATAATCTTCATCAGCATTAATATGATTTAAAATATGCGATCCGACAACAGCCCCATTTGAATATTTGTTGAACCATTTGACATCATCATTAGTTTTAATTCCAAAGCCAACAATAAATGGACATGAACTATTTGCTTTAACTCGATTTAAATATTTAATTAGTTCTTTTTTTGAGCTTAAGTCGTTTCCAGTAATTCCAAGAATGCTAACAGCGTATATTAAATCATTTGATAAATTAGAAATTTCCTCAATCCTTTTATTTGACGTATTAGGTGCGACAAGCAAAATTGGAGAAATCCCTAATTGTTTAGCTTTATTGCAAAATTCTTTTCCTTCATCATATGGCAGATCTGGTAAAATGATTCCATCAATTTCATTCACAACACAATCTGCTAAGAACCTATCTATCCCTCTTTTTAAAATTGGATTGTAATAACCCATCAACGAGATTGGAATATTAGTCTTTTTTCTAATTGATTTTACCTGTTGAAAAATAATATCAAGTGTAATACCATTGCTTAAAGCCTTTTCACTTGCTTTTTGTATTATGGGCCCATCTGCCTGAGGGTCTGAAAAAGGTATTCCAATTTCAATCATGTCCGCTCCAGATTCTACAGCTGCCAAAACAAGTTTTTCTGTGCTGTTGATCTCAGGATAGCCTGCAGTTAGAAAAACTATGAGCTTATCTTTGTCTTTTTTAAATAAATTTCTTATTCGATTCATAGATGTATACCTAACTCCTTAGCAACAGTATTTATATCTTTGTCACCTCTTCCCGAAAGGTTCAGAATGATATCCTCATTTTTAACATTTTTCAGTTTTTTAATATATGCTATAGCATGAGCAGTTTCTAAAGCAGGAATAATACCTTCCATTTTTGACATCCATGAAAATGCCTCAAGAGCTTCATCGTCAGTAGCACTTACATACTCAACTCTATTGATTTTTTTAAGATAGCAATGCTCTGGACCTATTCCAGGATAATCGAGACCTGCTGAAACAGAATGGGGAAGATTAATTTGCCCATCGCCATTTTGTAAAATTAATGAGGCTGCTCCATGCAAGACTCCAAATTCACCTTTTGTTACTGTTGCAGCATGTTGCTCAGTATTTAAACCTTTGCCAGCTGCCTCAACTCCAATTATTCTAACTTTGTCTTCAATAAAAGGATAGAATAATCCTAATGCATTAGATCCTCCGCCAATACATGCTACTAATCTATCAGGAAGAGATTTTCCTGTTTTTTCTTTGAATTGCTTTTTTGTCTCTATTCCAATAATTGATTGGAAATCTCTAACAATCATTGGATAAGGATGGGGCCCTACAGATGAACCAATTATATAAAAAGTATTTTCTACGTTTGTGACCCAATCTCGAATTGCTTCATTGGTGGCATCTTTTAAAGTTTTACTTCCTGAATGGACCGGAATAATTTCTGCTCCCATTAAATTCATTTTGAACACATTCAGTTTTTGCCGTTCAATATCTTCAGCTCCCATATATACTTTGCAACTAAGACCAAACTTAGCAGCAGCAGCAGCTGTAGCGACCCCGTGCTGGCCTGCCCCTGTTTCAGCTATAATTCTCTTTTTGCCCATTCTATTCGCTAAGAGAACTTGCCCTAAAGCATTGTTAATTTTATGAGCTCCCGTATGATTAAGATCTTCTCGCTTTAGCCAAATATTCGTATTTAACGTTTCGGAAATTTTCTTAGCAAAATATAGAGGAGTTTCCCTTCCAGAGTATTCTTTTAATAAAGTGCTTAGTTCCTTTTGGAAAAGATCATCTTTTTTAGATATTAAATATTTTTTTTCTAGCTCATGAAGCGCAGGAATTAAAGTCTCTGGTACGAATTTCCCCCCATACTCTTCAAAATGACCCTTATTATCAGGTAAATTGTAGTTAGTTAGATAATTTTGCAAAATCAAACTCCGTTTCTTTGGTATTTTTAATTTTTTGAAAAAACTCATTTACTTTTTGGTGACATTTGTGGCCTGGCTTTTTCTCCAAGCCGCTACATATATCAATAGCGCCAGGATTTACTGTGCTAATTGCTTTCAAAATATTGCCATTGTTAAGCCCGCCTGATAAAATAAAGTTTTGTTTTTTATAATGATTTAAGAGATTCCAATTAAAAGCTCTTCCTGTTCCGCCTTCCGATGTATTAGAATAAGTATCAAAAAGCAAAGTATTATTAAATTCAAAAAAATCCTCTATGTTATCTTTGACTTTAATTACTTTGATTTTGGGAATATTAAACGAGTTAATAAATGCATCGGTTTCATTGCCATGAAATTGAATAATATCAATATGGACTTTTTTAATTGCTTCATTTACAAGATCCAAATGTGGATTAACAAAAACACCAATTTTTATCATGTTGTTTATTTCTTTTGATATTTTAGATGCCCTATCAATTGTAATGCATCTTGGGCTTTTGTTATAAAAAATAAAGCCGATTGCTTTTGCTCCAGCTTCAGAAACATGCATAGCATCCTTTAAATTTGTTATCCCGCAAATTTTAACTGGTATCATATTTAAATAAATCCTTCTATCATTTTCTCCAGCGCCTTCCCTGGAGATTTAGATTTCATAAGCGATGTGCCTATGAGAACAGCATCATAGCCTAATTGTTGGATGTACTTAAGATCTTCAATTGATTTTAAGCCGCTCTCAGCGACCTTGATTGATTCAGATGGAAGAAATTCAAAAACTTTTTCGAAATGATGTATATTTGTTTTCATTGAGCTTAGGTCTCTTGAATTTACTCCTACAATTTGTGGCGCTAAATCCTCAATGATATCTATTTTAGATAGAGAATGAAACTCAATTAAGGGTGTTAATCCACGACTTGATATTAATTTTTTAAAATTTTCAATCTCATCTTTGGGGATAGCTTCAGCTATAAGTAAAAAACTATCTGCTCCATGACTTATACCAATCTCAACTTGAGAAGGATCAATGATAAAATCTTTTTGAATAACAGGAATAGATACATTAGTTTTCACTTTTGATAGAAATTCTAAGCTACCACCAAAAAATTTCTTATCTGTAAGAACAGATATCGCTGACGCCCCAGCATTTTGATAATCTTTAGCAATTTGAATAATATCGGCTTCGGGGAAAATGTCCCCTTCGCTTGGTGATTTAAGTTTTATTTCTGCAATGAATGATAAATTCTTAGTTGAGAGAGCTTTTAATAAATCATACTTAGGATATTTTTTTTTATCCAATGCAAAATGATTCATAGTAGATATTTCTCGTTTTTTATTTTCTAATATTTCATTTAAAATGTTCATTTTGATATACTCTTTAATACTTCATAAGCTTTTCCTGAGTCGATAGAGTGATTTGCAATAGAAATTGCTTCGTTAAAATTCTTAGCGGATCCACTAACGATAATTCCAGAAGCAGCATTCAATATGACTACATCTCTTTTGGGTCCTTTTTCTCCCTTAAGTATGTCAATTGTAATTTTTGCATTATCCTTTGAAGATCCCCCAAGAATAGAATCTTTGCCGTGGATTCTATAACCATAATCTTCAGGATTAAAATCGTACGAACGAACATCGCTATTTTCATCAAAAAGACTAATCCTTGTTTTTGTTGTTATAGTTATTTCATCCAATCCATCGTATCCGCAAAAAACCATTCCTCTTTTAACGCCTAACTTTTGTAGAACCTTAGCTTGTTGTTCAGTGAGGTCTTTATTGAAAATACCCATGGATTGCGCTTGGGCATTTGCAGGATTTGTGAGTGGTCCTAAAAGATTGAAGATTGTCTTAATTTTTATTGAATTTCTAGCTTCAGCTGCGAATTTCATAGCTGGATGATATTTAGGAGCATATAAGAAACCCAGCTTGTTTTTTTCTATGTTTAAAATTGTTTTAGAAATTGAAACATCAATATCAATTCCAAGTTCTTCTAAAACATCTGCTGAACCGCATTTTGAACTAATAGATCTGTTTCCATGTTTAGCTACATGTATCCCAGCGCCCGCAACAACAAAAGATGCAACTGTTGAAATATTAAAACTTCCAAAGGAATCACCCCCTGTTCCGCACATATCTATAGATGGAACATTGATCGCAGCTTTTTTCATATTATTTCTCATGGCCTGAGCAAAGCCAAGAATTTCATTTAGGCTTTCGCCCTTGCATCTTAAGGCGACGATAATGGAGGTGACTTGCGAGGGATTAAGTTCGCCATCCATGATCATGCTCATTAAACTCATTGATTCATCAACTGATAAATTTTCTTCATTTATTATTTTTTCTAAATATTTTTTCAATTAAAGCTCCAAAAAATTTTTGATTATTTTTTTACCGAATTGTGTATCGATTGATTCGGGGTGAAACTGAATACCAAATACTGGATACTTCACATGTTCTAATCCCATAATTGTTCCATTTTCTAAATTTGCTATTACTGTCAGCGACGGAGGAAAGTTTAAATTATCAATAACTAACGAATGGTAGCGTACAACTCTTATTTGTTTATCTGTATTATTAAAAATTTTTGATGGATAAATATTAATGGTTGATACTTTTCCATGAACAATAGATTTTGACTGAATAATGTTCCCCCCAAAGCTCACTCCTATTGCTTGGTGTCCAAGGCATATACCTAAAATCGGCACATCTTTATGATTATCTCTTATAATTTCTAGGCAGTTGCCTGCATCCGCTGGATGACCGGGACCTGGTGAGATGACTATATGAGTAGGGTTTAACTCTTTTATTTTAGCGCTTGTAATCATATCATTTCTATACACTTCAATATTGTTATCAATCTCTCCAATGTATTGATAAAGATTGTATGTGAAGGAGTCATAGTTATCAATCAAGATAATCATAGAGATATCTTTCTTTGCTCAGCAATGGTTAAAGCTCGCTCTAAGACTATTAATTTATTGATGCACTCTTGATATTCGTTTTCTGGGATTGAATCAAATACAATCCCAGCGCCTGCTTGAAACGTTGCTTTGTTTTTATGAATTTGCATTGAGCGTATTGCAATACAAGAATCAAAATCTTTTGAATAATCAATCAATCCAATCCCACCAGAATAAAATCCCCGTCGGCAAGGCTCAAGTTCATTTATTAATTCCATTGCTCTTATTTTTGGCGCACCAGTTACTGTGCCTGCAGGGAATCCACTAAAAAAAATATCAAAAAAATCTAGATCATTGTTTTTTTCACCTTCAACTTCAGAAACTATATGCATTACGTGAGAATAAAACTCAATCTCCATTTTTTTTATTAAATTAACAGTTCCAATCTTTGAGACTCTGCCAACATCATTTCTGCCAAGATCAATAAGCATTAAATGTTCAGCCATTTCTTTTTCATCTTTAAGTAGTTCTTTTGCAATCTTTTTATTTTCATCTTTCCTCGAACTCATTTTTCGTGTTCCAGCAATAGGCTTTACCTTTATTTTGCCATTAATAGATTTTATTAGAAGTTCTGGTGAAGAGCCAATGATATTAAAATTTTCAAACTTGTAATGGAAAAGATATGGCGAAGGGTTTATCTCTTTTAAAGCGAATAAAACTTCACTTGGAATTACTTCTGTCTCCCTTTCAAACTTTTGACTTAGAACTATTTGAAATACATCCCCTTTTTTGATGTACTCTTTTGCTTTATTTACTTTTTTACAAAATTCTAATTTGGTATGATTTGAATAAGAGGGATTCGATTTAAATATTTTATTATTTGGCGCAATAGGCATTTTTAACAAGGCGCTATAAGCATTCTTGATTACTTTTTTTGAATCTTCGATTTTAGTTTTTAAAGTATGCCCTGGGTCAATTTGGATGTTATTAAAAATTCTTAAAGAATTTTTTTCTTCGTTAATTACAAAAATTGTTTCAAAAAGCATTAAAACAACTTCAGGAAAATCTCCCTTTTCCAATGGATAAACTGGAATTTTTTCATTCAGGCTAATAGACTCGTATCCAAAGGAAGCAACAAAACCACCAGTAAAATTTGGAAAACTAGGATCCATAAATTTTTTC
>CACMQQ010000002.1 GCA_902615915.1 uncultured Fidelibacterota bacterium
TTTACAGAGCATATAAATAAGCGTTTTGAGCGTTTTAAAGAAGAGTTTAATTTTAATTTCATTATAATTAAGTTGTTTAATTAATTATGAGATTATGAAATGATTTATGTTTTATTTATTTTATTTGCTACAAGCAATCTGCAGTCCCAGAAATTACATACCATAAATGCAGGTAACTATTATTATCAACCATCAAGCTTAACTATTGAACAAGGTGATACTGTTAAGTTTGTTAATCAAGGTGGCTATCACGATGTAGCAGTCACTGCTGGTCCCGAATCACTAAGTTTGCCTGCATGTTCTGGCCCATGCACCATTGGAATTCTAGTTTTTAATAAAGTTGGAAATTATGACTACATATGTACTATTGGCTCACATGCTAGTCAAGGAATGGTAGGCACTATTATTGTTAATGAAGTAGTTCGAGAAACCGCCAATCTTCAAATCATTCACAACTCTCCCTACAAAGTTATTGACATCTATGTTGATAGCGAAATTACACTAACTCAAATCCCCTATAGGTCTAGCACTGGACAAGTAAAATTACCCACCAAAACTGTTTTAGGCATTGCTCCAACCGGAGAAGACTTGGTAGCTGAACTAGCGTTGGATTTAGAACAGTCAGAATCTTATGTCATTACTGCTTTTGGAATTGTAGGTGATAACAATAAACCATTCAATTTGTTGTCATCAAGTTTAAACCTAAATGCTACAAACGAAGATAACGTCTCTATTAAGTTAATGCATGGTGTTACAGATGCTCCTGCAGTTGATATTTATGCAAATGGCTCTTTGGTGTTTGAAAACATATCTTACGGAACATATTCTGATTATGTTAATGTTGAAGCGGATAACTATACCATTGATGTAAAAGCACATGGTGATGACAATACAGTTGCATCCTTTGATGCTCCACTCAATACCTATGGAGGTCGATCGGGTGTTGTTGTTGCTTCTGGATTCATGAGCCCAGATGAACAAGATTCTACTTTTGCACTTATTCTTACTACACCAAACGGTGAAACATTACAATTAGCTCCTGTTAAAACCGATCTATCAATTCAAAATGAAAAACCAATCGTAGCTAGTAACATATATTCCATTTCGAACTATCCTAACCCCTTTAATCCTGTTACGAGTATCAACTACAGTTTAGCAAAAGGCTCTAACATAAAGATTGTCATTTATGATATCTTAGGAAATGTAGTTAAAGAGGTTTATAGCGGTTTTCAAACTCCAGGTAAAAAATCAATTAATTGGAATGCTACTAACTTCAAAGGCGAAACTGTCAGCTCAGGAATCTACTTTTATGAAATCAAGTCAAATCGTTTTCGCGTTGTAAAGAGTATGATGTATCTCAAGTGATAAATGTTAATAACTTCAAAGAAATATCAATTTATTTTTTTTTTATAAAAATGAGTAGATATAAGTGTGGTTGCCCTTGTGTTGCCCCAAATGGTGTTACCTTTGTGTGTATTTGGGGTACAAACCTGATTACATCTGATAAAACAAAAAGCCCCTCATTTCTGAAGGGCTCTGTCTCTATAAATTAGAGTTATTCTCAAGTCGGGGTGAGAGGATTCGAACTTGCGACATCCACCTTGGCAAGGTGGATGTCTACCATCGTAAAAAACGATTGTTTCCTCATTTTTGTAATCACCACCCAATGATGAATAAGAATGTATGCCTATGGATTAAGCATTATAAACTTGAACTAATCAAGGAAATCAAAAAAGAGTGTTTTTATAACTATTAATTAAGTTTTTAAATTTTAATCATAAAGTTATAACTTGGTCTGGCGGACTAGAGCCTAATGCTTCATATAATTGTGGAAAACAACCAGCAACTACACCATCCACTAAACCTTTTGGCTTCACTTCACCACTACCACATTGCTCAAAAGTGCCCTCAGCTAATTCTCTTCTAACTGCACATTGGTCACAAACCATTAACAAAATATTATTTTCTTTAGCTACTTTAGATAATCTTTCTCCAACAGGATTATTTTTTTGAAGGCAAAAAATGTTATCATCAAAGAAAAACATTCCTGCTACTTTTACTCCATGATTATTTTCTTCCAATTGAGGCAATATCATTGTACTGAGTTGGAAAGTGCTTGCCATGCTCGTTTTGAAAACATATGCTATTGTCATTTTAACTCCTATTTTTTATCAATTTACTTTTAGATGCAAAAGAAGTATAATTACATAGGTAATAATTTATTGCAACTAAGTTGCAATAAATCTAAAGTGATTTTTCTTAATATGAAATAATTTATCGATAGAATGCATATTTAGTGTATATTGAGAGATACCTACCCCCCATCGTTTTTCATTTGGTGGTTGGGAATTTGGTTGAAAAAATCAGGATAGAATTTTTATGGGTCGCACTTATATAATGCGATGCCCCTCAGCCTATGCTTTTGCATCTGTGAGATTGGGTTGAGTTGACATTATTTAGCAAGGATAGGGGGTGTAGTGCCTTTGTAGTGCCCCAAAGTGTAGTGCCTTTGTGTGTATTTGGGGTATAAATCTGATTACATCTGATAAAACAAAAAGCCCCTCATTTCTGAAGGGCTCTGTCTCTATAACTTAGAGTTATTCTCAAGTCGGGGTGAGAGGATTCGAACCTCCGACCCCCTGCTCCCAAAGCAGGTGCGCTAACCGGACTGCGCCACACCCCGAAATTTTTGGGTGAGTGATGGGACTTGAACCCACAACCTCCGGTGCCACAAACCGGTGCTCTAACCAGTTGAGCTACACCCACCATACAAATTTATTTCACCCTTTATAAGCCAGCTAAATTAGGATTTTAATTAGAACTTTCTAAAAGAATTTTTTTCGAACTAATTAAATTACTTATCATTCAAAGAGTCAATTATGCACTTTATTTGTAATTTAATACATGCGACTACTTAACCGTTACATACTTAAACAACTATTAACCCCTTTTTTCTTTTCCCTGCTAGTAATTGTTTTCATTCTTTTTACTCAATTTCTCCTTAGAGCTATAGATAGATTTTTAGGCAAAGGTTTAGATCTTCCTACAATTTTTGAATATCTCTTTTTAAATCTTGGATGGATAACAGCTTTGGCGGTTCCTATGGCAGTATTAGTTGCAGCTTTAATGAGTTTTGGTCAAATGTCCGAGGATAATGAGATCGGAGCTATGCGTTCTTCAGGTATAAGCTTCACGGCTATAATAAAGCCTGCAATCATTGTCGGGTTTATAATTGCGAGTATTTTAATATTATTTAGTGCATTTATAATGCCCGAGATGAACTTTAAAGCAAGAATGTTATCAGGCGACATTTATCGTAAACGCCCAGATATGAATATTGAACCAGGCTACTTTATGGATGATCTTCCAAGCTACAGTATGATAATAAAAGATAAAGAAGATGATGTCTTTAAAGAGGTGAGAATTTTTAGTAAAGGTAGCTCCAATACACAAACTAGCATTTATTCAAAAACTGGGAAGCTTTCTACGATTGATGATGCCATAGTATTAGATCTTTTTGATGGGGAAATTCATGAACTGGATGTCAAAGATTATTCTAATTACAGAAGAATAGAGTTCACAAAGCATAAAATCACGATTCCCGCAGATGATCTTTTCCTTAGTAGGAGAGATACTACAAGCAGATCCGATAGAGAAATGACTTTAGGTATGATAAAAAATAAACGAAAAGATATGTTTGATAGAATAAATATTGTTAAGTCAAGAATTGGAAAAGCCTTTGTAAGGACTGGTATTGATAGTTTAGTGCCATTGGATTTTTCAACCTCTGAAATAATTTTAAATTCATATTTAGAAAACTTTAAGTCAGATACATCAAAAATAGAGAGTGAAATTTATCGAAAGGAAAAAGATATTGATATTGCAAGAAGACAGTTAAGAAATGAATACAATCTTTTAAGAAGCTACTCAAAGTCCAATAATAAATATTTGGTAGAATTTCATAAAAAGTTCTCTCTACCAGTAGCTTGTATTCTTTTTATTTTGACAGGGGCATCATTAGGTGTTTTATTCAGAAAGGGCGGTTTTACAATAGCAATTGGATTATCTTGGGGGTTTTTCTTGGTTTATTACATTTTAATGATTGGGGGGGAAGATTTAGCAGATAGAAATATTTTATCCCCATTTGTCGGTGTTTGGGGGCCAAACGCCATTTTATTTTTAATTGGTAGTTATTTACTTATATATACAGTTAGGGAACAGCCCCCATTAAAAATTAATATAAATCCATTTCAAAAATTTTTTAAAAAATAAATATTAATTTCTCCTGTGTTCCTTGCATACTGAAATAGGTTCAGAGCCCCGAATAAACAGTTCTTTTTCAGTAGGACACAAATTAGTAGGTTTATTTTTTGTTGATGCACAAATATTAATGGATAAGACTCCACCAGGTCGTTCAAATTTTTTTCTTTTATAATTTAAAGTATCATGAGCTGCTGCCATGAACTTAGCCCAAGCGGGTAAAGCTGCGCGTGAACCATCTTGACTCTTTCCAAGACTAACTCTAGGATCATCAACTCCAATCCACACTCCCGCAGAAATTTGTTTAGAGAAACCAACAAACCAAGCATCTGTCCAATTTTGAGTCGTACCAGTCTTGCCTCCAGCAGGATGATAAAAATTATGTCTCCACCTAGCACTACCACCCGTACCTTTATCCATAACTGTCTGCAGCATAGATGTCATTAGATATGCTGACTCTTCTCTAAGAACCTCTTCTCTTTCTGGAAAATATGTTTTTATAGTATTGCCATACCTATCGTCGACCCTTGTAATTCCATAGGGCTGACTTAATAACCCCTTATTTGAAAAAGCAGAGTATGCATTTACAACCTCTAATAAATAGACCTCAGATGTTCCAAGAGCAATAGCATCAACTGCTCTAATGTCAGTTGTTATGCCCATTCTTTCTGCCATATTTTTAACTTCTAAGGCAGGTACTAGCTCTTTAACAACTCTTACTGCTACTAAATTAATTGATTTTCTTATACCCTCCCTAAGGGTAGTTAAGCCGCTAGTTGTACCATCATAATTTCTTGGCATCCATTTTTCCCAACTTCCATCAGAATTCAATACTCTCAAAACAAGCGGTTGATTCAAAAGTTGTTTAGAGACAGAATATCCATTATCTATAGCTGTAGCATAAACAAAGGGTTTAAAAACTGATCCAGGCTGGCGCTTGGCTTGCACTGCACGATTATATTGATCATGATAATCTGGCCTACCTCCTACCATTGCCAATATAGATCCAGTTGTCGGATCAAGAGCAACAAAAGCCCCTTGAACTAGCAATTTATTCCTCAGCTCTTCATAAAGCGACGAATCTCCTTGCATCATCATTTTAACAGTATCCTCTGGAAAAATTCCAAGATATGCTAAATTCGAAAATTCTTCTTCATCATTAAATAATCTTTTGTTCAAGATTTCTTGATTGCGCTTTATAGCATCCATCAAAGATGACTCAGCTAACTCTTGCAATCTCGTATCTAGAGTGGTATATATTTTCAAGCCATCTCTGTAAATATTTACACCAAGCTTGTCATCCTCCTTCTCCATTGTTCTTCTAATATATTCAGTAAAATAAGGCGCTATTCCTTTGCTTTGAATTTTTGAAATGTTTTCTGAATCAATGCTTCTCGCTTCTGCATACATACTTTTTGTTATGAATTTTTCATCACGCATAACGCGTAAAACAACATTACGTTTATACTGAGCCCTTTCAGGATGATTAATTGGGGAAAATCTTGCTGGTGCTGGTAATATCCCAATCAACATTGCTGACTCTCCTAATGTCAGGCTACCAGCATCTTTTGTAAAATATCTTTTTGAAGCCGCCTGAACACCGTAGGTACCATGACCAAAGTGAACATTATTAAGATACATTTCTAAAATTTCATCTTTTGTATAAGTTCTTTCAATTTGTATGGCTGTAATGATTTCTTTTATTTTTCTAGTTATAGTTTTCTTGAAACCGATGGCATCATACAAAGTTCGTGCAACCTGCTGTGATATAGAACTAAACCCTTGTTCGTATCCAAGGTTAATTATATTAACAATTACAGCTCTTAAAATACTTCGAGAGTCTATACCCCAATGACTATAGAATCTGCGATCCTCCGAGGCTATAGCAGCATTCTGTATATTAATAGGTATCTGGTCTAAGCTTGTAAAAATTCTCTTTTCTAAATATAATTCATCTAAAATTTCTCCATCACTAGAATATATTCTTGTTACTAAATCTGGATCGTAATTTTCTAATTGGTCTAAAGATGGTAAATCTCTTGACATTAAAAATATGTAGGTAAACATACCTACCAACCCTACCAAACAGAATAAAAAAGCTGGTGCAATATTTTTTAAGATGTTGTTAAAGGTAACTTTCAAAATTTTTAAACTCAATCAAAATCAGTTTTGTCCAATTAAGTGACTTATATTATTACTTTTTTGATGGTTTTATCATATCTACCGGGTTAATCAAAACATCAAAATCTTCAGCAGACAAATATCCCAACTTTACTATCGCTTCTTTTAAGGATGATTTATCTTCGAATGCTTTTTTTGCAACTTTCGCTGCTTTATCATACCCGATATGGGGATTTAAAGCTGTTACGAGCATAAGAGAATTGTATAAATTAGCTTGTATTCTATCGTTATTAGGCTCAATACCTGTAATGCAATTTTTTGTAAAAGAATTTATTACATCAGAAAGTAATTTTATTGATTGTAATATGTTATATGCCATCACAGGTCTATAAACATTCAATTCAAAATTTCCACTGGCACCAGACATGGATATAGTTGTATCATTTCCAAAGACCTGCGTACAAACCATCGTGACGGCTTCACATTGAGTTGGATTCACTTTTCCAGGCATAATCGAAGAGCCTGGCTCATTTGATGGTAACAGTATTTCTCCTATACCCGATCTTGGCCCGCTAGCAAGCCATCTAATATCATTTGCAATCTTAAAAAGAGAGCCTGCTAGGCCTCTCAAAGCAGATGATAGTGATACAATTGAATCTTGGCCACCCAAAGCTTCAAACTTATTTTTTGCAGTAATAAAAGGCAAATTAGTTATATCTGCTATTTCACTAGCTACTTCTTCTGCAAAACCTTCATAGGAATTGATTCCTGTTCCAACGGCTGTCCCACCCATCGCCAATTCAAAGCAATGGTTAAGGGAAAGTTTTATCTTTTCAATTCCATTATTGATTGATTCAGCATATCCTGAAAATTCTTGGCCTAAACTTAATGGAGTTGCATCTTGAAGGTGAGTCCTGCCTAATTTGACGATAGAATCAAAATCCTTTGATTTATTTTCTAACTCGCTTAAAAGGTTTTCAATAGCTGGAATAAGCGAATGTACTGTACTTTCAACTGCAGCAATATTAATTGCTGTAGGAAAAGTATCGTTCGTGGATTGACACATATTTACATGGTCGTTTGGATGAACGGGGCTTTTAGACCCAATCTCACCTCCCAAAATTTCAATTGCTCTGTTTGAAATCACTTCATTGAAGTTCATATTTGTTTGAGTCCCAGAGCCTGTTTGCCAAACAACTAAAGGAAAATGTCCATCAAGCTTTCCCTCTATTACCTCATCAGCTGCTAAACATATTGCATCAGAAAGTTTTGATTCTATTTTATTATTGCGGCTATTTACTAAAGATGCGCTTTTCTTAAGGATTGCATATGCTCTGATAAACTCTCTTGGGAATTTTTCATCATTGATCTTAAAATTGTTTAATGATCTTTGAGTCTGGGCACCATAATATTTATCTGCAGGCACTTGAAGTTCACCCATGCTGTCCTTTTCAGTTCTAAATGCCATAGGTTATTCTACTTGACCACCCAAGTATCTCCAGAATTAATGATGTCTTGAATAGAGCTTTTTGGTTTATTTTTTACAGCACTGCTAATTTGACTAGCTATATTATCCTCATACGTAGGGGCATCAACTGCATAAAGCACTCCAATAGGCTCCGGGGTATCAGGTTTTGAGGTCATATTAGATAACATTGAAGCAATCATATAATCTTTTTTATTGTGAACTAAAAGATCATCTTTGTTCCATTTATCTCCAAGTTCAACAACAGTTGGAATATTTCCGTCCAATCTGATACCTTTATTACCATCTGCTCCAAAAACCATTGGCTCACCATCTTTTAACCATAATACTGTATCGCTCTTTGTATCCCTATCAGTAAAGTTTGAAAAAGCACCATCATTAAAGATATTGCAATTTTGATAAATTTCAAGAAATGATGTTCCTTTATGGTTGTAAGATTCAGTTATCATCTCCTGCATATGCTTTGATTCTTTATCAATTGTTCTGGCTATGAATGTTGCTCCTGCACCCAAAGCAAGCGTAAGCGGATTAAAAGGCTCATCAAGCGAACCCAAAGGAGTTGACTTAGTTACCTTGCCAACTTCAGATGTTGGTGAATACTGGCCTTTAGTGAGGCCATAAATTCTATTGTTAAATAACATGACATTTAAATCAATATTTCTTCTCAATAAATGAATTGTATGATTACCTCCAATAGATAACCCATCACCATCTCCAGTAACCAACCATACAGATAAGTCGGGTCTAGATATCTTTACACCAGATGCAATTGCAGGAGCCCGTCCATGAATGGAATGAAAACCATAAGTATGCATATAATAAGGGAATCTGCTTGAACATCCAATTCCTGAAATAAATACAAATTCTTCTTTTTTTCTGCCTAGATCTGGAAAAACTTTTTGGGTTTGGGTTAATATTGAATAATCACCACAACCAGGGCACCACCTTACAGCTTGATCTGAGGTAAAATCTTTTCTTGTATATTTGACTTGAGTTGATTCTGACATATTATTTTTCCAATATTTTCTTAACATTATCCTGAATTTCAGCTGAGCTTATCGGCTTACCTTTGACTTTGTTTAAACCGATTGCATCAATTAAATATTCAGCTCTAATTATTTTTATTAATTGTCCCAGATTGATTTCTGGAATAAGTACATGTTTAAATTTTATTAATAACCCCCCTAAGTCATTAGGTAATGGATTTATCCATCTTAAATGTATGTGGCTTACTTTTTTACCATCATTGACTAAAGCTTCAGTTGCAGATCGACATGCACCTTGTGTACCACCCCAGCTTAAGATTAATAGATCTCCACTCTTTTCACCGAATACATCTGTAGGGGGTAATTCATTTGCAATGTTTTGAACTTTTAGTGCTCTGGTTTTTACCATAAAGTGATGATTTTCTGGATCATAGTTCACATTGCCAGTAACATCTTCTTTTTCAATACCACCAATTCTATGCTCTAAATTTTCTGTGCCAGGCTTTGCCCAAGGTCGTGCAAGTGTATCTTTGTTTCTTAAATAAGGCATAAACTGACCATCAACTATGTTAGACTTATCAGCGAATTTTACATCTATTGGGGGTAATTCTTTTATATCAGGAACAATCCAGGGCTCAGAACCATTCGCCAAATAACCATCAGTAAGTAACATTACCGGTGTCATATACTTAACTGCTATTCTACAGGCCTCATAAGCTACATAAAAGCAGTCCCCAGGAGTGCTTGAAGCTAAAATGGGCATGGGGGCTTCTCCATTTCTACCATACATAGCTTGCATCAAATCTGATTGTTCAGTTTTTGTTGGTAGTCCTGTACTAGGACCACCTCTTTGAACATTGATTACCACCAAAGGTAACTCTGTTATAACAGCAAGACCCATTGCTTCGCCTTTCAAAGCAATACCTGGACCAGAAGTTGTTGTAATAGCCAATGAACCAGAGAAGGCTGCACCCAATGCGGAGGTAATACCAGCAATTTCGTCTTCCGCTTGAAATGTTTTGATTCCCAAATGTTTCCAAGCAGATAGGGTATGCAAAATATCGCTAGCTGGTGTAATGGGGTAACTGCCTAAGAAAAGTTCAAGTTTTGATCTTTCTGCAGCTGCAGCTAGGCCCATTGAAAGTGCATAATTACCGACAACGTTTCTGTATTTTCCTGGAGGAAGATTTGCTTTATCAACAGTATACCTAGTGGTGAAGATTTCTGTTGTTTCACCATAATTATAACCTGCATTCAAAGCTCTAACATTTGACTCTATTATTTCAGGTTTCTTTGCAAACTTTTTTGCTAACCAGTCTTCAGTGGATTTTAAGGGTCTGTCATACATCCAAAAGAGCAAACCAAGGGCATAAAAGTTTTTAGATCTATCTACAAGTTTTGGGGAAAGATCCAAATCTTTGCATGCTTCAGATACCATTCTGCTCATATCAATAGAGTAAACAGTGAAATAGTCATCCAGAGTTTTGTCCTCTAACGGATTAGAATCATAACCTGCTAATTTTAAATTTCTAGGATTAAAAGCTGCAGAATTACATATAATTGTTCCTCCTGGGGGAACATCGCTCTGGTGAACTTTTAAAGCTGCAGGGTTCATTGCAACTAGTACATCAGGGACATCCCCTGGCGTGTGAATATCCTTACTGCTGAATTTGATCTGAAAAGCGCTAACACCTGCAAGAGAGCCAGCAGGCGCTCTAATTTCTGCAGGAAAGTCAGGTAATGTACTTAGATCATTACCAACTACTGCAGTAGTCTCCGTAAATCTGCCCCCAGTTAGCTGCATTCCATCACCTGAATCACCAGCGAATCGGATTACGACTTCATCAACTTGTTTTTTTGAAATGCTCATAAATTTTTAAGTCCTAAAATTTTAACAAAACGTTTAATTGAACTAATCTAATAAAATAACTAATTAAGACAACTTAATATAAAATTCTTTATGAGATTAATATGTTTGTAATTATGTTGACATAATTTAGTGATTATATAATTTTTAATGCAATGAAATGTGTAGGAAAAATTTTATAAAAATTGTGATATTTTAGAAGAAGAATTATAATTTACAATATGAGTCTGAAAGAAAAAGTAAAACTTACACATTATTCTAAAGGTGGTGGCTGAGCTTGTAAAATTGGTCCAGGCGACCTTGCTCAAGTTTTGAGTAAAATTAATAAACATAAAAATGATAATGTAATTGTCGATTTTGAACAATCAGATGATGCTGCGGTAATTGATATTGGAAATAATAAATATCTTGTTCAAACTGTTGATTTCTTCTCTCCAATTGTTGATGATCCTTTTACATTTGGTCAAATTGCAGCAGCTAACTCACTTTCTGACATATATGCAATGGGCGCAAAACCCCTTTTTGCTTTAAATATTGTCGGATTTCCTACTAAAGAGCTTTCAAATAATATATTAGCAGAGATTTTAAAGGGAGGTGCTTCATTGGCCAGTAAAGCTGGTATTCCAATTGTTGGGGGCCACTCAGTAGATGATTCAGAAATAAAATATGGATTAGTGGTAACAGGTGAGGTTGAAAAAAATAAACTAATCAAAAATTCAAATGCTAAAGATGGTGATTTGTTATTATTAACAAAACCATTGGGAACTGGCATACTCTACAATGCTTTAAAAAAAGGACTTGCAAGCTATGATGATTTCCATCCTGCAATTAAATCGATGGTTGAGACTAATAAAGAAATTGGAAGCATATTGAATGAATTTAACGTCAATGCCGCAACTGATGTGACAGGTTATGGCTTGATTGGTCATTTATATGAAATGTGCAGAGCAGGCAATGTATCGGCTGAAATTGAATCAAATAAAGTACCCTTTTTTAATAACGTTGAACAATTTGCTAAAAAAGGTGCTATTCCAGGAGGAACTTCACGTAATCTTGAGTTTTTTTCCAAACATGTTGAATTCAAAGACTCAATTCAAAAGCACCAAAAATTAATGCTTGCAGATGCCCAAACTTCTGGGGGATTATTAATATCTTTATCTAAAAATGATGCGTATTTATTATCTTCATTTTGCAATAAGCTGTCGCTCGGATCTGCGCAAATTATAGGGAAATTTACATCCTCTAATAATCCCAAAATTATCTTCAACTGATAAATACGATAAAATTTATCGTATTTATCAGTTGATGTCGGAACTTTTCCTTTTTAAACTTGTATGCATTTTTCTAAGATAAAATTATGTTAAAAATTACACGCAAAGTTGAATACGCTTTAATCGCACTTAAACACATGCAAACAAAAGAAGATGAAAGCCTTACTACTGCTAAAGAAATTGCATATCAATACAATGTTCCCCAGCAATTACTAGCTAAGTCACTTCAGCAAATGTCAAAAAATCACATCATTGAAGCTACAAAAGGAATAAATGGAGGCTACAGAATCAAAGCAAATTTAAATGGAATTTCTTTAAAAGATTTTTTTGAAAAACTTGAAGGGCCATTAGGCGTTATGGATTGTTATTTTGACTCAGAATGTCAAATATCCGGCTGCAATGTTAAAGCTCCTATTGAAAGGATTAATGACAATATTCGAAAAATGCTATCCACTATGACCTTAGAAGAGGTGACCCAATAATGAAATTAATTAAAAAAGACAGTGTTATTAAAGTACTCAAACAATGTTTTGACCCAGAACTTCCTGTAGATTTATGGAACCTTGGCCTAATATATAATATACAAATACAAGAAGCATACAACGAACAGCAATCTGATATTAATATTGTTATGTCGCTTACAACACCAGGTTGTACTATGGGCGATCAGATAGCCCAAGACATTAAAAATAAACTAGAATCTAATAATAAAGTTAATCAAGTATTTGTAGAAGTGACCTTTGATCCTCCTTGGGAGCCAGGTATGATGAGTGAAGAAGCTAGAGAGAAATTAGGGGTAGGTCTTAATAATCCTCAAGAAACAAAAGAAGCAAAAATCAATATGGAATGGGAATGACAATGTCTGAAAATATAAAAACTCAAGAAATTTTTGATGCAGGCATCTCCTTAACGAAATCTGCAGCCAAGCGTTTAATTGGAATTATGGACTCTGAAGGAAAAAAAGGGTTTGGCTTGAGAATGGAAGTTACTACTGGGGGTTGTTCTGGCATGAATTATGACATGTCCTTTGAAAAAGAACAAAAAGAATTTGATAAGGTATTTGAAAGTAATGGATTGAAAATATTTTGTGATCTTAAAAGCTATTTATACCTAAAAGGAATTGAAGTTGACTTCTCTAATGACATCCTGAATGGAGGATTTAAAATAAAAAACCCAAATGCTGAAAGAACATGCGGTTGCGGAACCTCATTTTCTGTTTAGGAGAAAAAATTATGAGCAAAGATCAAAAAATAATAGACCAAGCGATTAGTCGTGAATATGAATACGGCTTTGTAACAGACATTGAACAAGATATCATTCCTCCTGGTTTAAATGAAGATGTAGTAAGAATTATATCGGATAAAAAAAATGAGCCAAAATGGTTGCTTGATTGGAGACTAAAAGCATTCAAACGCTGGAAGAAAATGAAAAACCCTAATTGGTCAATGCTGAATTATCCCGATATAGACTACCAACAGATTTCTTACTATTCTGCGCCAAAGGCTAAAAAGAAATTAAAGAGCTTAGATGAAGTCGATCCCGAAATTTTAAAGACATATGACAAGCTCGGTATTCCTATAGAGGAGCAGAAAATGCTTTCAAACGTTGCTGTTGATGCTGTATTTGATAGTGTATCTATAACAACCACTTTTAAAGAAGAGCTAGAAAAAGCGGGGGTAATTTTTTGTTCGTTTTCAGAGGCTGTTCATAATCATCCAGACATAATAAAAAAATATCTTGGTTCGGTTGTGCCCACTGCTGATAATTATTTTTCTGCTTTAAACTCTGCGGTATTTAGTGATGGCAGCTTTGTTTATATCCCTAAAGGCGTTCGTTGCCCTATGGAGCTATCAACATATTTTAGAATAAATGCCTCTAACACTGGCCAATTTGAGAGAACACTAATTATAGCAGATGAAGATAGTCATGTAAGCTATCTAGAAGGCTGTACTGCTCCAATGAGGGATGAGAATCAATTGCATGCTGCCGTTGTCGAATTAGTTGCTTTAAAAAATGCTGAGATAAAATACTCTACTGTTCAAAATTGGTATCCTGGAGACCCAAAAACTGGTAAAGGCGGAATTTATAACTTTGTTACAAAAAGAGGGACATGCTTAGGAGATAATTCAAAGATATCATGGACGCAAGTTGAAACAGGATCTGCATTAACGTGGAAATATCCTGGCTGCATATTGAAAGGCGATGGCTCTGTTGGAGAATTCTATTCTGTTGCGTTATCAAATAATTTTCAACAAGCCGATACAGGAACAAAAATGGTTCACATTGGAAAAAACACAAAAAGCACTATCATTTCTAAGGGTATTTCAGCAGGCAAAGGGCAAAATACCTACAGGGGAGGTGTAAAAATTATGAAAAACGCTGAAAATGCTAGAAATTATTCTCAGTGCGATTCCATTTTATTAGGTGATAAATGCGGCGCTCATACATTCCCATACATTGATGTTCGAAACCCGTCAGCTCAAATGGAACATGAAGCATCAACTTCAAGAATTGGTGAAGATCAGCTGTTTTATTGCAATCAGAGAGGTATCTCAACTGAAGATGCTGTTTCAATGATTGTCAACGGATTTTGTAAAGAAGTATTTAATGAATTACCAATGGAATTTGCCGTTGAAGCGCAAAAACTAATGGAAGTCAGCTTAGAAGGATCGGTAGGTTAACCTAATTTATTATGCTAATAATTAAAGACCTTCATGCAAGCATTGATGATAAGAAGATACTCAATGGCATAAATCTATCAATTAAGCCTGGCGAGCTACATGCAATCATGGGCAGAAATGGTTCAGGCAAAAGTACACTTGCAAACATCATTGCTGGAAGAGAAGATTATGAAATTGAGTCTGGTTCAATCTTATTTAACGGTAAAGATTTATTGGACCAATCACCTGAAGACCGTGCGCTAGATGGTATTTTCATGTCATTTCAATACCCTGTTGTTATTCCTGGAGTTAATAATACCTATTTTTTAAAAGCAGCTCTTAACTCAAAACTAAAACATCAAGGACTCAAGGAAATAAATGCTGTTGATTTTATGAGTTTAATCAGAGAAAAATTAAAACAAGTCGATATGAATGAAAAATATCTTAGTAGGGCCGTTAATGATGGCTTTTCTGGAGGAGAAAAAAAGCGAAATGAAATACTACAAATGCTAACTTTGGAGCCGACTCTATCAATACTAGATGAAACAGATTCTGGTTTAGATATAGATGCTTTAAAGATTGTTGCGAAAGGGGTAAATAATTTCAGAAGCAAGGAAAGATCATTCTTAGCAATAACACACTATCAACGTTTATTAGATTACATGAAACCTGATTTTATACATGTTCTCATTGATGGTGAAATAGTTAAATCAGGAAACAGTGAGCTTGCGAAAGAGCTAGAAGAAAAGGGATACTCTTGGTTGGAAAAATGACACATTACCAAGAACAATTAACTTCACTGCTTGAAAATAGTATAGAAGAAAACGAAGATATTCGTTCCTTAAGATTAAATGCATTTGACTCATTTAAAAAAATAGGTTTTCCAACCCAAAAAGATGAAGATTGGAGATTTACAAATTTTTCTAAAATTCAAAATGGTTATTTTCGATTATCAAGACCAAGCGACTTGCCTAATAATTTTAAAAGTCCAAACCTTTTAAATGATCAATCGTATCCCATAGTTATAATTAACGGACATTACCAGCCGCAGCTATCAAAAATTCCAAACGGATTATCAATTTTTTCAGGGTCAAATGATTTCAAATCAAATCCACATTCTTACGCTATAGATTCAAATAAACCTTGTTCCTCAAAAATGAAGAATCCTTTCTATTTATTAAATACTTCATTGATGAATTCAGGTCTATCTTTTGAAATTTCTGAAAATATTAAAATAGAAAAACCAATCGAAATCTTTTTTTACACATCAGAAATTGATGAACCAATAATGAACCATCCCAGATTTCATTTCAGGCTGAGAAAAAATTCAAAAGCAACTATAATTGAACATTATAGGGGACAAACAAAGCAGTCATATTTTATCAACACCGTTTCAAATTTTGAATTAGAAGAAAATGCTCATTTGAGTCATTTTCGCTTTCAAGATGAAAGTTTTCATTCTAATCACACCTCATTTTCAGGTTATACATTAAACAAATATAGTAACCTTAATTGTAACTGCTTATCTATTGGGAGCGATCTTTACAGGCACAATATAAAAGTAGATTTTAAAGGCCCAAACGGTTTTGCTAGAGTCAATGGCCTATCACTAATAGACAACAACCGTCATCATGATCTAAATGTTATTGTCAACCATTTAGATAATTCGTGTACAAGCAGTCAATTATTTAAGTTTATTTTGTCAGATTCCTCAACGGGTGTTTTTAATGGGAAAGTTATTGTTGATAAGGATACATTTCAAACTAACGCTAATCAAACCAACCGAAATCTACTATTAAGCCCCTCATCAAATATGAATTCAAACCCTCAGCTAGAAATACATGCTGAGGATGTTAAATGTTCTCACGGTTCAACAACTGGTCAGATTGACCCGGAAGCACTTTTTTATCTTAGATCCCGGGGCATATCCAAACAAAGGGCGATTGAATTAATAGTCGAAGGATTTGCTAAAGAAATTTTTACCAACATTAAAAATGATAACTTTCAATCTAAAATCAATCATAAAATTGGACAATGGCTAGAAAGTGTTTCAAATCATGACAAAAGTTGAAAAGTCTCTAGATTCAATTAAAAATGAATTTTCTATATTTTTTGACTCAAAAGACAAATATATCTATCTCATTGAGCTTGGCAAGGAAAGTAGTGGTCTATCTGAAAATGATAAAAATACAAAAACAAAGATTCAAGGTTGTACATCCCAGGCTTGGATTGTTATTAAAGAATCAAACAACTCCTATAATTTTTTTACAGATTCCGATGCAATGATCGTGCGAGGTTTACTTTCCCTAATAGGAAGAGTGTTTAATGGCTTAACAAAAGAAGAAATACTTTCAATTGATCCAAACATTTTTCTAAACAAAATAGGTTTAGATGCTGTAGTGAGCTCTCAAAGAACTAATGGATTTGGTCAGGCTCTTCACAAAATTCACAATAAACTAAAAAACTGATATGTATTCTGAAAGCGATGAACCTGTAATTCTTGAGAGAGACTGCCAAGCTACCCTTGTTCCCTTTGGAAACAAAGTTACCTTAAAAAAAGGAGAAGAAGGGCACATAACTCAAGCTTTAGGTGGAAGCTACACAATAATGATAAGAGGTAATTTAGTTAGGATAGAAAGTAAAGATGCTGATGCCATTGGAAAAATTCCGGAAATTCAACCATGGCTTGAAGAAATAGAAACAGATGGTAGAGCAAATGAAAATTCTGTCTGGGAGGCGATGAAAACCTGCTATGATCCAGAGATTCCAGTCAATATCGTTGATCTCGGCTTAATATACTCTTGCGAGCTTAAGGACAATGAAACTGAAGGCACAAATGTTAAAATTAAAATGACATTAACTGCACCAGGTTGCGGCATGGGCGATATGATCGCATCAGAAGTCAAACAAAAAATTGAAGGCGTACCAGGAACACAACAAGTCAGTGTTGAATTAGTGTGGGATCCCCCATGGGACAAAGATATGGTTACCGAAGCTGCAAAACTACAACTTGGCATGCTTTGATGCTAGATGCTCAAAATATAAAAAAAGATTTTCCTATCTTTTCCAATCATGATGATCTATATTATTTTGATTCAGCATCAACAACCCAAAAGCCTCAAGCAGTAATAGATTCAGTTTCATCGTTTTACTCCTCTTCAAATGCAAATATTCATAGAGCACTTTATAAGATTGGAGAAACTGCAACCGATGCCTACGAAAATGTTAGGATAAAAATTAAATCATTTTTGAATGTACCTGATACACATGAGATAGTTTTCACTAAAGGTACAACAGAATCTATCAACCTTGTTTCAAATGCATGGGGAAGAAAACATTTAAAGCAAAAACATTCCATTATTATTTCTGAAATGGAGCATCATGCTAACATAGTTCCATGGCAAATGATTGCTAAAGAAAAACAAGCAAAAGTAAAATATATTCCTTTAAGCGAAAATGGCGAACTTGCAATTAACACTCTAAATAAATTAATTGATGAGAACACACAAATAATATCAATCGTTCACCAATCGAATGTCTTTGGCACAATAAATCCAGTAGAAGAAATTATTAAAATTGCTAAAGAATTAAATATTCTTACTTTAATTGATGGAGCTCAATCTGTTCCACATTTTAAAGTAGATATTGAGGAAATGGGTTGCGATTTTTTTGTTTTTTCAGGTCATAAGATACTTGGGCCTACTGGAGTGGGTGTTTTAATAGCAAGAAAAGAACTCTTGGAAAGTATGGACCCTTTCTTAGGGGGAGGAGTTATGATAGATGAAGTCACTTTGAATGGATCTACGTGGAACCAAGTTCCATTAAAGTTTGAAGCTGGCACGGCCAATATAGCGCAGGTCATTGGACTTGGAGAAGCAATAGATTATGTTCAAAATACTGGAATAGAAAAAATCTACCAACACGAAAAGGAACTTTTAACCTATTGTTTACAGAAATTCGATGAAATTGATGAATTAAAAATTTACGGAAATCCTAGCCATAGAGGCGGGATTATTACATTTAATATTGACAACATTCATCCTCATGATTTAGCAAAATTTTTAGATACCGATAATATCTGCATCAGAGCAGGTCATCATTGTGCTCAACCAATAATGCACAAAATAGGAACATCATCAACCGCAAGAGTAAGTTTTTATCTTTATAATGATTTCGGAGAAATTGACTATTTGTGTGAGACGATAAAAAAAACTATCAGCATTTTCAAATAATCCTTGGTTAACTTCTTAACCATTTGCTAATAAATATGGAGGACAGATGAGCAAAGAAAACAGTGACAAAAAGTATAAATATTTAGTTACAACTAGGTGGTATGTTGAGACCAATGAAGAATTGGTTGCAGGTGCTGCTGAAACCGATGAAAAAATTCTTAATCTTGTTCAGCATAGAACGAATGGAAAACCTTCTTGCAAAACATGCCCTACAAGAAGTTATGAAGGCTATGGTATCTTGGACTATCACTACTTCATGGGGGATAACAAGGCTGTTTATATGTCAACAGACAAGCTGAAAGAACTCAGTGAAAACAATCTATCTTGAGGATTTCTTACATGATGGAATGCTTAAAGAAAAATTCTTCAGGCAAAAAATTGATGAGTTAAATTGGGATGATTACCAGGATCAAAGAGTACTCATAAAAGGATGTTCAGATGCTCCAATTCCTACCTGGGCCTATCTTATCATAACTGCACATTTATCGCAAAAAGCAAAACGCATTTACTTTGGAGAACTTCGGCAAGCGATAAAGATTTTCAATCGAGACAAATAAATGACAGCTGGGAGAGTCAACTGGGAAGATTATTTTATGAATATTGCCAAAGAGGTTGCGTCTCGCTCTACTTGCAACAGAAAGCATGTTGGTGCAGTAATCGTTCGAAACAAAACTATATTAGCAACAGGCTATAATGGATCCATAAGTGGATTAGGCCATTGCGATGAAGATGGGCATGATATGGTCAATGGTCATTGCGTTAGAACCATTCATGCTGAAGCCAACGCGATCGTGCAATCTGCAAGGAACGGCGTAGGTATCGATGAGAGTGAAATTTATGTTACAGCATCGCCATGTTACGATTGCTTTAAGCTGATTGCTAATGCTGGTATAAAAAAAGTCTTCTTTGGAGAATTTTATAGAGATGAAAGAATCAATAAATTCGCAAAATCTGCAAAAATTGAACTAATTGATTTATCTAAATAGAGCTCCTATAGCCGGAAAAATCGATCAATTTTAATAAATAAAGAATTTGATTTTGATTGCTCCCAGCCATCAGCTTTGGTGTAATAGTTATTGTCGCTCAAATTATAAACTGCATAAAACAAGCTGCCTGGTAAATATTCCCATCTAAATACAAAGGTACCCACATTATTTTTTATTCTAAAATCCTTGTCTCCTGAATAATCGTAGGGTTCAAGATCAAAAGATCTTTCTCTCAACAAACGACCATAATTATCGTAATCAACATCGACTTCAAAAGGCTGATAGTATGCTTCAAAGGTCATCTTAGATGAAAATGCAATATTCAATCTATATTCAGTATTAAACTGTTTTCTAAGCATATCAGAATAAACAATATCAAAATTATCACTGCCTAATCTTTCAACTATGCCAACCCACTGCATCGCAACTGGCTTATGCTCATATGAGGTATTTATTCTCAAGTTGATAAAGTCTGTTGGTTTGACGGTAACATCTAAGGCTAATTGATTACCCCAGTCTCTTAGCTCTCCTTTGTCAATTTGAAATGATGGTTTTAATATTATTTTTTTTCTTCTGTCTGTGCTGAACCAAATACGATAATTTTGCCAAGCGTTATCTTTTACAACTAATGCTCTATCATCTCTATAAAGATCATCATCTTCAAAAACTTCTGCGCTAAATGACATATCCCACCCTATGCCCCAATAGTTCATAAGGTTATTATCATTGTTAATGTTAAGATTGTTTCTAGTTATAATTGACTCACTTCGATTATCACTGCCTCTCCCTCCAAAACTCCACCTAACATCCAAATTCTGATCTAGAAAGATACCTTTGGGCCTATCTCTTCGCATTCCAAATCTAGTGCCACCACTCCAAACATTGTTCTTTTCTTGAAATCCCATCTTACTTACATCAAAATCTTCATTTCTAAATCCGCCCCAAAATCTCCATTCCCACCAATTGGGGTCTCTATAGCCTCCACTAAAACGAGCAGCATGCCCAATAGTAGATTCATTATTTGAAACAGCCGCTTGGCCTTCAAATGAAAGCCTATTATCCAGTAAGTTAAGGCGCCAGTCCAAATTATAGGCTGAAGCTTCTTGTTTGACCTTTTGGCGGTTCAAATTTGTTGTCATAAAACCAATGGTAGAAAGATCATTGATAATTGGTTTTTCTACTCTACCTACAAAATAATTCGCATATGGCTCAACCAGGAATTTTGATGATATCTTCTGACCGTTGACATCCTCGAATTCATTTGTCGCATATTCTTCATTTGTGACAGCATTAATGATGCCGTATCGCAAACCACTTGAAGTCTCACCTAAAACTTTAGCTGCAGATAGAATGGTGGTTGCATCAGGCTTATCAATTAACTCTCCCTTTTCTGGACTGTAAAAGCTTGGCCTGCTACCAATTCTTCTTGAGTTAAAGATATTAAGTCTATTTCTAAAGAAATTACCACCTCTGACAAAAAATGGTCTGCGTTCTTCCAGCCGAGTCTCAAAAGCGGAAAGATTTAAAACTGATGGGTCAGCCTGAACTTGGCCAAAATCAGGATTAAAGGTCATGTTAAGCGTAGTATTAGAGCTTACATTATATCTTAAGTCAAGTCCCAAATTTTGTGTTGTTTCAGTAGTTATATCTTCTGTTTGACCTCCCAACAAATATGGGACAAATTCAACATTTTTTTGCTGAGGGATATCTCTAATACCTTGTAAAACTCCATAATGAGGCACAAATCCACGATAGCCGTTGTACCATCCTGGCCATCTAATGTTTTCTTGATTGCTGTAGTAGCCTCTGCCAAACATAATCCCCCATGTTTGGACATCTTCATCGCTGAATTGAAAAACATTAAATGGTATCTTAATTTCCACAGACCATCCCTCTGAGTGAATTTGAACCGCACTCTCCCAAACTGCATTCCAAGTGTTGTCAAAACTTCTCATATCTTGCCCTGAAATTGATACGTCAAGCTGAACCCCGCTTGCATTAACCGCAAACCAATTTCCTGTCTTATCATCATTGTTAGAATCTATTCCTATGCCAATCCAATCTGAATTATTTCCAAAACTATTGCTCCAGTCATCTCTTTTACCTGTTAGTGCCATGATTTTTTCTGGATTAGGATCAAAATTATTGAACGCAATATATAAAAAATTATCATCATACATCACGCGTGATTGCGTACGAACGGTAGGATCTGCAAGATTGTAAGGTTCCTGTTGAAGAAAGCTTTCATTTGCTATTGAATTGCTCCATTCAACTTCATCAATAATTCCATCAATTTTTGGGGCGCTTGAGATTCTAACAGCTTTTGCTACTTTAAACTTTAGCTTGGTGTAATCAATATCACCACTGTTATCGTTTGATAACGACATACCAATAGACTTTAAAGCAATAAAAATAATTACGATTTTCATTTATAAGTTATTAGCTACTATTTCAGAAATATCAAAAACTTCCATATCCTTATCATAGCCCGTGACTTTCTTCGCATCTTCCATCATAATCATGCAGAAGTTACATGATGTTGCTACTTTTTTCACACCTGTTTCTACAGCTTCTTCAAACCTTTCAATATTTATTCTTTTTCCCTTTTTTATTTCATACCACATGTTGCCACCACCTGCACCGCAGCAAAAACTTTGATCTTTGTTTCGGGGCATTTCTACTACTTTAGCTTCATCTGACAAAACAGACTGTAATACGTTTCTGGGCGCATCATATTCGCCGTGATGTCTTCCAACATAGCATGCATCATGAAAAGTATAATCATCGTTTATATTCTTTTTGGGTTTTATTTTTCCTTCATTTATTTGTTCAGAAATAAATTGGGAATGATGAATCACATCCAAATCAAAACCCATCTCAGCATAATCATTCTTTAATGTCGTTAAGCAATGAGGACACTGAGTAATAATTTTCTTTATACCATATTTTTTAAATGTTTCAATGTTTTGTTCAGCCTGCATTTGAAACAGATATTCATTGCCAATTCTTCTAGCAGAATCACCAGTACAGCTTTCTTCGTTACCCAATATTCCGTAATCAACCCCAGATTCATTCAAAATTTTAGCAACAGATCGAGAAATATCTCTTCCTCTGTCATCATATGCACCTGAACAACCAGCCCAGTATAGATATTCTGCTTCTTTCTTGTCTCTCATGCGAGGAACTTCCATTCCATCCGTCCACTGCTCCCTATCTTGCGGAGATAATCCCCATGGGTTGCCATAATTTTCAATCTTGTCAAATACCTCCATAGCATCTCTTGGAAAGCTACTTTCCATTAAAACTAGATCTTGTCTCATCCTTAAAATGTCTACCATAGGTTCATTTCCAACAGGACAAGTATCCACACAGAATCCACAGGTTGTACATGACCAAGCAGCTTCTTCAGATAGCATCCATTTTGAGAGAGACTCTAAACTTGAAGAGCCCTCAGAAAAATCTTTTAAATTATCATTTAAGTAATATCTTTTGTTGATCTCTAGCGCAGCTGGTGAAAGCTCCTTTCCAGTTTGGTAGGCAGGGCATACATCCTGACATCTGTTGCACATGATGCAAGCATATGCATCTAGTATCTCTTTTTGGGGAAGATGTTCAATTTTTCCAGCTCCAAACTGTTCTACGCTCTCATCCTCCAAATCCATTATCTCTAAAGTACTTGGTGAACGCCGATCAACTGATGCCATATAATTAAGTGGTCCCATAAATAAATGCGCATGCTTAGAATAAGGGAAATATGGAAAAAATGCCATTATAAGACCCAATGATATCCACCATGAAAGATGTTCCAAAAAAACGAGATTTTCCTTTTCTAAGCCGATCCAAAGGGTAGCTAGTACGGTAGCTCCTGGCTGAAACCAGTCATTACCATTTAATGCTATTTCGGCAGATGCGCCAATAAATCTGAACCCAACATGAAAAATGATAAATGTTCCAACTAAGACTGAATCCAACCTTATTCCCTTTTTAGCTCTTTCAGATATTAATACAGGCTCATTTATATTCAGTTTTTCATTTTTAGATAAAAATCTTCTTGCTAAAAAATAAAGAACTCCAAATAAGACTAGCATAGTAAAGATATCGACAAATAACCTATAAGCATGCCCAACAAAATGATTAGGTAAAAAATGAAAATCTGGAACCATGCCATAAAGAACATCAACAATGTTAACAATTAGATAAAACGAGAAACCCCATGCAACACCAGCATGGATTATTGCAACAAAAGTTCTTGATTTAAAAAGAGTCTTTTGTGATAAAAAAACGGACAAGCCTTTGGGCCAATTTTTTATAACCTTGATCCAATTTATAGGTTGCGTTCCACGACCTATCGCTTTGAACATTCTTGAATATGATATAAAACTTAATCCAGAAGAAAAAATTACCAGCACTATAAACAGCACTCGCTCTAAATTGCTAAGCATTTGACTGAAGCTACTTTAGTGATTCAATAAGTTTGGGCACAATCTCAAAAATATCACCAACTATGCCATAATTCGCTATCTCAAATATAGGCGCTTCAGGATCTTTGTTTATTGCTACTATATTTTTTGACCCCTTCATTCCCACAACGTGCTGAATAGCTCCAGAAATGCCCAAAGCAAGATATAGTTTAGGACTTACCGATTGGCCAGAGCTACCCACTTGGTGATCAGGCGACAGCCATCCTGCGTCAACCACAGGCCTTGAGGAAGAAAGTTGCCCACCTAACGCTAATGCTAGATCTTTTGCAATTGAAATGTTATCTGCTTCCCCAATACCTCTACCAACAGAAACAATAATATCTGCTGATGTTAAATCCACCCCACCCGCACTTTCTTGAAAAGGTTCATCATAAGTATTTTTTATTTGTGTTTCATCTATTGTGATATCTATTTTTTTGATTTTAGAATAGCCTGGCTTTAGATTATCTGAAGAAAAAGATGCAGATTGAAAACTTACTAAATATAGCCCACTATCTGAAGTTTGAATGTCTGCAAGCAATTTAGCGTTGAAAGTCTGTTTTGTAAACTCGATTGATCCACTAGAAATGCTCATTTTAATATTATCTGCTAAAAAAGGTCTCATCAGTTTTGCGCTAATTTTAGGTACATAATCTCTTACTTGATAAGTGTGTCCAAAAAACACATATTTGAAGTCTTGTTCCAAAATTATCTGCTCAATTGCTGTAGCATAACCATCTGATGAATAACTATATAAGGATGAAGAATTAATTTTTAAAATTTCATTCAATTCATACTTAGACGCTTCTAATGCCAAAGCCTCAGCGTTTCTTCCCATTGCAAGAACTGTTATTTCTGATTTCAGCTTTGATGATATTTTTTGTGCTGCAACAATCGCCTCTAAACTCATTCGATGTATGGCGCCATTGTTATCTTCCAATACTACTAAAATATTCATATCTACATTCCTAAATCTTGATCTCGGATTTAAAAACCTTTACTAAGTTTTCAACGATTTGATCTGGAGAACCATCGATCATAGTTATCTCATTGCTGGAAGAGGGCAAATATAGTTTTGATATTTTTAATTTTTGGTCTGAAGAGTCAATATCCAATGTTTTAATTTCTTTCTTTTTAGCTCCCATTATCCCTTTTAATGATGGATAGCGCGGTGTATTGAGGCCGGATTGTATCGTTATACTAGCTGGAAGAGACATACGAACATTTTGAAAAAATCCAGCTTCCATTTCCTGTTTGATTGCGATTTGATCTCCATCTAATTTCGTGGATACAGCTAAAGATCCAGTGGACATTTTTAGAAGTTCCCCAATTATAATACCAGTTTGTCCGTGGCCCAAATCGTCCGACTGCAGACCGGATAGAATTAGATCAAAATTTTCACTTTTTAATGCATCTGCAAATATTTTTGCAATTGATAAGGGATCTGTTACATCGTTGCTATTAATATTTAAATGCATTCCTCTATCAGCGCCTTTCGCTAAACCTTCTCTAATAATCTTTTTGACTCTTTCTGGGCCTAAACTAACTACAACAACTTCACAATCCTGAGTACCTTCTTTAAGTAGCAACGCTTCCTCAAGTGCATAATTATCGCTTTCATTCATTATATATGCAACTTTTTCTTCATCCAGCCAAACATTGCTATCTGCTATGGATAAAGGAGATTCTGACCCTGGAACTTGTTTTATTAGAACCGCAATTTTCATCATTATAAAATTATAAATTTGCCTTGTTTTACTTATTAGTAATATATATTACGTTAACGTTAGATAGCAAGAGAAGTAGAGAATCAAAAAATTTATTATACAGATTGTAAAAAAATATATTTGCCATCTATCACATATAAACGTAGTTTAGCGAATTATTTTAACCCATTTTTAATTATAGGTAATGGGAAAAATTTCAAATTAAAGGAGAGAAAGTATGAACAAAGCGCTTCTAAAAAAACTTCTGAGCTTAAGCATCCTTGGGGGATTATTTTTCACAGGTTGCGAAGAGGACGATGAAGGCTTTAACAATGGTGAACTTGTTGGTCAGTGGGAAATCACTTATTACTATGCCAATAGAACACGTGTAGTAGCAAATCCTGCTGGTGTATCAGCTGATACTGATTATAGATTTTACTTCAAATGGAAAGATGGCGATGCATTTGCTGCTGCAGCTGGTGTACCTGCCGCTACCGTACATGCTGGTTCCGATGTAGAACTTTTTAAGGTTCAAGATGGTGATAATATTTTAGGCTATCCTCAAACCCTTGAGTATAGCACAACCTCTACCCCTTCCCTAGCCCAACTTGGTGTTGCCATCACATTAACGCTTTCTGATGCGCCTTCAAAAGGTCAACCAGCAGATTATCTGATCTCTGGAACCTACCCATCTTATGTTTTTGATGAAGACGCATGTAACACTGCAGTTTCCATTGCTCCCATTACAGATGCTGGACTTTACACGCCAAACCTAGATGCTAATGGAGTTGAAAAATTAGGTAATTTGATCATTGAGCCAGATCCAACAAAAGGTGGTAATGTACTACCTCCATTTGCTGATGGTTCATTCTCTGTTACCGCAGCTGGTGCTTCAGACGGAAGAGATGAGTCTAAAATAGATTACGTAGACCGAAATGGTCATGATGAGCGTTATAAAGAAGTTAAAAGTTCATGGAGTGAAGAGGATGACAGAGTGATTCAGGGTTATGGTTACGCATTTACAAACGATGCTGGTGACCTACTAGCTTCTGGTGCTCCATATGGAAATACAGCTCAACCAGCCACATCGGAAGGTTATGTAAACATTAATCTGCTTGCAAAATCAGCAGGTCAGTCAACCGATGTGGGCACGATTTGGGGCGGTTATCAAACCTGGTATTTTTTCAACGTAATGGCAGCCTTCAAAGCACAAGTCTTTGACATAAAAGCACCTTTAACTGATCTTGATGGTGACGGATCGATTGGAGTTGGTGATATGGTTGCTTTTATGCACGCTGACAATTTAGCTGGTGGTGGTGGTAAAACTGCTTTTGGATTACCATACACATTATTAGTTGACAGCTCTAATCCGCAGTTACCTGTTCCTGTTAACGATAGCACCCGTGACTTAGATCTTTCTAATCTTGCTGCTGGCGGTAAAATGAAATACAAGGTTATGGGTCTTTGCGTTCCTACAAACGAAATTGTAACTGTCAAGTCCAAGTGGAGCAGAATCGAAGAATAAATTTATCAATTAATGATAAATAAATAGTTTCAATAAAAAGGGCAACTTAAATCAGTTGCCCTTTTTTTTCTAATTGGATATAGCATGAACAAAACCCTCAAAATATTTCCACTACTTTTTTCTGTTTTACTTGCCCAAAAAAACCTGACTGGGACAATATCCGATGAATCTTCAGGAGAGCCGCTCATCGGAGCTAATGTTATCATCACGAACGATGATTTCAATACTGGTGCGGCTACTGATCAAAACGGATATTTTTCTATAAATTCTGTCCCAAATGGAGACTATGATATACGAGTATCATATATCGGTTACGGTGATTATCAAAACAAAATATCAATTACTGATAATTCTACAACAGATGAACTTGAGCTGGATATTAAACTCAGCATATCTGCCATCAGTCTTCAGGAGTATGTTGTTACAGCCAGCAGAGGAAAAAGGGAAAAGATCACAGATGCGCCTGCGGCTATATCCGTTATCTCTGAACTAAAGATTCGCACCCAAAGCAATCCAAATCTTGGTGACTACCTAAAAGATGTCAAAGGGGTTGATTTTACACAATCAGGTTTAGACAGTTACAATCTAAGTGCGCGAGGATTCAATTCAAGCTTTTCAAGCAGATTGCTTACTTTGACGGATGGGCGAATGGCCAACGTTCCATCGCTAAGATTGATTGCCTACAATACAATTCCCCTTACTTCTGATGATGTAAGTCAAATAGAGGTTGTTCTTGGACCTTCATCGGCTCTTTACGGTCCCAATGCTCACTCTGGTGTAATCAATATTATTTCTAAAAAACCATCTGAATCATTGGGTTCTATCGTAGGATATACTACCGGTTCCAGAGAGTTTAATAAATTACAAGTCAGGCACTCGGGTGCATTAAATAAACTTAGTTATAAAATGTCTGCATCAAGTTTTAGCGCTTTTGACTGGGAATACATTGAGCTAGATGAAAAAAAGAATCATTTCCGCCCGTGGAGTGATATAAATTTTGAAAAAGAAGCAGAAGAGCTTGATGATCTAATAAGTGATGGTCTAGCTAATTTCTTAGGCTGGGATCTTCACATTGATAGGGATGGCGATGGAAAGGTTGATACCGTTTACTATGGCTCGGATAACATTATAAAAGATTTCAACAGGGACGGTATCAGCGATTTCCCTGATCATCATGTCAAAAATACTAGAATGGACCTAAGAGTAGATTATGACTTCTCACCTGAACACTTCATCAGTCTCAATTTTGGCCATGCAAATGCTAGGAATATAAATATCACAGGTATTGGTAGATACTTAGCTCAAGACTGGATATATAGATTTTATCAAGGCAGATGGATCTACAAAAACTGGTTTGCACAAGCCTATTTAAATACAAGTAACTCTGGTAATACGCAAAATATGAGAACGGGGGAAGTTGTAAGAGACCGCTCTACGTTTTTCCATTTTCAGTTTCAGCATTCCAAAGAGTTTCAAAATCTTATGAATACACAATTTGTATGGGGTGGTGATTACCAAAGAACGATGCCAGAGACATATGGTACTATCTTACCTGATGGCACTGGAGGAAGAAATCCACAAAGCTACAAACGTGATGGAAAAGATAATGATAAAGATGGAAAGATAGATGAATTTGATGAGTTATTTGTAACCAATGAGTGGGGTCTCTACGCACAGAGTCAAACTAAACTTAGCGACAAGTTTGAACTCGTTTTAGCGTCCAGAATTGACCTTCATAGTGGCTTGACAAATGAAGAAAGCGGCTTCACCTTTTTAAATGATCCTTTAGATGGCAGCACAGTTAACTATCAAGCTCAAATTTCACCAAAGATCGGTCTTTTATACAAACCTAGCGAAGACAATACGTTTCGATTGACAGCATCAACCGCAACTAACACTCCTTCATCCATTGGGCTTTATTTAGATGTTTTAGCAGCGCAATACAGTATTTTTCAAGTTCGCGCAAGAGGTAATGATAAGGGGTGGTCATTTTTTAGAGATGCTAACGATAAATTAATGTATTACGATGTCGACCTTGGTTCAAAAACCGAGTTTCGCTTAACTCCAGTCCCAGACGATGCAATGCTTTATGTTCCGGCTGTTTTAGGTAGAGAGGGCTGGGAAGTGCAAGAAGAGGATTATGATCAAATTTCCCCCGTTGGTTCAGAGGTTGTGTACACCTACGAGTTTGGTTACTCAGGTATTGTAGCAGATAAATTCAGACTTACTTTTGATCTATATAATAGCACCTACACAGATTTTGTAAGTGACTTAACCTGGATAACTCCTGTTGTGCTTGATACCTCAGAAAACGGTTTCTACGGTGTTGATGATCCTGATCCTAAAATACTCGGAATTGTCTCCACAATAGAAGATAGTTACTGGGAGGATGGCGGCGATGGTGTCTATGGAAGTAGATATGTTAAATATGGCAGTACAGATTGGGCAGGAGTTTTAGATTTAGAAGTTTGGAAAAAGAATTTGAGCGACCAAAGAGGAAATTGGTTTGATATTGGTCAAAACGGAGATACGTTAGGAGCTTACATCTCAGATGATAATTTTACACGATCTCCTCCTTTAATTTTAACAAATATTAATTATGGAAAAGTGAATTTGTGGGGAATGGATGCTAGCATTTATGCGTTTATTTCAGACAAAATAACAGCTGACATGACATTCTCTTTCCTTGGTGTTACCCAATTTTATAATCGATTAAATAGACAGTATGACCCGATCAATGCTCCAAAATTCAAGATCAACGGCAAACTGGCTTATAATGCTCCAAAAGGTTTCTTTGGTAATCTTGGAGCAAGGTATATTCCAGAATTTGATTGGTCTGCCGGTGTTCACTTTGGAACTATAGAAAGCTATTTTGTGCTTGATGGGATGATAGGCTATAGATTCAACGAAACATATGACTTATTATTCAATGTTAACAATTTAAACAATGATGTTCATAGAGAGATTATTGGTGGTCCTAAACTTGGAAGACAATGGACATTGAAGCTTACGGGTAGATTTTAGATTAATTTAAGCGAATAATAACGCGCCCAACCTGCTTTCCATTTAGTATTCTTGTAATTTCCTTATCCACGTCTTTAAGCTGGATCTCTTTTGAAAAACGTTCAAGATTAAATGGCTTCCAGTCAGTAGCAAGCTTATTCCATAATGATGTTCTTTTTGAATGTTCAATTCCTTGAGAGTCTACCCCCAGTAAACTATTGCCCCGGAGAATGAATGGAAAAACGCTTGAAGAAAAAGTGGTGGCGCCAACATTGCCACAGCAGGCTATCGAACCTCCAACCTTCATTACTGTTAACATATTAGATAATAACTCACCTCCGACAACATCATAGCCAATATCCCAAATTCCTTTGGATAATGGTTGACGAACATAGGATTTGAATTCTTCTATACTCAATACTTCTTTAGCTCCGATGATGCTTAATTCTTTTTTAGTTTCTAGCTTTGTCGTAACAGCAGTCACATCAGAACCTAGCATTGAGAGAATGTCAATAGCTAGATAACCAACCCCACCTGTTGCTCCATCGACAATAGCTTTTTTTCCTGAAATACCATTTTTTTTCTCAAGTAAATCAATACCAATCGCTGCAGTAAGTCCGGCAGTTCCTAGGCACATAGATTCATACATCGACAGACCAGCTGGAAGTGGTACTGCCCATGAGCTTGGAACTCTTATATACTGCCCAAAGCCACCTGCCGTATCCATTCCAAGGTCGTACCCTGTAACAATCACCTTCTCTCCATATTCAAAACTATTATCAAGACAATCGACAACCTCACCAACCGCATCTATTCCTGGTGTATGGGGATAGTTTCTTGTAACCCCTTTTGCTCCAGAAGCAGAAAGAGCATCTTTGTAATTCAGGGAAGAATAAAAAACTTTTACCGTTAAATTGCCTTTAGGAAGATCAGATATCGATCTTTCAAGAATTTTACCTAAAAAAGTATCTCTTTTCTTTTCAACTTGATATGCTAAAAAAGTTTTATCCACCGATACATCTTTTCATTTTATTAAATAATTCCCATGTATTTACAAATGATGCGTAACATAATTTCGTCTGCACCACCCCCTATCGAAGTTAATCTTCCATCCCGATAGATCTTGGATGCTTGATTTTCCCATGTAAATCCCATACCGCCATATAGCTGCAAACATGCATCCGATACATCTCTGATTAATCTTCCACTTTTAAGCTTTGCCATTGATGCAAGATTTGTTAAGTCGTTACCATTAACAAATTCCTCACATGCACGATAAATCAATGCTCTTGTTGCCTCTATCTCAGTTTGAAGCTCAGCAAGCTTAAAGTGAATTGATTGATTTTCTATAATTTTTCTTCCAAAAGCAGTTCTATCTTTGCAATAACTTATTGTTTCTGCAACACACTCATCAAGAAGAGCAAGATTTATTGCAGATAAGAATATGCGCTCCTCCTGAAATTGCTCCATTTGCATTTTAAATCCATCGCCTTCTTCACCTATTCTATATCTTTGAGGAACTTTAACATTGTCAAAATAAACGGGAGCAGTATCTGAGGTTAGCTGGCCTAATTTTTCAATTTTATCCCCAACACTTAAACCTTTTGTATCAGATGGTATTATAACAAGTGACTTATTTTTATGAACATTACCATCTCCAGTATTGACTAGTGTACAAAAATAATCAGCCTGTTTAGCGTTGGTGATCCACATTTTTTGACCATCGATGACATAATCATCGCCGGTCTTTTGGGCTGTGGTCTTAATCGATGCTACATCAGATCCTGCGCCGGGCTCACTAACAGCAATAGCTGAAACTAAATCACCCAAAATACTTGGAGTTAAGAATTCTTTTTTTAATTCGTCAGATCCAAACCTATCCAGGGCTGGTGTTGCCATATCGGTTTGAACGCCAATAGCAGTGATCACCCCTAAGTCAGCAGCATATCCTAGTGCTTCAGCGAAGACCATACCATAGCTATAATCTAATCCTAATCCACCATATTCTGTGCTTTTTGTAATGCCAAGAAAGTCTAGATTCCCCATTTTCTTGAAAAGGTCATGCGCTGGAAAATGACCATTTTTTTCCCAATCCTCAACAAATGGTTTGATCTCATTTTGAGCAAAATTCTTCACATTGCTGGCTAAAGCTTTATGTTCATCCGTAAATTGCATATTAACTCCTAACTGCCCAATAAGGCTTCTTTTTTTCAAAAAATGATTTAATACCCTCTTTGCCTTCTTCGCTTTCAATGCACTCAGCAAAAATCTTTGCTGAAAGGTCAATATCTATTTCATTTCTAGGTCTAATTATATTTTTCGTCAATGTTAAGGCATGCGGAGCGCATTGATTAACTTGACGCTTTATAGAATTTAAAGTGTCATTGAATTCTTCTTTGGTCATTGATAAGTAATCTGTCAATCCCATATCATAAGCCTGATTGCCATCAATAGAAAATCCTAATAGAATTAATTTTCTGGCATTGGAAAAACCCAAACGATCTATAACGTACGGTGCAATTTGGGCTGGCGAAAGACCAAGCCTGGTTTCAGTCATTGCAAATCTAGCACTGCTCATTGATAAAACAAGATCGCTGGAACATACAATTCCAAAAGCGCCTGCCATAGCGGGCCCCTCAACAGCAGAGACAGTTATTTGTGGCAATTCTGTTATCATTTTAAAGACTAGGCCTAATCCTTTGCTCAATTTAATTGACTCTTTTTGGCTGTTGGTGTCTTCACTTATGATCCTCTTCATAAACTTTAAATCTGCCCCGGAACAAAAGACATCATTTTTTCCTCTAAAAACAACTCCTCTGATTGATGTATCATCTTTGATTTTATCGAAGATAGTTTGAAGGTCATTTATTAGGTCAAATGTTAAAGCATTTCTTTTTTGTGGATTGTCAAACCAAATCGTAAGCCAATTCTTTTCATAATCTATTTGACAACTCTTAAGATTTGATATTTGATTTAGATTATTCATTTTACATTCTCGCAATTCCAAAGCTATTTGGTCTTAATTTTCTTTTTAAACCATCTTTGCATGTTTTCAAGGCGAAGCTTATTATATTTCTAGATTCTCTAGGATCTATGACTCCATGGTCTAAAACACTTCCTGATACAAAAAAGATATCAGATTGTTTATCATAATGCTCTATAATACGCTCTCTTTTTTTAGATAGCTCATCGCTATCCAATATTATATTTTTTTTCTTAGCAGATGTTAGTGCAACTTGCTCCATGGTTTGTGCAGCTTGCTTCCCTCCCATAACGCCAATTTTGGCATTTGGCCATGAAAAAATGAAATCAGGCTCATAACCGATTCCGCACATACCATAGTTTCCAGCTCCAAAGCTTGCACCTATAAGTAGAGTGAGCTTTGGAACTCTTGCATTTGAAACAGCTTGAATCATCTTAGATCCATGTTTTATCATGCCATCGTGTTCTGATTTTACACCTACCATATAGCCTGTGACATTGCTTAAAAATATTAAAGGAACATTAGCTTGATCACATAATTGTATAAATTGAGCTGCTTTTGTGGCACCTTTAGTATCGATCGGTCCATTATTAGCAATAATTCCACATTGAATGCCTTCAATCTTTGCTTGAGCGCAAACCATAGAAATTCCGTATTTTGGTTTTAATTCTATAAAAATTGATTGGTCAACTAGGCGCGCAATAACCTCCCTGACATCATATCCTTTGCTATAATCAGTTGGCACAATACCAGCTAAATCTTCAATTGGATACTCAGGCTCTTCAAAATTCAATGTAGTTTTTTGTGCATCATTTTCATTCCAATTCAGCTGATCAATAAGCTTACGAACAGTAATTATTGATTCTGCATCATCATTAACAAGATACTCAACACTACCAGTGACAACCGAGTGCATTTCAACTCCACCAATATCACTATTGGAAGCATTTTCTCCAGTTGCAGCTTTTAATAATGCTGACCCCGCTAAAGCCGCCATGCCATTCCCCTTGACTCCAATAACGTAATCACTCATTCCTATCTGGTAAGCACCTCCCGCAGTTGAAAACCCGTGCAAAATAGCTATAACAGGGATACCTGCAGCGCTTAACTTTGCTTTCTTGTAGAAAACTGATCCGAATTTTGACCAAAGCTTAACACTATAGTTTGGCAGATCTACCCCTGCACTCTCTACAAGATGAACACATGGCAATTTTTGCTTTAAAGCAATATCTAAACAACCCAGTGCCTTATCAATCGTTGCTTCAGATGCAGCTCCTGCTTTAATGCCGCTATCATCTATCATAATCATGCATTTAACCCCAGATATATAACCTATACCAGCTATTAAGTTTGCTCCAGGTATGCTGGTATCATGATTAGTGTCCTCAACAAGATAATTAGCCATATTATAAAGCTCCAAAAAGAACGTATCTGGATCTAAAATAGCATTTAATCTTTCACGAGGACTTAATTGTCCTCTAGATTTAAAGCGATCCCTTTTTTGATTTGATTTTTCAATTGCTCTTTCAATTAACATATTCCTTTTAGTAATCAATTTTTCCATCAGTTTTTTGTTGATCAGAAACTGATCGGATTCACATTTGACTTTAGACTTGAACATTTCCAAACTAACCTTTATTTTTTAGTAATATTTCTTCATAAATGCTATCTGGCACTTTTACAGGAAATTCCAACAGTTGCTGAGCATAAGATTTTCCCTGTGGGTCAATTCTTAAACTAGACATGCCACCTCCGCCTAAAGAGTTTTTCAACAGGAAATTTATCCCATTGATTCCAGGCACATGCCATTTCAAAACTTTCCCTTTACAAAAATGCTGAAATAGGTTTTTTACAGTTTTTTCCGATAAACTTGCTGATATATGATTCAAATATTCCTTCTTTCTAGCAATGATACCTATATTAGCATGATCCCCCTTATCTCCACTTCGAGCATAAGCAAGACTTATTAATGGAACCTCTTTTGTATATTTGCCTTGGATAGGAATATCAGCTTGATGTGGAGAACTTTGAAAAATTGAACCGCCTTCATCAAGATTCACCCTCTTCTTTTTCGTTGATGTTATGACATCTATATCTATAAAAGTTTTGTCTATTAAGAAGGAAAATAACTTTATTGAGGGGGATATTTTAGGCCTTCCTCCTAGATAATTTATTACACCAGGTGTCATTCCCGTTGCGGCTTGAGCAATTTCTCTTGTAAAGATTCTTAATGCTGATTTATCTCTGTGAGTTACAACAATTCTTAACGTTACTTCCTTAATATCCATATCCATCGAAGGTGGTGATCCGTAGATCGAATTAGAACCAATAACAGTTATTAGAGTTTCATCAAATGGGGCAAAATTATTATCCTTCATTAAAAATTCTGTTTTCTTAAGTATTGCTTCTCCGCAAATTTGCGCTTTTACAGCAGCATCTTTTCCTCCAATCACTAAAAAACCTGTAGACCGATAACCATCAAAAAAGGTTGCAGAAACTTTGTAGTTTTTAGTAGGTGCAAATCCTTTTGCTCCTTTTACAAGTACCTTATCTTTATCAATTTCTTCTATTAAAACTGATCTAAAATCACAAATCACATCAGGTAAGATATATTGTCCAGGATCTCCAATCTCATATAAGAACTGTTCCGCAACGGTTCCAAAACTAACCAATCCACCCGTATTTTCTGGTTTTGATACAAAGAATTCTCCATTGCTTGAAACTTCAATAACTGGAAAACCTATATTTTCGAAACCTTTTACTTTTTTCCAATCTGTAAAATTACCACCCGTGCATTGCGCTCCACATTCAACAATATGTCCAGCTAAACTTCCCGCCGCCAATAGATCATAGTCTGTTGTGGACCAATTGAATTCATACATTAATGGGCCTAAAACAAGAGCACTATCAACACATCTACCAGTTATAACAATATCTGCATTGTTTTTTAACGCTTCATTAATTGGAATTGCTCCTAAGTATGCATTTGCGCTTAAAAGATTATCCGGCAACTCTTGATCGGTTTCCATTTCTTTGATATTCAAACCCATTAATTCATTTTTTTTTGACATTAGATCATCACCAGCAATGATAGCTATATTTAATGCTATACCCAATGAATGAGCAATTTCTTCTAGAGCTTCTTTGCAGCTATTTAAATTCACACCTCCCGCATTAGATATGACTTTAATATTTTTAGATTTGATCGTTTCGAGCAAGGGAGATAATTGATCGATAAAGTCAGTTGCATACCCCATTTTCGGATTATTTTTTTTTGATCCGGCTAAAATAGACATAGTCATTTCAGCTAAAAAGTCAGATACCAAATAATCAATATCCCCTTTTTCAACTAACTGTTTTGCTGCGCTTGATGTATCACCCCAAAAAGCAGATGCGCACCCTATTTTGATCTTCTTAGGATTCATCACTTAATTCAATTTTTGCTGTTCCATCTAGTTTAATATTTCCATTTTGGTCGCTTATACTAATTTTTAGATTGAGCAACCTTTTATTTTTATGGATTTTTTTTCTTAAAACAGAGGCATTGAAAATAGGTCTATCACCAATCTTCGTTATTGATACAAATTTTACATCTATTTCCTTGATATTTTCGTGAGAGAAAATGTCTGTCAAACTTTTCGAAGCCATGGACATTATCAACATTCCATGCGCAATGACGTCAGTTAAACCTGCTTTTTTGGCAAAATCAATGTCAATATGGATTGGATTATGATCCCCTGAGGCGCCAGCATATAGCGCCAGCATTGTTCTTGTAATTGGAGCGTGCTCAGACGTTGGAAAAATATAATCTTCTTTTAAATCTTGTATATCTTCGTACATATTTCTATCTATATACTAAGGTTGAAATTGACTTTGCTACCTTGGTAGTTTTTTGATTATAAAACTCTGATGAAATTTCAACAAACTGTAATTTACCTGATTTCTTATCATATATATCAGAAATTCTACTTTTCATTGAGATGAGGTCTCCAGCAAAGATTAAATTATAAAAGATATAATTTTGACCAGCAGATAATACCCTATCAATTTCAATGCCTAGTTCATCTAAAAAATCATACGGATTGTCTTTTTCGTAGCCAACAGTCGTTAAAAATGTTGGTGGCGCAACAATTGAAGGATAACCTTTTTGTTTGGCAAATTCTTCATTAAAATAAATTGGATCTGTCTGAGATGTTGCTTTTGAAAAAAAACGTAAACGTTGTTTTTCGATAGCAAATCTTATATCAGGATACTGCTTTCCAATTAATTTTTTATCAATCCACTTCATTAACTAAATGTTTCATCACTTTCGATCATTCTATCAATGATTTTTGGAGGTATGTACCTCTCACCATATTTCGAGGCAAGCTCCAATGCTCTTTTTTTGAATTTTACCAACCCATAATCATTGATAAATTGAAGCGTTCCTCCTCTAAATGCTGGAAACCCCCAACCATAGATGCTTCCAATGTTTGCTTCATCAAATGACTGAATAACGCCCTCCTCATAACAACGGACCGTTTCTAAAGCTTGAACAAATAACAACCTATCAATTAATAATTGTTGATCAGGTTTGTTAAATTGAATTACAAAATGGTTATGCAATTCTGGCCATAGATATTTTCTTTCATTTTTTGGATATTCATAAAAACCTGAACTTGAAGATCGCCCACCTCTTTTAACCTTGTTAACCATAAAATTTAACACCTCGTCCCAAGGTTCTACGTGATTTTCAGATTTTTGACTATAAAGATTTGAACCTATCTCTTTTCTAATTTTTAATGCTAGTTCAATATTTATTTCATCTAATACAGCTAAAGGGCCTATTGGAAATCCTGCATTTTTACTTGTTGATTCTATTAAATGTGCTGGATATCCCTCGTAAAGAAGAGCCAACCCCTCGCATGTATACTTTTCAAATACTCTAGTTGTGTAAAATCCTGGCGAATCATTTACGATGATAGGTGTCTTGTTGATTTTTCTGATAAAATCAAATACGCAAGAAAGTGTTTTTGCGCTTGACTTTTTTGTCTTAATTATTTCAACCAGCTCCATTCTATCTACTGGTGAGAAAAAGTGTATGCCAATGAAATTTTCTGGACTAGAAGAAAACTTGTTCAATTCGTTTATTGATATGGTAGAAGTATTAGAAGCAAAAATAGCACTTTTTTTCATATGCTTTTCAGATTCTTTTATAACCTTTGCTTTAATATCTCTTTCTTCAAAAACTGCCTCAATGATAAGATCACAATCTTTGATTTGGGAATAATCTTGAGAAGGATTAACTTTAGAAAAAATATCATCAGCTAACTCTTTTTCGATCAAGCCTTTTTGTACGTTAAATGATAAGATATTTTTTATTCTTTTTAATCCTTTATCAAGATTATCTTTAGACGTATCCATCAAAATTACTTCAATATCTGCCATTGCAGATACATAAGCTATTCCATGACCCATAAGCCCAGAGCCTAATACGCAAATTTTAGTGAATTCATTTTTAAATTTATTTTTTGGTCTAAAATATCCCGAATTGATTTTACCTTTTTGTATAAGATGTGCAGTAACCAAATTCTTTGAAACATCTCCTGTGACAAGCTCAACATAATATCTTGACTCTATTTTACTTGCGCTTTCAAAGCTCAAGGAAGCGCCCTCTGTAACTGTGCTTATAATAGCTTCATAAACAGGGTAGTTTCTTAAATTCTTTTTAAATATTTTTGCTGAATAATCCGCAATAATGATGGGATTATCATTTTGATAGGAAGCACCTCCTGGAATTTTATAATCTTTAACATCCCACGGTTGATTGTATTTTTGATTTTTATTTATAAAACTCTCAGCTAAGGATGTCAATTCCTCCAGACTATTCGCTGAGTTTTGTAGAACGCCTTTTTCTAAAAGACTTTTTACATTCGATGATTTTTCAAATAATAAAAAATCTAGAGTTTGTTCTATCCCAATCTCTCTAGTCAATCTAACCATTCCACCTTTGCCAGGCATTAACCCCAAATTAATATGTGTAAAGCCAAATTTTTGGTTATTCTCATTGAGGGCAATTCTGTAATTACAGCATAGCGCCAATTCAAAGATCAGGTTAAATATTGATCCATCTAAGATTGCCACTTTTGGGAAATCTAAAGTTTCAAATCTTCTTAATATAGATTTTTCTATTTCTACTTTTTTAAAACAATTTGTTGGATCTTTTTCTTCAAGATTTTTTTTTACTTCATAGCTATTGATAGATTTATTGTTCTGAAGATTTAAAACGATTCCATTGATATCCCCTTCTTTTTCAATTTTATCAATGCAATTGGAAAAACTTTCAAAAAAATCATTGTTCTCATCAAAGATGGCTTGTGAGGCTAGCTTTAAAAAAATAATGTTATTTTTATTTTTTGAATATTGAATCAACGCTTTTCAAACTCTTTCAATAATTGTAGCAATTCCCATCCCCCCTGCAACGCATAGTGTAACTAACCCCAAGCTCAAGTCTCTCTCTTCAAGCTCATCCATCAATGTTCCTAATAAAATTGATCCTGTTGCTCCCAAAGGGTGGCCTAATGAAATAGAACCACCATTCACGTTTATTTTGTCAAAATTATCAATATTCATTTCTTTCATGAATTTTAATACAACCGCCGCAAAAGCCTCGTTTACCTCTATTAAGTCTATATCATCAATTGTTAAGTTGGCCATTGAGAGTGCTTTTTTTGTTGCAGGGGCAGGGCCTTCAAGCATTATTGTTGGATCTGTTGAACAAGTTGCAACAGATAAAATTCTAGCTCTAGGTTTTAAGCCTAGCGAGTTTACATTTATTTTTGAACCGACTAATGTAATTGAAGCGCCGTCGACAATCCCAGATGAATTTCCAGCTGTATGCAAATGGCTTATTTCTTCAATGTGGATGTATTTTTGTAAGGCAATTTCATCATAACCGTTTTTACCTATTTTTTCAAATGCAGGTTTTAATTTACTTAATTGCATTAAGGAAGTATTTGGCCGGACATGTTCATCTTCTGCTATTAACAAAAGATCGTTTTGGTCATATATTGGAACCAAGGACCTGAAACGTTTATTTTTTATTGCTTCGGAGGCCCTTTTCTGCGACATCAATGCATACGCATCTAAATCCTGTCTTGTAAATCCTTCTATTGTGGCTATCAAATCTGCACCAATACCTTGTGGTACATAATTGATTCTTGAGGCAACCTTTGTCTCAAATGCCATGGGTCCCCCATCTGCACCAATAGGAACCCTGCTCATACATTCAATTCCCCCAGAAACAATTAAATCTTCCCAACCTGATCTAATTTTCATCGCAGCAAGATTAACCGCCTCAAGGCCAGAACCACAACATCTATTAATTTGCATACTGGGAATATCTACATCCCACCCGGAATATTGCGCTGCAATTTTACCAATATTTGCACCTTGATCATTCACCGGCATTACACAACCTATTATAACATCATTAATCAAAGACGTATCGAGCTGATATTTTTTTTCTAGCGCAAGCATCAATTTTGATAATAGATCAACCGGGGTTATTTGTGATAAGGAACCATTTTTATTTTTACCTCGTGGAGATCGAATCGAATCAAAGATAAAGGCTTCATTCATAACAAAATCTAGTGAGGAATTTCTTCAAGTTGGGATTGAAGCTCTTTTAAATCATCAAGAAGTAAATTTATTTCCTCTTTTTGATCTTCTAAATGATCTATTCTTTCTTTCACAATTTTTATATGAAACTCAGCTTGTTTCTGATGTTTTGGGTCGACATCATACAACTCTAAATAAACCTTAATTTCACCTAACGTAAAACCTAGTTTCTTCGCTCTAACAATAATGATAAGTCTTGCTCTGTCCTTATAGTTAAAAACACGAGTATTGCCAATTCTCCGAGGATTGATTAAGCCTTTTGATTCATAAAATCGGATGGCCCTCTCTGTAATATTTAATTTTTTTGCAAGTTCTGGTACAGTATAAAGTGATTTATTATCTTTTTTCGGCATTCTTTGTATTACTTATGAGTAATGTATATTACGTTAAGGTAAGATTAAATAAAATTACAAAATTTCTTCGTGTTTTTACAGAAAAAGATCATAAAAATTTCAATATAAACATTCAATTAGATTAAATGTGTAAAAATTTATTTATTTAAATTATAGGTATGAGTGATTTGGGAAAAATATTGATTTCAAATATGCTTTTTATGATAGGTATTTTTATGATTTTATGGGCTGTGAAAAGATATATAGAAAGAAAATAAGGGAAGCAGGACCACAGAAAAACTGGGAGCGGGGGAACAACCAGCTTTCATTAGTTGTGGTCCCACTTAAATCTAATTAAAATTATCCAATGATTAATGTTACTCCAAGAACTTTTTAATTAAAATTTTTTTAACATTTTAAATGATAGAATTTCTAATAGATCTCGATATCAAGTTATTTAATTTTTTTAACAGTAAAATTTCAAACCCAATTTTCGATTTAATATTTCCTGTTATTACAAATCAAGATTTTTGGACAATACCTATGCTTGGTTTGATTATATACTTTTTAATAGCTAGAGGTAAGATTGGAAAAATATCAGTTTTACTTTTATTAATCGCTGTTGGCCTTTCAGATTTCGTATCAGCTTCTATTTTAAAACCCTATTTCGAAAGACTTAGACCAAGTCATTCAGAACTAGAAGGATTAATTCTTCTAGTTAATAAAGGAGGTAAATATGGATTTGTATCATCGCATGCTGCCAATATTTTTGCTGCCAGCACAATACTTAGTTTTTTCTATATTCATAAAAAAAAGCTATGTCTTACAATTGCTTTTTTAGTTTCTTACAGTCGAGTATATGTGGGAGTACATTTTCCTGGAGACGTTATTTTTGGAGGAACGCTAGGCTATTTAATTGCAATTATAACAATAACGTTTTATTCAAAATTTGTCTTAAAAAAAATAAAAAAAAATTAATTGGGTAAGTTATCCTCAACATCTTTAACAGGGTAATTTTCGAATCTTTGATTTGTGGTTGATCTAATTTTTCCATTTTTAGATTCAAATTTATTAATATTGTGGCTTAAAGCATTCATGAATGCTTTAGCATGTTCAGGAGCCATAATTATTCTTGAATGAACTTTTGCTTTTTTTACTCCAGGTAAAATTTTAGTAAAATCCATCACAAATTCTGCTGAAGAATGAGTGACAATCACAAGGTTAGAATATTCCCCATTGTTAGAATCATTATCAAGCTCTATACTAATTTGATGTAAATTTTTATTTTCATCCATATTTATAGATTATTTTTCACTATCTTTAGAATCTCTTTGATTGAAGTCTTCCCATTCTTCTTCAATTCCTTCAAAATCTTCATAGCCTTTGATTTCTTCATCTTCAGCTTTTTGTTTATACATTTCCATTTCACTTTCGTAAAGACTGAATATATCTTTTTTCTTCTCAAATTCAGCTGGGTCTACATCTTCTTCATCATCAGGCTCTAATCTTTCAACATCTTCACTATATACTTTTTGATCAAAAAAATCAAGATCTTCAATTAGGCCATTAGCCATAAGATATTCTAAAAAATCAAGATATTTTCGATCTTTTAGATTTACTTTACAGTATCTACAAGTAAGTGATTCTTTAATATCTATATCTTCAAGAGAAGCGCCGCAATTTGGGCATATTATACCTTCAAGCATAAATTTTTACTTTCATAAATAGGAACGAATATAGCTGACGATTACTATTACGTCAATTACTTTTCAACCTTAAGAAATAAATTCCTATAAAATTGTTCTTCAACAATGTCAAAATCAACACCTCTTCTCTTTTTCATTCGATGACAGTTAAGAATGAACTCATCAATGCCGACTCTAGACATTCCACTATCAGTATACCAAGTCAATATTGGAATATTTTTGGAAGGAAAGTCTTTTGAAAAAATCACTGATCCCGGACCATAAACAGAGCCGGTATTTATTTTAGTTCCTATAGAGGTCTTAACGTAATCTCCTATAAAACAACCCAAGTGAATTCTATTTGTTTCAAATAGTTCATCATTCATCTGAACTCGAACCTTTCCATAATTATTTTTTAAGTTGCTATTGGTTGTACCGGCACCGAAATTGACCCACTCACCAATATATGAATTGCCTAAAAAACCATAATGAACTTTATTTGTGTATCCTTCAATGACTACACTATTTAATTCACCTCCAATCTTACACATGGGACCAATCACTGAGTTTGTAACATATGAAAGAGGGCTAATTGTTGACCCTTTCCCAACATAAAGCGGTCCCTCAAGATGTGTATTCGATTTGATTGTAACATTATCATCAATGATAATTGGTCCAGAAGTTGCATCCAACACAACGTTTGGCTGTATTTCAACATTACCGATAAGAATATTTTGCGAATTGATTAATTTTTTAGAGTTTCTTTCAAAAAATTTGGAATTGCTAGACAGATTTCTTTGATCAGCAAAATACTTTTTTTCGTCATTTATATTTTTTCCAATATAATCAATTATGTCCCATAAATATCTGCAAAGTATTATATCTATTCTTTTAGATTCTATCGATTTTAATTTTTTATGATTAAAGTTATTATAAAAAAAATGTTTACCGTTTTGTTCTTTTAAATATGCTCCAACACAGTTTTTATTTTCAAAAAAAACCATTTCATTGTTATGATTGGGTATAGTTTTATTATTCCAAACTGCATTTCCAACCAACCATAGACCGTCTTCAATATTTTTTGGATTCACTTCAAGATCGGGATGACGATGAGATACTATGTCCCGAAGCTCTTCTCTTACAAATAAATTAATTTTACAATCTGAGAATGTTCTTTTTATTCTATCTAGAAAAGTATCACTGCTTATTCTAAATTCAAAAGACGCCTTAGTTGAGGACAAGGGATAAAATTTAGAAAGTGCTGTGTTTTCATAAACGTAAATGTTCATTTTATATTCCTATAATTTGGAAAATTTCTTTAAATCCACTCTCTGCTAATTCCTCGCCTTGCCGACGAATCATAATATTGTAATAATCTTTCCCTTCTTTACTATAAAAACCGATCCTTAGTGGAGCAGAAACAATCTGACTTAAAGCTGCAGAAAAAAGTGAGAACTCTTGATTTAAATCTAACACTACATCTACCGTTATTTTTTCACAAGCATAGGTTAATTGTTTGTCCGGAGTACCCCATCTATTTAAATCTTCTCTAGTAAAAAAAATATAATGATGAAAATCGCTTGAATCAACTAAACTACCTACGCTTTCCAATCCCAACAATCTTACCTGATTAGAACCTGCTGGTCCCATAGCGTTTCTCATTGATCTCAAGAACCTTTTTGCAAGATCTGATTCTGTTGAATGCTCAGGTAAAATAATCAAGAATTGTTTTGGTGTTTTTCCTTTTTTAGAAATAAAAAGTGACTGAGAATTTCTTTTGTTTCGATTAATCAGTCTGTTCCACCACAAGGCAAGTTTTTTAGAGTTTGAACTATTCACATTAATATTGAAATTTGGATGTTCTTGTTCTTAATCATGCTTAAAATTGTATTAACTTTAGTTATCGATGAAAGAAGAAAACAATATAAATAATTCAAAAAGCAACATTACAGCAGGGCATTTTCCTTATAGGAGAGGAATCTATGAGGGCATGTATAAAGATAAATTATGGACTATGAGGCAATATAGTGGAATGACCTCTGCAATAGAGTCTAACAAAAGATTTAAATATCTTTTGGGTAAAGGCGTTAACGGACTATCAGTTGCTTTTGATCTACCTACACAAATTGGATATGACTCTGATCATCCTATGTCTATTGGTGAAGTTGGTAAGGTTGGCGTACCGATATCAAGCATTTATGATATGGATTTGCTATTTGATAAGATTGATTTAAGTAAAATTTCAACATCGATGACCATTAATTCAACAGCATGCATACTTTTGGCATTCTATGTTTGTGTGGCAGAAAAAAGGGGTATACCATTATCAAAAATTCAAGGTACAATTCAAAATGACATTCTAAAAGAATATATTGCTAGAGGAACCTACATTTACCCTCCAGATCATTCGCTTAGAATTATCTCGGATATTTTCGAATTTTGCTCAAAGAATATACCCAAATGGAACACAATATCAATATCTGGATATCATATTAGAGAAGCAGGATCATCCTTAGTTCAAGAATTGGCATTTACGTTTGCAAATGCCATAACATATGTTGAAACAGCAATTAAAAAAGGCTTAGATCCAAATGTTTTTGGTTCGAGAATTTCTTTTTTCTTTAATGCTCATAATGGATTCCTAGAGGAAATAGCCAAATTTAGAGCAGCTAGAGAAATTTGGGCTACAATTATGAAAACCAGATTTAAAGTAACTAACGAAAAAGCTTTAAAATGTCGTTTTCATGTTCAAACTGGTGGCTCTACATTAACAGCTCAACAGCCTCAAAATAATATAGTTAGAACAACTATTCAAGCATTGTCTGCAGTTCTTGGCGGAGCTCAATCCATACATACCAATAGCTATGACGAGGCATTGGGCTTACCAACTGAAAAGGCGGCTAAAATTGCTCTTAGAACTCAGCAGTTAATTGCTAATGAAACTAACTTAGTAAAATTCGTTGATCCTCTCTTTGGAAGCGATATAATTGAGACATTAACAGAAAAATATATATTAAAAGTGAATGAAATCTTGAAAGAGATTGACCAAATTGGTGGTGCTGTTAAAGCTATAGAGGATGGTTACATGCAAAAGAATATTTCACAAACGGCATACGAATACCAAAAATCGATAGATAATAATTCTACATTTATAGTTGGTTTAAATTGTTACCAAGAAAAAGATGTTGAAATTGATCTTCAACAAATAAATGCACAATCAGTGAATAATCAAATAAAAAAATTAAAAAAAATTAAAAAGAATAGAGATAGTGCTTCAGCTGCTAAAAGCCTTGAAGAATTAAAAACTGCTGCTGAGAGTAATTCAAATTTGATGCCATTTATTATCAGCGCTGCAAAGAATGAGTGCACATTAGGTGAAATATCAGATATTTTGCGAGAATGCTTTGGTGAATACAAGATGAGTTAATTGTTTTTTAAATTTTTTAATATTATTATAATTAGTATATTATTCAAACAAGACTTTATATCTGTATTTAGAAATGGAGAACTAACATGAAAAATTTGACAATATTATTCCTAATATTTTTCATCGCATCATGCGGTAATCAAACTGCCCCTCCATTGAATATTGAAGAACCTGAGACTCCAATTGTAGAAGAAGAGCAAAACGACATATCAATTCCAGAAACACCTGAAGCTACATTCACTTCAGAGGAAACCACTGTCCCTGAAGAACCTGAGCCTGAAGTTGAAAACAGTGGACCATCGCCTGAACCAGTTGTTGCGCCTCCTCTTCCTGTAGATACAAAAGATGAAGTTGAAGTTGAGCCTATACTATTTGAAGATTATGCTTGGGAGAAATATATGATTGAGCCAGGTGATTTTTTAGGTAAAATAGCTCAAAAAGAATATGGTGATTTCAGACTTTGGAGATATATATACGCATGGAACAAAGAAGAAATTGGCGATAATCCAAATTTAATTTTCCCTTATAACTTTTTTGACCTACAAAAGGAAAGGCTTAAGGCTAAAACAGCTGAACCAACCTTTTTTGAATATACAGTTCAGCCCGGTGATAACTTATGGAATATCGCTAACAAGCAGTATGGAGATCCTAAATCTTGGATAATTTTGCTCTTTGATAATGAATCAACTATCAAATCAAATTCCGGCATTCTTAGTCCTGGAATGTCTATCAAGCTTAGAGAAAAGCTTGATCCCAATGCCTAGCAATTGATTTTTTCTAATCTTGTAGACGCCAACCTTAATACAGATTTCATTGGTAGAAATCTTGAATACTACTCTAGACTGGCCTCAACAAACGATGAAGCATGGGAATTAATTACTGAAAAAGCCCCAAGCGGCTCAATAATCATAACAGATAACCAGTTTAAAGGTAGAGGTCGCTATGGAAATGAATGGATTTCTGCTCCAAGCATGGGGTTAACATTTTCGTTAATTCTTTATGATTTAAAAAATTTACATAAACTACCGTTCATGATAGGTGTTTCTGTTTGCGAGGCTTTAAAAGAATTTAATTTTAAAATAAAACTCAAATGGCCAAATGATATTATTTTGAATGACAAAAAAATAGGTGGCATTCTTTGTGAATCAAAAAACATTAATAATGGTAAAACTGTAGTAATTGGATTGGGAATGAATGTTAACGAGAAAGCGGATGATTTTCCAGACAATCTAAGAAAAAGCGCAATTTCCCTTTCTATGGTTTCAAACAAAACTTTTCAGCGAGAAAGAGTGCTGGCTAAAATACTAAATCACTTTGAAAAAAATCTTGATCTTCTTGACCGCAAAAATCTAGAATTATTTAAAATATGGGAATCATTTTGTAATCATATTAATAAAAAAGTTACATTTCACTATAACAACGTAAATGTAGTAGGTAGATTTATAAATATTTCTGATAAAGGAAATGCAATTATAGAAATAAACAACAGAAAAGAAGAGTTTTCATCGGGTATCGTTGAAATCAATAATACAATATAATTTTTTCATTAGTTATCAAATGCAGATATTTTCGTAATGTCTTCTCCTAGAATCAATGTGTGCATTTCATGGGTACCTTCATACGTAAATACTGACTCAATATTCGCCATGTGCCTTATTGGTGAATAATCAATTGTAATTCCGTTGCCTCCTAAAATTTCTCTCGCTGTTTTAGCAACATCACGGGCTATCATACAATTGTTTCGTTTGGCCATCGATACTTGTAAAAAGTTCATTCTTTCATCATCTTTTAATTTTGCTAGCTGATAAGCCATCAATTGACCTTCAGTAATTCTTGTTAACATATTAGCTAATTTAGATTGTGTTAATTGATATGCTGCAATTGGTTTTGAAAATTGCTTTCGTTCTTTTGCATAATTCAAAGCGACCTGATAACAATCTGTAGCGGCACCCATCATCCCCCAGGATATTCCGAATCTTGCTTGCGTTAAACAACTCAAAGGTCCTTTTAAACCCTCAACATTTGGCAGTCTGGAAGAATCGGGAACACAAACATTTTCAAAAGATAATTCTGATGTAATTGAACATCTCAAGCTTAATTTGCCATGAATGTCGGAGGCTGAAAATCCTTCCATCCCTTTTTCTAATATAAATCCTCTTACAAGTCCTTCCTCGTCCCTCGCCCAAACGATTGCAATATCTGCAATAGATCCATTTGTGATCCACATTTTGCTCCCATTGATAATCCAATTATCTCCATCTTTTTTGCAACGAGTTAACATGCTCCCAGGGTTTGATCCGAAATTAGATTCTGTGAGACCGAAACAGCCAATCTTATTTCCCGAACCAAGCAATTTTAGCCATTTTTTCTTTTGGTCATTTGAGCCATAAGCATAAATCGGATACATAACCAACGCTCCTTGTACGCTTGCAAAAGATCTTAACCCAGAATCGCCTCTTTCTAATTCATGCAATATCAACCCATACGCAACATTTGAAACACCCGATCCTCCAAATTCCACAGGGAGTGAGGATCCCATGAAGCCTAAATCTCCAAGCTTAGGTATTAATTCTTTAGGAAAAGTACCATTTTCATAATGCTCATTAACAAGAGGCTTAAATTCATTTAAAACAAAATCGTTGGCTGTTTTTTGAATTAATAATTCTTCTTCAGTTAACATTTCTGTAATATTGTAATAATCTGGTCCAAATTCTTTCATTATTATGCCTTAGCTTTTTTCAAATTTAACAATTATTACTTACAAACTTGCAATCTTTGATCCCTACGGCTCATTGAAATAATATAGTTTTTTTCATCTTGAATGGCTTGAAAGGACTCTTTTGAATCCATTTCTAGCCAATTTTCCTTGATCAAAATTTGAGCAGTAGGCGCTCCCAGAGAATTGCCGGGACCAAGTAAGATTATCTTATCAGGGGCAAACTCTTTAATTGCAACAGTTATTGCTTTTGTATAATCGTATGGATTAACGATTTGATATCCAAACGTGTAGTCATAAAGTTTGTTAATATTGGTGCTAAAATTAGTCCAAATTTTGCCCATGCCATCTATTATCGGTATTTTAGGTTTATCAAAGATTTCAATGTTATTTTTATCTTTAGCTAAATAAGTAATTTCATTTAATAGTGGTGTGTGGAATGCTGAATGATAAGGAATTTGGAAAGGATAATCGCCTTTTGGTTTCAATTTTAACATTAAATTTTTGAGGGCATCCACATTGCCTCCAATAACAATATAACCACCGAGCAGAATTGAAATATAAACTGACTCTGTTTGTATTTTTTTTATAAGATCATTATATACGCTATCGTCAAAATACCAATTATCATCAACTATTGGGTAGATAATTTGACCACCTATTGTATTTTCATCCATTAAGGTGCTCATATTATGGATCAAGTCATTTCCATTAATAAAAGAAATTGAACCGCTCATAGCGAGCGCAGAATACCATCCCATAGAATTTCCTAAAATTGCAACTATTTCATAGCGATCTTTATCTATACAAAAATAATCTGACAAACTACATGCATAGGTTAATGGGCCTGCATTTTTACCTATCATGTGTAATTTCGTCCTAAACGATGATCTATCGAGATCAAGAATGCTAATTTCTTTGTTTATAGCTCTTTTTTTATTGATATCATTAAGAAGATTTATAAATGTTTTTTCTGAAGAATTTTTTAAATAATTCGAAGAATCTCTAATGTAGCTTGCTCTTCCAGGGGCAACAACAATGACTCTTTTTTTATGCATTAATCAATGCCAATCCTTCTTCAGCGATAGATTTCACACTGGGCAAAGTGTAAGTTGAAGAATCTCCAATAGTGATGAAGCTGTCTTCAGCAGCATGTAATTTAATAATTCCATTTATGGATGAAGATATATTATTAAAAATCGACTCCCCAAAGCATCCAGACTTTCTGCATTCATCTACAATTAATATTTTTTTAGATTGTTCAATTTCTTTGATCAATTTGCTGTAATTAATATCTGTGAGCCATCGCAAATCAATTATTTTTATTTTATTATGAATCTTCTCTTCGATTTTTCTCTTTGCTTTCATGGATAAATAAAATCCATTTCCATAAGATATTATCGTTAGTTCATTTCCTGATCCAAAAAGTCCAAATTCACCTACAGTAATATTTTCATTGATTTTAGGGTATGATTTTGTCCACAAATTGTCTTTTTTCTCATAGAGATCTTTTTGATTGTAGAGTGCAATAGGCTCTATAAAAATTATGATTCTTTGATTTAAGAAAGCTTCTTTTACAGCTGTTCTCATCATTTTTACAGCATCTTCACCGTTTGAAGGAACAGCAACAATAATCCCAGGTATGTCTTTAAAAATAGATAACGAATTATCATTATGAAAATGCCCGCCAAAGCCTTTTTGATAGGCCAACCCAGGAACACGAATAATCATTGGGTTGGAAAATTTTCTGTTAGAAAAAAAGGAAAGGGTAGAGGCCTCGCCTCTCAATTGATCCTCGGCATTATGAAAATAGGCTAGGAACTGAATTTCAATGATGGGTACGTATCCATTCATGCCAAATCCAATCCCAAATCCAATAATAGAGGTTTCATCAAGCGGGCTGTCAAAAACTCGTTTGTATCCAAACTTTTTTACAAGGCCAGCAGTAACCCCATAAACCCCTCCTTTTCTTGATACATCCTCACCAAAAATCACAGTATTTGGATATTGAGCAAGTATATCAACTAAACAGTAATTCAATAATTTAGACATACTATGTTTTAATTCTAGCCTATCAAAGTCTTTATTAAATAAAGTCTTTCTTGTTTGATCGCTTGGGGTATTAGGTAAAGTTCTATCATTTTTATTAGGTAGGATAGAACTCATTATTTCTTCTTTGCTTTTTAATTTTGGACGAAAAGAAGCCAATTCAAAAACGCAATCCACTTTTTTTCGATTTACTTCATAAAGTTTCAAAATATCATCTTTTGACAAAAGTTGTTTTTCAATAATAATTCTTGCTGAATGTAAAAGCGGGTCATCAAATTCTGACTTTTCGATTTCATTTTTTGATCTATAAACTGTTTCAATATCTGACCCAGCATGACCCATTAGTCTTACAGTTTTCATGTGAAAAAAGACTGGGGATCTTTTTTTTCTACAATAGGCTTCGGCCTCTTTAACTTTTACAATCATCTCTAATAAATTTCTACCATCAGACTGAATATATTTTAAATTTTTTTTATTTTGATAATTATGCTCAATCCAAAAATCAGGCGTTGGAACTGAAATTCCTAGTTCATTATCCTCACACATAAAGATAATAGGAACGTTACCTCCCATATATGATATATAGGATGCTGTATTTATACCGCTTAGGGCTGTAGCATGATTTATTCCAGCATCTCCAAAACTACATAAAACCACACTATCATTGTTGGCTACATTTTCCTTTAATTTTAAATCCCTGCCCCTGTCTATCGAAAATGCAAATCCCACTGCTTTAGGAAGATGGCTTGCTATTGTGCTGGTCTGCGGAGGAATATTTAATTCTTTACTACCAAAAACCTTATGTCTACCACTGCTGATTGGATCATCTTTTGATGCGACTAAAGATAAAGCAGTGTCAAATATGGGAGTAGAGCCAGGAAGTTTTTTCGATCTCTCAAGAAAAAATGCACCACTTCGGTAGTGCAAAAAAGCCATATCACTCAATGGAAATATATTTCCAAACACAGCATTGCCTTCGTGACCTGAACTTGAGATCGTATAATGGCAGATACCTTTTTCTTTGTATTTCCTTGCGCTTAAATCAATATGCCTGCTTAAAACTTGAGATTCAAAAATACCAATCAGATCATCTTTTGGTATATCCTCTGATATATATAATGAATCTATTTTAGATTTTGGTAATTTTTCGTTAGATAAGAATTCTATAAAATTTTTATCTATAATTTTTGACCTGTCTATAGATATCATAAATAAAAATTGATAATTTCACACTCTATTGCATTAACGAAAATTTATTTTTTTAATCTCAATAATTTTGATTTGAACTCTCTTAGCTCTCTAACATTGCCGAGTTCGAAATTTGCAATATTCCATTTTATTTGAAAATCATTAAGATTATCCAATCCTCCATTATCTGAATAAAGCTTGAAAAGTTCATTTTCATTGCGGGGTTTATTATTATGAAGAGATGCAGTTATTGAATAAGCAATATCTTCTAGTAAATCATCTATTGAACTATTAGATAGTCTCTTACTTAGTATATTCTGCTCTATCTTTGAAAATATTAAGCCCTTTACAGCATAATCTTGATAAGCTTCCCATGCATGGGGAGCAACCTTTTTAACATGAGATGCCATCGCATCAGAAAAAACCCTTATCTCATATTGAGCATGACTATCCGATCTTAAACCAATAAAATGAAGCAAATTATGTAAATCATTTTTCCAATACCACTCAGTATATAAATTAACTGGCAAAATAGCGCGAGCCAACTCTCTAGCTACTCCTGCTTCATTTAGCTCAGAATAAATTTCAAAGCTACGATCCGATATTTCATTAAAATAGTCAATTACTTTATTCTTAAGATCGTCAGGGACTTGACCATACCTTCCTTGCTTGTTCATTGCGCTTTGAAACTCAATTTGATCTGATTTAGGAATGTAAAATTCATCCCTCGCTTCAGAATAGCGAAGAGAATATTCATTGATATTTGCTGTTCTATGCCTAACCCACTGACGAGCGACAAAAATAGGCATTTTGCAATGAAATTTAAATTCAACCATTTCAAATGGAGTAGAATGGCGGTGTCGCATTAAGTATCGTATCAATCCTCTGTCTTGAGATACCTTGCTTGTGCCTTTGCCATAACTCACTCTTGCTGACTGGACAATTGCATCATCACCTCCCATTGAATCAACTAGACGTACAAATCCTTTATCTAGGCATTTAATTGCATCTTTAGGGATTTCTTGCATTTGTTTTACTCTCTTTTTTTATATATAAGTATACCATCTCGAACTGGCAATAGGACAGGGGTTAATCTATTATTTTTTTTAATCAACATCGCGGTTTCTTTTATAGCCATTGAATCCTCATCTTTAGGATCTAAGACCTCACCACTCCATAGCATGTTATCAAAAACAACAATTCCTCCTTTTTTAACCAAGCTATTCGCTCTTCTATAATAGTTTGGATAGTTAGCCTTATCAGCATCAATGAATATCAGATCAAATGATTCGGCTTGAAAATTGTCAAGAGTATTCAATGCTGGTCCCTCATGAATTTGAATTTTATCTAACATGCCTGCTTTGCTGAACCATTTAGTAGCAGTTTGCTTGTGTTTTTTCATTAATTCACAAGTATGAACAATACCTCCATGTGGTAAAACTTGAGCCATTTTTAAAGCGCTATATCCAGTGAACATCCCAATCTCTAAAATATTTTTTGAATTGGATATTTGAATTAGCAATTGAAGAAGCCCTCCAACTAGAGGTCCGCAAAGCATATGAGGAAGCTCTTCATTCTTCATTGTCGAATCAACTAAACTTTTCAAAATCATATCATCTGATACAGAGTATTCTTCGCAATAATTCTCTAATTCTTCTGAAATGAAATTCATCTAGGATAACTCATTTATAACATTATTAATATTTTTGTAAGAACCAGCTATTAGACCATAGTCAATCAAAGTATTTTTTTGATTGTAAATTCTTTTTTTACCATTCGGAGTAACTAATTTACCTTTTGCCTCACTGACTATACAATCAGCTGCACAAACGTCCCATTCGTTTTTTGGTCTCAATGTAGCGAATATATCGCCAATACCTGCTGCAGTTAAAGCAATCTTATAAGCCACTGATCCCATTGTCTTTAGGCTTTTAAATTTTTTACTATGCTTATTCCATAGACCTTTTTTGCGCTCTGATGCACTTATCATAAGAATCATTTCTTTAGATGGTTTATATTCATTGCAAAAAATTTGCAAATCATTCATGTATGATCCTTTTCCTTTAGATGAATAAAAGATTTCTTCCTTAACAGGGTTATATATTACTCCTAATACAGGACTGCCATTTTCAACTAGACCAATGCTTACGACAAATTCATCAATCCCATGGATAAATTCTTTTGTGCCATCTATTGGATCAACGATCCATATTCTACTTTTTGATAATCTGTCCGTTGAGTCAACAGTTTCTTCAGATAACCATCCATATTCAGGAAAAGAATTAATAAGCGTTTTTTTTAAATAATTATCTGCATCTTCATCAGCACTTGTGACTGGATTTCCAAAGCCTTTTTCTTTGATGGCAAAGTCTGATTTATAATATTTTAAAATTATTTTACCAGCTTCTTTTGCAGCGTTGATAGCAACATTTAACTCATTTTTCATTGTTAATATTAAAACAAGTTCAATACATCAATAAAACCATATTTTAAATTTCAAACTAGTGTTAATTATGAATAATTTTATAAATGAAAAATAATGATAAATATTTTATGAAGTTAGCGATCAAGGAAGCTAAAAAAGCTAACAATGAGGTATTTCCTAATCCAAAGGTTGGTTGCTTGATTGTCAAAGATGGAAAAGTTGTCTCTAAAGGTTTTCATAAACGATTTGGAGGTCGCCATGCAGAACAAGTAGCAATCGATAACTTGCCCCAAAACATAACAAACGCTACAATGTATGTAACTCTTGAGCCATGTGCTCACAAGGGGAAGACAGCTCCATGTATAGATTTAATTAATCCTTCAATTATTAATAGAGTTGTTATCTCTTCATTGGACCCTAATCCCTCTGCTTCTGGTGGAATTAATGCAATATTGAATAAAAAGATATTAGTCACAAAAAATGTATGTTCAATAAAATCTAAAAAAATCAATCAAAGGTTTTTTACTTATCATGAAAAAAAAAGGCCTTATATAATTATTAAAGCTGCCTTAACTCTGGATGGATTTATTGCAGAATCAAATGGTGTATCTAAGTGGATAACTAATGAAAAATCGAGACAATCTGTCCATTTTCTGCGTTCGAATTGCGATGCTATTTTGATTGGTAATAAAACAGCGATCATAGATAATCCATCGCTTGATAGCCATGGAACAGGGAAAGATCCTATTCCAGTTATAATAGATCGTTCAAAGTCACTGAAAAAAAGTTTAAAGATTTTTAAAAAGAACCCCATAATTTTATCTCGCGATATTCTTAATAATAAACCAATGGATAATGTAAAAATCATTTTAGATGAGTTGTATAAAAGAAACATTCAATCTGTTCTAGTTGAAGGCGGCGGGTTTACAATTACTCATTTTTTAGATTCTGGTTTTTTTGATGAACTTCACTTGTACTATGCTCCAAAGTTTTTGGGGTCTGGTTTGTCAATTTTCAATACAATTAAATCGATCAAAGATTCTTCTAATTTGGTACTTAAGAAAGTTGATAAATTCAATAGTGATTTTAGGGTTATATACAAGAGGAAATATTGATGTTTACTGGCATTGTAGAAGAGGTTGGTGAGATAATTGATTTAAATGAGAATGAAGACGGTTTTAAGGTATCTATTAAAGCACAGACCGTACTAAACGATTTGAATATAAATGATAGTATTTCATGTTCAGGAGTATGTCTTACTGTTGTCGAGATTGATAATAATACTTTCAATGTTCAATTAGTAAACGAAACAATCAAAAGAACCTCTGCAAAATCCTGGTCTCCAAAAACAAAGGTAAATCTTGAGCGATCACTTTTACCATCTACTCGATTAGGAGGTCATTTTGTTCAAGGACATGTCGATACTACAATTAAATTAATTAATATTGAAAGGCAGAAAGATTCTGCTGAGTTTACTTTTGAGAAAATTACTAGTATATCTGACTTCATTGTTGAAAAAGGGTCAATTTGTTTAGACGGAATTAGCTTAACAATTGCTAAAAGTAATAAAAATAATTTTAAAATTGCCCTAATACCACATACATTGGAGGTTACAAACTGGAAATATATAGAAATAGGTGATATGGTGAATGTTGAAATTGACATGATGGCAAAGTATATCAAAAATTTTATGGATCTCAGATAATGAAATTTAATTCAATAGATTCAGCTTTAGAGGAAATAAAAAACGGTAGGTGCATTATTGTTGTTGATAATGAAGATCGCGAGAATGAAGGCGATCTTGTATCTGCATCTGAACTTATTACACCAGATATGGTTAATTTCATGGCAAAGGAAGGCAGGGGGTTAATATGTGTAACCATAGACTCAAAAAAAGCAAGATCTTTGAATCTTGAGCCTATGGAGAGGAAGAACTCCTCCCTTTATGAAACAAATTTTACGATCAGTGTTGATGCTTCAAAAAATACCACTACTGGAATTTCTGCTTTTGATAGATTTGAAACCATAAGGGTTATCATTGATGAAAAATCAAAAGAGAGCGACTTAGCAAGGCCTGGGCACATTTTTCCAATAGTTGGAAAAGAGGGAGGAGTTTTAAGAAGGGCCGGCCATACTGAGGCAAGCATGGACCTCGCAAGGCTAGCTGGGCTTAAACCAAGTGGCGTTATATGTGAAATATTAGCGGATGATGGGACAATGGCTAGAGGAAAGACGCTATTTAAATTTGCAAAAAAACATAATCTAAAAATCATCTCAATAGCTGACTTAATTAGATACATACGAAAAACTGAAAAAATTGTAAAAAAAGTTGAAGAAGTTAACTTGCCAACTAAATATGGTAATTTTAAACTGCATTTATATGAAGATATATTTGACAATAATTCTCATTTAGCTTTATCGCTTGGCGATTTTAGTCATGAAAAATCTACCCTGGTTAGAGTCCACTCGGAATGCTTAACCGGAGACGTTTTCCATTCCCAAAGGTGTGACTGCGGTGATCAGCTAGAAACCGCGATGCAGATGATTTCTGACAACAAATCAGGGGTTATAGTTTATCTTAAACAAGAAGGAAGAGGCATTGGGCTTTTGCATAAAATCAAAGCTTATCGCTTGCAAGAAGGGGGTTTAGACACAGTTGAAGCGAATGAAGAATTAGGCTTTTCAGCGGATCTAAGAGATTATGGTGTTGGTGCGCAAATACTCAAAGATCTCGGTATTACAAATATTACCATAATGACTAACAATCCAAAAAAATTAGTAGGGCTTGAAGGTCATGGGCTCAACATTGTATCCAGGATTCCAATCAAAATCAAACCCAATCAAAATAATAAAGAATATCTGAAAACAAAGAAATCAAAATTGGGACATATTTTAGACTAATGCTCGCAATCGTAAAAAGTAATTTCAATACAAAAGTAACCTCAGGACTGCTTAATGGATGTCTAGACGCGTTAAATAAACAGGGTATTGATAAGCAGCAAATAGAAATTTTTGAAGTACCTGGTGCATTCGAGATTCCTTTCACGATTAATAAGATTCTAAGATCTAGGGCTGATTTTGATGTTATAATTGCTCTTGGCGCAATCATAAAAGGTGAAACCGATCATTATCATTACATATCTGATTCTGTTACAAGAGGTATAATGCAAATAGCCCAAAATTCTGATATTCCGATTATTTTTGGAGTATTAACTTGCCAAAATAGCCAATTAGCCTATTTGCGATCAGATAACGATAAAAAAAATAAAGGCTTTGAGGCAGGTGAAGCTGCAATCGAAATGCTTAATCAAGATTCACGATGAATGATGATAAACCGTACATCTTAGGAACCGATAACGAAGAAATAAAACGATTAGAACTACAGCACAAGATATGGCTTTCTGAAGCAAAGACCGGATGGGTATCAGCAAACTTTTCAAAAAATAATACTATTTTAGATTTGGGTAGTGGCCCTGGAACTTGTTCAAAAGAATTAGCAAAAATTGTAGGGACTGGTGGGAAGATTATTTCAGTTGACAAATCTTCACATTATATACAATATATTGAGAACAATCTTCAGAATAAATACCCTCAAATAATTCCAATTTGTACAAGCTTTGAGGATTTAAACCTCAAACCAGATTCTATAGACCACATGTTTTGTAGATGGTCTCTTGCTTGGGTTCAAAATCCTAACAAAATCATTAGTAAGATAAAAAATTATTTGAAAATAGGTGGTAAAATGGTTTTTCATGAATACTATGACTGGTCAACACATCAAATATTTCCATTTAAAGAAAATATAGATAAATGTATTAAAACAGCATTGAAAAGTTTTAAAGAGTCTGATTTTGAAATCGATATTGGCGCTGTCCTTCCGCAACTACTTTGTGATATGGATTTTAACATAATCAGCACTCGGCTCATGCCTAAGTTAGCTAGGCCTGGTTCAAAAGAATGGAATTGGCCAAAGACCTTTTATTATAACTATTTTCCAAGATTGGTTAAGATGGGATATTTGAAAAATAACGATATTAAGGAATTTTTTGAAGATTTTAAATCTTTGGAAACACTTCCTTATTCTAGAATATTTTGCCCAATATTGATTGAAATCATTGCAGAGAAGTAATTGAAAAACAAGTTCTTTAAATTTTTGTTAAAATTAACAGGCTGGAGCATTGAAGGTAACCTGCCCAAAGAAAATCAATATATTATCATTGCTGCTCCACACACCAGCAATTGGGATTTTATCATTGCTGTCATGCTTAGAGGGGCATTAAATGAAAAAATTTTCTATCTTGGTAAAAGTCAATTATTCAAATTGCCATGGGGGTGGTTTTTTTCTGCTATGGGTGGAAAACCTGTTGATAGAACCAAATCAAATAATCTTGTTGATGCTGTAGTTAATATATTTAAAGAAGATCCATATTTTAAGCTTGCACTTGCTCCAGAAGGAACAAGGAGCGCAGTTAAAAAATGGAAAACAGGCTTCTACTATATTGCAAAAGGCTCAAATATACCTATAGTGCCATGTGGGCTAGACTTCAAAAAAAGAACGCTTTTCATAGCTGAAAAGTTCTACCCTAGAGATGATGTTGAGAATGATATGAACAGTTTAATCAGTTACTTCAGAAAATTTAAAGGAAAACACAAAAAAGAAATTCCAGACTTCAAAAGTAATTAAGATTCAGTTACTTATCATAAAATATTTGGATTTCGGATTAGAAAAATACCAACCTGACAATGATGCCGCTGGAGACATTGATCTAGTTTCAGTCAATGTAATACCGGTGTTCTTTTCCACCTCAAGCATTTGCCAAATATAATCCTTATGCTGATGATCTGGACATGCAGGATAGCCAGGGGCAGGTCTTATTCCATGATACTTTTCTTTTATCATCTCATTAATACTAAGCGATTCATTTTTTGAATAAGCCCATAGATCTTTTCTAATCATTTCATGCATTTTTTCAGAAAATGCTTCGACCAATCGATCCGCAATTATTTTTGACATTATTGAATTATAATCATCATTATCATTTTCAAATTCGCTTGTTAATTCCTTTAGACCATGCCCAGTTGTTAAAGCAAAAGTTCCTAAGAAGTCATTTGCTGGAGCAATAAAGTCTGCAAGGCAATAATTGTTACTATTTAAACCTTTGTCAACAGTTTGCCTAGGAAATGTGAATTCATGACCTGCGCAATAGATCGTTTCATTCTTTGCATAAGCATCATGGATTCCTATTACACCTTTAGCTTTAAGCAGTTTTTTATCAATAATTTTATCTAATAGTTTTTTTGCATCATCAAAAATCTTATTTGCTTCAAATCCATACTTTTCACTGTGAAGTATTTTGGGATATGTCCCTTTCATTTCCCAAGCATGAAAGAATGGGGACCAATCAATATAATCAACTAGATCTTCCAATGGAAAATCATCAAAAACAGTTATACCCTTTTTTAAAGGCTTTGGAATTTTGTATTCTTTCCAATTTATTTTATATTTTCTGTCTCTGGCATCTTCAATAGATATAAGCTTTATGTTTTTAGCTTGAATGTTGTTTCTAATATCTATGTATTTATTCCTTGTGTCATCAATGAAATTTTCTCTTTCATTTTCATTTAACAAGTTTCCAACAACCCCAACTGCTCTTGATGCATCAATTACATGAATCGTTGGTCCTGAATAGTTTTCTTCAATTTTAACAGCTGTGTGTTTTTGACTGGTTGTTGCACCGCCTATCATTAATGGAATATTGCATTTCAATCTTTCTAGCTCTTTGGCAATATGCACCATTTCATCAAGGCTAGGGGTTATTAAACCTGATAAGCCGATAACATCAACCTTTTCCTTGATAGCGGTTGATATAATTTTGTCAGGGGCTACCATTACGCCAAGGTCAATAATATCATAGCCATTACATCCTAATACTACACTAACAATATTCTTACCAATATCATGAACATCTCCTTTGACCGTTGCCATTAAAACTCGACCATTGGATTTATCAGCAATGCCTAATGATTGCTTTTCTTCTTCAATAAACGGAATCAGGTGCGAAACGGCTTTTTTCATAACTCTTGCTGACTTTACAACTTGAGGTAAAAACATTTTACCGCTCGCAAATAAATCCCCCACCACATTCATTCCATCCATTAAAGGCCCTTCAATAACATTGATGGGTCTATCATAACTTTGTCTAGCTTCTTCCGTATCTTCATAAATGAATTCAATATTTCCATCGACTAAGGCTTTCTTTAGCCTTTCTTCAACGCTCTCACTTCTCCACTTTATATCTTTCTTAATGCTTTTACTTTTGCCAGAAAAGCCTTGAGCAAACTCTAGAAGATTTTCAGTTGCATCTTCATCTCTGTCAAACAAAACATCTTCGATTTTTTGCTTTAACTTTTTATCAATTTCATCATAGACAATTAGCTGGCCAGCATTTACAATGCCCATATCCATTCCAGATTGTGTTGCGTGATACAAAAACGAAGAATGCATTGCCTCTCTAATAGCATTGTTACCTCTGAAAGAAAAAGAAAGATTTGATACTCCTCCGCTAATGTGCACATCTGGCATTTTTTCTTTAATTGTTTTTACGGCTTCAATGTAATCCTTTGCATAGGTATTGTGTTCCTGAATGCCCGTTGCTACAGCAAAAATGTTTGGATCAAAAATTATGTCCTCCGGGGGAAATTTGACTTTTTCAACCAAAATATTATAAGCTCGAGAGCAAATCTCTACTTTTCTTTCATAAGTATCAGCTTGGCCGTTTTCATCAAACGCCATAATCACCACAGCTGCCCCATATTTTCGAATGATCTTCGCTTGTTTAATAAATTCTTTTTCACCCTCTTTCAAAGAAATTGAGTTTACAATTCCTTTTCCCTGCATATTCTTTAGGCCCACTTCTAGTACGCTCCATTTAGACGAATCGATCATGATGGGTACTTTAGAAATATCTGGCTCAGAAGCAATGAGTTTTAGAAACTTTTCCATCGCATACTCAGAATCCAATAATCCTTCATCCATATTAATGTCAATTATCTGCGCACCATTATCAATTTGCTCTTTAGCGACAGCCAAGGCAGTTTCATAGTCATCATTTTTTATTAATTTTTTAAATCTCGCAGATCCTGTAACATTTGTTCTTTCACCAATATTTACAAAATTATTTTCAGATAAAATTGTAAAAGATTCTAAACCGCTCAACCTTGTTATCGATTTTCTTTCTGGAATAATTCTTGGAGATTGCTCTTTTATTGCATTTTGCATTGCGTTTATGTGGGTTGGGGTAGTTCCACAGCAACCACCTACAAGATTTACTAGTCCATCTTTAGCAAATTCTTTGATAATCGAAGACATCTCTTCAGGAGTTTGATCATATTCTCCCATTTCATTTGGCAAACCAGCATTTGGATAAACAAAAACATTCGTATCTGCTATTTTTGCTAAATCACTTAACCAAGGTCGTATCTGTTCAGCGCCTAAGGCACAATTAAGACCAACCCCTGTTAAATTTGCATGTCTAATAGAATTCCAAAATGCTTCAACAGTCTGGCCAGACAAAGTACGTCCACTAGCATCAGTGATAGTGCCAGATACAAAAACAGGAATTTCTCTTTTTTTATTTCTTAAAACGGTATCAACTGCAAAAAGTGCAGCTTTACAATTTAATGTATCAAAGACCGTTTCGATTAATATTATATCCACGCCACCATCAACTAACGCCTCTATTTGTTCTTGATAAGAATCGTTTAACTGATCAAAAGAAATATTTCTATGCTCAGGTTTATTAACATCTGGGCTTAAGGATAAAGTTTGGTTGGTAGGCCCAATTGAGCCAGCACTAAACCTTTTTTTATCTTTGAAGCTTCTGGCTGCTTTTTTGGCTATTCGGGCAGATTCAAAGTTAATATCATAAACTGATTTTTCTAGATTATAATCGGCTTGAGATATGGAATTTGCATTGAAAGTGTTTGTTTCAACAATATCTGCCCCTGCTTCAAAATATTTCTTATGAATTTCTTCTATTATATCAGGCCTAGTTAAGCTAAGAATATCATTATTACCTTTTAAGTCGATTGTGCTATTTTTGAAAATAGAGCCCCTGAAATCTTTTTCGTCAAGGTTATAAGATTGAATCATGGTGCCCATAGCACCATCAATTGTCATTATTCTTTCTTTTAGAATTTTATCTATCATAATATTTTCTTCTTTACAAAAAAAAACCTCTACAAATGCAGAGGTTATGCCTTTTTAGCATTTGTTTTATGTCGATGCAATATGGTCAAATCTCGACAGTCAAAATTAATAATAATTTTCAATTAATCAAAATTTAAATAGCTTTTAATAATTAATCTTAAATATTAGTTTTGATAACGATTATGAGACTATTAAATGGAAGGTTTATTTGTTAAAAAAAAATTTTTTTAAAGATTAAAATAAATCAATTTTATTACTTAGAACCTTTTTTTGATTCTAACTAGGTTCATCAATTGTAGTGATTTTCTACACCCTGCCTAAAATAATCTCATTATCCATGATATAGTTTTGTTAATAAATCTTTGGAGCAAAGAATGAACAAAGAGATTTTTATTAGCGAAAGCATGGGCGAATCGCGCATAGCGATAATAGAAGATGGGACACTAGTAGAGGTCTACATCGAAAAACAGGACCATCAGAGGATGGTTGGGAACATTTACAATGGAATTGTAGAGAATGTTTTACCTGGCATGCAAGCAGCTTTCGTTGATATTGGATATGATATAAATGCATTTTTACCATTTTCAGAAATTGAGAACCCTGCGCTACTTTCAGATTATGACGAGGGTGGAGATGAAAAGGAAAAAAAGAGGAAAAATAATAAACGACCAAACCACAAAAGAAATGACAGTAATGTAAGTGTCAATCTAAAGACTGGTCAAAATATATATGTTCAAGTTATCAAAGAGGCTTTTGCTGGAAAGGGTCCACGAGTAACTACAGAAATTGCTTTACCTGGCAGATTGCTTGTATTAGTACCAAATTCAAATTATGTTGGCATATCAAAGAAAATTTGGGATAAATATGAACGAAGAAGGTTAAAGAAAATAGTGTCTGCAATGAAGGAAAAGGGAATGGGAGTTATTGTTCGTACCGTTGCAGAAGGAAAAAGCGATGATGTCATAAAAAAAGATTACTCTAGCTTAATTGCTAATTGGAAAAATGTCAATTCTAAAAATTCTAATAAAAAAGCTCCATCGCTTGCTTACGAGGATTTAGAAACTGCCTCGAGCGTTATAAGGGATTTATTCACACCCGACATAACAAAAATTTGCATCGATTCAAAAAAGCTATTCAAAAAACTTAGCTCATATCTAAATGATGTTTCTCCAAATATGGCTAATAGGTTAGAACACTACAGAAAGCGCGAACCGCTCTTTGAGAGTATGGGCATTGAGAACGAGCTTGATAAATTATTACGACCGAAAGTTTGGCTTAAGAGCGGAGGCCACTTAATCATAGAAAAAACTGAAGCCATGGTTGTTGTAGATGTAAATAGTGGAAAATTTGTTGGTAAGAAAAATCACGAGCAAAATTCAGTAAAAATAAATCTCGAAGCCTGCAGAGAAATTGCCAGACAACTCAGACTTAGGGATTTGTCTGGCTTAGTAGTTATTGATTTTATCGATATGAGAGAAGAATCAAACAGAAAAAAAATCTATTATGAATTAAGAAAAGAACTAAAGAAAGATCGCGCTAAAGTAGCCATTTCGCCAATTTCTGATTTTGGACTCCTTGAAATGACAAGACAAAGAATACGTTTAAGTCTTTTAGACTCAATGAGCGAAGAATGCCCAGCTTGCAAAGGATCTGGTAGGATCATGTCAAAAGAGACTTTAGTTACAAGAATCGATTTTTGGCTTCGACGGTATAAATTAAAAAATCGAAAATTTAGACTACAATTACAGGTCCATCCTGAAATTGCAGACTTTTTAAATAATAACAAAAAAGCTCTTAGGGGTCTAATGTGGCAAAACTTTACCTATATCAAGACAATCGCAAATAATACTATTGGTCGAGATGAATTTAAATTCTTTGATTCTAAAAACACGGAACAAGAAATAAAACAACAAGATATTGAACGTAACTAAGGATTTAAGTATATTTCTAGGCTATTTTGGAGAATAACATGTATGCTATCGTAAATATTTCTGGTAAACAATTCAAAGCCGAAAAAGGGAAATCGTTAAAAGTTCCTAATCAAAACATTGAGGTTGGGAAAAAATTATCGTATGATCAGGTTTTATTAACTAATGACAATGGTGAAGTTCAGATAGGAAACCCATTTATAAAGAATTTTAAAGTCTCTGCGACAGTAATAGAAAATGGAAGAGACAAAAAAATAATAGTTTTTAAAAAGAAAAGGAGAAAAGGCTACAAGCGAAAAAACGGCCATAGGCAAGGCTTCTCCTTAATTCAAATTGACTCTATTTCTAAAACTAGCACAGCAAAAAAAACATCTACAAAAACAGCTAAAGCAAAAGCTAGTACTGCATCTTCAAAAAAAGAGGAGAAAAAATAATGGCTCATAAGAAAGGAATGGGTAGTTCTAAAAATGGTAGAGATTCAAATGCAAAACGGTTAGGCGTTAAAGTATCTGATGGTCAAAGTATTCTATCTGGAGGAATTATATTAAAGCAACGCGGAACTAAAGTACATCCTGGCGTAAATGTTAAAAGGGCCAATGATGATAGTTTGTTTGCAACTAATGACGGTATAGTCAAATTTGCTAACAAAGGCAAAAAAAGGAAAATTGTAAGCGTAATTCCTAACTAACTACAAAATTATGAATAAACCTAAAATAGCATTAATAGGAGGCGGTCAAATAGGAGGTAATTTAGCTCTATTAGCCGCTCAAAAAGAACTGGGTGACGTAATAATTTTTGACATTCCTCAATCAGAAGGAATGGTTAAGGGTAAGGCCCTCGACATAACTCAACTGGCACCACATGATGGTTATGATGTTTCAATTTCAGGAACTTCCAATTGGGACGATTTAAAAAACTCAGATGTATTCATTATTACTGCAGGTATTCCGAGAAAGCCTGGGATGAATCGAGAAGATCTTCTTGATATAAATCTAGGCATCATGAAAGATGTAGCAGATAATGTAAAAAAACAATCTCCTGATTCATTTGTAATAGTCATATCAAATCCTCTTGATGCCATGGTTTATGCATTTCACAAAGTATCGGGATTTAGCAAAAATAAAGTTGTTGGTATGGCAGGAGCTTTAGATAGTGGAAGGTTCAGATCTTTTATCGCTGAAGAACTTAATTGTTCCGTTCAAGATATTTCGTGCATGGTTCTTGGAGGCCATGGAGACACAATGGTTCCCATTACGAGGCTAGCAACTGTGGGTGGAGTCCCGTTAGAAGATCTAATTGACCCTAAGAGATTAGAAGAAATTGTGAATAGAACTCGTTTTGCTGGTGGAGAAATTGTAAAACTCTTCGGAAAAGGATCTGCATTTTATGCACCGGCTCAATCTGCAATTGAGATGGCAGAATCCTACATCAGAGATAAAAAAAGAGTCATTCCATGCGCATCTTTATGTGAAGGAGAATTTGGAATAAATGGCTATTTTATTGGAGTTCCCAGCCTAATTAGTTCTAATGGTGTAGAAAGAATATTAGAATTTGAATTAAACGATAGAGAGAAATCAGAGCTCAATAATACTTTAGAAGCTGTGAAAAAGACCGTTGAAGAGACAGGTCTTTAGCGTATAAATATATCGTTTTCTATAACGCTAATTTTGAATTTTTTTACTTTTATATTCTCATTAGCAGTTGAACAAGCCCTTTTAAAATCAAATTCCCATAGATGGTATTTGCACTGAACAGTATCATTATTAATATTTCCATCCGCTAAAGAAGCGCCTCTATGTGGGCATCTATTATCCCATGCTATTATTTTCCCATTAATGTTAAATAAGGCTATAGGCATCTCATCGTACATGACAACCTTACTACCCCCGATAGGGATTTCACTAATGTTCGCAATTTTTATCATTCAATAATTAACGATAAAACTTGGCTAACTAGCTTTTCTATGCCGAAAGCAACTTCATTAATACACTTTGCTTCCATATATGCTGGTGTTGTAACTATTCTATTTTCTTCATCCACGATCACTTCATCAACTTTACAATCAAAATGATTGCTTCCCATTAATTTAATATCTTTGGATGTTTTATCATCTGAACCTATTGTTAGGTTAGCAGAATTATTCTGCTCAGATAATATTTTTGCAATCAATATCGGAGCTATGCAAATTGCACCAATAGGTTTTTTTAACAGTAGAACCTCTGATATCAATCTGTAAACATCTGGGTTTACAGAACATTCAGGCCCAGCCATTGCATAATCACAAAGATTCTTGGACACACCTAAGCCTCCAGGAATAATCAATCCATCAATATCGGATGCTTCAACTTCTGCCATATCCTTTATATTGCCTCTGGCAATTCTAGAAGACTCAACTAGCACATTTCGATATTCATCCATTTCCTGTCCAGTGTAGTGATTTACTACATGCATCTGATCAATATTTGGTGCCATTGCAACCACTTCACACTCTCTTTTGTCAAGCTCTAACATGGTTAGAACAGCTTCCTGTATTTCTGAGCCATCATTTGATCCACTCCCTGAAAACAAAAGACCAATTTTTTTCATTTTGCTTCTCCTTTATCTATCAAGTTTTTATTTATATTTCTTGATAATCCTGAAAATTTAGCACGCTTTACGGACGAATTCTTAAACAGTGACGAAAATTTCTTTTGATCCATTTGCTTCCATTCTTTTTCAGTCCAATCAAAAATTTCACTTCTGGGATGAAAACTTTTTTTATCAGTGATCTGTGCAAAGGTTATGTTCCATGGGCATACTTCTTGACAGATGTCACACCCATAAATCCAATCATGTAGATCAATGTTTTGCTTTTCCTCAAAGTCTCCTCTGTGTTCTATGCTCCAATAAGAAATACATTTTCTTGAGTCTAGCTGATAATCAGCAAGAGCTGAAGTTGGGCATGAATCTATACAAGCCGTACATGTGCCGCAAAGATCATCATCAAATGATGCATCATACTCCAGTTCAATATTTAATATTAATTCCCCTAAAAATATCCAACTACCGTAATCTCTTGTAATGAGATTGGTATGTTTGCCTTGCCAGCCTATGCCTGAACGCTGAGCCCAATATTTTTCCATTACTGGTGATGTATCTACACACGCTATTCCATCAATAGCAGTATTATAGTTTTTGATCTGTTGTAATAACAATCTCAATTTTTTTTTAATTACCAAGTGATAATCATCACCCCAAGCATAATTGCTAAATTTAAAACCGGATTTAATTTGATCTTGATTTTTTCCAGCAAAGTAATTGATTCCTAGTGAAATGATAGATTTTGCTTCAGGGTAATATTTTTTTATGTCAACTCTTTCGTCGCGTCTATTTTTTATCCATTCCATTTCTGCATGATTGCCTTTGTCTAACCAAAGATCTAAATTTTTAGCATCTTCTTTTATAACCTCGGGTTTTGCAATGCCGATTTTGTTAAAACCAATTTTAAAAGCTTCTTTTTTTATAAATTTAGATAATTCCAACTTCATTTTTGATTATCTGAATAAATAATTTTGTTAGCCCAAAGAATTCCTATGATAGTTTTCACATCCACAATTTTGCTTTTCCAAACCCAATCTAAAGCAGTTTCAAATTCTAGATGAATAACTTCAAGGAATTCATCTTTATCTAATTTTTTTTCTGATTGTTGTAAGTTCTTTGCACAATAAATCCACATTTTTTCGTTACAAAAACCTATAGCGGGATAGATATTTGTTAAAAAGATCATTTCACCAGCTAAAAGACCAGTTTCTTCTAATAGTTCTCTCCTAGCACAATCCTCTGGAGATTCATTTTTATCTAATTTTCCTGCAGGAATTTCATAAAACTCTTTTCTAGGGCCATACCTATATTGCTTAACCAAACATATTTTACCATCGTCAAAGATTGGTACAATGCAAGCAGCGCCAGGGTGATCTATCCACTCTCGTGTGCTTGTTTTACCGTTTGGAAGCTGAACTTGGTCTCTATATAGTTCAATTAATTTTCCATTAAATATTTTTTCAGATTTAAGTTTCTTTTCTGTCAATGTTTTCATAGATGTTATAAATCATTTAAAATATTCTTTGCTTTTTTAACTTGATCCCAATCCTCTACAGATAAATTGCTTGAAGAGCTTTCTTGAATTATTTTGTTAAGAAGATCAATAGCTTCTTCTTCTTTGCCATCCTTTAACATAGATTGAGCATAATATATATTTTGAGAAAATGTAGCGCTTCCAGTGCCTACTGAAAGCCTGAGCCACTTTATCGCTTCATCATTGCTTGGCCACGATAAGAAAAAAGGAATGTATGGAGTTTTAAAATGAACAACCCCCAACATTAAGTAGCCACCTCCATCGGCATACAACGGATCAATTTTAATAATTTTCTCGGCATGCATTTTCATCTGATCAGCTAAACCCTCTCTTGCCGCTGCTACAATTCCTGAAATTTCAGCCCAACTACCAAGATTCACTAAATACCAATATCTTATATCTGCTCTGTTGGGATACTCATTTATTTTTTTTTGACCTAAGTCTTTGCCTTTTTTAAATAGCTCTAGACTTTCTTCTTCCGATAATTGACAATATTTCCCTTTAAAATAATAACTTTTCAATAATCCTAAATTTGCTTCAAGGTCATTAGAATTTACTGATTTCAAGTAGTTTTCGATCGCTAGGGCAATTTCAGTTGTATCTGCAAAATTTTCATTAGAATTAAGGGATCTATTTTGATAGTGCTTATTAGCAATATCTAAATATTGAGATGCGCCGTTTGCAAAAAATAAAAAAAACGTTATAAAGTAAAAGAATTTAAAAATATTCAATGTAAGTAATCTTTATTTCGCGGTTAAAATAGTCTACTTTCTTTTTATCAAACATCAAATTATTGAAATCTATTTCAATGTGAAGCCTTTCAACAAATGTCCATCTTACGCCAGCATTTAAATAGCCTCCTCTAGATATAGCTATATTTTTTGATGTCATATTATTTTCATTCAAAGCGGCATTATATTCAAACATCATTGATAATTCTGGGTTGAACTCTATATCAAAACCCATAAAAAAATTAACATCTTTATCATTGTCATTAGTTTCTACAAAGTTATAATTAGATCCAAAATGCCAGCCTAAATTTCCTAATGGGGTTACCCAATTTTTGCTACCCACAGCAAAAAGTCCTAGTGCTTTAGTATCATATCTCATCAAAGAATCATCTGGGTTAAATTTCCCAAGGCCTTGCGTATCAATGCCTATGGATATGCCAGGAGAATTTTCGGACTCATCAATTAATAAGTATTTTAAATTTGTTTCAGGCTTTGGATACCAAATTAAACTATCATCTCCAATCAAATTTGCAGAACCGTATGATATTCCCAATTGAAATCTATCAGTAAGCCCAACGCTTATCAAACTTGTCAGGCCGCCAAATTTTTGTATTCTCATTTCAAGTGCAAAACTTCCTCTTTGTAGTGTACCTGCAGTAGGTAGAGTAATAAGGCTACTAGGGGGCGGATAGGATTGTGCATTTAACACAAATGATAAAAAAAGGAAATAGTATTTAATTCGCTTCATTGTGAATATTTTAATTTACGTAAATTAATTTAGTATTGCTGTAAAAGTGAAACAAGCGCCCTTCATGGATAAATTCTCTCACCATATTTTGACATTATGTTTTTTACTCTATTAATTGGCATTGTTAGATTTCCCTCTTGTCCTATAATCTTGAATTTGACTTCCAAATTTGTAATATCTTGCAATTGAACCAATAAACTATCATCATTTGTTAAGACCATTAAATCGTGGTCTGTTTTTGGAATAAAAACATCAAATGGTATTTTATGATCTTTTTGATAAATATCTTCTAAAATAATTGAAATTTCATCTAGTCTATTTCCAAATCGAGGAGGTGGGAACTTATATAATTTTTCTGCAATTGGCTTTGCAAGTACAATATTGCTGATTAACTGTCCGTTTATACCATATTCTTTTATTTCTTTTCTATCAGAGAGGATATCATCGAAATATAAAAACTTTCTTACAGTCGATTTTTCTGGATATTGAATCCATTGTTCACCTTTTAGCATTCCCAGGTGATCGTACACAAATTTTATTTCGCCATAAATTTCACCTTGAACGGTTGAAAATATGATTTTTTCAAATTTTTTTGCTTTATTGAGAATGAACTTGGACTCTTGAAAATCAAAAAAACCAACACTATTTGAATTGAGAGATTTTCTAAATTCTATTGACCATGCTTCATTTTCGCCATATTGTATAACACTATCAGGCTCAGAATTTACATCGGTAAAAAATTTTCTCAACAAAAGTCCTTTAGCGTCATAAGTCATGATTTCTCTTTTTAATATTGAACCGTCACTTGAAACCAGTTCTTTTATAATTGGTAATTTGGACTGATTATAAAATGCTTGAACATAAGATTTTCCATGGCGTAAAGTTGCTTCAAGTTTTTTGCCAGACAAAAAATCTTGCTCATTAAGAAAAAACCGAACAAAGGTTATGCTTTGATCTTGGCCTACAATAAAATTAAAAATAAAAAGTATAATTATAAATTTTCTACATACCATCATGATAGACCATCTTTGATATATAATCATTTGACCAGTTGGAAAAATTATTATTTTTTATCTCCTCTTTTGCTTTTTTCATCAAATTTGCATAATAAGACAGATTGTGGATGGTTGCTAAGCGTAATCCTAACATTTCCTTGACATTAAACAAATGCCTCAAATATGCTCTTGAAAAATTTTTACATGTATAGCAATCGCAATTTTTATCTAACTCAATCATGGAATTCTTGTATTTCGCATTATCAATGTTAATAATTCCATCGCTTGTGAATAATTGACCGTTCCTTGCATTTCTAGTAGGCATGACACAGTCAAACATATCCACACCCAATGAAATTGCCTTTATTAAATCCGTTGGCCTACCGACTCCCATTAAATATCTTGGCTGATCAATTGGCAATATTTCGTCAAGCAAACTAATCATTTCAAACATTGCAGATTTTTCTTCACCAACAGCTAATCCTCCTATCGCTATGCCGCATTTTGCCATTGGAATCAATTCTAATGCACTTCTTTTTCTTAAATCAGGAAATATACCGCCCTGAACAATAGGAAAAAATGATTGATCCCAGCCATACAGGGGATCATTTTCACTTAAATAATCAATACAATTTTTTGTCCATTTTGTTGTTCTGCTAACGCTCAATTCTATATTTTTTTTATCTTGGCTCGATGGAGGGCAGTGGTCAAAGGACATTAAAATATCAGAGCCGAGGTTTCTTTGAATCCTCATTGATAACTCAGGTGTCAAAAAATGCTTACTTCCATCAAGGTGAGATTGGAATTCAACACCTTCATCAGTTATCTTATTCAATTTTGCCAAAGAAAAAACTTGAAAACCGCCGCTATCAGTCAAAATCGATTTATTCCAACCCATAAAATTATGCAACCCGCCCGCTTGATTGATTAGATCTTGTCCTGGGCGCAAATATAGATGATACGTATTTGATAATATTATTTCTGTTCCACTATTGTATAAGTATTCTGGATCAATTGTTTTCACGCTTGCTTGAGTTCCTACTGGCATAAAAATTGGGGTTTCAAATGTGCTATGGTGTGTTGATATAGAGCCCAACCTTGCAGAACTTTTTTGGTCTTGATCTATTAAACTAAATTGCATGAATTTGCTATAAAAACATACGATGCAGAGCTTCACCAACATTGGAAACTCCAATCACGTTAGACTTGCTATCTCTCTTTAATCTATCAAAATTTGATTTTGGGATAATAATTTGAGAAAACCCTAATGATTGTGCTTCATTGATCCTATTTTCAACCTTCGTTACTGATCTTATCTCTCCACCGAGACCTACTTCTCCAAAAACAGCCATCGCTTGATTCAATATTTTCTCTTTATAGCTTGAAGCAATAGCGCCTATTACTGCTAGATCGATCGCTGGGTCTTCTATTTTTAAGCCACCGACAATATTTACAAATACATCTTTTTTTGACAAATGCAATCCTAGTCTTTTTTCTAAAACTGCTAATATCATAGATAGTCTTTTGAAATCAATTCCATTAATATTTCTTTGTGAAGTAGAAAAATTAGAATCTGCAACCAGTGCTTGAACTTCTAGAAGTATTGGTCTAGTTCCCTCGACAGATGGAAAGATTGATGATCCTGGAGCTTTATTTTGCCTCTCAGATAAAAAGAGTTCAGAAGGATTGCTTACTTCTGTAAGGCCATTAACCTCCATTTGAAAAATGCCTACCTCATGCGTATTGCCAAATCTATTTTTATCAGATCTAAGTATTCTGTGGTCTTGTCTGTCATCACCTTCTAAATACAAAACAGTATCAACCGTATGCTCTAACATTTTAGGACCAGCGATTGTGCCTTCTTTTGTAACATGGCCTATAATTAAGATAGAAGTATTATTTTGCTTTGCAAATTGAAGCAGTTGTTGACCGCACTCTCGAATTTGCGATACAGATCCTGGCAATGCATCCAACCTATCATTATAGATGGTTTGAATAGAATCAATGATTAGCAAACTGGGCTTTAATTGCACACATTGATCTAAAATATAATCAATGTTATTTTCTGAAGAAATATGTACATGAGAGGAATCTATAAGCAACCTATCAGCTCTTATCGCCACTTGATCTTTGCTTTCTTCTGCAGAGACATAGAGCGATATTTTTTTTAGTTTTGATAATAATTGCAGTGCTAAGGTTGATTTACCAATGCCTGGGTTGCCGCCAAGTAAAATAATGGAACCTGGAAGAATGCCCCCTCCAAGAACACGATCGATCTCATTGATTTTTGTTAAAAACCTTTCGAGCTGAGGAGCATTATAAGCGGATTTGAGATCAATTGGTTTTTCAGATTTTTGATTGATTATTTTTCTATCTTTAGAAACTTTAAACTCGCTCAGAGTGCCCCACTCATTACACGATGGACATTGCCCATTCCATTTTGGATGATTATCTCCGCACGAGGAACATAAATAAACGGTTTTGGTCTTAATCTTTGGCATACTTAATATAGAACTTGAGCCAAAGGAATGCTCATAATCAAGCTTAAAGGAGATGTTATATTACCAATCAAACCCTATAGAAATATACCACTGAGGTTTTGAGAATCCCGATTCAGTCCAATCATAGGCAGCTTCAATTCTCCATGGAAGTATTATGGGTAATTTAATTCCATATCCAATAGACCTAACCCAGGGACTGAAGTTGTTTGAAACATCCCCGTACTTATTTCTTAATGCTCTGATATCTGTGAATTCTTTAGGATCATCCCACGCAGCTCCAACATCAACAAAGATGTGACCTAAAATATTACCTAACACTAAGGGTCCTGTTACAAGATATTTTATCAGCGGGAATCTATATTCAAAATTCATTAATAGAACGTTGGTACCATATCTTTCACCATATCGAGCTCCTCTCATTGGCCAAACTAGCTCTGATAGATATAAATCTTGCAGTAGGGATTCATTGTTGCTATCAAGAAATCCATATCTTGATCTTGAGCCATCTTCTATGCCATCAGTCGTTCCGCTACCTGCCATCCAATTTTGCATACCACCTAAAAAGAAGCGCGATGGATTTCTTCCAGTACTGGAGCCAAAATACAACCTGCCAGCCAAGGAATTATCTCTATTTATCATTTGATATTTACGCATATCAAGTTTGAAACTTTGAAAGGATATTCCAGCTTCACCGACAGCAGGACTTATTTCAATGGTAGCGTTTTGACGGAAACCGTCTATTGGCCCAAGAAAACCGTTTACTGAATTGTCAAATACGTATCCTATTGCAGGTCGTAAAGCTGTTAAGCCATCATTGTCCAATACGTTCACTTGATTAATATAGGGATCTACGACAGTGAGCTTTCTTTCTAAATTGCGAAATTCTATACCCGCATCAAGCCTATTGAATCTGTTAAAGGGCCTTGAAGCGACGAATGCCAAACCATAATCTCTTGAATTTATCATATAATCAATAGGGTAGCCTTGAGAACTGAACCCATAACCGGCAAAGAAATTTTGAGCCTGATGAATAAAAGCTAACTGGTAATCAGTTCTTTCCTTTAGATATTGATAGCTAAATCCAAAGTCATTATTGTAAGATAATTGTGATTCCATAAATAATTGGATGTTATGATCACCCATCAAATCGCTGAATTGAAATGTTAAATAACCCTGTGGGCCAAACAAAGTATTATAGCCAACATCATAATCAGCAATATCTAGAGAAAATCGCGTTAGATAAGATTGTGGTATATATTCACCATTATCATTTTTTAGTTGCACGTTTGACTTTAAAAAAGATGGCTGTTCGTAATCATCTTGGGATTTTTGATCATTAAGATACTGATATTCCCATGCAAATATATAATCTGAGTAATCAGTTGTATTGGACTCAACTCCTCTATATTTGTCTTCTCTCAAATCAACAATATCTTCTTTTAGGTCACTTTTGATGTTTTTTATGTAGATAGTTGGCTCAATTGTTTGTTCTTTCATTTGAAGTGGGTTATTGAGACTATAAACATCCCAACCCCACCCTGAATATCCTGAAAAAATCATCATTGCATCATCATTTGTCAAACTCAATCCTTTCAGGCCTGTTATAAAATTTGTTACCGGGTAAGCATTGCCAGAGTCAAGATCATGCTTAAAGATGTTCCAAGTTCCATTATAGTCAGACGTATAAAAAATCACATTCTCAGTATTTGCATAGACTGGATAATTTTTATTGGAACTTGAGTTAGTTATTTTTTCAACAACCTTTGTATTGATATCAATGGAATATATATTATTTTGCTCAAAATTATGATCAATCATATCTACTGCTGTTGTGGGAACTCTATCTATTTTTGTTCCTCTGTCAGAAACAAATAATAACTTTGAACTTGATGGGTGCCATGATGGCTCAGAATCAGAAAAGATATCGCTTGTAAGATTAACAATTTCATTTGTGTTAAGGTCTATGGTATAGATGTCGCTTGCGCTATTTTTATTGCCCACAAAAGCCAATCTCATTCCATCTGGTGACCACTTTGGAGTAAAAACGCCTTCCAGATCGAATGGTATTTTCTTAGAATCGCCATTTCTAGTATTTATAATATGAAAAGCATCCTTAGAACCAGCTTTAGCAGCAATAACTATTTTTCTACCGTCTGGTGACCAAGAAACTCCTGGTTGCAATAGTTTTAGTTCTTCGAATTCTATTGATCGATTGCCCTTAACAGCTCTTTTGACTTTTTTCCCTGACACAGCATCAATAATATCAATGTCTATGTACCCCATATTATCTTTAAAGTAAACAATCTGACTTCCATCTGGAGAAATAGCAGGCGCTATATTATAAAAGTTATTAGATTTTTTGTGATCGGTTAAAGGTTTTGCAACATCATCAATTGCATCCCTTCCCGCAATATCAGGAAAGTATTCTTTTTTGATATATTTCTGCCATTGCTCATTGAGCTCTTCATAGTCCATTCCAAGAGCCTCTTCGAAGCCTTTTTCTGCATTCTGATATCTTTTCATTGCTTGTAGAATTTCCGCTATTTTTTCTCTTCCGTATTTTTTAGCAATGAATCTCCAAACAGATTGACCTCCACGGTAAGCAAGTATGGATTGAAGTTCGCTAATAGATGGTATTCTTTCATTTATAGCAAGATCTCTTATTATCATATCAACTTCGGTGTCCCAATTTGATGATAAAAATTCAGCAAGACCTTCATTGGCCCACAAAGGGATTGATAATTGAGTCCGACTTCTAACGATATTTTGTATTCTTCCTCCATAAACCATATCGTTTATCATAGCATGCACTAATTCATGATGAAGCGTATTTCTAAATTCTTGGTAATCTCCTTCAAATGGCATGACAACTCTATTTTTATAAAGCTCCGTTACTCCTAATATTCCTTCCTGCATGTAAACGCTTACTACATTATTTTGCTGAAATTCATTGTGAGAATTATAGATTATAATTGAGACGGGTTTTTTTAATTGCCATCTTAGATGTTTTGAGATTTGTTCGTACGATTTGATTGACTCTTCCATAGTATAGGTGGCTAATTCAATTTGATCACCATAATAATAGACGGCGAAGTTATAATCCGGGTTCGCAATATAGTTCCATTCAAAGTCGCGGTATTGTACTTTGTTCTGTCCAAAAGCTTGAGCTTGTATTGACGAAGAGAGGGCAAATAGTGTATATAGTATATATTTAGTCATATTATAATATATATCAATATATGACTTTTGTTCCTAAAATTCTGTTATTATAAACTATTGAAATTGAATAAAAGATATATCTTTCTAGATTGACTAGCCTACTAAATATCCTTTATTTTACACACTATGGATTTACCAATCTATTTTATATCGGACATACATTTGTCTTTAAACCTAACAGATAGGGAAAAACAAAGACAAAAAAAACTTTTTGATTTTTTTAACGAAATAAAAAATACAGGTGGTACACTTGTCATAAATGGGGATTTGTTTGATTTTTATTTTGAGTATAAAAACGTTATACCAAAGGTTTTTTTTAAATTCTATCATGAACTAATGAAGGTCAGAGAATCAGGAATTGAAGTACATTATGTTTTAGGCAATCATGATTTTTGGGTAAAAGATTTCATAACTGAACAATTATTTGATAAAACATATTTTTCTGATACCTCTTTTGAAGTTAATAATACAAAAATTTATGTCACACACGGAGATGGCTATCTTTCATGGGACAGAGGATACAGAGCATTAAGAAAAATTATAAGATCAAAGCTGTTTATAAATCTATACGGTATGCTTCATCCTAGGATAGGATATGCCATAGGTAATTTTGTATCTAAAAAAGGTGGAAACTATTTACATTCAGCTGAGCGAAACAAAAAAATATCTGATGAGATGTCTATACACGCTAAGAAAAAGATAGATCAAGGATTTGATTACTTTATCTCTGGTCATTATCATCAAGCAGAAGATAGAAAATTAAACGATGGAAATATGATAATATTGGGAGATTGGCTTAGTTTTTTTACCTATGCTAAGTATGATGGAAGCGAAATAAAGCTACACAAATGGAAAGAAATTTGAAATATAAAAATCAATTAATAATTCTAACTATTTTCTCATTATTTTTTAGTAGCTGCTCAACAATACAACGTTTTTTACCAAATAGAAAAAGTTCAAGCGATGAAATTTCCTATGAACTTATTGAAAATTTAAGTTTGTCATTTTCAGAAGGTAAATTACAAGCACTAGAGGAAATGATAGCAATTTACAATGATTCAAATCAACCATTTGATGTTAGAATGGCTGCAGGTAGGGCTTTAGCAGCTACTCAACATCCAACTGCATTGAACGCTTTGTCTATAACCGTTGGAGAGGCTGCTGCATTAAACGTCACATTTATGATAGCATCAATAGAACTTTTAGCTCAATTTAGGGATGATCCAAGGGCAGCAGATGCTATGGTAGCTGCAATGAATCGAGTTGAAGAAAAAACTAATACTTTGCAAATGGCTTTAGTTCAAAATTTGAACAAAGTACGAACGAAGGACCAAGTATTGGCCCTGCTAGATCTTTACGAAGTTAGTAAAAGTAATTTTAACAGAACTGAAAAATTGCTAACTGAAACTTTGGGTGCACTTGGCACTGATGAAGTTGTTCCAATTCTAACTGAAATTTCGAGAAATCCATCTGTAAGAATTGGCATTAGAAATAGGGCTCTAGAAATTCTTGGTAAAAAAGACCCTTCCCAAGTTGCAGGAGCTTTTGCAGAGCTTTTGGGTGACCCTGAAACAAATTTAGAGGTCAGAGATTTTGCACTTGACACAATGAAGGGCGTTAAAGAAGAAAATTTAATACTTGCCCTGCTTCAGACCTACCGCACCGGCAAGGATCAATATTACAATATTTTGAACACCCTTTTAGAAGCACTGGGTGAATTTGATGATCCCGATATCAGAAGAGCAGTATTAGAGGTGGGGATGAATGACGACTATCCTATGGAGATCAGAGAAAAAGCAATATCAAAATTACCTGATATTGGAGATGATAGAGTCATACCTTCCATTATGCCTATACTTTCAGATCATAATCAATTCAAATTACATGATGCTGTGATTCAAACTGTTAAAAACTTTGGTGCATATAAGAATTATGAACAAGAAATCAAAAAGCGCACCTTTGAAGCTCATCAAAAATCTGAATCAGAGAAAAATGACTAAACTGGCTATTTTACTTTTCAGTTTTTCTGTAATTAATTCACAAGAACAAAATGAAATAATTCAACAGGACAACACTCAAGAAGAGATAATAAATCCAATATCAGCAAGTGATAGCTTGCAGATTAAAGGTGTACCGGACTCTTTAGATCAAATTAAACCTCTTCCTGAAGTTAGAAAATTAGATACAGAGCTAAAAAAGCTAGAAACAGGCGAAGATTTCTTTGAGTTCAAAAGCAGTCTAGATATTTTAAAACAACAAGTAGATTCACTCAAAAAAGTTCTGTCTACTTATGAAGAAGGAAAAGGGGCCCTACCCAATCTTGATGAAGAATTATTAAACTTAATCAAAATACCTCAATTACGTCATCGAATAGAATTACAAAATGGAACTATTGTAAACGGAGAAATCATTGAGGAAAATGATCTAGGAATTATTATTCAAACTACTATTGGTCAACTTGCAATTGAAAAAGATAAAATAGTAAATATTAAAGAAGATCTTCCTCCAATGGCTAAAGTAGAATTAATTGATGAACCATTCGTTGATGTGTACCCTAATAAAGAAGAAATTACAGGATCGATTAAAAACATTGGCACAAAAAGAGCTGATTTTGTAAGAGTGATTGCAAATTTATGGTCACCAGAAACTAATCTTATTAAACGTGATTCAGTATTTATAACTGGCAAAAATGTAAAGTATTATTCAGGTATTAAATCTGATGCGACTTTAGAGCCAGGATCATCAACAAAATTTAAAATAGTTTTAACTCTTGATGAAAAAAGTGATGTTGCCTATAGGACTTATGAAGTGAAATGGGAATCCTTTAAATAATAAAAAAACTAGATAATTTTTTATAATAATCTAGTTTGATAAATGTCATGTAATCTTATAAGGCCTAAGCATTCACCGTTTTCTATGCTTACTACTGGCAGGACAGATATTTGAGATCGTCTATCTTCCATAAGTTTTAAAGCGTTATCAACGGATGAATTTGACGAAATTGAAACCGGATCAGTGGTCATAATTCTTTCAGCATCTAACAGATCTATATCTTCTCCTTCAGCAAGGCATCTCCTTAGGTCTCCATCAGTAATCAATCCAAATCCATCATTTTTACATTTTACAATGGCAGCTCCGTTTGGTTTTTCAGTCATAGCAATTACAACTTTTCTCAACTTGTCTGTCGTATTAACAACTGCAACATTGCTAATGTGCTGCATAATGTTTTCAACAGTTAATAATAATCGTTTTCCCAAGCTTCCAGAAGGATGAAATCTTGCAAAATCATTTTTGTTAAATCCTTTAACGCTCATTAACACTCCAGCTAAAGCATCACCAATTGAAAGAGTCAAAGTTGTGCTGGATGTTGGGACAATGCCGAGAGGGTCTGCTTCGTTATCAACGGACGCATCTAATACAATATCTAAATCGTTAATAATTGAAGAATTCATATTACCTACAATGCCAATTAAAGGAGATTCGAATTCTTTAAGAATAGGAATAAGTCTTAATATTTCTTCTGTAGATCCACTTTTTGAAATAACTATTGTTGGGTCCCCAGCATCAAAAATTCCAAGATCTCCATGTAAAGCATCAACAGCATGCAAAAAGACAGCTTTTCTTCCCACGCTACAAAAGGTTGCTGCAATTTTTTGTGCTATCAATCCAGATTTTCCCAACCCGCAAATCATAACTTTTCCATTATGATTATCTATTAGTCTAGCGGCATCAACAATTGATTCACTTACTCTGTCAGCAGCCTGCAATAATTCGTTTGCTTCAGTTTTTAAAATTGAAGCTGCAATTATTTTTAAGTCTTGATTGGACATTTACAATGAACCTTTGTCAAATAATTTTAACATGATAGCATTTTGTATATGCATTCTATTTTCAGCTTGTTGAAATACAATAGAATTTTTTGATTCCATTACATTATCCGTTGTCTCCCTACCTCTCTCCGCTGGCAGACAATGCATAAATAAAGTGTCCTTATTTGTTTTTGACATCATAGCAGAATTGACTTGGTATTCTAGGAATATTTTTTCTCTTGACTTAGATTCATTTTTTTGCCCCATGGAAGCCCAAACATCTGTATATATTATATCAGCTCCAATCACGCTTTCAGAAGGATTATGGCTTAATTCAAATGTAGATATGTTAGATGATTGTACTTTATACATCAGCTCATTATCGGGCTCGTAACCACTTGGACAAACACAAACAAAATGCATTGGCAAAATAGATGCCATGGCAAGCCAAGAATTAACAATATTGTTTCCATCTCCTACATAGACAATTTTTAAGTTATCAAGGTGCTTCTTATTTTCAAAAATTGTAAAGATATCGCACATTATCTGACATGGATGGTTGAAATCCGTCAAACCATTAATAACAGGTACTGATGCATATTTTGCCAATTCTAACATATGATCATGCTGAAATAGTCGTGCCATTATTAAATCATTGTAATTTGAAATTACGCGGGCTATATCTTTAACAGCTTCTCTTTTTCCTATGCCTATATCATCAGGACCAAGATAGATTGCCTTACCGCCCATCCTGCTAAACCCAGTCTCAAAAGAGATTCTAGTCCTTGCAGAAGGTTTAGCAAAGATCATTGCTAGAGAATATCCTTTGAAAGGAAGGAAATCATCACGATTATAAAATTTACTCTTTACATGTGAAGCAAGATCAATAGTTTCCATTATTTCATCTTTGGAAAGATCGCTTATATGGATGAAATCTTTTTTCAAAGAAACTATTCTTTCATTAATAATTCAAAGATTTTAGAATTTGATGGTAGCACAAGGGTGGTGTTATCATCAATTAATTTTTTGTATGCATCTAAAGTCCTTACAAATTCATAAAATTTTGGATCTGCAGAATAAGATTTTGCGTAGATCTCTACAGCTCTCGCATCTCCTTCACCTCTAATTCTCTCTGCATCTTTATATGAATCTGCTAGTATAATGGTCTTATCTTTATCAGTTGCTGCTCTAATTTTTTGAGCTTCCTCCTCACCCTCAGATCTGAATTTGTTAGCTTGTCTTTTTCTTTCAGCTTCCATTCTAGCATAAATGGATTCTTCGTTTTCAGCTGGCAGGTCAACCCTTCTAATTCTTACATCAATAACAGAAATGCCATAATCTAAAGTAGCTTTGTTGCTTGCCACCGTCACGACATCCATAATAGTTTCTCTATTTTCTGTAATTATTTCGACCATATCATGGGTGCCAAGTTCTCTTCTGAGCTCAGAATATACAATGTCATCCATCCTGCTCAACGCAGTTGGAATTGCTTGCACAGTTCGAAGGAATTGCAATGGGTCGACTATCTTCCATCTAACATAGTTATCTACGATCAAAGATTTTTTATCCTTACTCAATATCTCTTCTGGTGGAGAATCATATTCCAATAATCTATCATCAAAAGTAATCTTATCTTGGAATGGGTATGGAGCTTTAATATTTAATCCTGGCTCGGTAACTGTTCTAACTGGTTTCCCTAATTGCAAAACCACGACCTGTTCTTTCTCATCAACAATAAAAACAGATGTCGAGCCAATTAATAGCAAAATAGCAAGCAAAGCTAAGATAATATTTTTCATTTTATTTTTCCTCCTTAGCATTCAAATTCAACAAGTTAATTAGATTCCCACCGCTTTCTCCATCAGGAACAATTATCTTCTTTCTATCTTGCAAAACTTCTTCGATTGTTTCTAAAAATAATCTAGTCTCTGTGACTCCTTTAGCTTTCCTATATTCTTTTAAAACTGCAGAAAACTTTGCTACATCACCTTCTGCTCTTGCAATTCGAGCTTCTTTATATCCTTCAGCTTCTCGAATCATCGCTTGGGCCTCTCCTCTAGCCTTAGGAATAATATCATTTCTATAGCCCTCAGCTTGATTAATCATTCTATTTTTATCTTCTTTAGCAGATGCAACATCTTTGAAGGCCGCTATAACCTGCTCAGGGGGACTTACGTCCTGCAGCTGAACCGCAACTATTAAAATACCTGAATTATATTTATCAAGAATATTCTGGATTAATTCTTTTGATTCTTCTTGAATCATAAATTTTCCCGATGTCAAGGCTGCATCTATATTATTTTTTCCAATAATAGTACGAAGAGAAGCCTCAGAAGCTTGCCTGACAGTGAGCTCTGGGTTAATAAAATTGAATAAGTAATCAGCGGGATCCTTGATCCTGTATTGAACAATCATTTCAGCATCGACTATATTTTCGTCTCCAGTAAGCATTAAACTTTCTTGTTGAATTGTTCGATATTGATTTTTACCAACGGTTCTAAATCCGATCTCTACTCTTTTAACTTCAGTTACTTTTGGAGTCTGTACTTTTTCTATGGGGAAAGGAAGGTGGTAGTTTAAACCTGATTGTGTTACCCCCGAAACTTTTCCAAATCTTTGCACAACTCCTACTTCATCTGGCCCTACGGTGTATACTCCTGTTGCAAGCCAAATAAGTAGCAATATTCCTAAAATAGGTAGAGTGCCAATAGAGAGCGTAGGTATTTTTACTTCTTGATCGCCAACAATGATCCTCTTATATGCCATCTTGATTCCTTTCTAATGAATTAATTCACGTCTAAGTTTTGCTATTGGAAATTGCAAATTCTCTCTGTATTTCGCCACTGTTCTTCTAGCTACAGGATATCCTTTATTCTTTAACTTTTTTGCAATTTCAGTATCTGTCAATGGAGAATTTTTATCTTCATTGTCAATTAAGCTTTTTAATAATTGTTTTATGGTTTTGGTACTTATTGTATCGCCACTATCCAGTGTATAACCTTCACTAAAAAATGATTTTAACTCAAACGTACCATAAGGAGTTTCTACATATTTACCACGTGTTGATCTGCTTATTGTTGAAATATCCATTTTTATATCATCTGCTATATCTTGCAACTTCATCGGCTGCAGCTCTCCAGAGCCATCTTTAAAAAATGAGTATTGGCGATTTATTATTGCACTCATAACCGAAACTAATGTTTTTCTTCTTTGCTTAATAGCTTCTATGAACCAATTTGCAGAATTAAATTTTTCTTTAAGATATTTTTTTGTATCACGGGAAACATCTGTCTGATCTAACATATTGGAGTAATTTTCATTTAAAGCTAGATCCGGCATCCATGAATCATTAACAACAATTTTCCATGAGTCAGCGGTCTGAATTAGAATTAAATCAGGAATTAAAACTTCTGCATTAGCATCAAGCTTTCCTTCGCCTGGCCTGGGGTTTAATTTTTTAATCTGCTCTAACACATTAGATAGATCTTCTTTGCTTAAAGAAAGTTTTTTTTGCAATTGCTCATAGCGATTATTAACAAAATCTTGAAAGTGGTCTGATAAGATTTTCAATATTAGTTCATTTTTATCAACACCCCTTGCTTGAATTAAAAGACAATTTTGTAAATCTAAAGCAGCTATTCCAAGAGGATCCAGTTTTTGAACCTTTTTTAAAATTCTTAAAACTTCATCCTCCTCACAGTCGTATCTATCTCCTATTAACACTGGTTCAATCGCCAAATATCCTCTGTCATCCAAGTTCCATAAAATTTCTTCTGCAATAGATCTTTCCCAATCTGTAAAATCCTGCTCATCAAGCTGCATTATCAATCCATCAATAAAATCTAAACGCTGTGGAATAGCGCCATCGAAATCTTTTTCTTCAGTTTTTTCATAAATATTTGCTGGCTCATACTCATTTGGATCTTCATCAAAGTCTACACTTTCATCAGCCTCACTCTGACTATCGTTTTCGACTTCGGGTTCGTTTTGATCTAAGATTGGATTTTTTTCAAGCTCGTCAAGAATCTTCTGTTCTAAACTTGTCATATTTAATTGAAGTATGCTAGCACTAAGTACCTGACTTGGAGATAGTGCCTGTTTTTGAGATTGACTTTGTTTTAATTTTGCCATTACATAGAAAATCCTTCACCTAGGTACAACTTCCTTACTTCCTTATCATTCGTTAAGAAATCAGAAGTTCCAGATTTTAAAATTTTTCCATCAAATAGCAAATAAGATCTATCTGTAATTGATAGTGTTTCTCTTACATTGTGATCAGTAATCAAAACGCCAATATTTTTTTCCTTTAATGATTTCACTATAGATTGGATGTCTTCCACTGCAATTGGATCAACGCCTGCAAAAGGCTCATCAAGAAGAATAAAATCTGGATTAATGGCTAGGGTTCGAGAAATTTCAACCCTCCTTCTTTCTCCTCCAGATAAATTCATACCCTTATTCTTTCTAATATGCTGAATAGATAAATCATCTAACAACTGTTCCATTTTATTTTTCTGTTCCTCTTTTGAAAGACTTGTCATTTCAAGGACAAGTCTTAAATTGTCCTCAACTGAGAGTTTGCCAAAAATTGAAGGCTCTTGCGAAAGATAACCAATTCCAGATCTACTTCTTTTGTACATAGCCCAATTTGTGATACATGTTTTATCTAAAAAAATATCACCTTTTGTAGGTTTGATCATACCTGTAATCATGTAAAAAGTGGTAGTTTTACCTGCTCCATTGGGTCCAAGCAGACCAACTACCTCACCTTTATTTACCTCAATGGCAACATCTTTTACCACCCATCTCTTGCCATAGCGTTTAAAGAGTCCTTTAGAAGATAAAAGGGTATTATTATTACTTAAATTATCTCTCATTAAAAACACCAGTGGGTTGTAAAATTTTCCAATTATTTAATTCAATATCTGATTCAAAACCAATTCCATATAAAGTGTCTTTTTTCTCTGTTATAAAAATTACGCTATCAGAAGTAAAGACTTTTTCTTTTTGATTGTCCCATGAAAGAGTATCTGTGAATAATGTAACGCCACTATCAGTTACAACTACTACATTTCCAATAGCAACTAAAAAGTCTTCTTCTTCATCTATTTCAGCAATAAGAGATTTTAAATTTGTAGTAAACACTTCTTCTTCATTAAAAAAATCTGCATCAACATTTTGATCTAGCAAAATAAATTCGTTATCATTGTATTTCTCTAAATGACCTGATCTTATTACCCCTCGCTTAGCGCCTTTATTTGTTAGGGTTATAACCGCATCCCAACTTTCAGCATCTGGACGACCCTGTCTAGTCTGCCCCGATTTTTGTAGTTCATTTGACTGGCAAGCAAACTGAAAAATAAGAAGGAACAAGCAACGTTTCATTTATTTTTTTGAACGTAATCCCTTAGAGCAGTCACAGTTTCATAGAAAATATTTTTTTCATTCAAGATCCACTCAACTGCATCTCTAAAAGCTCCATCACCACCTGATCGCTCAGTTACAAAGATTGCTATTGCTTTACATTGCTCACAAGCATTGTTTGTTGCAACTGGAGCAGCAACTTTTTCCATTATGGGAATATCAATTAAATCATCTCCTATGTACATTATTTCGCTATCGTCTGCATTGTACTTTTCTTTGAGTTCTTCGTAAGGTTTGATTTTATTCAGTGCTCCATTATAAACATCTTTTATCTTTAGTTCTTTGGCACGTTCTGACGTTGCTTCAGACCTTCTTCCAGATATTAGACATAGCGGTATTTTTGCTTGTCTTAATAAAGCTACAGCTGCACCATCTAAAACTGAGAACTTCTTTAATTCAAAACCATCAGGCCCCTTATATATTGAGCCATCCGTCAATACACCATCCACATCAGAAATTATTAACTTAATTTTTTTTGGGTCAAAAATCATTCAACTAATTTACCGCTTGATTGACACGAATTATTTTTCCCAAAAGATGCTCAAACCTATCTAATGGCCATTGGGTAGAGGCGTCAGATTTTGAACTGTTAGGATTATCATGAACTTCCATAAAAATGCCATCACAGCCAGCTGCAACGGCAGAAAGAGCAAGAGTTGGTATCATATCTCTTTGACCTCCAGTTGTCTTATCCGTCCCTGGAATTTGAGCTGAATGAGTTGCGTCAAAAATAACTGGGTGTCCAAATTTTTGCATTTTAGGAATGGATGTCATGTCAGAGACTTGTCCATAACCAAATGAAGTCCCTCGCTCAGTCAAAAAAATATTATTATTGCCAGTGCTCTTTATTTTTTCAACAGCATGTTCCATTTTCTCAGGAGACAGAAACTGTCCCTTCTTAATGTTAATTGTTTTACCGGTTTCGCCAGCTGCTATCAATAGATCAGTCTGTCTACATAAAAAAGCAGGGATTTGCAACACATCGACAACTTCAGCAACTATCTTGCATTGCTCAGGCCAATGTACATCTGTTAAAACAGGTACATTATTTTTCTCTTTTACTTCAGATAATATTTCTAGTCCTTTTTCAACGTTTGGGCCCCTAAATGAATTCAAAGATGTTCTATTTGCCTTATCAAAAGAACTTTTAAAAATAACTGGTAACCCCAAACGATCAGTTATTGATTTTATAGATTCGGACATTTTCAAACTGTGATCTTTATTTTCAATAACACACGGTCCAGCAATAATTGGAAATTTATCTTTTATGTAATTATTTAACGGTTCGTTAGAATTAAATATCAAAACTAAAGCTTCCTATCATAATTTACCGCTGCTTTGACAAACTCTCTGAAAAGAGGATGAGCTCTTCTTACTCGGCTTTTCAATTCTGGGTGAAATTGACTGGCCACATACCATGGGTGGTCCTTTAATTCGATTATTTCTACTAGATTTAGATCTTTATTGACTCCAGAAATCTTTAAGCCTTTTTTTTCTAACCTATCTCTGTATCTATTGTTGAATTCCCAGCGGTGACGGTGTCTTTCAGATATTTTTTTCTTTCTATACGCTGCAAAAGCCTTTGAACCTTTCTCTAAATCGCAAGAATATGAGCCAAGCCTCATAGTTCCACCTTTAGCTTTAATTGCTTTTTGTGATTCCATAAGATCAATAACAGGGTTTTTGGTTTTTTTAGAGAACTCTGTACTGTTGGCACTTTTTAAACCGCAAACATTTCTTGCAAATTCAATTACTGCGCACTGCAGACCCAAACATATGCCTAGGAAGGGTATCATATTTTCTCTTGCATATTGGCATGACAATATCTTTCCTTCCGATCCTCTTGATCCAAATCCAGGCAAAAGAAGAATGCCATCAACATTTTTAAATGCTAATAAGGCATCTTTTTGAGTTTTGATTTTTTCTGTTGATATCCACTTAACATCAACTTTTGCATCATTTTCAACTCCCGAGTGAATAAAAGCTTCTATAACGCTTTTGTAGGCGTCTGGAAGCTCTGTATACTTGCCGCACATCGCTATAGTAACACGGTGCTTTGGTTTTTTGAATTTTTTAATGAATTTTTCTAAGTAAGACACATCTACTTTGCCTGGCAAGTTCAATCTATCCATTATTATCTTACCTGCACCCTGACTATAAAGCGCTAGGGGTACTTCATATATACTTTTAACTTCAGAACCCTCTATTACATGTTTAGGGTTAACATTTCCAAAAAGTCCGATTTTTTCTCTAATTTCTTTAGTTATTGGATAATCAGTTCGACATAATATCATGTCAGGAGACAAACCAATCTCTCTAAGTTTCATCACTGAATGTTGTGTAGGCTTACTTTTCAATTCTTCACTTGCTTTAATATATGGCAATAAAGTCAAGTGCATGATTGTATGATTGTGGTAACCTACTTCAAGTGATAGCTGTCTTATGGCTTCCATGAATGGTTGGCTTTCAATGTCTCCAACTGTACCTCCAACTTCACAAATCACTACATCATATTTCTTAGGTTTGTTTACTAGCTTTATCCTTGAGATAATCTCATTCGTTATATGTGGAATGACTTGAATAGTTGCACCAAGATAATCACCTTTTCTTTCGCGGTCTAGAACAGTGCTGTAGATTTGACCTGAAGTAGCATTATTTTCTTTCTTCATATCAATATCAATAAACCTTTCATAATGCCCAAGATCTAGGTCTGTTTCAGATCCGTCATCCAAAACAAAAACTTCACCGTGCTGATAAGGATTCATTGTGCCTGGATCAACATTTAAATAGGGATCTAGTTTTAGTATAGTTACTCTTAATCCAGCGCTTTTTAAGAGATAACCAATCGAAGCTGCGGCAATTCCTTTGCCAAGTCCAGAAATGACACCGCCTAAAACAAAAATATATTTCACTGGTAATTTTGCCATTATAATTGCAAGTTCAAATTTTTTAAATCTTCCGGTGTATCTACGCCAATTGTAGCAATATCAACTAAGTGTACTTTTATTTTCATAGCATTATCAATTGCTCTTAGTTGCTCAAGTTTCAATTCTTTTTCTCTTAATGTAGATTCCAATTTAACAAATTTTTCTAAAGAATTTTTTGCATATGCATAAATTCCCATGTGATGATAAAACTTTTTTGTTATGTCACTAATATTTCTATAAAAATCTACTGCATAATCATTCTTATCAAGCAATACTTTTACAATATTTTCATCTTTTAATTTTTCATTTGACATATCTCTGCCAGCAACAGTCACAATATCAATACTATTATTTTCAAACTCAGACACAAGGCTATTTAATAGATTATAATCTAAACCTGGCTCATCCGCTTGAATATTTATAATAATATCAGCATTATAAGCTTTTGATGCTTCATATACTCTATCAGTTCCGCAAATATGATCCTTTGAGGTCATAATAGTTTTGACATTCCAATCCTTTAGGGCTTCTTTAGTTTCTTCCGAATCAATCGCAATCACTAAATCATCCAATTTATTTGATTTTTGTGCATTTTCATAAACATGCACAACCATTGGTTTTGAATTAATTTTATGAAGAATTTTTTTTGGGAAACGCGTAGAACGCAGTCTTGCCGGTATTACTCCGAGCGCTATCATCTAATTGCTTTAAGGGCTTTTAAAATAGATATGTTTAATTTTTTTGGTATAATGAAAATAAACATGTATTAAAATATTTAAGGGAGATCATTACTCAAAACGCATCGAGTCGACTGGGTCAAGGTTTGCTGCACGCCAGGCAGGATAACTTCCAAAGCTAATTCCAATAAATGTACAACTTAATAGTCCATATATTGCCCAATCAAATGGGATAACGGCCGGAACTTTTGCTACTACCGAGATCAAGTTTCCAGCTGCAATTCCAAAAATAACTCCAATTATTCCGCCGATCATACAAAGAAAAACTGCTTCTGTTAAAAACTGTGTTAAAATATGCCCTTTTGTAGCACCAATTGCTTTTCTTATTCCTATTTCCTTAATTCTTTCTGTAACCGATACAAGCATTATGTTCATTATACCTATCCCAGCTACAAGCAAAGCTATTAAGCTTACTGAGAAAGCAAATATTTTAACACCCCCAGTAAAAGAGCCAAATGTTTCCATTAATTCATCATTGGTAGTTATTTCAAAGTCATTTTCCTTACCCGGAGAAACCTTTCTTATAGTTCTCATTATTCCAATAACCTCATCTAACGTCTCATCATAGCTTTCAGCTGATTCAGCTTCTACATTTATAGACAATGATGTCTTGCTACCACCGTATCGCTGCAAGAAAGTAGTAATTGGAATAAAAACATAATTATCTTGGCTCTGCCCAAAAGACTGCCCTTGTCTTTCTGTAATTCCAATGACAGTGTAATCCAATCCTTGCAATTGAATCACTTTTCCAAGTGGGTCTTCAAAAGGAAATAATGCATCAACTACGTCAGCGCCCAAAACGCATACACTTCGCGATAAATGAACATCTTCATCAGTTATATTTCTACCATCAGAAATGTATGTATTTACAGTTCTTAATGTACCTGCGTCCCCACCACCAATTACAGGTGTTTGTTTAGTTTTCTTATCTTTATAGCTTACTAATCTGACATCATTTGTTTCTGCCCCTGCGCTAACTAATATTGGCAATCTTGCTCTATCCTTTAGAGTAAGATATTGCTCAAGGTTAATAACCTTTCTATTTCTATACTTTTCATTTCTTCCAAATTGAATGGCAGGATCTTTCGCTATCATAAAAGTATTTGTTCCAAAAACATTTAAACCACTTTCTATGGAGCTTTCTAAAGTTTTAATTGCAGTCATAACACTTATTACTGAAAATATTCCAACTGATATTCCCAAGAGTGTTAAGATAGATCGAAGCTTATTTTCTTTAATAGCATCCATGGTCATACGAATACTTTCCCTTAGCAAGCTTTTGATTTGACTTTTACCGATCATAAGTTTTTACTCGTATCTTAATGCATCAATAGGGTCTAGTCCTGCAGCCCTGTAAGATGGCACTACTCCTGCAATTACTCCGACAAAAACACTTAAAGAAATAGACGTTATAGCAAGCCAAATTGGCATTGTAGACGGAAAAAACTGATTTATAATCAAACTGAGAACTGCAGCAAAAGATAATCCAATCACTCCACCAATAACACAAATCATGATCGCTTCCATTAAAAATTGTGTTAGTATCATATTTCGCGTTGCACCGATGGCTTTTCTTACCCCAATCTCTTTCGTTCGTTCTTTGACTGAAACAAACATGATATTCATTATCCCAATGCCACCTACAACCAATGATAAGACTGTTATAAATATTCCTACACCGCCGATGGCAAATTTTATCTGATTATAAGTACTTTCAAACGCTTCGGTTTGATTAACGGCAAAATCGTCTTTTTCTTTTGGTTTTAGTCCCCTTATTTGACGCATGATACCATAGATCTCATCTTTAGATTCTGAAATCTTATCTTCTGGAACTTTAACGCTGATACGCAGAAACCCTCTTTTAGAAAATAGTCTTTGTGAAGTTCCAGATGGAATAATGACCTGTGTGTCAAAACTAAATAATCCCAAAAATTTGCCCTGCTTCTCCATTACGCCTAATGCTTTGAATCTAATTCCGTCGATTTTAAAATATTTTCCGATTGGATCTTGATTTGGAAATAAATTTTCGGCAACATCATGACCAAGCAGCGCCACTCTCGCACCAGATCTGTCCTCACCTTTTGTAAAAAATCTCCCTTCAGCTACACCATATTTAGTAGTTTTTAAATAATCAGGTGTTGTCCCAAAAATTTGAGATCTTGCACCTAAATCACCTCTAGATAAACTTGCACCTCTCTGTAAAACGGGCGCCACCGCTTCAGCGTACTTTGATCTTTCCTTGATTTTATCAATGTAGTCTATCTTAATTCTTGGGCGATTTCTTACCTCCCACCACTCGAGGTCCCCAAACCACTCCCAGCGACTTATTGATAAAACATCCTTTCCTAAAAAATCCATACTCCTATCAAATCCTCTATCAAGCCCTGAAATTAATGTCCCCATCAAAGTGACGGTCGAAATTCCAATAATAATACTTAAACCAGTTAGCAAGGATCTTGTTTTATTAGAAATGATGGAGCTTATTGCAATTTTTATGCTTTCAGATAAGAGTGAAAACATTACAAAGCCTTAGTCATTTTCTTATTGATCTTATCTTCTTTAATCTTGCCATCAAAAATGGTGATAATTCTTTTAGCGTGCATTGCAATATCCTCTTCATGCGTCACCAAAATAATAGTATTTCCGTTAGTATATAATTCATGTAAGATCTTCATAATCTCGATCCCACTTTTTGAATCAAGATTGCCAGTTGGCTCGTCTGCTAAAATGATTGAAGGATTATTGACTAAAGCACGGGCAATTGCCACTCTCTGCCTCTGCCCTCCTGAAAGCTCATTTGGTTTATGATCAAGCCTATCTTCTAATCCCACAGATACTAAAGAGTCGCTTGCCATTTTTAATCGTTTCGATTTCGAAATATTTGAATAAATAAGCGGAACTTCTACATTTCTAAGAGCAGTTGCTTTTGGAAGCAAATTAAACGTTTGAAAGACGAAGCCAATTTTCCTGTTACGAATAGATGCTAACTGATCATCATCCATTTCATGAACTAATTCACCTTCAAACTCGTAGGTACCTTCTGTTGGAGTATCTAGACATCCAATCATATTCATTAAAGTCGATTTTCCAGAACCAGAGGGGCCCATAATTGAAATATATTCATTTTGATTGATAGTTAAATCAACTCCATCCAAAGCGCGAACTTTCTCGCCACCAACATCATAATGTCTCTTAATTTTTTTGAGGGAAATAAGACCAGACAAATCTAATTCCTATTTGGTATTTTTCTTGTTGTTCTTATCGGAGAACTCTACTGCAGAATTATGCTCAAGATCTTTGCTGATTGCTTTAAAACTGCCGGTTACAATCCTATCACCTTCGCGAATTCCAGATTTTATTTCATAATGTGTTTCACTTGATATGCCTACCTTTACTGGAATAGAATGAACAAATTTCATCCCTTTTTTTACTTTTTTATCGCTGGATTTGCTTTCATCACCTTCTTTAGCTAACATTTTATCACTTACTAAAAAAACCATCTCATCAGAATCTTTTCTGGCTGTTAAACTTTGAATTGGGATAGATAAAATATTCTCTTTCTTCTCTGTAATAATATCTGCAGTAGCGCTCATCCCAGGTCTAGTTCCCTGGGGCACATTTAACATTCTTACTTTTACTTGAAAGTTGGTTACTTGTTGTTGTGAACCCATACCAGCAACTTCAGACATATGAGCTATTTCACTTACTACCCCATAAAATAATGTATCAGTAAATGCATCTATTTCGATTTCCGTCGTATCTCCAATGGATACTGAAACCACATCATTTTCGTTTACATCAATGATAACTTCCATTCTAGAAAGATCGGCAATAATCATTAGATTATCTGCTTGAAACATTCCTCCTACTGCCATCTCACCAACCTCTTTGTAAATCCTTGTTACGATACCATCTTGTGGTGACATTATTCTTGCCTTATCGAGCTCATCTTTTCTTGAATCTAAGTTAGCTTTTGCCTGCTCTAGCTGGCTATTTGCAATTTCATAAGATGCTTGCACGGCTTCAAGTTCTTGATCAGAAGCAAGGTTTTGTTCATACATTGATTCAACTCGTTTTTTACTAGCAAGCTCTTGCTTTAGTCTTGCTTGCGCAGACCTAACGGAAGAGGAAGCCGAATTATAATTTGAAAGAATTCTTTTTCTATCAAGCGAAATGAGGTGTTGCCCCTTGTAAACCCTGTCACCTTCTTTAACTGTGATAGAATCAATGAATGCTGTGGATTCGGCACTTATTTTAACTTCTGTTTCAGGTTGTATAGTCCCACTAGCGTTAACTTTCTGGATGACAGTACGCAATGAAACCAATTCCGTTTCTACTTTCAGAGCTTTAACATCATCACGAAATACATTGGCTAAAACAAAAACACTCAAAAATGCTATAATGCCACCAATGATAAATATTTTCTTTTTACTTTTTGATTTTTTTGCCACAATGACTCCTAATTTTCTTCATTTTCATTATCTAGAGTACCCAAAAGGGCTTTTAAAGTTGTTTGCTGAATAAAGGCGTCGTATTTCAAGCGTACTAAAGATGATCTCGCCTGAACGACTGAAACTTGAGCATTTAATACCTCAAGTAAAGTGGTTGATCCTTGTGAATATCGTACCTGAGAAAGCTTTAAATCTTCTTCAGCTGATTCCAGCACTGTTTCATTAATTGGAATGATCTCTTTGAAATTGTTAAGACGATCCAGAAAGCTTTGCAATTGAACTGACAGATCTTGTAGCTGTGTTAAATATTCAGATTCCTGTCTATTTACAGCTATTTTAGCTTTTTGAATTCTAGTTGATATGCTATTACCTGAATATATTGGAAGCGAGATAGAGAGGTTTGCATTTGACCTGCTTTGATCATTGTATGTGTTTGAGAAAGCATCGGATAAATTTTCTGCAGAACCTGAAATGCTTGCGGAGGCGCTAATGCGAGGCAATCGAGAACCTTTTGTTATCTTTGTATTTAGCTTAGCGCCTAAAATTTGATATTGTTTGGCTTTGACGCTCGGATTGAACTTTTGAACCAACTCAAACCCTGTATCAAATTCTGGAACAATATCTAGAGGAACATCGATATCTTGTATGGTAAAATCAGTATCACTATCTGTTAGTCCTATAGAATTTTTTAAATTTCTATAGGCGTTTTGCACAACAGCATCATTATTAATAACATCAATCCTTGATTGGCCAAAACGCACCTCTGCTTTTAACAAATCAGTTTTTTTAGCAGAACCAAGTTCGAACTGTCTTTGAACCAGAGCTAACTGCTGCTGGGAACTCATAAGATTCGAGCGAGCAACATCCAAAAGCTGAGCTGCTTTTAAATAATCAAAATATGCAATGTGAACATTATTGATAATGTTGGTTTTGATTTGACGATCAAACTGCTCAGAAATTCTGTAGCTGTTTTTAGCTTGGCGAATAGTATTCCACCAAATTCCACCATCATAGATATTTTGACTAAGAGTTATGCTCGAAGATGAGCTTTTAATACTATTTATTTCACTAGTAATTATTTCTCCAGAAGCTTGGTTGAAGCCTCCAAGTTGTTTAGGAAATCTTGACTCACTTAAACTACTTGAAAATCGCATGGAAGGCAAAATAGAGCTGTATGACTCTTTTATGTTTTGCCTTGAGGTAGCAAGGTCTAATGCTGATGCTTTCAAGGCTTCTTTGTTTTTTAAAGCAATCTTAACAGCATCATCAAGACTAAATGATTGTGCTTCGTTGAAATTGAAAGATATTAAAAAAAGTAAAAGAAGTTTTTTACACTTTTTAAGTGAACATATTTGCAAAAAATGCTCCTATAGCTGAAAAGAATACCAAACCAAATAGCCATAATCCACTAAGGACACCTAAAGAAAAATTAAATGGTTTTTTATAAGCGAGACTAAACCCGACAGCGATTAAATAGACCCGCCAAAAGGCAAATACATCTATTCCTGTTAAAAAGCTATTAATAAACCCTCCTTGATTACCAATGTTCAATACACCTAATCCTGTGAAAAACATCAGGTCTCCAGTAATGAATTGATAGCCTGTTTTAAAAACATACTCTAAAACTGATGCAAGATATCCAAACGAAGAAATAGTAAAGATAGTGCTCAAAGAAATACCACCTCCTAGAAACAAATTTCCAATGAGAAGCGAAAAAAGAGACCAGAAAAATATTCTAATTGGCCATTGAGGAAAAGATCCAAATGTAGGTGGAATGGAATCAGATATAAAAACTCTACCCATTAAGCTGGAATTTGCATTCATCCTATCTTCCATCCCTTGAATGGCTTGATCTTTTTGTTCATCGGTCATTCTTTCAGAGTTATTTATCCATTCACTTGCTCTTTCAAAATTCATAGCCCTTACTTCTTCTTCCATTGCTAAGCCAGAAAAAATATTTAACAAACTAAGTATCAAAATAGGGATGAAAGCATGTCTCCAGTTCAAAGATTTTAAAATATAATCAAAACCATCCTTCGGTGAAGTAATTACATTGATGATTGCGGCTGTCATAATATTTGAACTTTAAAGTTTCTAAATTGTTTCATGAAGAATAATTAGGCAAGAAAGAACTTAACAAATTAATATCTCAAAATTACTTATTTCTTTTCTAAGATTTGCTCAAATAAGAGTCTTTAATTTTCATAAAATAGGTATTTGCAGCATCGTAGTTATTTTCAATTCTTCCATCTAAAATAGCATTTTCAATGTCTGTTTTTATTAAACCAACGACTCTTCCTTCATTTAAACCACAAACCTTCATTATCTCATCGCCTCTTACAGGAGATTGAAACTTTTTCATTGAATCTCTTTCATCCACATCGCTCATTCTTTCTTCCACAAGCTCAAAGTTTCTCATATACTTTCTAACTTTTTTTGGGTTCTTAGTGGTAATGTCAGCTCTACACAGAGTTAATAGATCATCAAGATCTTCCCCTGCAGCTACCATAACTCTTCTTACTGCTGAATCTGTTATTACCTTTTTTGCTAAAGCAATAGGCCTGAGATGTAGCAATGTCAATTTTTTCAGATAATCCTTTAGAGAATTAGATAGCTTCATTCTCCTAGCAACCTTATTCAACATTCTTTCCCCAACAGCATCATGTCCATGAAACGTGTATCCTTTTTTTGGATCAACTCTACGAGTTGGAGGCTTGGCAATATCATGTACTAATGCTGCAAAACGTAATTTCATTTTTTTTGATAGCTTTGCCGCATTATCAACAACTTCCATGGTGTGGAAGAAAACATCTTTATGCTTCCATTCCTTCGTTTGTTCCATCCCGTACATAACGTGTATCTCTGGAAAAATATGTTTCATCAAACCTACTTCTTGAAGAATTTTTAATCCAACAGAAGGTTTTTCTGTTGACAAAATCTTTGTAAACTCGGTTGTTATCCTTTCTTGTGAAACTATTTTGATTCTTTCTGCTTGCCTTGACATGGATTCATAACAATCATTGTCAATCTTTAAGTTTAATTTTGAAGAAAAGTATGCAGCTCTCATCATACGAACGGGATCGTCGGAGAAAGTTTCATCTGGGTCCATCGGGGTAATCAATTGTTTTGACAGCAGGTCCTTCAAACCATTGTAAGGATCATAAAGATTGCCAAAATTGTCTGGCAAAAGGTCCACTGCCATGGCATTAACAGTAAAATCCCTTCTTAATAAATCGCCTTCAAGATTTGTATAGGTAACTTTGTTGGGCTTTCTAGAGTCTTTTGAATATGTTTCTTTCCTTGCAGCTGCAATCTCAATAGGTATTGGTTTCGATGGAATATGGGCAGTTGAAAATCGATGAAATGGAACAATCTTAGGAACTCCCATTTGCTTCGCTACTACTTTAGCAAATTCAATGCCATCTCCAATTACCATAATATCTATTTCTTTTAATTCCTTTCCTACAAAAACATCCCTTACCACACCTCCAACAGCATAAGCTTTTTTCTTTTGCTTACTAGCAATTTCTCCTATCTGAACCATAAGAGACTTTACAAAAGGTTGTCTTTCTAATAGATTTTGGATGTTAGTCATTATCTAAATTAATAAAGATCAAATGAAAATTTGTTAATTGATGTAGACTTTTTTTTAAGATAAAAATCTCTTATCTTCTTTTTATGAGAATTCTCTTATCATACTTATTTACAATCAATCTTGTGTCAGCGCAATTTGGAAAAATAAACGTTACCGTAGATGATAGATTGCTCAGGAGCTCTGAAAGACAGAAGATTGCTCAAATCAATAATGATATTTCTAGATTTTTTTCAAGTAATTCATGGAATGATGATTACAGAGATCTAAATATAAATTTAAATATTTCATTGATCTTTCAAAACTCATCACAGAAAGGTGGGCTTGAGACCTTTCATGCTCAAATTCTTATTAGCGATGGTTTGGACATCAGATTTTTCGACAAATCACTCCAATTTAACTACAATAGTGGCGGCACTTTATACTTTGATCCAGTGATCTTCAATCCTTTAGGAAGTCTTTTAGCCTTTTATGCTCATTTAAGTATAGCTTATTATGTTGATACATATGATTTTTATGGTGGAAACTACAATTTTGATATAGCGAGGGAAATAGCTTTAAGAGGAGTTTCTTCAGATTTTTCAAAAGGATGGAACAATAGAATGCAGCTTCTAAAAGAGATTTATGACAACAAAGGGTTGCGCGAAGCCCGATTTGCATTCTATGTTGCAACAGAACTTTTTAATAATGGAAAACCAGACCAATCTCTCGAAGAATATTCAATCATGATGAATGGTCTTGAAAAAGTATTTCGTCAATTTCCTACTGGACGTACTCTATACTTTTTAAATGCTCATCATCAAGAACTTGCAAACAATCTTCAAATTCTTGGTCAAGACAAGATCTTAGAACAATTGGCTATTATGGATCCAGCTCACAAAGCCATTTATCTATTTAAATCAAATTCTAGGTGAAAACCTAAATAGTTTATTTTTAAAGCCTATTACCTTTTTTCCTTCTATATCTATACCTTCGTTTTGCAATAAGGCAATTTTTGTCTTGATTCCTTCTTTGTATGAATAAAGTCCAACATCGCCATTGCTCTTGATCACTCTGTGGCAAGGAACAATAATTGGATTTGGATTCTTTGCCATTGCACTTCCTACTGCTCGGTATGCTTTGGTGTTCAAAGCTTTAGCAACTTCTTTGTATGTTGAAATACTTCCTGCTGGAATTTGTGATATTAAATCGTAACATTTTTCTTCGAATGTCATTTAACAACGAATTTTTAAAATATCTTCCCATCTAGTTGTATAGCAAGGAGACAATTTTTCTCTTTTTAGTCCCCATTTAGATATAAGCCCTTGACCTAGAATTTGAACCTTGTCTCTTCCCATTGATCGATTGATCCTATCTACCGCCTTATGAAGACTATTTATTTCTGAATCATTTTCTAAATTTTCAAAGAGATCTATTTGCACTCTGTCTTGTGGGACAATATCTCCAACAATCACCCCTGCTTTTTTGTATGTCAAGCCTTGCTTGTATATACACTTAAGCAGATCATTCGCAGCCTGGACTATGCGAATGGTGTCATTGGTTGGAGAGTTAAAACTCACAGATCTATAACCATAATAATACCTGTCCTTATCATTGAATGGGTCTGTCTTTATCAGAACACTTATGTATCGCGCGCAAGCATTTTGCATTCTTAGCTTTTCAGCGCACCTAACAGAATGACTTGTAATGGCTTCTTTAAGATCTTTGAGTTTTTTAGTTTTTACTCCAAATGACCTTGAGGTGCAAATATTCTTTTTCCAGGTCGGGTTTGTATCCAATGCGAAATGTTTGTGCTCCTTTAATTCTTGCAAGGTTTTTAAACCAACAATGGTCATCTTTTCTAAAACCCATTGCTCATCTAATTTTATAAAATCATGCGCTGTTCGAATATTTTGTCCACACAACATGCTAGAATATCGCGAACCTATCCCCCATATATCAGACACTGAAATCTCTTTTAGTATCTGATCAATTTTCACTGGACTGTCTAAACAGAATATTCCACTATCAGTTTTTTTCTTTGCAACATGATTGGCAATTTTAGCCAGTGTTTTGGTCGGACCAATTCCGATTGAAACTGGAATTCCTGTTGATTTTCTAATATCATTTTTTAATTCACCTGCAAAACCAGAAGGATTATTAATACCTGTAAAATCAATAAAGGCTTCATCTATGCTATATATCTCAATTTCAGGGGCAACATCAGCGAGCATCGACATTACACGATTTGACATATCGCCATAAAGAGCAAAATTTGTTGAGAATACATTCACATTGTTACCCTCTATTATCTTCCTTGCTTTAAATACTGGCTCTCCCATTTTTATTCCTAGAGATTTTGCTTCATTGCTTCTTGCAATGATACAACCATCGTTGTTTGATAAGACTACGATAGGTTTGTTTTCTAATGCTGGGTTAAAAACACGCTCACATGAAGCGTAAAAATTATTACAATCTGCTAACGCAATCATCGATTGCTATGAATAGTATGAGTAACAATGCCCCATACTTCAAATTCAATGGATTCGGTTATATTGATATCTGGGTAATCATCAGATAATCCTTCAGCTCTGAGGCATATATGGTTATTTTTTTTAATATAGCGCTTAACGGTAAATTCACCATTGACTGCTGCAACCACTATATCGTTATTCTTTGGGTCTAGTGATTTATCTACTACTAACAAATCATTATCGCTGATACCAGCTTTTTCCATTGAATGACCTTTGGCGATGATAAAGAAAGTTGCCGCTGGGTGTTTTACAAGATAGCGATGCAAATTTAGATCCACATCAAGATAATCATCTGCTGGAGATGGAAATCCTGCTGAAACTCCACTTTCGTATATATGAAGCTTTTTTAGGCTTTCTCCTTCCATAGAATAAAATATTAACTTTTCTTGATCAGATTTTATGGCCATAGTTAGGCTACTCAGATATAATATCAGATGATAATGTTTTTTTTCTTAAATAATAGTCAAAAACTATGCTGCCCCAATACATGTGTCGCAAGATGCGTTTGTCTTTAATTCTGCGAATTTTTTTGACTAGTTTTCTTCTTCTAAAAATTACATGTGGGTGAAGAAATATCCAAAACAATGCGTGCAATATGCCGAAAAAATGTTTTAAATCTAAATAGATCAATGAATAAAGAATTGCTACAAATTCTAAGGAAAATCTTATAGGTGTTATGTATAAGGTTAAAGGCAAACTAAAGTTTGTAAGAACCATAAGTAAAGAATTTCTGTGATTGAGATATTGCTTTCTTTTGGAGAACATGGGCAAAGTAACTGCATTTTTATGAAATACGACAGCATTTGGAATTGACCAAACTTCTTTCTCAAGTAGATAAAATTTCCAACAGAGATCGATCTCTTCTTGGTGTGCAAAAAAAACTGAATCAAAACCATCTACCGCATCAAAGACCATTTTTCTAACCATGATAGCTGTACCGCTAGCCCAAAAGATTGGTCTGATCTTATCATATTGTCCGCTATCTATCTCGCACTCTAGGAAAACCCGCCCGCGTGCAAAAGGGTAGCCTAGAACATCTAACCAGCCCCCTGCACCTCCAGCGTAATCAAATTGATCTTTGTGAAAATAATTTAAGATTTTAGGCTGAACAGCCGCTACTTTAGAATTTAAATCCAAAAAATCTGCAAGCAATTCAACAAAATCAGGATTATGAATAGTATCATTATTCAAGAACAAAAGATATTCACCGCTAGCAGCTAATGCTCCAGTGTTACATCCTCCAGCATATCCCAAATTTTTATCATTCTCAATAACAATAACTTGAGAATGATTTATTTTGAGCCAATCAACACTATCATCGCTTGAACCGTTATCGACAACAATAACTTCTATGTTAGGATAAGTTGACTGAAACAATGAATCAAGACACTCAGACAGAACTTCAATGCCATTATAATGGGGGATTATGATTGAAACTTTTGACTTGGTCATTTTAAAACTAAATTACCGGCAATTAACAAACATAAGTAATGCCTAAGTTTATTAATATATTTGCATAGAGTTTAGTTCAAATCTTCGAGCAGTTTTTTTGCAACTGGGTCATCTGGATTTTTTGCAAGCCAGTCATTTAAGACTCCTTTTGCATTTTCAATCATGTTGAGCTGCTTGTAGGCATATACCAAAGATGAAATTATCTGAGTAAAACTTTCTTGCCATTCACCAATTTCTTGTTGGGAGGCTAGCCTTTTGCCGGCTTCGATATCCTTAAACTCTAGATAAAGTTTTTCAAAGATATCTTTACCAAGCTTTACTGAGTCAAGTTGTGTCATAAAGACTTGTCCGTAGTCTACACGATCTCGAATCATCAGATCGTCTCTTTGGATCAAAATATTCATTATTCTCGACAATTCTTCATTTTTCCCTAGTTCTCCAAATATACGCGCAACTTGATAATGCAAATCTTTGGAATCAAATCTAATGGTTTTTTCAGGTATGTTGTCTTGCATTTTATTCATCACAGCTAGAGCCTTCTCACGATGATATTCAAGTTTCTGTTCATCCCCATTCTCATTTTCTTTGAATTTCATAAAATGAAAAACTGCTAACTGCATATATGCGCTTCTTAGATTCTGCAGTAATCTTATATTAGTAGAGGGAAAATAGTATACGTCCTCTCGTCCTAAGTTTCTAAACAGATATCCAGGCTTGTAATCTTTGGACCAAATTTCACCTTCTAAAGATTTCCACTCTTTTGCCTCAATATCTTTTTCCCAAACTTCAGAGCCATAGCCAGACATTAGATTTGCCCACATTCTTTCTTCATTAATTGGATTGCGTGCATTAGTTTTATAAGGTCTTAATCTATATACCAAGCCTTCCATTTCTAAAAATTCTTCAAGGCCCAACCTATTTGAACCTGGAACGGTGACAGCAAAATAAATTGGATATTTCCACTGTGAATCAGAAATTATTCTTAAAATCATTAAATCTTTAACCATCAATGCTACCCCAGCATAAGTAGGGTCAACTTTCCATTGTATGAATCCATCATTGTTTTGTTTCGTCAATGGAGCCGGAACTTTAACATTGCTTGATTTCCATTCTCTAAGTCCGGAAGCAACAGCTTTAATCTCCTCATCTCCCATATTGATGAACATACCTTCGTTGTCTTCGCTATCCAGTCTTTTTATTCTTGCTGGTCTTAATTTCTTAATTTGACGAATATACCACTCTGTGTTGAGAAGGCTAAGATTTGCTATGGTAACATCTCTTCTGATCCCTTCGACTTCTTGTAAATACCATAGTGGAAAAGTATCATTATCGCCATTCGTAAATAATATCGCGTTAGGTTCACATGATTGTAAAATATTATAACTATAATCCCATGCTATTCTGTTATCTGAACGATCATGTTCATGGTAATTTGCTTTCAACATCATTCCAGGCATAGCCACCAACAAAAAAACAAATGTCCCTACAATAGCATATTTTGAATTGGGTTTGTCCTGAAAAAACTTTCGCACATAATCTCCAATAGATGATAATGCGATGCCTATCCAAATTGAAAAAGCAAAGAAACTACCCACATACGAATAATCTCGTTCCCGTGGCTGAGGATCATTTTGATTCACAAAAATAATAATAGCAAGGCCAGTCATCAAAAAAAGACTGAGAACAGAAAAGGCAGATTCTTTATCTCTTTGAAAATGATAAAAGAGGCCCCATAATCCCATTAAAAATGCCAGAGGTAGGCCAAATTGAAACCAATAAACTCCATCTTGGTTGGAATTTGCACCGTATGATGTTACGTAATCATCTGTGCTCGCACCTCTACCAGCAAATTGCCATAAAAAATAACGCCAATACATTTTTTTGATTTGATATGACAAAAAATAATCCCACTGTTTATCCATCCGATAGGTCTTATAATTCCTTTCTTGCCTGGGAGAGTATTCGCCATTGTTAGCCGGTCTACCGACCACTTCATGTTTGGGTGGCAATCCTCTAAAACGCCTAGGGAACTGAAACATTTGACCGTATTGTTCACGCTCCATATAAGCAATTGCGCGAGTAACATTTGATGGATCATTCTCATTAATTGCAGGTTGCTGCTGAGATCGAACAAATATACTTGCATAACTTGAATATCCTATAAGAACCAAAACAGTAGCAGTTAAGAAATATGAAACTTGAAATTTTTTATAAATGATCGAAGCGATCATTAATCCCAAAAGTAACAATACTGCAAAAACAAATGGATAAAACCCAATCAACCTCACAAGTTTTGGAACGCCATTTATTATTCCTGAATTAATTACAAGATAAACAATGCCAGTTAATAAAACTGTTACAAAAAAGCCTTTATAGCTAAAATCAAATTTTCTAAAAAAAATAATTAATGCGATGAAAGGAAGTGCCAACAAATTTAAAAGATGAACTCCGGTAGCCAATCCAATCATATAGGCTATTATCAAAATGTACCTTTCGTTACCATCTTCATCTGCTTTTTCAGACCAAAGCAATATGAGCCATACCACTATAGCAGTAAAAAATGTAGAGAAGCCATAGACCTCTGCCTCAACAGCATTAAACCAATGAGAATCAGTAAATGCAAATGTTAATGATCCTATTAAAGATGAAGAATAAACTATAATTGCATCTAATTGAGTTTTAATTTTTCCCCTAAAGCGATTGATAAGCTTTACATTAGACAAATACAAAAACATGACGGCCAGTGCGCTAACTATCGGTGAGATCAAATTAACCCTAAATGCAATATCTGAATTAAAAGGAAGCATAGAAAAAATTCTTCCCAATAGCAAGTAAAGGGGACTACCAGGGGGATGAGGAACTCCTAAAATGTAAGATGATGCGATAAATTCTCCAGAGTCCCAATATGGGACAGTATCAGCCATTGTAGCAAGGTAAACTAAGAACGATGCTACAAGTGAAATCACAGCACCAATTTTGTTCCATGATATATAGCTTGAATTAATCAATTATCGCTCTTTTTGTTTTTTTTGGTAGATTTTTTTCCTTTTTTTGAATCTGCAGAAGCACTGCTAGAGTCATCAATTTTCTTTTTCTTTGAATCTTCATCATCGGAGGGTTTTTTCTTTTCATCAATGTAATTTAGTTTTAGTTCGCTAAGACTATGAATGATATACTGCTCTTCCCATTCCGACAAGTTCCCTTTCATTTTGGTCTGGAGCATATCCAGCAAATCAATGTAATAGGTTGCTTGTTCTACATTGCGTTCAATTTTATCTGATACAGGGTTTTTTACTTTTCCAAGTGATATCCACGCGCTTTGAACAAAAGTATTGACCAGGTGAATAAAAAGCTGGTCCTCTTTTTTTGGTTGATCTTCGCTCATTTTGGTTTATTCTCCATTAAATTCAACGGATTAATAAAAAAATTGTTTCTTTAAAAAAAGACAAAAGTTTGATTTTTTAGTCTAATAATTTACGATATAATTTTTTCATTTAAATTCTGTTTATAAGTCTTATAAAGTTTATTTTTTAATTCAATATTTTTGCGACCCTCTAAGTTTGAATCATGCTTAATTATTTCTTTAGCTAATTTTCTAGCTTTTTGAATCAATGAACCATCGGTTTTCATGTTAGCTATTTTAAAACTTAAATAACCACTTTGACGTATTCCGAAAAATTCTCCTGGTCCCCTTATTTTTAAATCTTCATCTGCGATTACAAATCCATCATTTGTTTCTTCCATTATATTTAACCTTTTTTTGGCATTTTCAGAAAAGCTTCTCCTTACCAAAATACAAAAGCTTTTATTTTTTCCTCTACCAACTCTACCTCTAAGTTGGTGCAATTGCGTCAAACCAAATCTTTCGGCATGCTCAATCAACATAATTGTTGAATTTGGAACATCTATGCCAACCTCTATAACTGTTGTTGATATCAATATGTTTATATTATTAGCAGAGAAATTATTCATTATTGAATCTTTTTCAGTTTTTTCCATTTTGCCGTGGATTAACCCTACTTCTAAATTTGAAAATTCATTTTTACTCAGCTCTTCGTACATTTCCGTTGCAGCGATTAAATCAGATTTTTCAGTTTCTTCAACTAATGGATAAACTATCATGCACTGCCTTCCTAATACTACTTCCTTAGCCATAAAATCATAGACTCTTTTTAAACGGTTCTCATCGATTACTTTTGTTATTACGGGTTTTCGATTTTTAGGCATCTCGTCGATAATACAAAGATCCATGTCTCCATAAAGAGTAATAGCCAATGTCCTTGGAATCGGCGTAGCTGTCATTGCTAAAAAGTGAGGGTTGTTTCCTTTTTCAACTAATTTACGTCTTTGATTAACGCCAAAACGGTGCTGCTCGTCGATGATTACCAAACCTAACTTTTTAAATTTTACATCTTTTTGGATTAGTGCATGTGTACCTATAACTAAATCAATTTTCCCATTATTCAAACTCTCTATAATCTTATCTCTCTCTTTCCTGGCCATTCCTCCCGTTAAGAGGGCGCATGTAATCTTCAAAGGATCAAATTCTTTTTTAAAAGACTTTAAATGTTGTCTTGCTAAAATTTCAGTTGGAGCCATGACGGCAACCTGAAAATTGCTTTCAACAGCGATTGATGAAGCTAAAATACTGACAATGGTCTTTCCTGATCCAACATCTCCTTGCAATAAACAATTCATTGGACTAGAGTTGGTCAAGCTATTTTTAATTTGGGTATGTGCGCGATGTTGAGCTTCAGTTAATTCAAAACTTAGCGCCTCTATAATCTTTTTATCAAATTTTGAATTTTGAAAACAAGGCTTTGATTTTATTTTAAGATTTTTTTGATTTTTAAATGCTAAGTATAATTGCAAAAAGAAATGTTCGTCAAATTTTAAACGCTCTATAGCTCTATTTAAATCAATTAATGATTTTGCAAAGTGAATATCATTAAGTGCTCTTTTTAATTCAATTAAATTTGTTTCAAGTAAAAAATTTTTTTCAAAATGATCATTAATAGAAATCGAAGATTTTTTTATAGTCTTTATTATTCTTCTTAAAAATCTACTATCTATTCCATTATTTTTTAAATTAGATGTAAGAGGATAGATTGGGATGATGGAACCAGTATTGATTGGGTCCTCATCTTCTTTTAATTTTTCAAAATCTGGATGTATGATTTGATAGCCATTATAAAATTCTACTTTGCCACTAACAGCTAATTTGTCTCCAATTTTCAGAGCTTTTTTAATATATTTTGCTCCATTGAACCAGCGTAGTGTTAAATACCCGTAGCCATCATAAATAATTGATTCTAAAAAATATTTAAATTTTCCTTTTCTCATTTTTATACTTTGAATAGTACCAATTACATTCACATTTTGCCCCCCGCTAAGTTTTGAGAGCAAGGTTAAGGTTGTTCTATCAAGATATTTTCTGGGGTAGTAGTGCAATAATTGATCAATGGTACTTAAACCATCGATGGACAAAGCTTCTGCTTTTTTTGGACCTATGCCTTTTAAAACAGTGAGTGGTGTTGAAAGAGATAGCACTCTTTCTTGCAAGCGCTATAACTCCTTACGATATGTATAAGTAACAGTTTTTGACCTATTTGCTGGGACTGAAATTGAAAATTGAATAGTCGTTGCATCTTTCTTTTGATAATTAGAAGAAGCTTTTCTAATCACCCAGTCACCTCTAATTTCTTCAACTAAACGAACATTGATTTGATTTGATAAAGTATTATTTATTTCAATCATGATAGATGCTTCTTCGCTTTTTTGTTGTCGATCGAAATTTATAATGCTTCTTTTTCCAATGACATCAAAAGCCCTGCCTGAAGTGATCGTAGCTTCTTCACCTTTAGTTACCTGGGACAAATGGTCCTCTCCAATAAATTCAATATCTTGCTCATTTAAATACTGGTAAATTTGAATGTTACCCTCAGGTAGAGGTATCCCGAGATTATTTTCCTCAATATTAGGTATCGTATATTCAACCATCAAAGGTTCTTCTCTTTGATTTTTCTCATTGTTTTCAAATAAGTAAGTTTTCTTAAAAGAAACATTCTTTGGGGGGTAGAGTCGAGCTAAAATACTCTCATTGCTTTTTAAATTTATTTTCTGATTTAAGTTATAGATGTAGTAATCGCCAAATTGATTCTGCTGGAAACTATTTTGACTCAATCGCGATTGCCTGTAAGGGCCCACAAAACTGGCACTGTTTACCTTCGTATTTAAATTTCCTTCAATTAACTTTAGGTTGACTTCTGAAAAATCCATATTACTATTATTAAAAATATCGGCTTCAATGACGAAATCAGCACTGTTTTGCATTCTGTTTATTATCAATTTATAGATTGTTTTCCATTTAAAGCCTTTGGATAGATAAATTAAATTTCCATTTACTATTTTTTCAAGATCGTCCTTTGGGGATATGCTCCAAGTCAGTGTAGGCTTGAGAGCTTTTGGTATTTCCTCATCATAAACGCTTACATAGTCTACTCGGTCAAAGTTAAATGATAAAATGCTTCCTCTTCTTTGAACGGATAATATTGAATTATCAAATTCTACTAGAACGCCAGAAATTTCTCTCTCATTAACCAATTTTATTTCGATGTTTTCGCCAATCTTATTTTTTAAATTTTCACGAAAACGAAATGTATTATTATTTAATCTTTGGGTCAAGATTCTGGCATTTGTTAAATTCAAAAAAGCTGATCCATCAATTAAGCCTGATGGCAAAGAATCCCAGCTGATCACATTACTTTCTTGTTCTAACTCCCACAGGATTTTTTGTTTTATTAATGCTCTATCATCTTTGTAAATAGTAATTGATGTTTGCGCGTAGATAGCATTATTGAATTGTAAAAAGATAAATATAGAGAGAATGTACTTCATGAGATCATTTTTAAATTTTTCTTCAACAATTCTTTTTCTAGCTTTAATTGAATCATTTTTTCTTTTTCATGAGAAATGATATTTTCTGGTGCATTTGCTACAAAATTTTTATTAGAAAGCTTTTTCTCACTTACCAATATATGCTTTTTTAATTTGTCAATCCTTTTGGAAAGTCGATTAATTTCTAAATCAATATCTATTAGACCTTCTAGTGGAATAAATAACTCCATATTTTTTATAACTGCAGTTGCAGATTTAGAGGGTCTTTCCTCATTATTTATAAAAGAAATAAGATTTACTCCAGCAAGCATTTTAATTGCTTCATCAAAAGAAAGAATCATTTCTTTAAATGATTCTGAATTTGCGATATAAACTGTTGCTCTTTTTTTGGGTGGAATATTTAATTGACTCCTAATTGCACGAATAGATGTAACTATTTGTTGCAATAAGTCCATCGAATCAAAAACTTGCTCATTTTTTAAAACTTTACCATTTATCCATGGGGATATAATCAGATCCTTCTCATTCTTAGTTTTAAAATATGACCACAACTCTTCAGTGATAAATGGCGAGTATGGATGTAGCAAGGTTAAAATTCCTTTCAAGACATGTATCAAAACGGTTCTAGCGATATCTGCTTTTTTTGGATCATCTCCATATAGACGAATCTTGGCTATTTCAACGTACCAATCACAAAAGTCATTCCATGTAAATTCATAAATAGCTTTAGCTGCCTCATTAAAACGATAATTGTTTAATTCTTTATTTACATTAAAAGCAGTTTCTTCAAACCTACTTATGATCCATTTATCTGATATATCTAAATTCTCATGACTTAGATCAATGTCAGGAGGAATGCCATCTATCAAATTCATAAAAGTAAATCTCGCAGCATTCCATAGCTTGTTCATGAAATTCTTTCCAACTTCAAGTCTATCTTTGGAAAAAAGAACATCCAATCCTTGTGGAGCCATCAATAAAGTTCCAAAACGAACTGCGTCTGTACCAAACTCTTTAAATAATGTTATTGGATCGGGTGAATTACCTAATGATTTGCTGAATTTTTTACCATTAGCATCTCTTAAGATAGATGTAAAATATACATTTTTGAAAGGCTCTTCTCCCAAAAATTCATAGCCTGACATGATCATTCTAGCTACCCAGAAAAAAATAATATCTGGCCCCGTAACCAAGGTATTTGTAGGATAATATTTCTTTATAGAAGTGTCTTTTTCTATCCAGTTGTGAACTGCAAATGGCCAAAGCCATGAAGACGCCCATGTATCCAAAACATCTTTATCTCGAACCCAATTTTCTTTATCATCAGGACCCTTTTCTGAGACATGTAATTTGGATACATTGTCTTTATGATACCAAACAGGAATTTGATGACCCCATGATAATTGACGACTAATACACCAATCGTTAATATTCTCCATCCAATGATTATATGTTTTTACCCAATGGTTTGGATAGAATTTTATTTTTCCATCATTAACAGCATCCAAAGCAGGTTTAACGAGCTTATTCATTTTCATATACCATTGTTCTGACATATAAAATTCTATTGGAACATTTCCTCTTTCAGAAAAACCGATATTGTTAATATGGTCTTCGGTTTTTTCTAGAAGATTTTCTAAGTTCATCCTTTTAATGACTTCTTTTCTTGCTCTCTCTCTTGATAGTCCTTGAAAATCTTGAGGAACATTTTCATTTAGCGAAGCATCATCATTCATAATGTTGATAAATTCAAGATCATGTCTTTTTCCAATTTCAAAATCATTGGGATCATGAGCTGGCGTAACCTTCACACAACCTGTTCCAAATTTTGGATCAACATGCTCATCAGCAATAATAGGTACTTTTCTATTAACGATAGGAATATTCGCATAGCTTCCAACTAAATGTGCATATCTTTCATCTTCGGGATTAACAGCTATTGCTGTATCACCGAGTAATGTCTCTGGACGAGTCGTTGCAACAACGAGGAAAGATTTATCTTTTTCGATAGGATATTTAAAATACCATAGCTTTCCTGAAATTTCTTTGTGAATCACTTCCTCATCACTAATAGCAGATTGTGAAGAGGGACACCAGTTTACAAGTCTGTGGCCTTTGTAAATGAAACCTTTGTTGTAAAGATGAACAAATGCTTTAATGACTGATCTTGAGTAATCATCATCCATTGTGAACTTTTGCCTTTTCCAATCGCAGGAACAGCCAAGTTTTTTGAGTTGATCAATAATAATTCCACCGTATTTTTCTTTCCATTTCCATGCATGATCAAGAAATTCTTCCCTGCTTAGTTGTTCTTTTTCTATACCCATTTCTTCTAACATTTTCACAACTTTGGTCTCTGTCGCTATTGAGGCATGATCTATTCCAGGTATCCAGCAAGTGTTCTTTCCTTCCATTCTTGCTTTTCGTATCAGAACATCTTGTATTGTATTATTTAGTACATGACCCATGGTCAATTTACCTGTGATATTTGGAGGGGGAATCACTATGGAAAATGATTCATTAGAAGAATTTTCATCCCCAGTGAAGTAGTCTTTTTTCAACCACCTAGCATACCATTGGTCTTCTAATTGAGTCCAATTGTACGATTTTTCAAATTCGACTTTCATAATTTTTTTTTATAATATAATAGAAATTATCTGTCTAGCATAAGACTAAATGCTGTAGTTAGCTTTAAAACATTTTGGTTCGACTTTGCTAAGTTGGCTGAAACTATCCTGCCTAGATTTCGCATGACCTTGTAGCCAATGTCAGAATTTTTCTCACAAATATTAAACAAATCTGTCTTATTTAATCGAGCAACCGTGCATTTTTTTAAAGATCGGACATTTGCAGTTCTAAGATCTCCATCATTAAACATGGACATCTCACCAAATTGAGGAAAAGTGTCACTTTTAAGATTAATTATCGCTTTTTCTCTTTTGTCAAATTCACCTTTGTTCATGGAAAGCGTAAGTGCTTGATTAACCTCTACTTCTCCATCTAAAAGAAGATATATGCAATCGCCTTTATCGCCTTCTGTGATTAACTTTTCACCTACATCGAACTTAATTTTCTCAATTACTTTAATAAATTTATTTATATCGCTTTCAGTTAAATCTTCAAAAATTTGAAAGTTGTTCAATTTATCAAAATTCATTTTATCCTCTATGGTATTATAATGGCATGTTCGCCATCTTGGAGCACATAATTCTTTTTTGGATTGACCGATACATGTATTTTGCTTTGATCATGCAATGGAACACCACCTTCTTTTAATTTTCTTTCGATAAATTCATCAAGCGCTGAGGTGTCGGTCGATAAAATTTCACCTATTCCTAAATTTTCATCCTCTGCATAAAGACCAATCAAAATAGAGCCATCCTTAGATCTAAAATGATTAAATAGAGTATCAAAGGTTTTCCCTACAAATTCGTCAGGAATTTGCTTTCTTTTAAAATGATAGCTTGAACCGCTATTTATTAATTGGTTCGCAATTTGAGGGACTCCAGGATCAATGACATGAGAGGCTAATAAATGAGTACTCATATCGTCAACTACGACTACTTCATCCGCATTCGCTCTTTTAATATGAGTCAAATTTTCTCTGTTGTGTATATAAGCTATAACTCTCAAACTTGAATCCAAATTCTTAATGGTTAAAGTTGCAAAGACTGTCTTTTCGTCATGAGGCTCATTCTCCCCAGCAGCAATATTTGGCAGGATAACTACCGTATTAGACATAAGAACATTTGCTTTTTGTAAGATCTCTTCATGTGTGAAATCGCCTGCTACAAAGTGAACATTCATTTTTGGAAATTTATTTTTAATCTGTGCAATTTCCTTTTCATCTAGATCATTTACTAAAACAACTTCATTTTCTTTGGTTTGAATGATACGATCGTATATAGATTCCAATACTCTAATCGCGGATGGATTCCAACCGCAAAGTATTATATGATTTTTCAAATTTAGCTTTTCCAATCCTTTTCCCTCCCTAATATTCTGAACAACAAATATCGAAGATATTGAAGCGGTAAGTAAAGACACCAATGAAATACCAATAAACATGATGATTATTGCGAAAAGACGACCCTGGGGTGAAGATGGAGAATAATCTCCATAACCAACAGTTGTCATTGTTACAATAGCCCACCAAAATGGGGTATCTCCCTCAGTAATTTCACCCGTTTCAAGAACTTGAATGACCAACCCTCCGATCACCATAGTAATTAAAATGCCAGCACTAACTTGAAAAAAGCGATTACTAATTAATGTTTTGAGCCACAACCTCATTTCAAAATTTAGTTATTCTTAGACTCTTTGACTTTAAAAAAAGGAAAATTTTCAAAAAAAGATTTATTTTCAGCAAACTGTGATTTTTTATAATTTTACATCATGAACATTCTATACAAATTGTTGGTTTTCATACTTATCAACGCTTTGGTTTTAGGTCAAATACGAACAGGACCAGCTCCAGTGAAAATTGGATACGTAGGTACTGACATTGCTGGATACGATGATTGGCTCGCTGGAGAATTAGAACAAAAACTGCTGGAAATCTTTTCAGACCTATCGCAAGAACAATACATTGGCACTCAATATTTTAATAATAAGATTGATGTTAATGCATTTTATTCTGACATTAATAATGATTCATTTGCAAAATTATCTGATGAAATTGATGCGGACTATTTTTTTGCAGGAAAAATTGAGAACCCAACAACGAACTCTAGCAGAGTTATGATTCAAGGAACATTTTACAAATATAATAAGAAGTCTGACATCATTAGTAAGCATGATATTCTAAGGTATTACGACCAATTTGATTTAGAGATTGAAAAAATTAAAGAGTCGCAACTAAATACCATTAAAAATATTAACCAGCCAGCATCACTATTAAAAGCTGGTCTATTTTTTGGAGCAATCGCCATAATAGGAATTTTATTATTTACTTTTAGTGCAGCAGGAATTAGTGCTGAAGGTGAGGGCAACAGCTCTACTAATCCCCCGACAGACAATTAGTGAAAATTATTTTAAAAAAAATAATATTTTTATTATTGGTATTATTTATTGGATGTGAAAATAGAAATCCAAACAACCTTGGTAAGATTGCTTTATCCTATCAACAAGAATCAAAAAAGATCATAGATGCCATATTAAGTGACTCTGTTGGTTTTAATCGTGTTGCTGAGCTTTGTGATACTTTTGGACCTAGATTGAGTGGCAGCGAGAATTTAGAAAAAGCAATTCTTTGGATCATGCAAGAAATGAAAAAGGATGGTATAGAAAATGTTAGAAGTGAAGAAGTAATGGTTCCTAAATGGGTTCGCGGCGAAGAATCAGCTAAAATGGTAAAACCATGGTCAAAGAATCTAGCTATGCTTGGTCTCGGTGGAAGCATAGGGACCAAAAGTAATGGCATAACAGCAAAAGTTATTGAAGTAAGTAATTTTGAAGAATTAGCTAATCGATCAAATGAAGTCAAAGGAAAGATTGTTTTATTTAATGTTCCTTTCGATACATATAGTAACACAGTTAAATATAGAGTGCGCGGAGCAATTGAAGCATCAAAACACGGCGCTGTTGCTAGTCTAGTTCGCTCTGTTGGAACATTTTCAATGAATACTCCTCATACTGGAAATAGCTCTTACGAGGATGGAGTAAAAAAGATACCTCACGCGGCGATCACAATTGAAGATGCTGCAATGATTGGAAGAATGCTAGAAAATGGACAAGATGTTGAAGTCAATCTAAAAATGGAAGCACAAAACTATCCTGATGTTTTATCGCACAACGTTGTAGGAGAAATTATTGGAAGCGAATTTCCAGATCAGGTGATCGTGATTGGTGGCCACATTGATTCATGGGATGTAGGTCAAGGTGCCATGGATGATGCTGGCGGTTGTGTAGCCGCATGGAACGTATTAAGAATCCTAAAAGAATTAAACATAAGACCAAAAAGGACTATCCGATTAGTTTTGTGGACCAATGAAGAAAATGGACTGAGAGGTGCAAATGCTTACAGAAACAAATATTTAGATAAATTAAAGGATCACATTCTAGCTATAGAATCTGATGCCGGTATTTTTAAGCCAAGCGGTTTTGGATTTACAGGGCCTGATGAATCTTTAAACATATTGCAAGACATCGGCACGCTTTTAAAACCAATTCAATCAGGAGTTATTACTAAAGGTGGAGGTGGTGCAGATATCGGACCAATTATGGCTGAAGGTGTTCCAGGCATGGGCTTAACTGTAGAGTCAAAAAAATATTTTTGGTACCATCATACTGCTGCCGATACATGGGATAAATTAAATATTCAAGAATTTAATCAGTGCGTTGCTACAATGGCAGTAATGTCCTTCGTAGTGGCAGATATGGATATCAGACTACCTAAATAATTCTTATTTAAAGTTACCCAACGCCATTTTTAATTATTTCTTCCATTGCATCTGAAAACCTATCTATTTCTTCGATGGTAGTGTAGACATGAGGAGTTACTCTACAGCCTTCAAACTCATCATTTTTAATCGCAACGACGAAAATGCGATATTTATCCCATAAATGCTTTGCGACATCAGAAGTGTCAATGCCTTTGATTTGAACAGTGGCAATGGCGCATCCCAGGCCTAGCTTCAAACTAGTATGAAGTTTGATTCTTTTATTTTTTATTAGTCTTTTGGCCCATCTATCTCGCAAATATATCAATCTAGCTTCTTTATTTTTGCTTCCTATGCCTTGATGAAATGTTAGGGCATCTCCGATAGCTAAATAATTGGCTGCTGGGTGCGTACCAATCTCTTCAAACTTTCGAATATCCTCAGAATTACATTTACCAGGAGCTTGCAATGGCCATAAGTCTTTTATTTTTTCTTTACGGACATAGAGAAGTCCGGTTCCATGAGGAGCGCACAACCATTTATGCAAACTTGAGGCATAATAATCACATTCGAGGTCATCTATATTAAAATCAAAATGAGCAAATGAGTGAGCTCCATCAACAATAACGGGTATATCATATTTTCTAGCCATATTGACTACTTTTTTAACAGGAAGAATTTGTCCAGTCAAATTTATCATATGACACATAAGGATTAATTTTGTTTTTTTTGAAATGTTTTTTTCAAAGAGATCGACTATTTCATTTTCATTTTCTGCAGGAGTTGGAATTTTAAATTGTTTCATAACAATACCATCACGGCATTCTCTTTGTTTAAAAGTATTTATCATCCTTCCATAATCTTGTGTAGTAGTTAAGACCTCATTCCCCGAATTCAAGTCAAATCCATTTTGGCATATCTGTAGACTTTCTGACGCATTGCGAGTCAATGCAATTTCCTCCGGGCTACATCTGAAAAATCTGGCAAGCCTTCTTCTCACAGGCTCTCTTTGAGGTTCTAAAATTCTCCACATTGAGTAAGCAGGTGAAGTATTTGAAAAATCTAAATGCCTTTTCATTGCATTTTGAACAACTGATGGAGAAGGGCTAACTCCTCCATTGTTTAAATTGACCATACCACGATCAGCGGTATAGCCTTGTTGGATCTCTCTCCAAAAGCTCTCGTCCCTAGCAACTTGATGCGGTTTTTTATCATTTAAATTCATTTTTTTGAGGACTTTGGCAGACAATGAAGGATTTAGTGCTGCAATAGAGGTTAGCGCTATAGGCTTTGTTATCGATTCTAAAAATGCTCTGCGATCTAAATTTTTCATATTCCCTCCAAACTAAATATCATTTGTTTTGTGAATTGACACTTTCATAATTTGATACCATGTATATTAATATAAGAACTTATTTTACAAAAATGCTCATATTTCTCTTGTCTGCATCCTTAATTATGCAAAACAGTATAATCTTTGCTCAAAAAACAAAACCAAATACAAAACTAGTTAATGTGGGGTATGTAGGCGAGAGCCTAATAAACATCAATGAAAAGAATCAATCTTATTTAAGTCAAAAACTTCTTGGGGCATTGAATCAAAACTATTATGAATTTTATGATTCTCAAACAATTGGTAAAAAAACAAAACTAACTCCAATTTCTTTTAATAGTAACGAAGATGAACTGAAAATCATCCTTAATGAAATAGCAATTAACGCCGATCTAGATTACGTTTTTGTTTCAGTTTTTGAAAATATTGCACCTCAAAACGAAAGAGCAATGCTTAAAGGAACAGTTTTTCGTTACAACCTATCTTCAAATGATATTTTTAATTATGAGATTCTTTCATACCTTGAAGATCTTGACATGCATATGAAGAATGTTAAAAATAGACTGGTTGACAACATTCCAAGAAGTGTATATGGAATGAAAAAAAATAGAAACTTTCTTTTACTTGGAGTTTTGCTAGTTTTAGGTGTAGCTCTCAATCAATCGTTTGAAAATCTCGGTAAATACCTAAACCCTGGAAGCTCTGGCGGATCAAGTACAGACCCTGGTGGTACAAATTAATTTATTCTTTATTGAATAAAGCCACTGTTTCAATATGAGGGGTATGAGGAAACATATCTACAACGCTTATATTCTTTAAATGATAACCACTTTTAACTAATATTTTAGAATCTCTTGCCTGCGTGGTTGGGTTGCAAGATACGTATATTAACGAATCTGGTTTCATTCTAGGAATGAAACTGACCATATCCTTGTGCATTCCTGCTCGCGGAGGGTCAACAATAATTATGTTTGGCTTTGGTAGTTCTCTTGGTAATTGTCCACTTTTAAAATAAGTATCCAGATTAGCTTTCAAAAAAGTTATATTTTTTACATTGTTTTTAGTAGCATTGATTTGGGCATTTTCAAGGGATGACCTAATTATCTCAAAACCATAAACATGCTTTGCGGTTTGAGATAAGGATAAACCTATCGTGCCTGTGCCGCAATAAAGGTCATAGATAACTTCATTTCCTTTAAGATTACATAGCTTTTTCACCTCATCATAAAGCTTCTCGCCTTGCAATGTATTAGTTTGAAAAAATGAGTTTGCAGAAATGTCAAACGTTAAACCATTCATTTTTTCCTCTATAGTTCTTTTGCCGTGTAAAAGGATTTCATATTCGCCGTAAGAAACATCAGCCTTTTTAGTATTGATGTTGTTGATTATTGTTGTTACCTCTGGTATATCATTTTTTAATATTTTTACAATTGGCTCTAACTTTTCAATATCTTCATAAGCTGTAACAATATTCACCATTATTTGATTTGTATTAAATCCATATCTTATCATTAAATGTCTTAAAAATCCTATATGGGTTCTTGGGTTGTAAGGTTTAAGGTTTGTATTCTCTTTGCATTTTTTCTTTACAGCTTCAAGTATTTTATTACCAATTTTAGGTTGAATGTGACATTTATCAATATCAAGTATTTTATCAAAGCGGCGAGGGATATGAAGACCCAGGGCAAACGATTTATCAACACCTTCGGGCTCACTTTCTAACACCCAGCGATTCGATGAAAAAGAAAATTCCATTTTATTTCTGTAATAGTATTTCTTTTTTGCCTTTATAATATTGCCAATCTTAGCATTATTTATATCGCCTAGTCTTATAAATGCATCATTTACTTGATTAATTTTTTGTTTAATTTGTTCATCATATGCTAGATTTTGCAGTTTGCTGCAAATGAAAAAATGATCGCATTTTTCTTTTATTTTTTTTGGAGATTCTTTGAGTACATCAACAATATATGCTTCTGAATATCCTCTTTTTTTTTTATAAATATGACCAAGCACTGTCTGTCCAGGGAGGCCCCCTTTCACAAAAACTACAAAATCATCTAATTTTGCTAATCCAAGACCTCCATATGCTAATGATTCTATCTCTAATTCTAGCTCTTGGCCTTTTCTTGTTGGATTTTCTTGTTTTGTGATCACAGAATAAATTTTAGATTTTGAATTATTTCTAAAGCTATTTCTTTTGATATAGCTTCTGCATAGATTCTAATAATTGGTTCGGTGTTTGATTTTCTAATATGTAGCCACTTATCGCTCCAAATAAATTTAATACCATCAGTCTCATCAACAATTGAATCCTTGTAAAGATTTTTTACTTTTTCCTCAAAAACTTTTATGTTGATATTTTTTATATTAATCTTATCCTTAACAATAACATATTGAGGAAGAGCTTTATGAGCTTCACTTAATGTAGTCTTTTGATGAGATAGATAAGATAAGATTAAAGCTGCTCCAACTAAGGCATCTCGACCAAGATGCGCATCCTTTAAAATCACACCTCCATTGCCTTCGCCTCCAAAGCTTGAATTGCATTCTACCATTTTGTTTACAACATTGATTTCTCCAACAGCTGATCTTAAAACAGTTGAATTATATTTATCTGCTAATTTGTCCAAAGCAATAGAGCTTGATAAGTTAGTGACTAAAACTTCACTATTTTCTTTTTGTGAAAGATATCCAGCAGCTGCTAAGACTAATGTGTATTCTTCTCCTAACGGCTTCCCGTTTTCATCAATAATTGCTAATCTATCTGAGTCAGGATCAACGGCAAATCCTATATCACAATTTTCTCTTATTACTAGATCTGAAAGATCACTTAAATTTTCAGGCAAAGGTTCTGCTCCTCTTTTAAATATTCCGTTTGGATCGCAATAAATTTTTACTATATCGCAACCTAGATTTTCTAAAAGAAGAGGGATTGCTTCCGATCCAGCGCCATTAACAGCATCAATAGCAATTTTAAAACCTTTAGCTCTAATTGATTTTAAATCTACGCAAGGCAGTTCCATTATCTTAAGAACATGTTTCAAATTAGCATTTTTATCAGAAAGATACATTCCAGGAGTTTCAGCGGGATGTATTTGCTTATTTTGATCAACAATTTTGAATAATTCTGCGCACTGCGCTGAATCAAAAAATGTTCCTTTAGCATTTACAAATTTCATTCCATTCCACTCAGTAGGATTGTGGCTTGCAGTAATGATTACACCGCCTACTGCTTCAGTTTTTTCTACCATAAATTGTATAGTTGGAGTCGGAACAATATCACAAACAATAACATCTCTACCTAGTAAAATGAGTTCGCTATAAAATATATGTAAAAAGTTTTCCCCAGATGGTCTAGAATCTCTTCCGCAGTAGATAATTCCATCTGGAAGGATGGAATGAAAGGCCTGTGCATAAGATTTAATAATTGAATCATTTAGGTGATTTGGAGTAATTCCGCGAACACCAGATATGCTTCTAATTAACATTGATATTAGTAGCTCGATTTGAATCGAGACTATTTATAGAAATAATTGAGATAAAGTTTAATTAAATTTTGCGAAACGCAATCGTCGGCGAACAGCTTTCTTTTTTGCCGCTCTTTGCTCGTCGCTTGGCTTTATGAAAAAAGATTTTCTTTTTACTTCACGTAAAACACCGGCTCTTTCCCACTTCTTTTTAAATCTTCTTAAAGCTCTTTCTAGTTGTTCACCGTTTCTAACTGTTACTTCTACCATCAATTCACTCCTGTAAATTATCCTAAGTAAGTTCTCAAAGATTTACTGCGCGAGCGATGTCTTAAACGCCTAATTGCTTTTTCTTTAATTTGTCGGACTCTTTCACGCGTTAAATTGAATTCTTCACCAATTTCATTTAATGTCAAAGCATAATCCCTGTCAATACCAAAATACATTTTAATAACTTGTCTTTCTCTATCTTTTAATGTATCAAGAGACTGCCTTATTTCATCCTTTAATGATTCTGCCATTAAAGGTTCATCAGGATCAATCTGTCCATCATCTTCAATAACGTCAATTAGAGAGTTTTTATCCCCATCCCTAAAAGGTGCATTCAAAGAGTGATGCCTTCTCGAGATTCGCATTGCATCTATAACTTCATCGCTGGTCATTTCAAGATTTCTACCAATTTCTTCCTCATTAGGTGATCTTTCAACTTCAGCTTCAAGTTTTTCAGCTGCTTTGGTTATTTTAGAAATTGTTCCAACTCTGTTTAGAGGCAATCTGACAATTCTGGAATGCTCTGCCAATGCTTGTAAAATTGACTGCCTAATCCACCAAACAGCGTATGAAATAAATTTAAACCCTCTAGTTTCATCAAAACGACCCGCAGCTTTCATTAATCCCATATTGCCTTCATTTATTAGATCTGTTAGAGGCAAGCCTTGCCCTTGATAATCTTTAGCAACAGAAACAACAAACCTTAAATTTGCTTCAACAAGTTCTTTCATTGCTAGGCGATTCCCTTTTTTTATAGCTTGCGCTAATTCAACTTCTCTTGAAGGATGCAAAGGTTCATATTTACCTATTTCTTCAAGATACTGACTTAGGCTTCTGTTTGATTCATTAATCGGTCTAGCTGCTTTTGGCATTATTTTGAAATCCTTTTTTTAAAATTTTAACAAATAAAGCTTTGAAAGATACATTTAAAATTTCAACTCTCACAGGAAATTATGATTATCAAAAATTAATTTTCCACAAGCCTTGAAAACTCATTTAAAGATAAAGTCTCAGGTCTTCTTGAAAAATCTATCTCATTTTTAATATTCTCAGGAATGTTGAATTCATGGAGCGAGTTTTTTAGCATTTTTCTTCTCATTGAGAATGCTTTTCTAACAATTTTGTTCAATTTTAAATAATTATTATCTGAAATCAGTGGAATTCTTTTTTTTGTAAATCGAACAATGGCTGAGTGAACTTTTGGTTTTGGATAGAATACCTCTGGAGGAATTTTAAAACACAACTTAACATCAACATACATACCAACCATTACTGTTAACCTAGAGTAGTTTTTTGATCCAGGCTCTGAAATTAATCTCTCTGCAACTTCTTTTTGCATCATAATAAATGCATCGTTCCAAAAATCCAACTGCTCAATTAGCCAAAAAATTATTGGCGAAGTGATATTGTAGGGAATATTTCCAACTACTCTAAGAGGGTTAGAAATTGGTAAATCACATATATCTTGCAGCAAAATATCTTTATGAATAATATGCAAACCTTTGAGATTTTTTGCTATTTGAAGTTTTTTTATTAGTAGTGGGTCAATCTCAACTACGACCATTTGATTAACATGAGGATATATTTGCCTAGTCAGCGAACCATCTCCTGGTCCAATTTCTAAAAAATTGTCCTTTTCATGAGGAGAGATATTGTCAACAATCTTTTTGATTAAATTTTTATCAACAACAAAATTCTGCCCCCATTTCATTCTAAATGGATGGCCAGTTTTATTCAATTGAAATTGTAAAGTTGAGGTTATAAAGGATTTTTAAGGCAATCTGAAAATTTCAGATGCGTTGTTACTAGTTTGCTTCGCAATTTCTTCATAATCTATGTCATAAATCTCAGATAATTTTTTAGCAACATATACAACCCTCGATGGTTCGTTCGGTTTTCCACGGTAGGGTTCAGGTGAAAGATATGGTGAATCTGTTTCAATTAATACCCTATCCAACGGAACTGACTTTGCAACTTCAGGGAGGTGACTATTTTTGAAAGTGATATTTCCTGAAAAAGAAATGTAGTATCCTAAGTCCAAAAATGCTTTAGCAGTATCTAATGTTGATGAAAAACAATGCGAGACCCCAATTACATCAGGAAAATCTGATAATATTTCAAGGATGTCTTGATCAGCATCTCGATTGTGAATGATAACAGGCTTGTCTAGCTCTTGAGCAATATCCATTTGCGACCTAAAGACTTCTTTTTGCGTTTCTTTTTCAGAGATATTTTTAAAATAATCAAGACCTAACTCACCAATTGCAATCATGCTTTCATATTCCATCATCTCATAGATTTGATCAAGGTATCCATCTTGAACATCTTTTGAATCATGAGGATGAACACCGCAAGAAGCAAAAATATTATCGTCCTCTTCTGTAATTTCTAAGCATTGTTTTGATGTATTAATGTTTGTTCCAGCGCAAATAAAACGAGTAACATTGGCTTCATTTGCACGGTCTAGTACATCGCTCAAATTGTTTTTAATTTCATCATAATATAAGTGACAGTGCGTGTCTATTAACATAAATTCATTAATTCTATTAATTTTAAATAAATAAGGTAAATAAATTATAATACCACACTTAAGCTTAAACAAAGTCAAATTTTTATGAATTTAAATTTTACCAAAGAAGCGTGCGTTGATAGTATTGATAATGCAATTAGTGTTGAAAAAAATGGTGCCGATCAAATTGAACTTTGTTCAAGACTAGATTTAGATGGTCTAACTCCAAGCAAAAAATTAATATTGCAAACAATCAGAAGGGTCTCTATTCCAATTAAGGTAATGATTAGATCGCGGCCAGGGAATTTTACTTACAACCAGAATGATGTCAAAACCATGCTTGATAGTATTGAATTTTGCCAGAAAAATGGAGTCAATGACATAGCTTTTGGAGCTCTTAATAGAAATAGGAAGATAGATGAAAAAATTATAGATCAGATTGTTTCTAAATACACAGGATTAAATATAACATTTCACAAAGCAATAGATTTAGTTGATAATCAGATCAATGAGATACAAAAGTTATTAAAATTTAACCAAATAAAAGCCGTTTTAACTTCTGGGGGCCAAAAAAATGCCGTTGATGGTCAAGAGAATATTAAAAAACTATCTGAACGCTTTAAAGATGAAATTGATATCATTGCTGCTGGAAGTATAACAAATAAGAATATTAAAAAAATACATAAAACATTGGGATTAAAGATTTATCATGGAAAAAAGATTGTTGATAGCTAAACTAATAAATTTTTTCTCCTAATACTAAATCATCAGAATTTGAAGTAATTAAAGATAATTTTTTCCCTTTTTTAGCAGCAAGCAACATCCCTTCAGATTGTATTCCAAAAATCTTAGAACCTTTTAGATTGGTAACAACGATTATATTTTTTCCTACGAGATCTTCTAAATTGTAGTGCTTTGAAATACCAGAAACAATCTGAATCTTACTTTTCCCAATATCAGCGATAATTTTATATAGTTTATCTGAATTATCAATTTTTACAACTTGTTTTATTTGTGCAACTTTTAATTCAATATTGGAAAACTTTTCATAAGAAATAATATTATCAGAGGGGTTCATTTTATGGCTTTTATTGTGATTTTTTTTAATACTAACATCGATTCTGGGAAAAAGGGGTTCATGTTTTTTAACAGTTAAACCATTTTCAAAGAAACCCCAATCACAATTAAATGAATTATCTCCCAAAATATTTAAAGCTTGATTCATTTTATTTGGCATAACAGCTATTAATGATAGACATGAAATTCTTAAAGCTTCAGCAGAGGTAAGCAAAACACTGGATGCAGCCGTCATATCAGTTTTTACTAATTTCCAAGGAGCCATAGATTCAATGTACTTATTAATACTTTTTATACAATTCATTGAATTATCAATTGCTTCATTAATTTTCATTTTACGAAAGCATTCGTTTGTAAAACTTATAACTTTAGAGCTCTCAACCTGAACTATTCTTCCCCTTGATGATTTATCAAAACCTGAAGATAATTTACCTTCAAAAAATTTATCAATGAGATTGGTTATTCTACTGAGTAAATTTCCTAGGTCGTTCGCTAGATCACTATTATATCTAGTAAAAAATAATTCCTCAGAAAAATTTGAATCCTGTCCTAGTTTCATATCTCTCATTAAAAAGAATCTTAATGAATCTTCGTCAAACTCATCTATTAAGTCTAGAGGATTTATCACGTTGCCTACTGATTTGCTCATCTTTGAATCTTTGTTAAGCCACCAACCATGTGCGAAAATTGTTTTTGGAAGATCCAAACCTATCGACATAAGCATAGTTGGCCAATAAACACAATGGGTTGTTAAAATGTCTTTACCTATCAAATGAATATTGGCTGGCCAAAACTTTCTAAATTTTTCATTACTATTTGAGTAACCTATTGAAGAAATATAATTTATTAAAGCATCAAACCAAACATAGGTAACGTAATTTTTATCAAAAGGCAGTTCAATACCCCATTTTAAACGCGATTTAGGTCTAGATATGCATAAGTCATTAAGTGGTTTATTTAAAAATCCAAGAACTTCGTTTTTTCTGTAATCCGGCATTATAAAGTCAGGATTTTGCTTAATGTGTTCAATTAATTCTTGCTGATAAGCTGACATTTTAAAAAAATAATTTTTTTCCTTTAATTTCTTAATATCTTTGAAAATACCACTCTCTGCTTCCTTCTCAGTTATAAATCTTTCCTCTGAGATTGAATAGAGCCCTTCATATTCATCAAAATAAATATCTCCGTTATCATATACCTTTTGTAAAATTTTTTTAACAATAGTGGTGTGCCTATTCTCAGTGGTCCTAATGAAATCATCATACTTTATATTAAGCTTATCCCATAATTCTTTAAATCTTGGAACCATTGAATCGCAATGCTCTTTAGGGCTAATATTATTTTTAATAGCTGCTTGTTCAACTTTTTGACCATGCTCATCCAATCCAGTTAAAAAGATAGAATTAATTTTTTGGAATTTATATTGCCTGGAAATAACATCTGCTAAGATAGTGGTGTAGGCATGGCCTATATGAGGCCTATCATTGACATAGTAAATAGGTGTGGTTATATAGAAGTTTTTCAAATTACTTTTTTAATTTTTTTGCCCTTCAATAGGGTTTGCATTGACATAAGAAAATTAATTAGTGTCAAATTTATATCAAGATTTAGTTTCAAAGCACTCAAAGTATGTTCAATTAATTTGTTGATTTCAACAAGATCTGCATTGGGATAATTTTTGTTAAATTCTCTAATTTTGTTTTCAATTCTTTTTAACTCCAAGCTATGGGATTCATATTCGCTTCTAATTTTCATAGCATGATTGAACCAGGCTTGAGCTAATTGAAAATTCAAATAATATTCATCAGGGTTCCTGTATGCTAACATACTAAATTCCTTTAAAAACAATTCCCAATTATCTCTTTTAAAAACAACTATTTGCTCAATAAACTTTTGAGTCTTACGAAAGATAGAGGTATTAGAAATATTAATTAAACTGCTTGCAAATTGTATATTTCCAAATGAAAATGATGCTATTTCTGTAGCTTTCTCTTTATCAATACCCTGGTCTTCTAAGTACAATTGAACACTAGAAATGTCAATGTCTGAAAAGAAGTATTTCTGACATCTGCTCAAAATTGTTGGTAATAATTTGTTCTTAAAATCTGTCGTTAGAATGAACAAGGAGTTTTCAGGTGGCTCCTCTAAAATTTTCAATAATGAATTTGCTGATTCACCTGAGCCTACACAAAGAAGATGAGCATCAAAAATAATAAATACTTTTTTACCTGCATGTTCTAACTTTAAAAAACTGTTTTTTTTTATGTCTTTAATAGAGCTTAGTAGAATTCTTTGCGCGCCAGGAATGTTTATTTTGTAAAAAGGGTTTTCAGATTTTTTGTTTAATGAGTCAAGTAAAATTTCATAATTATCCTGTGATAAGTTTCCAATACTGTCTTTTTTTTTGTTTTCTTTTTTTGATGCAGGAAGAGGAAATGTCATAAAAAGATTAGGGTGTTGGAGAGATTTAAACTTAATGCATGATTCGCACGAATAACAGGATGTATTTTCTTTATTAAAGCAATTTAAAATTCTTGCAAACTCTAAAGCAGCCCACTCTTTGGCGCATCCTTGGGTTCCGTAAAATAGATAAGCATTAGATAATTTATTTAAACGAACAGACTTTAATAAAACACTCCAGATATTCGGCTGAAAATCTATGATATTCATTTATTTCTTAACCAATCTTCAGGATTTAATTTTTTTCCTTGACCCCAAATTTCAAAATGCAATTGTGATCCATTTATTGACCCTGAATCTCCCATATATGCAATAACATCACCACTTCTTACTTGACTGTCTTCGGTTACTTCAATATTTGCTACATGGCTATATACAGTATAAAAACCACTGCCATGATCAATGATAATGGTTGTACCAAATCCCCTTAGGAACGTTATGGTGGTTACAACACCGCCAAGAACTGATTTTATTTGAGAGCCAGGTTGGCCTTTTATGTCAATTCCAGTATTTTCAGTAGTTGTTTTTAATTTTGGATTCCATTGCAATCCAAACTTTGATACCACCCTACCTTGAGCAGGCCATGAAAGCTGTCCTTTTAATTTAGGAAATTCTTTTGTTTGTAATGCCAATTGCTGTTTTCTGATTCTTTCTTCTCTCTCTACTCTTGCAATGTCATCTTGAATTCTCCTAATAATCTCTTCCAATTGTCTCATTCCAGCTTGCTTTTCAGTAAGGTAAGATTTTAAATCTTTTTGGCTTTGCCTTATTTTTGCTAATTCTCTTTGCTCATTCTTTTTCTTTAATCGCAAAGAAGACAAAGCTTTCTCTCTTTGATTTTTTAAATTTATTTTTCTCCTCAAGGCAGTTTCAAGTTGAAGCTTTTGTTTACCTATTTGTATAAGCAAGGATCGGATTGCATTATAAGTTTTTTTATCAATCTCAGAGATTATTTTGAGGTATTTTGCTCTATAGATTGCTTGTCTCCATGAAGTTGAGCTTAAAACTTTTTCCAAAGATGATGAATCACCTTTTTTATATATTTTCTTTAGCCTTTTAGAATATCTTAATCTTAGTTCATCTAATTCTTTTTCGCTTTTGTTTATCTGACTCTCGGTTCTTTTAATATCTTTTAATAAGTTTGACTCTTCCTTTTTTATTTCCTTAATTAATCTCTGAATTAAGGAAATTTCTTCAGATAAGCTACTAACTTTTCTTACGGAGGATTTTTCTTTTCTACTTTCAGATTGTATTCTTTTTTTTGTTCTTTCAATTTCTTCTTTTAAGGATTCAATAGCAGAATTTTGAATTTTTAATTCTTTTTCAAACTCTTTTTGAGTTTCTTGTCCGTAAAGGAATTGGACAAATATCATAAAGCAAATAAACGTTTTTAAATTAAAATACATGTTTAAAAGTAATGAATGATTCAATGGTAACGCAATTTCATTGTATATTTAGATTAATCTATTATGATTGTTAAATAATGATTTACAATTTAGATAAAAAAAGAAGCTAGAGGAGCAATAATTGAAAAGTGCAAAATGGGAAAATATTTTTAAAGGGTGGAATCGCAAAGAGAGCAATGAGATATTAACTCTCAAACAAGTACCTGTTTTTAAAGATTTTCAATACTCTGATTTTAGAGAATTAGAAAATTTAATGCATAAAAGGGAATACAAAGCTGGTGATTATATTTTTAAGAATAGAGCACCAGGTGAGGGGATGTACATCATTGTTAAAGGTAATGTTAAAATTACGGTAGGCACTAGGTCAAAAAAGGAGAATGTATTTGCAAATCTTACAGATGGTGAATTTTTTGGAGAGCTAGCTCTTTTTGACGATGAACCAAGGTCTGCAAATGCCATTGCCACTGAAAATACACAATTGTTAGGCTTCTTCACACAAGACTTAATGACATTGCAAGAAAGGAACCCAGTCCTTGGTCAAAAAATATTATTTAATTTAGGTGGATTGTTGGGCGAAAGATTAAGAAAAACAAACGCTCTTTTGGTTAAAGAACAAACAAAAAAATGAGTGATCAAAAAAATTACATTCAGTTAATTTATCGAATTATAGTCGGCTTAATATTAGTTTGGTTTTTATCAACTATTTGGCCATACATATCAAATGTAATTTTAATGTTAGTTTTTGCATTTCTTTTTACAACAATTCTTTTATCAAGCGTTGATAATTTAGAAAGGAAGATAAACAATAGAGGCGTTTCCGTATTGCTAGTCGTTATCCTTCTGTTGGGTTCCATAGGTGGTTTTTTGGGAAGTTTTATTTCCCAAATTTCAAAACAGGCTATAGATTTTTCTAAACGTGTTGATAAAGAAACGTTAACTATTGAATTTGCAAACTTAGTTGAAAAATTTACATCCTCACTTCCAAATTTTTTAAAAACTGGACAATCTTCAAATGAGGATTTTGCTTCAAAATTAGCTGAATTTACACAAACCGTTTTGGGTTCCCTTGCTTCAATGGCTGGAGCTGTTGGAAATTTTATGTTTCTTGCAACTATGATATTTATTTTTACGATCATTCTTTTAGCAGAGTATCATGTTTTTAGAAAATCTTTAGTCAGCATGATACCGAATAAATATTTTGAAATTGGCTTAAAGCTTATTTTTAATATAGAAAAATCGGTATCTAGCTATCTGAAAGGACAATTTTTATCTGCTAGCAGTGTAGCTGCAATGTCAATTGCAGGGCTTATCATTTTAAATTTAGCTGGTGCTAATTTAACATTAATTATTTTTATAGGTATAATAGCTGGCCTATCAAATCTTATTCCACTAATTGGCCCCTTCGTTGGAATGGTACCAGCTATCCTAATATCATTTATGAACAATATTGGCAATGATGCTTCAACTGCGCATATGCTCTTTGGAGTGTTGCCTTCGCCTTTTTTTATATTTGATATTATTTTGATGTTTCTTGTTGTTCAGCAAATTGAGGGAAATCTTATAACACCCACCTTGGTCGGTAAAAGCGTTGGGCTGCATCCAATGCTAGTAATGATTTCTCTTTTAATAGGAGGTACTTTATTGGGCCCACTTGGTATGCTCTTTGCAGTACCTGCAAGCGGTATAATAAAAGTAATAGTTAAAGAGGTTGCTTTCGTTAGACAAAATGCTCAATATCTTTAATTCTGTCTATTCTTCAATTTTAAATAATTTGTAATCAATAAAGGTTAATGTTATGGTGGTTTTTTTGTCATAACTATAAATCCAAAGCATATTTTCATTTGAATTAGATTGTGAAATTATTTCTTTGGGTTTGCCCATAATGTTTTCTACTTCTGAAATGGTCATTCCTAGAACAATTGGCTTAATTGATTTTTCTTTTGCGATGTCTTTCAACAAAATATCTTTTATTCTTTTTTTTGTCTCATAATCACTTTTAATGGAAATTTTCTTTTCAAGTTTGTCTAAGATACTTTGGTTCGATTTGCTTAAACCTCCTGCCAATTTTTTTGATTCCTCGAGAGCATAAAGAATAAAATTTATCGATTCTTCATTGCTCAAAGAATCAGCCATTGATAACAAGTCATATGCAATACCTTGCTCAAAAACACCAACTTCAAGAGCTAAGCCAGGATCAATTTGAAGCGCTTGATAAAAATATTTTAATGCAGCGTTATTTAAACCGATCCCGTATAGTTTTTCACCTTTATCCATAATATTTACGACCTTAATTCTTTTGACATGGTGTGATATTTCAGGATACCAGCCAGCAACATAAGAGATATGCGATACAGCAGAATCTCCAAACCCATCATTTAATAATATTTCAGATTTTTCAACTTCTCTAAAAGCAATCTCTCTAAGTCTTTCATCAATGACATCTTTTAGTAAAGTATCAGATAATGTTTTTGCTAATAGATATTTTTCAACTGCTTGATTAGTTTTACCTCCTTTATCAAAACTCATACCTTGTCTAATCAGTTGATAAGGTATCTTTCTTTCGCTTTCGATAATGAGTTTTTTTGCTCTTAAAATGTTCGAGTGATCAGGATTTTCATCGACAAACTCTTCTAGTAAACGCTTTGCTGCAATATAATCTCTAGTGAAATAATATCTTTTACCGATATCCCCTTTTGATTTTTCACCTCCAAAAAAAGCTGATGCTGTAATATATAAACCTACATTTTGAACTTTATAACTTTTTATGGGCGAAAAATTGCTTTGGTCATTTATATTTTTGATATCACTTGAAGTATATTTTAAATCAACTCCAATTGTAAAATTATTATTTAAATCAGAATCGATAATATATCGAGCTCCAATTGTAAACGATTGCGCAGGGCCAAAACCACTTAATTTTTTTTGATCTTTGTAGAGCTGTGAAAAGGCATATCCATAAGTATATCTATAATTTGTATACCAGCTATCAAACCATTGTAAAATCAAAGATTGACTCCATGATAACTCGAATATTTTAGAATTGAATTTTGAATTTGATTTCCAATTTTCATTAATGCTAGACCATCCTTCAGGTACTTTTGAGGGCAATAATAAAGATGAATATCTAAAATTAATCCCACTATGCATATCTAACCAACTATTGCCAAATATGTAATAAGCTAAGTTTGTCTTTAAAATGTCAAGATCTAGATGATGATTGATTCTTGATGAAATATTTCCTCCATCAAATTTCTCAACATCCTGTTCGTATGTCATCCAATTATCATTTAATTTGCCCAATCCTAAAGCTCCTCCACCTAAATTATAAGCAAAGCCATATCGTAATTCAATTGGTATGAAATATATTGGTTTTTTAAATTCTCTTGAGCGAAATATTCTGTCTAATAAATATCCTTTTTCATATTTTTTTAAATAGTCTTCTTCAATATCAAAAATATTAAAAATTAACGATTTTGTAGAATCGTTTGCGGAACCTAGAGCGCTTAATATGGTTACATTAATTAAACATATTATTATCAACTTTGATTTAATAAAATATTTTAACACGGCTTCTTAATTTAAGAAATCATTATTCAGAATGGATACTAAAGATAATTATATTATAATTTTTAATTAATCAATAGATTGATAGTTAAATTAACTTGTAGTAAAACGATTCAGTTTGTATGAAAAAAATCTTATTTTTTATATTTATAATTTATAAAATCCATGCTCAAGGTTTTTCAATAGCAAGAATTCATTATAGTGGGGGTGGTGACTGGTATAGCGACCCTAGCAGTATTCCCAACTTAATCAATTTTGTAATAAATAATACAAATATCAAAATGGACAATAAAGAATACAGGTTAAAATTAGATGATCCTAAAATTTTTGATCATACGTATATATATATAACTGGGCATGGCAATATCAGATTTAACGAAAATGAGATTTTAAATTTGAGAAAATTTTTATTAAATGGTGGTTTTTTACACGCAGATGATAATTATGGAATGAATAAGTCTTTTAGGAGGGAAATGAAAAAGGTTTTTCCTGAAAAAGAATGGATTGAGCTACCAAAAAATCACAACATTTATAATACTTACTTTAACTTCCCAAATGGACTACCAAAAATCCATGAACATGATGGAAAAAAAGCTAAAGGCTTTGGTCTATTCGAGAACAATACATTAATAGCTTTTTATTCATATGAATCAGATTTAGGAGATGGATGGGAAGATCAAGAAGTACATAATAATCCATACGAGATAAGACTGAATGCGCTAAGAATGGGCACAAATATCATTTGGTACTCAATGGTAAGATAAATTATGAATAAAGATGTTTCATTATATTTAAGAAAAATAAGAAATGCTTTTATAGTGAATGACCTACGATTATTTACTTGGAAAATATTTTGTTCAATTATTTTATTTTTTCTAATAATCATTGCCATTGAGAGCAAATTTTATTTAACAACGGTCGAGAGAATTTTTACAATTAGATTTTTTATTGTTGGAATTCTATTAACACTATTTTCATTAACAATTATCTATTTACTTATATTAAAAAATAGATTTAAACCTTATCAATGGAAAACAATTTCAGAGAAAATCGGTAGAGACCAATTTGAAGATCATGATCATTTATTTAATGTGTTCCAGATAGAAAATCAAAAAGGTAACAATCAGTCCGAGACATTAGTTAAGTCGCTATCTAACGAAACCCTTTCTAGGCTTAAAAAAATTAAGTATAAGTCATTTTTTCCAACTCCAAAAATTAATAAATGGAAAAAAATCAGCTTTTATTTATTATTAATAACAAATTTTTTTATTTTATATAATTTCAAAACATCTTCTGAAGCTGTGACTAGGTGGTTTAATCCCAGTATTGAGTTCAAACCCCCTATTCCATTTAAAATTAACAGCTCTTTGAGGCATGTTAATGTATTGGCTGGTGAAGATGTTAATCTTATATTCAGTTTCGATGGAAAAGCGCCTGATTCATTACTATTAGAACTTAAAAGTTTTAATCTAAAATCTAATAAAGATTCCATTCAAACTTTATCATCTCCAATAATAGATGATAAAGTTTCTTTTAATATTAAAAACGTTCTTCAAAACTTTAGATATAAGGGTTTTTATAGATCCAAAAGTTTTTGGGATCCATGGGATGAAATAACCACTGATAATTTCTCAATATCAATAATTGATCGTCCCTCTATCGAAGATTTTACTGTTTCAGTTATACCTCCTAAATATACCAAGCTAGATACGTTCTATCAAAAAGCAAATCAGTCTGAAATTAAAGCTCTATATGGTTCAAAAGTAAATATTTATGTTAAATCAAACCTTCCTTTAGCTAGAGCTGAAATTGAATTTTCAAATGAGATTTATAAAATGACAGTAAATAATTATAAAGGAAGATTTGATTTTGAATTAGAAAAAGATGACAACTTTACTATTAATCTCACAGATGAAAGAGGTGTGCGAAATCGAAATCCAATCCCATTTAGACTTATAAAAATCGATGATATCAAACCCAATATTTACGTAAACGCACCATTGCCAGTTTCAGAAATAAAAAGCGATCAAATAATACCCTTAGATATAACAATTAAAGATGATTATGGATTCTCAAGCCTTCAACTCGCCTATGAAATTAAAAGACCAGAGTATTTTAAAAGTGAGCCAATTATTTCCATGTTTAATATTCCTATCAATATTAATAATGAAAACAAGCAGGATATTAAAACAACCTGGAATTTAAATCCTTTAGGTCTCATGCCTGAAGATGAGATTAATTTTCACTTTGAATTATATGATAATGACGTATTAAACGGTCCTAAAAAAGTTATATCGAACACATTAAAGCTAAGACTGCCCTCGTTAAACGATCTTTTTAGATCATTTACCTCTAAAGAAGACGAGATCACAGATTTTGTCAGATCAGAAATAAAAGATTTTAATAATATACAAAAGCAATTAAAAAAAGCTGAACTTGACATGTTAAAATCAAATGATCCTTCATGGAGTGATTCTGAAAATTTGAAAAAAATACTAAATGAAACCTTAGATAAAATATCAGAATTCAAAACCCTTAACCAAGAATTAGAAAAATTATCTTCTTTAGGTAGTGAGCAAAAATTATTTTCTGATAACATGATAAAAAAGTTTAGCGAACTAAACAATCTAATAAAAAAAATTATACCTGAAGATCTAGCAAACGAATTAAATAAGCTTAAAAACGACTATGATCAAATGAAGACAGAAGATTTGCTTGAATCAATTAAAAAATTAGCAGACAATATTAATAGTGTTGAAAGTGAATTGAATAGATTTTTAGAAATCTTTAAAAAAATTAGGACTGAGCAAATTGTTGAAGAAATTAGAACTAGGACAAAACAAGCTGTAAAAAATCAAAATAACATTGACAAAAGATTGCGTACAGTTAATTCATCGAGCGATAAAGAACAATTAAAGAAGCTAGTTTCTGAACAAGATGTTAATAATAAGGAAGTCGATAATATTCTTAAAGACCTCAAAAATAGCGTTGAACCTATAAAAGAGTTTAGCAGAACTACTGCACAGTCCTTAGAAAATATATCTCGCTCAGATAATGCAAAAAAAACACAGAAAAATTTAAAAAATATAACTGCTAAACTAAAAAAAGATTTACCTTATGAAGCAATGGATGCAAGCTCTTCAGCAATTGAGTCCTTGTCTTCAATGGGAAACGATATAGATAAAGCACTTGACAAATTTCAAAAACAATCTGTTCAGAAAATGGTATCAAAATTTCAAATTTTATTAAATGATATCATTGTCATATCTAAGTCCCAAGAATCTCTTTTAGAGTATTCGAAAATAATTCCAAGAAATTCCTCTAGGCTATCAGAATTAGCCAATGAACAGCAACTGTTGCAAGATCAATTGAAGCTTACAATGAAAAAAGGATTTGACTTATCTAAGGAAACTTTTTTCATATCACCAGAAATGGGAAAAGAGTTTGGCATAGCCTTTGGCCAAATGAATTCATCCAAAAGTAAATTGTTTGAAAGAAACACACTATCCTCAGTTCAAAATCAAGAAAAAGCTATGAACGCTCTCAACGAGACTGCTAGAAAAATCATTGAAAATATTAAAAAAATGAGAGAATCAGAAACCACTAGTGGGTATGAAGAATTTCTAGAAAGAATGAAGTCTATTTCAGAAAAACAAAGCTCAATTAACGGCCAAAGTATGGATTTATCTCTGGGTCAATTTTTTGCTCAAAAAAAAGATGGCGTGATTGGCAGTGTTTTAAATCAACAGAATGGTATTAAAAAGTCACTGCAACAACTAATGAAAGAATTTGAAAATAATCCAAACATAAGTAAAGAATCATTAAATGGTATTTTAAAAGAGATTGATGAAGTCATAAAAAATATCGAACAAGGAAATAGTAAGCAAACCATAATTAGTAGACAGAAAAAAATTCTATCAAGAATGATCGATAGTCAAAAATCTTTGACTATGAGGGGTGAAAAGGAAAAAGAGCGAACGTCCACAACCGCTCAACAAAAAGAATACGATGAGATAATGAAATCAAACACAAATAATGATCAAACTAATTTGATCATTATAGATGCAATGAATGAGGCTTTGTCTTCTGGATTTTCTATTGAATATCAGAAAATGATTCGTAGATATTTCAATTCTATGTTAACTACAAAGCTAATCATTGATGAAAAAGATGATAAATCCAATGATTAAACCTCAGAATACTGTCATTTGGATTGCATCTATATTTTGTATTGTTTTAGGTCAAGACAGAAATTACAATAATTTTCAGGAGGGCTTATCTCTTGAAAGATCCGGTAAAATAGAAGAAGCAATTATTATTTACAAAGAAATCTTAAATAATGCACCTGACCACCAGCCATCTTTTTTCCAATTAAAAAATATTTATTATGATAGATCTAAAAATAAAGATGGAATAGAGGTTGTAAGTAAATGGCTGGCTAATAAATCTACAGATTTACAATCTATGCTTTTGCTTAGTGAATTCCATTTCAGGGATTCAAATGAAAGGGAAGCAAGAAAAATTTGGGCTCAATTTGAGAAAGATCATCTTTCAAGCAAATCAACCTATCGAATGTTATTCCACACCTACGCTAAATATAATCAAGTTAAAGAGATGGAAAGGCTAGTTAAAATATCTAGAGATAAATTAAATGAACCATATTTATTTGCAATTGATCTGGCTAACTACTTCCAGGCAAGGCAAACATTCTCTAAAGCGGTAGATGAATATATCTTGCTCATAACTTATCAAAAACAATATTTGCAATTTGTAACAGATCGAATACTGCTTATCAGTGATGATAAAACAACGCATGAAATGATTGTATCGAAATTAAATAACTTCACTTCTAATCTAAACGAATCAAGAAATATTTTAGCTGCTTTTTACTTTAAAACTGGTAATTATGAATTATCATTTGAAGAAAATAAAAAAATTGTTACAACTAATATAAATGATATTAAAAGATGGGAAGATTTTGCAACCAATCTAAGAAAAGAAAAAGAGTATGATATTTCAATAAGATCATACCACTACCTTCTGCAGAATTTTAATGTTAATGATCCAAAAATATTAGGTGACGCATTGCTTGGTCTTGGATTTGCCTATGAAGACCAAATTAGTGAAAATCAAAATAAATTAAAGTTTACCTCTTGGTATGCAGATAACATTTTTTTCCCAAAAAAAATAATAGGATCAAAGTCATTTAAAGAAAATTCTTTTTTAAATACTATTGAACATTATCAATCAGTTTTAACGCTTCTTCCCTCTTCTCATACTACTGCAATTGTACATTACAAGCTTGGAGAAATTCAAGCAAATGTTTTAGATGATTATGAGGGAGCGCTCTTCTCATATGAAGCTGCAAAAAAATCCTCACCTAATGAAAATCTAAAAAAAGAAATCAATCTTAAAATTGGCAAACTGCTAATGAATGCAGGTAAATTGAATGAATCGTTAGATTACTTTCATCCTGGTAAAAAATTTTACATAAATGATAGAACCGTAAATTTCATAAATAGTATGCTCTATCAAGGCCAGATTAATAATACAATATCCTTCTTAGATACAACCTTTATGAAAATTGAGCCTGAAAATATTTACTTTAATGATTTTATTGAATTAAAAGGTATTATAGATAATTTTTATTCAAATGGCACCGCTAATGACAAGTATGCTTTTGCACTTTTTTTTAAATCTGAAAATTTCATAAACCAAAACAAAATTAATGAAGCCATTAATACTCTTCAAATGATTACATCGGATCATGAAAGTGCTTTAATATACCCCCTAGCACTTAAAAGACTTTCATTAATCTTTTTAGCATTAAATGAAAAAGATAAAGCAAAAAAAATTGCCACACAATTAATTGACAATATAGATTTTAAAGATCAGGCTTTAATTTTGAATGGTGAGATTGAAGAATATTACTTTAATAGTATAGATACAGCGCTTAAATACTATAAAGAATTCTTAAGAGAATGTGAAGATTCAATTTTTTTAGAACCAATAAGGTTGCACATTAGACAAATTTCAGAAAAGAATATTTAATGAAAATTAAAATAATTTTTCCACTAATATTTAATTTTTTGCTCAGTCAAAAGATAATGATCCCAATGGATGTAAGACAAAATGATCATTTAAAAGCTTATGGGTTTGCTTTTTGGGCCCTGAATCAAAATATAAATGTTGAATGGTTACTAAATTATCGAGGAGGTTCTTTTCTTTTAGATGAATTTTCAGAAATTATCGAAGTTGCTAGAGTAAGAGGTGTTACATACGAGACGATAGATTCAGAACAAGCATTAAATATCTTTAATGAAATTAATTTAAATAATATGGAAATAGTGCTTTTAGAAAAAGCTCCAAAAATTGCTATTTATTCTCCTCCAAACAAACAACCATGGGACGATGCAGTTACATTGGCCCTTACATATGCCGAAGTTCCATATGATGTATTATGGGATAAAGAAGTGTTTGATGAAAAACTAGCTAGATATGATTGGCTTCATTTACACCATGAAGATTTTACGGGTCAGTATGGAAAATTTTATAAGAATTATAGATCAGCTTCTTGGTACATAGAACAAAAAAAACAATATGAGACTATTTCTAGAGATCTCGGCTTTGATAGTGTACATAAACAAAAAAAAGCTTTGGCGCAGATAATTAAAAACTATATTGGCGGTGGAGGATTTTTATTTGCTATGTGCTCAGCAACTGATTCATTTGATATTGCGCTTGCTACGCAAAATACTGATGCTGCACATGAAGCATTCGATGGAAGTCCAGTTGATGTAGATCTTGAAAAAAAAATCGATTATAACAATACTCTAGCATTTTATGACTTTTCTATAATTACAAATCCAATGATATACGAGTACTCTGATATAGATTTTCCTCAAAGTGAAAATATAAATGCAAAAGGCGCTGAAGCTGATTTTTTTACCCTATTTGATTTTTCTGCTAAGTATGATCCAGTTCCTGCAATGTTAACCCAAAACCACAGTAGAACTATTAAAGGATTTATGGGGCAAACTACTGGGTTTAAAAGAGATATTGTAAAAAAACATATTGTTATCATGGGTGAAGACGTGACAAGCCCTCAAATTAAATACATACATGGCAATTATGGTAAAGGTACATTTACTTTTTTGGGAGGCCATGACCCAGAAGATTATCAGCATTTTGTTGGAGATCCTCAAACTGATCTTTCTTTATACAAAAATTCGCCAGGATACAGATTAATTTTAAATAACATTCTATTTCCAGCAGCCAAAAAGAAAGAAAGAAAAACATAAATAGTTTTTTACTTTTACCTTATAAAACTTTTATACCAATCAATAGTTTTTTTTAATCCAATCTGAAGTGAAACTTTTGGTTTGAATTTTAGCATCTTATTAGACTTTTTAATATCAGCATAAGTTTTAAAAACATCGCCAGCTTGCATATCTTTAAAAACTATATTCGCCTTAATATTTAGTTCTTTTTCAATTATTCTTATCATTGTCATAAGATCTTCACTTTTGCTATTACCTAAATTAAAAATCTCAAAATTAAAATCTTTTTCAATAGTATTTCTTATTCCATCAACTATGTCATCGATGTAAGTAAAATCTCTTTGCATATTGCCATGATTAAACACCTCAATTTTTCTACCTTCAATTATTTTTTTTGTAAAAGAAAAATATGCCATATCTGGCCTACCCCATGGGCCGTAAACTGTAAAAAATCTTAAGCCAATAGTTTTGAGACCATACAGATGTGAATATGCATGCGCAACAAGCTCATTTGATTTTTTAGTAGCGCCATAAAGAGAAACGGGATAATCGGTTTTATCATTAACACTAAAAGGAATTTTTTTGTTCAAGCCATAAATTGAAGAACTTGAAGCGTATATTAATTTTTCAATCTTACAACTTCTACATTGCTCAATTATATTATGAAATCCAATCAAGTTAGAATCTAAATAAGCTTTCGGATTTTCGATACTATATCTAACTCCTGCTTGGGCAGCTAAGTGTATAACAATAGATGGATTAAAATTTAAAAAAACATTATTTAATTTTTTTTCATCAATTAAATCAATTTTTTTAAAAGAGAAATTTTTAAAACTTTTTAATCTTTTTAATCTTTGTTCTTTTAAATCTGTGTCATAATAATTATTAAGGTTATCAACACCAAAAACTATAATACCATCTTCAAGCAAAGACCTTGACAGATGATATCCAATAAATCCAGCAGCCCCAGTTATTAAGATTTTCTGCATAAAGCTATTTTACACTTTCCCATAATTTAGAAATTTCTTCATTAGACATTTCATTTATCTTTTTACTCATTTTAGAAACTTTAAGCTCTACCTCTTTAAACCTTTTTGAAAACTTATTATTTGTTTTTCGGACGCTGTTTTCAGCAGAAATATTTAAATGTCTGGCTAAATTTACGAGCGAAAAAAAACAATCACCTATTTCCTCTTCAATAGATTTTAATTGACCTTTTTCACAGGCTATTTTTAATTCATCAATTTCTTCATAAAGTTTATCCCAAACATCGTCTATATTATCCCAATCAAAACCCACAGAACTAGCCTTTTCCTGCAATCTCTGAGATTTTATAATTGATGGTAAAGAGATTGGAGTTCCATCTAAAATAGAAGCTCTATTTTTACTTTTTTGCTTATTTATTTCCCAACTTTTTTTATCAAAGCTTATTTTTTCTTTACCGTTATTCTTAAATATATGTGGATGTCTTTTAATTAATTTTTTATTTATATTTTTTAAAACATCATTAAGATTAAAATAACCTTTTTCGTTTGCAATGCTACTTTGGAAAACTATATGTAGCAATACATCCCCAAGTTCTTCTTTAAGGTCGTCATTATTATTTTCTATACATTCAACAACCTCGTAAACTTCTTCAATAAAAAATGGAATAAGAGATTCGCTTGTCTGTTCTTTGTCCCAGGGACATCCATTTTCAGATCTTAACAAGTCTACTATTTCAGTTAGTCTATTGATTTCACTGGTTTTATCCGACATTAAACCATTCACAATCAACTTTTTTCAAATAGTAGTTTTCCTTACTAGTCATGAGATCTTTACTCTCTTTTTCATTATCTTTGTAGTTAAGTAAATGTAGTATTCCATGAATCAAAACTCGAGAGATTTCGTTGGTTTTTTTTTCATTATATTTTTTTGCATTATAAAATACTCTTTCCACGCTGATGTAAACTTCTCCTTCAACATTTTTTTCACCATAATCATTAAGCCTAAAAGCAATTACATCAGTTAATTCATTAATTTTAAAGAAAGATTTTTTTAACGAACTTACTAGTTCATCATTAGTAAAAATTATAGTTATGTGAAAATCACAAACATTTTCTTTTTCATATACCGTTTTAATAATTTTTTCAATTTTAGTTTCATTTGGTTTTAAAATGTTGGCTGGATCACAAGAAATATCAACTTTAATCATAATTAATTTGCTTTAGAATTAGGATATTCAATTCTAATATGATATATACCTCTTAGGACAGGCAATAAACCTGTACTTCCATCGATCTTCCCTTTAATTTTAGATAACTCATCCATTGTCAAGGGACAATCTGATAATTGACGAGAGGCAATTCTAGAATCAATAATATTTGAAATCATTTCCTCAATCTTAAAAATATCTGGATCTTTAATAGAGCGTACGGCTGCCTCAACCGCTTCGCAGATCATTAATATACCAGTTTCTTTAGTATTTGGTTTAGGGCCAGGATAACAAAATTGCAGTTCATCTACTTTTTCTCCGCTCTTGACAGCAGTTCTGTAAAAGTATTCAACTCTTGTTGTCCCATGATGCATTGGTATAAAGTCACTTACTTTTTTTGGTAATCCATACTCTTTTGCCAACTTTAAACCATCTATAACATGATTTTTAATAATTTTAGCGCTCATGACTGGGGTTAATCCATCGTGTTTATTATCTCCACCATATTGATTTTCAATATAATATTCTGGTCTCACCATTTTACCTAAATCATGGTAATAAGCGCCAACTCTACAAAGAAGCGAATTGGCACCGATAGCATCAGCGCATGACTCAGCTAAATTGCCAACAACAATGCTATGATTAAAAGTTCCATTAGCTTCTTTTTGCAATCTCTTTAGCAAAGGGTGTTGAAAATCTAATAATTCTAATAGTGTAAGGTTGGTTGTGATATTAAAAATACTTTCAAAAAACCCAACAAGTCCATACGTAATAAGTGGTGAAATAATAGCAATAAAAGAAAGAGCAATTATATTATCAACCATATTTTGAATTGAATATCCTAAAAAAAAGCCATGGCCAATCACGATGAGTATACTTGACGCAATCAATGCAAAAATGGCTTTAAACAATTGACTCCTTCTTCTCAAGCTTTTGACTGAATATATTGCGACTAGTGAAGTAAATAAAGAAGTAGTCAGATATTCAAAATCATTACCTAAGATTATTGAGATTAATAAAATAGTTGTTACCATGCTCATAAATGCAATTTGAAAATCAAATAATATAGTTAAAACCATTGCTGCTATTATTATAGGAATTAAGTATTCAGAGAAATTAAATCTCTGTGTTAAAACATATGCTGCTGCTATTTCAAAAATAATTATAAAACTAATTAATGAGAATAATTTATAATCGTTAATTATATTTTTTCTAAAAGTTAGCAAATAAGAGACCAAAAATAATATAATTATGCTAATAATTATTATTCTTCCAACGAAGCTGTAAAGAGAATCAGAAAAATTTGATCTAGCTGCTTTTTCATCAATAGCAATTGAGAGGGAACTTAATTTTTGAAGATCGTCGTCTGTAATTCTAGTATTTCTATCTACTATCCTTTCATTTTCTAAAATAACACCTTTATTCCTGGGTATATTGTCTTGCCTATTTTTTTGCCTTCTTTCAGTTGTTTCTTGATCATATATTATGTTTGGTTTCATAAATTCAATAACGAGACCATACCCAAGCTCTCTTTGAATATCATATTCGTTTGAATATATAGTATTAATTTCAAGTTTTGCCTTTGTCCATGCTTCTTGGATATCGTTATACAATTTAGCTTGGCTTAATCTTGAAGGATTTTGGTCATTTAAGTAAACAGCAATTTGGTTACTAATTATTTCTGAGAAACTTATGTTTATTATTCCTTCAGACCACCGATTGCGAATAATTTGAATTATATTTTTTTTTAAATCATTTAAATTTATTTCTAAAGAGTCATTTTTAAGAAAACTACTCCATGCATTATTGTCGTTTATAAAAGAAAATTGTTCGCTCATTTCATCTAGCAAAACTTGATATTCAGTGCTATCAGATTGAAACAAAACTCTTGACTCATCATACTTTTTTGAAAATCTATTTCTATAGAGTTTAGCTTTAGAAATAATTAATTTTTTTTGACTTCTTTTAATCTTTTCAGCAATATTAAAATATTGATTTAATTTATTAGTCTGTTCTTCAATAACCAGTTGATCTCTGATAAAATAAAAGGGCTCAGCTTTTAATGCCTCCTCTAAATCATTTTTTAATTCTTGATTTGATTTTAAGATTGGAAAATTAAATGGAGCTACAATCTCCTCTTTTGCAACATCGTTCAATTTATATGAATAAAGTAAAGTGTTGCCCGATGGAAAGAAAAAAGAAATTAGAACAATAGTTAAAATTAATATTGAAATTTGCTTCCAATAATTGCTTAAAATTTTATATTTTTTTTTGCGTGATTTTTTAAACATTTTTAACAATTTATTAAATTAACAAAAAAATTACCTTTAAATAATTTGAGCTGATCTATAAGCCGAGTTCTGTTATTGATAGACATTCATCTGGATTAATTATTACTAATTAATTCATGCAATCAACCCGCCTCTTAACATTGCAGACTACAAATTGAGGTTTACTTGATTTTGCACCGGATGGGGTTTACAAGCCTTAGAATTTTCAAACTAAGCTGGTGGTCTCTTACACCACCTTTTCAACCTTACTAAAAAAATTTAGCGGTATTTTTTCTGTTGCACTTTCCATATTGTAAAAACAATTCACCCTGTTAGGATGCATCCTGTCTTGCGGTGCTCGGACTTTCCTCTTTATATGAACAATCAGTTGACATAAAGCATCTATCCGATCAGCTCGAAAGAACTTAAAAACAAATAATATCTTTACAAAAGTCATTCATTAGCCCAAAAAAGAAATCTGCTACAACTTTCGCAATTATGATAATTTTTTTTTGCTCTAACCTCAGATATCACCTGGGGAGGTATAAAAGCTCCACATCCACCACAACCTGTACCATTTATTGGCACAACAGCAAGTCCATTTCTGGCTTCAAAAACTTTATCATATCTTTGTAAAATCATTTTATCTATTATTGTTCTTTTTTTGGATTTTAGAGCTTCAAATTCTTTTTTTCTTTCAGCGTTTTCACCCATTAATTCTTCTAACCTTTTTATTCTTTCTTTCAAGTCACCGCTCAATGAATCAAGATTTTGCTCTTCATCACTTACTTTTTTCTCAGTAGTCTCTTTTTCTTCAGTTAAATCAATAATTATATCTTCCTTGGAATCGATTTCATTTTTAAGGTTATCTATTTCTGCCTGTAATGCATCGTACTGCCTATTGTTTGTTACTAAAAAAAGTTGATCCTTTTGTTTGTCTATTTTGTCAATTAATGAATCTACATTGCCTGTATGACTCTTTATTTCAAGATCAAGTGATAATATTTTTTTCTTTCCTTCTTCAATTGATGTTTGAAGTGATTTTTCCTCATTTTTCAATGAAGATACTTTAGACGGAAGATCGCCTAATAAATCTTCAATCTCTTTTAGTTCTGAATCAATATCTTGTAAATCTATGAGGTCTTGAATAGACATTATTTATATTTTCTCCTTAAAATAAAAAATGCACCACTTGGTGCATTAATTTTGACATGTATACTTTTTAAAATTATTAAAACATAATATCATTTTATAATTTAATAAAATTGATAATTAAAGGGAATCATAAAGCTCATTAATAATCATGTCATATTTTTTTCCAATTAATTGAATATCAAAATTTTTTCTAATATGATTAATTGAATTTTCAGATAGGGATCTATATAATTTTTTATTGTTAATAATATTAATTAATATTTTTTCCAACTCAAATGAGTCATTAGGTTTAATCAAAAAACCATTAAAACCATTATTTATAGCATCAGATATTCCTCCAACATTAGTGCCAATAACAGGCTTACCACATGCATTAGCTTCCAGAAAAGTTATACCAAATCCTTCACTGTCTCCTTTTTCATCCGTAGGCATTGATGTCATAATGTATAAATCACATAAATTATATATGATTTTTTTTCTTGCCTCACTTATATAACCTAAAAAATTAATATTTTTTTCTAGATTTAACTTTTTTACATAATGTTTTAATTCTTGTTCATAGGACTTATCTCCAGTGCCAGCAATAAGATAAAATACATTTGGATTCTTTCTTATAATAGGTTTTAATGCCTTGATAACTGTGCGATGTCCTTTTCTCTTGACAAGTCTTGATAAGGTTAATAAAATTATATCAGTTTCTCTATATGTAAAATCATTAATAAATAATTTTTTATTAATTGGGTGAAAATTTTTAAAATTTACAAAATTTGGTATTACATCGATATTTAAATCATTTTCGTTCAATGATTCTGCAACCTTCTTAGTATATTGGCTTACAGCAATAATTTTATCGGAACACATGAGTGTTTTTTTAAAACTACTTACTCGATTTTTATATTTGAGAGAATTTAAACGCGTAACTTCTAGGCCATGTAAAACAGTCACCAATGAGAATCGGAAAAAATTTTTATAAATGAAAATCCCTTGAGACAACTCCCAATTTGTTGAAATAATTATTGGCTTATTTTTATTTTTTAAATATTTAAAAATTGAAAAAAAAATATACCATTTTTTAAAAAATGCCCAATCTCTACCCGCAATCAAATGGATTTTATATGGCAGATTTTTGATATCAAAAGATTTTTTAATACCTCCATGCTTTTTTAAATAAACAGTTACGTTATAACTTTTACTATGAAAATAATCTGCAATTTCACGCGACCATGTAGCAATACCTCCTTTCAGCGATGGTCTAAATTCTTCTGTAACAATACAAATATTTTTTTTATTTATTTTTTTATTTTTAAATATGACCAAAACCGTATTGAAGTTCTTGATTGAATTCCAGCGTTAAAATATTTTTGATTTTCAAAAGTAATTGTTAAAAAAGTGAGCTTGCTTAATTCAACCTCAAAACCAAAATTCAAATCATAAAGGAAGCTCAGGGGGGGAGTCGGAAAGCCAGGATGTTTATAATCGTAATTAAAATTGCCATCTTTATCTTCCCAAGGATTATCAAATGGAGTTTCTAATCCATTATTTCCTTTTATCAAGTAAGAAAAGTCAAGGAAGGCTTTGCTAATTTTTGAATTAAATAATTGTGTGTATCGAAATCGATAATTGATGAAATCATTCCCAAAAAAATGACCAATTGGAAACCCATTGTGAGTATAAATATGAGAGGGGTGGAATGATTGATAAACTTGATCTAGGATATTTGAATATTCAGCCCAAATATTTGAAGAACTGAAAGGAAATGATGTTTGTTGAAAACCTAGCATATAACCATATCTGTTTAAATAAAAGGCATTTTCTTGATGAAAATTTACATCATCAATTAAAACTTCTCCATATAGCCTTGAAGTTGAATTAAATTTGAATGAAAATCCTGAATATAGAAAAGCGTTAATTCCTTTATCGGTGCTACCAATATTCTCCCAAGACCATAAACTAAAGGGATTTAAAAAATTTAAATTTATTGATTCATTTACACCTGATGAAATTATAGCTTCACCAAAGGTTAGATTTATTTTATCTGAGCTATAGCCTATAGTATGCATATAAAGATATCTTTTATGATCAGCTATTGAGTCTAAGCTGATAAGAGCTATTTTACTTTTTAATTTTTTAAAATTTGCTTCAATAGAAAATTGATCAAAAGGTCTCGAATAATCACTAAAAAAAATTCTTGATTCATTACCATAGCCTTCATACAAAAAATCTCTCCCAACTTTTAAATTATATTTTAAGCTGTCAGAGTAATTATAATATTTAAAGTATGCTTGATTTGTATACATCGTGACGTCTTTGATTGTCCTAACAAATCCTCTCATGGCATGTTTTCTGTCATTTGCAAAAAACATCGAGTTAACTATTTCAAAATTTGAAAATGAAAATTTATAATTAGTCAATAAACCATTTCCAATCAAATCTGATTTTTCTTGAGGGATAATTGTTTTAGAATCAGAAGATAGCTTTATAAAAAGTCCAAAATGGTGTAATTCGTTATTTTGAGGATTTTTTCTTTTTTTGTAGTCTATCCACAAGTTTAAAGAATCTTTAGGTGTGGTTGAAAATTTATTTTTTGAGGATAATTCCCAATTTTCAATCTCCTGTAACCCAGTATAAAAAAACTGGCCATTGCAAAAATGGAACAAAAATAAACAAACTTTGATTGTATTTTTTATAATATTCATTGGTCATTCAAATTTTTTTAATTTTAATTTTTAATGAATTTGGAAGTGAATTAAATAAAGCTGAACGTAATACTTTTAAATTATAAACATATTGCTCACCAAGACCCATCACAGGCCTTAAGTTCTTATTGATTTTTAATTTACGGGCTATATGTCTTTGCCATTTTCCCTTAATAATTGAATTGTCATAAGATATAAATTGATGTTGCGTTGAAAAAAACTTATCGTATTTGTAAGCTCTTTTTGATCCTTTAATTTCAAAGTCCCAAGCTGATTCTTCCGAGTTTAACATTTTACTTAAAAAGTTTCTGTTCCAAATTGATGGCATTAACGATACCTTATAGGGGGATATTTTAGGCAAAGCACCTATTAAACCATCATAATAATCTGGCTTAAAAGAAATGTGCAATCTTAAATAATTAGGACTGTTGAATTTTAACCAATTGGATATTTTTGTAAAATAATTGTGAGAAATTGTTTTATTTATAATCAAATCATCAATAAATAACATTACATATTTTTTCTTTAGGCTTTTTATTCCTTTTTTCAAGTTAGCAGACCACGAAGTATCTTCTCCTATATTTATATTATTTACTTTTTCATGATTAAAAGTTTTTTTATTAGAAATTAAATAAATCTCTAAAGGGCAATCTTGCCAATTTTTAAAAAAATTATTGAAGAAATAAGGCCAAACATCAGAGTAATTATCACATGAAATAACAACAATGTCAATATTGTAATCTAGGTTTTTATTAATCAAATCTTTACTCACTTTAATATTTTACAAAAATTTACGAAATCTTAGACACTTGTTTTAAATCACTTTAAATTGCCTTTAATGTAGCATTAATCGTAAAAAAAATACTATTTTTTAATATAAATTTAGATTTTGCATCATGAGAGATTATAAAAAGAATATTTAGATAAATATTGAAAATTTACTTTTCTTATATCCGTTATAATGTATCACTTTATGAAAAATTTTAATTAGCTAAATTCATTATATTTTTCATTGATTGAACTTATTGTACTGGATAGCCCCTCATCTAAATCAGTGGGTGATTCAATTTCAAAAAAGATGGCACCATCTAAACTCTTATCAAAGGGTGAAGTTTTATAATGTATATTATACTTATTAGAACTAAATAATTTTTTAATGTCTTTTCCTAATAGAGAAATAATTTTATCCATAAGTTCAGAAATGCTTATAGACTGAACTCCAATTAAAACAACTTTTTGTTTATTATACTTGCTTTTCAATGATTCGATAGCTGCATTAACAACATCTTTAATATAAATGTATTGACGCACTTCATTGCCAGTGCCATAATGCTCCATAACTCCATTAGCAATTGATTCAGTAATTAACCTATTAATTAAATTTTTTTTCGTTGAATTTGGCCCATAAACTGAACCGAGTTGTAAAATAGTATAATTTAAGCCATGCATTTTATCGTAATCTTTAATTAATAATTCGCACGCTTGTTTAGTTGATTTATAAATACCTCCAGTTTTACTATATACATAAACGCTACTGGAAAAAATTAATCTTTGAATTTTTTCTTCAATACAAGAATCTAGAATATTTGAGGTGCCTGCTATGTTTATCTCAATAGCTGAAGCCGGGTTTCTATTGACAGTATCTAAGTCTGTCATTGCAGCAAAATGATAAACAATATCAACGCCTCTCATTGCTTCAGCAACTAGAGTCTTGTCCAAAATAGATCCTTTAATAAAGGTCGTATTCTTATGTTTGTCTTTGGGCGGAATTATATCAAATTCAATTACTTCATTTTCCTTAATTATAGTCTTAACCAATTGATTGCCTAGAAATCCTGATGAACCAAAAACTAAAATTTTTTTATTTTTCATTAAGGATTTTTTTATTTGAATTGAGCTTTCAATTTTTTCATACAATAAAGCTTATACTTACTTCACTCATAAATTCCTAACCAATGGTCAATCATTTCATCCATTAGCATTTCAAAAGTATACTTTGGTTCCCAACCAAAAGTATTTCTTAGTTTGGATGAGTCGCCTCTTAAATATTTAAGCTCTTCTGCTCTTAAAAACTTTTCATCCTGAAATACATAATCTTTATAATTTAAATCTAACTTACTAAAAACATAGTTACACATATCTCTAACAGAATTAGTTATTCCAGTGGCGCAAACAAAATCGTCAGGAACAGAATGATTTACTATCATGTGCATAGCTCTTACATAATCTTTTGAGTGGCCCCAATCTCTAAAAGAATCAAGATTTCCCAAAAGCAATTTTTGATCTAATCCTTTTTTTATTCGAACTGCTGATTTAACAACCTTGTTCGTTACAAAGTTTGAACCTCTTCTAGGAGATTCATGATTGAATAAAATTCCATTAGTTGCAAACAAATTATATGCTATTCTGTAATGTTGGACCATATTGAATCCAAATACTTTTGAACATCCATATGGGCTGGTTGGACTCATTCTTGTTGTCTCTCTTTGGAATCCATCATCATCTACAGACCTACCAAACATTTCAGATGATGAAGCTTGATAAAAACGAGCTTTTGGATAATTATTCTTATATGCTTCAAGGATATTTAACAACCCGATTGTGTTTGTTTGGACGGTAAACTGAGGAATATCCATACTAATTCTTACATGGCTTTGCGCAGCTATGTTATATATTTCATCAGGCTTAATAGTCCTAATCATCCTTTCTAATGAACTCACATCCAGCAAATCACCATATTCAGTGTGAACGCCATTGCCAACCAAGTGGTCAATTCTACTTTCCTGATGCTCTGCTATTGAATTTCTCCTAACTATACCAAAAACATCATAATCTAAACCCAATAAATATTCTGATAAGTAACTCCCATCCTGACCATTTATTCCTGTTATAAATGCTTTTTTTTTCATTTAAAAATATCCATTTCTCTTAAGTCTGGCCAATCTGACAACTTCCAGTTTCTAGGTTTTTTTTGTTTAACTTTTGGTAGTTTAATTAGACCATCTTCAGCGATCTCAGGAGTCATATTATAATGATAACCAGTTGTGTTAATATTTTGTTCTCTCCAAGGGATATCTGGATTTCTACCATCATGAGACATTTTTTTTAATTCAATTGAAGCAAGTTTATCATCTGTTAGTATCATGCCACCCTTTCCTATATTTAGATGCTTTTGAAATTGAAAACTTAAACACATAAACGAATTAGGAATATAGGATTTTTCTTTCCAGTATACAGCTGCATCAATTATATTTGTATTTCCGATGTAATAATAGTTTTGCCATTTCTCATCCTTCCAGTCCCATTCAATGCCGAGCTTATCCCCTAAAAATGCAACTGATAGATAAGTATGTGTAGGTATTCCTATTTTTTTAGGCTTAATGTATCTTAGGCATAGCTCAATTGCATGTGTGCATGAGTCTACACCTACAGCATAAGGTGCTCCATAAAATTTTGCAATTTCATTTTCAAATTTTCTAACAATTTCAAAACTCATTTTTTTGACTCAACATTCAGACTAATCAGCATTCCTTTTTCTTTTTCAAAATGAGGTAAATATGCTTGAGAATGGTCATCGAATTTTGCATGTTCAGTTTTCCTCCAATCATAAATAAAAATATCTTTCATGCCAATATCTTTTAAGATCTTCTTTAAACTTTTAAAATCAAAAACAGTTTTATGATATATCAGCTTATCACCCATCTTCATTTTACCATATAGGGGGCCCAAAAAATTATCCAATGGATATAATCCCTTCGAATATAATTCAACGCAAGCTTTAAAGTCTGGAACAGCTAATCTAAGAATACCATTTTTCTTTAAAACTTGCTTCCATTTTCTAAGTAGTGATATTATTTCATCTCTATCAAAATATTCTATGAAATGCGAAGAGTAAATTAAATCAACAGAATCATTTTTGAATGATTCTAATGAAATATCATTACTGTCTATGTGGCTAAAATTAGCTCCATCAATATGTATCCATTTTTGACCGAAATTTCTTTTTCCACAGCCTATGTTAAGTTTCATTTAAAAATTCTTTATCAAATTTTTGCCCTTTATAAGGACCAGTTTTAAATTCATAAACATATGTATCTTCCTCAAGAATTGTATAAGTATGACCGCCTTCCAATGTGATACTGCAATCACCCTTTTCTAATATAGGCTCTGCTAGTATTTGTTGATCTAGATCATAAAACTTACATTTAACAGAACCATTAATAACAACCCACGATTCTTGAGCAATTGTTCTTTCTTGGCCATTTTTCCAAATGTGGAAGTGAGGCCTAAATGATTGGTCTTTTTTTAATTTTAATGCTGATAATTGGATGAACTGGTCTGGGCTAACCAAATCTTTTCTTGATTCTTTGGCCATTTCATTGAAGTCATCTTTTTTAAAAACAATATGTAAGATTTTATTTTTTCTGACTTTAGATTTATATATTTTCATTTTTTTAAATAATTTTTTATGCCCAAAGATATTAAAAATTGATCTTCTTGTTTTAAGTTACATCCTGATGGCAAGCAAATACCATTTTCAAATAAATATTTAGAAACAGATTTTTTATTAATTGAGAAAAAATCTGATTTTGAATAGAGAGGTTGCATATGCATTGGCTTCCAGATTGGTCTACACTCAACATTATTTCTATTAAGATAAACAATTAAATTTTTAATTTCTTTATGAGATTTTTCTTTTAGAAGAAGCACACTTAACCAATTTGTTGATCTTCCTCCTTTGATTTCTGGCATAAATTCAATTTCATTTACACTTTGCAAATTTTTTTTATAAGTTTGAAAAATCTCTCTAGTTTTATTTACATAATCATCAAGAGAATTTAATTGAGCTAATCCTAATGCAGCTAGAATATTACTCATCCTGTAATTATACCCTAATTCAGCATGTTCATAGTGAAGTTTTTTCTCTCTAGCTTGGGTTGACAGTTTTTTAGCTTTCTTAATGTGGTCTTCATTATTTGATAAAATCATACCTCCACCCGAAGTTGTTATGATTTTATTTCCATTAAATGATATGATTGATAATTCTCCAAACGATCCACATTTTTTTTTATAATACTCAGCTCCTAAGCTTTCAGCAGAATCCTCAATAATCGGGACTTTGTATTTACTGCAAATATCCTCTAAGTCTTTATAATTAGCACTTTGTCCATAAATATCAGTTACTATAACAGCTTTTGGTAAATAAGTTTTAAATGCTTTTTCTAGAGACTTCGCACACATATTCCACGAAGTTAAATCTGAATCTATAAATATCGGTTTGGCACCTATATAATTAATTGCATTTGGGCTTGCAACAAAAGTTAAATCAGAACAAAAAACTAAATCTCCTTTATTCACGTTTAACACTCTTAATGCTAAATGTAAAGCTGCTGTACCAGAAGATAGTGCTGCAGCATAAGAACGGTTTAAATATTTTTTCATTTTTTTTTCAAAATTTTCAATATAAGGGCCAACTGGTGCAATCCAATTAGATTCTATAGCTTTGCAAACGTATTTAATCTCATCGCCACTTAAAACAGGTGGCGATAAAAAAATTTTATCAGAAAATTTTTGCATAAAGCTTTATTTATAATTCTATTTGAGGAGTGAATTCCATTTGATTAAGAATGTCATTTTGCATATTTATACCAGGAAAAACTTCTTTCAGTATTACTTTGCCATTTTCAACTTTAAAAATACATCTTTCAGTAATAATTATGATTACATCTTTTCTTTCGTTGTGATAAATTGGGCTAAAAGTAATTTCTTTAACATTTTTAACAGCTTTGCGAATTTTTCCTTCATTTATTACAGAAATTTGATTTTTAGATTTTTTAACCACCAGACCTTTTGCTGTAAATGATCCTACAAATATAATCTTTTTTGCTGAATGACATATATCTATATAACCTCCACATCCAAAATAATCTTTACCAAGCTTGCTCACATTTATATTTCCAAACTGATCAAATTCAACGAAACTTAATATTGCCGTATCTATGTGACCACCATTAAAGCCCGCAAATTGGTGATCTTGAGTCAAAAACGCACTAGGATTAAACGCTACACCAAAATCAGGTCTTCGTTCTGGGATTCCACCTATAACGCCTGATTCCATAAATGTTAATAAATTTTTATATATTTCTACATTTTTACGAGCCAAAACACCAACCATCTCTGGCACTCCTTGGCCCAGGATAATATTTGAAACAGGGTTAACGTGCTCAAGTGCTTTTTTAGCGATTATTTTTTTATAAGGTGGGTCATCGTTGAGGGTAATTTTGTCATTACATTCTCCATTATTGAGCAATCCTTTATGGTAGGTGTATTTATTTGTTTGTCTGTGATCTTTTTCAATATTGTCGGCAATGACATAACCATCAACTAAATGTGATGGTAAATCAATTTCATTTGGTGGCAATAAGTTGTTTGACTCGCTCGATACTTGTACATAAACTTTTCCTCCACATGATCTTGCGGCTTGCGCCATTGATAAAAATTCTGTCTTTACAGGTTCATTTTTCATTGAAATATTTCCCATTTTATCAGAAACAGTTCCTCTAATGAGTGCTATATCAATATCTATTTTTTTATAAAAAAGATAATCTTTATTTTTGATTTTTATTCTCTCAATTACATCATTTTTTGTTCTACTATTTAGTTTTCCTCCATTAAATAAGGGGTCAACATAGGTATTCATACCAATTTTAGATATTAATCCGGGACTTCCCCTTGCTATTTCCCTAAAAAGGAGCGATAATTGGCCTTGTGGTAAAGAATATCCACTAATTAAATTTTTTTCTACAAGTTTTCTTATTTTTGGGATTGAGCCATAATAACTACCATATGAACAAGATAAAAGATCTGGATGAGCAAGATGGTCAATTCCTGGATCTGTAGCTGAGCTTGTAAATATTATTGTTACATTATTTGGCTTGCCATGATAATCGAAACTTTCTCTAATTGACCGTAAAAGTAATTGAGGAGTGCCTGACCACCTAAAACCAGTTACAGTAAAATTATTATAATTACGAATAGATTCTTGAAATTTTTCAATAGAAATTAACTTGTTCATTTTTATTTATTAATTGGCTTTGCAGGCACTCCTACAACTGTTGTTTCGGGAGGAACGTCATTTATTACTGCAGCGCCTACACCTACTACAGAGCCCTTGCCAATCTTTACACCAGGTTTTATAGATGCTCCTACTCCAATTGAAACATAGTCCTCAGTAATAACAGATCCACCAAATGACACATTTCCACCTATTAAAACATGATTGCCTATTTTATTATGATGACCTACAAGTGCATCTCCTCCTAAAAAAACATTATTACCAATTTTACTACATGTATGAATAGCTGTGCCCATTTCAATAATAACATTATTGCCATACTCAACTTTAGTATCAATTAATGACTTTGGATGAACAACTGAAAGCATATTAAAGCCTTCCTTTTGTAAAAATTGATATTTTTGTGATCTAGCTTTATTATCCCCTATAGCGCATATTGCATTATTTATGCTTTTTTTTATCGAAAAGTCTATCAAATCACTAGTTTTATATATAGGTATACCATCAATTTCTCTTCCTTCATTTTTTGGGTTATCATCGCCAAAAGCACAAACATCAATATTGTTAAACTTTGAGAGATTGAGAATTAATTCACCAAATTCACCTGCTCCAAAAACTATGATTTTTTTCATTTAAGTGGTTTGCTACTGAAATTTAAAAAAATTATTATTCAATTTAGCATTTATTGCAGATTCAAACTCCATAATCTTTTTCTTTTCATAGCTATGTTTATATTCAAAAGAAAAAAAGCTTGAAAGAGCTTTTGAATGTAAAAATCTCCATGAAATTTCTTCTTTGCCTGGGATTATAGGAAAAAAAGAAATGTCATTTTTTTTAGCTGCGTAAAAATCTGACGGGGAATCTCCTATCATTAAAACTTTACCTTTATCATACTTTTCTTTTGTTGCAGCCTCAATGATATCAATTTTGCTACCAGTTTCTTGACTGCAAATCATAGAAGCGACATCCTTCATATTATAATTACTCCAATCTTTGCATAAAGCAGTAAATGGGGTATTTGATACAACAATTATGTCTGCATGCTTTGAGAGATAATTTATTGTTTGAGAAGCGCCTGAAATCAAAGGCATGTCTTTGGCTAAATTCATTACTTTTTCATTTACTGCTAAACTCCACGATATAGCCTTATTTATATCTGAATATTCATCTTCATCAATCTTTTCCCTTAATTTTTTTAGATTTTTATCAGTCAATGGGATGTTTAGATCTCTCAAATGTTTAATGGGTTTTAAATTTGGATAAGAATAATCAGATATGGCTTCAAAATTCAAAAATTTTAATTTTTCAAAAAAAATTATGAGTGCTTCAAATCGATTTACTCCTCTATTAATTGAGTACAGATTAATTTCTTTCCACATTTGCTCCGATTGCACAGAAACTTTGCTTAAGTTATAAATATTAATAAGAGGATCAATGAAGCATTGACTATGTTTTATATTCATTGAATCAAAAACAGTACCGTCAGAATCAATTCCAATTAAATAGTCAAATTTTGGTTTAAATTTTTTTATATCATTTATTGTTACCATCTTCATTTCCCATAAATTCTGGCATTATTTCAGATTCTAAAGAATTGACACCTATACCTTTAAAAACAATCATAAAAGTTTTTAATAAAATATAAATATCAAAAGAAAAGGATTGTTTTGATAGATATTTAATATCTAGACTAAACTTTTTCTCCCATGACAAATTATTTCTTCCGGAAATTTGAGCTAATCCTGTAATTCCAGGTTTGATATTTAATCTCATAATTTGATAATCATTAAACCTTTTTAAATATTTTAATGGCATTGGCCTGGGGCCCACTAAACTCATATTACCTTTTATTACATTAAATAAAACAGGAACTTCATCTAAGCTTGTCTTCCTTAATAATCGCCCAAACTTAGTAATTCTTTTAACATCATCTTCAGCGCTAATAGATGGACCAACAAGCATTGATCTAAACTTTATCATTTTAAATGGCTTTCCATTTAATCCCAATCTTTCATGAACAAAAAAAATTGGAAAACCATGAGTTATAACACAAGTTAGACAAATTATTATCATAACAGGAGAAATAAAAAAAAGAATTATTAGACTAAGAGTTAAATCTAGTAAACGCTTTAAAAATCTATGCATTAGTTTTTTTTGCTATTCCAATCAATAAACTGCCTTTACCAATTGAAGCTGAGAAAGTAAAAAAGAGTTTTTGCAATAAAGAATATTTCCGCACTTGTCCCCAAGTTATATCATTGTTACTACATGTAAAAATATCTCTAATTATTAATTGATTTTTTTCAAATAGTTGTTTAATTGTATGGCTAGAATATGCTCTCATGTGCATTGGAGGTTGAATAAATCCATAATCATATGATAAAATTGGAGAGATTCTTCTAATAGAGGATGATAAGCTAAAATGATTTGGAATTTCAAGATGTAAAATACCGCCTGGTTTTAAAATTTTTAATATTTGATTCATAAATTGCATTGGATTTTCTACATGCTCAAGAACTTGGTGCGCAGTTATGATATCAAACTTTTCTTTAATTTCTTTTAAATTTTTTTCTAAAATTGGAATCTTATTTTTTTTTCCAAATTCTAACCAAAAGGGGCTGACCTCAACACCTTTCCAATTTATTGATAAATCTTTATAAGGCTTGTAAAAAACACCTGGGCCACAACCTATATCCAAAATATTTTGACATTTTCTTTCGAGCATTTTTTCATATTCTACTATCCTCTTTTTGACATAAAGAGAGGCAATTTTTTTTGTTTTAAAAAATGAATCTTCCATCATTTTAATTCCGATGTCATCTACTGGTGAAGAATTGCCTTCTATTTCAACAAGTTCAGGGCAAAAATATAACTTACAATATTTACAATTATAAATTTCATAATTGTTCCACACAAACTTTATTAAATTTTTTGCATTGCTGCATACTAAACATTCTATTTTCATAAATGTTATAAAATTAACCTTTCAATGAATTTAGAGTCTTTTCAAAAACTAAAAAGTTTTTTTCAATTGAAAAAGAGTGAGAAAGTTTTTTTGAAGAATCTTCCATGCTAATTATTTTTTCTTCATCAAAAATATACCTATTTATAATTTCTGAAGCTTTCTTTGGGTTGTTATTTGGAATAGTAAAACCAGCATTATTTTTTTTTATTAATTTTGACTGCCAGCCACCATAATTAAGCATTAATGGCTTACCTGCTGCTAAACCATCAAAAAATTTGTTTGCAGAATTATTTTCCATTTCAGGTAGGTCTATAAATAATGAACTTACGATTGTAGCAGCAGATAAAAGTTCAGGCATTTTATTTTTTGAAATGAAATTCATCATAAAAAGATTATTATTTAATAAATTAAGTTTTCTTGCTCTATCTTCTATTGTTTTACTTTGATGACCATTGCCAACTATTAGAATCTTTATATCCAATTTTTTTTTTTGGAGAATTTTAGCAATGTCAACTAAATAATTAACATTGTTTATTCTTCCCAAAGAACCGGCATACAATATTATAGGAGAGGAATTAAAATTTAAATATTTTCTTTTGAAATTTTTTCCAACTGCTTTGGAGACTGTAAAATTTTCAATGTCGCATAAATTTGTAATAACGACAATTTTTTCTACATTACCACAAATTTTAAAAATTTCATTTTTCATTCCATCAGATAACGCAATAATTTTATCTGACTCTTTATAAATTTTATATTCTAACCATTTTAAAATCTTTATTAATGGTTTAAACTTGATCGCGCCTAAAGCAATTGGAAGTTGTGGCCACATATCTCTCACTTCAAAAACCATTTTAACTTTTTTTATTTTTTTTAATATAACAGCTGGTATGCCAACTGTTAATGGCGTACTAGAAGCTATAATTAAATCATAATCAAGCGATAAACCTTTTCTTAATGCAAAAAAGGCAAATGTGGTGAATGAAATAATTCTTCTCAAATAATTCATTTTATTTGAGTAAGTGCTTGAGCCCCAATATACTTCGATCCCTTCTTCAATTGTAAATTTTTTATCTGACAATTTTTGCCAGTTAGAAGTAATCATATATACAGAATTACCATTATTTGTCAACCTTTTTGCAAATTCAAAAGATCTAGTAGATCCTGGCATTTCATCAGTGTTGAAGTATTGATGTATATATAATATTTTCATTTTTTTAAGTATTTATTTATAAAATAAAAATGTGAACTTTTGGCATAATTATATAATTCTTTACCACTTAATTTTTTTGAAGCAGTGTGCGAATTGTGCTTGATCAATAAATATGGTATATAAAAAATTTTACATCCTACCTTCTTTGAAATTTCTGCAGTTGAGAGTTCCTCGCAAAATAGTTTAAAATTATCATCTAACCAGCCACCGCTATCAAAAAAATATTTTGAAAATATCATCGCTGATCCATGAATAGCGTAAACTTCTTGAGTTTTTTGGTTGTTATGATTTGATTTAAAGTTTTTAAAACTTTTAAAAACTTTTAAAAAAATTGATATATAATATGATTTAAAAAATAGATTCCAATAAAATAATCTAAACTTGCTCATAGGTTTAATCATAAAAGGATTGAGATTCTTATTTTTCTCATCAATAATTTTAGCTCCTATGACATGGTAGGTTTTACTATCTAGGCTATATAGTTTATTGAAAAAATTAACATCATCAATTAATATATCATTATTACAAACAATTGTCCATTTTGCTTTTTTCTCTTTCAATTCTGCTAAGCTTTTTTTTATAGCTGGCCAGTAAAAATAGTTTTTTTTAAAAGGGACAATTAGTGTTTTTAAGCTTGAATTAATTACAATTTTATTTAATTCATTATAAGATTTTTTCGTTGATTCATTATCAATAATAACAACAAATACGCTTTCTGAATTTTCACATTTTTCAATAGAAGCTATTAAATCTCTTGTGGGATTGTGATTTTTAAAATTAACAGTAAGTACTAAGGTTTTTAATTTCATATTTTTAATTTTATTATAAAATATACTATCACCCACGAAAATAATATACTATTGTAATGAAATATGCTAATTAACGGAGAATAAATTGTGAATGAATAAAATATTGACATTGGAATGAAGCCGTCAAAATTATTTTTTCTTTTTTTGTCAAATACTAATTGGAAAATTAGTCCAATGAAAAAAGAGATCAAAAGTGACCCGATAATAGAGAAATCGCTAACCAAAGCTCTCAATGCAGTAAAAATATTTGTTGAAACATCTTTATTTATATAAACAGGTAAATAAAAACCAAGTTCTCTTTCTGTTATATTTAACAAATTTAGAGGTCCTGCAAAAGTTGAAAATAACGTTTGTGGTGTAAATATTTTCTCATAACTGTCGAACCAAAGCGTAAATGCAGACAAATATCCAAAAAGATATGCTTTCATCCTAAGGATTAAATAATCAAATACAATTGGATCTAAGCCTTGCCTAAGCCATTGAACAAACACAAATAAAAATAAAAAAAACAACAAAGCAAAAAGTGAAGATAGAAAAATCTTATAACTGTGTATTTTTTCTTTAAAATTGAATTGATTATTTAAACCTGAAATAAAAGAAGAAAAAAATAAAATAAATCCAATTAATATGCTTGTTCTAGAGCCTTCCAAAATTCCAAGAGCTATGCATATTGCCAATGGTATAAAGCAAAGAAATTTACTTTTGAACGTAACTTTAAAATTAGATAAAATGATTCCTGAGAGTAAAGCTCCAGGATATATTAAATATAGACTATATTTTATTAATATTGGATAATAAAGTTCTCCGCTATACCTATCAATAGATATTAAATTAGGAATTGATAATATCCCTGAGTAAGAAGAAAAACCTTCATAAATATTGATAGAGTAAATTAACAATGAAATAATACCGCACATGCTGATAAAGTTTATGATTAAAAGTGATAGAAAGAAATTTTTGTAACCTATATTTTTATTTTTTAGTTGAATTATTGATTTTTTAAAAGTCACTTTAGTAGCAACTAAACTTCCACATGATAGCGTAATTACAAAAGTTGCTATATACCATATTCCATAAACTCCAATATTAAATTCAGATGCAAAAAGAATAGGAGTAACTAAAAAAAATAGCCAAAATAATGAAAAAAAAGCACCAGGGGAGTACCAAGTGCCAGTTGATTTTTTTGAAATAAGTGCTGAAAAAAAAACAATACCTAAAGGTAGATATAACATCTATAAAATAAATCTTTTATGATATAAATAATATATCAGACAAAAAAAGCAGTACGATGAAGCTGAACACAAAGATGTATAGGCAGTTGCTATGATGCCAAATTTTGGTAGAAAATAAATATTCCCTATCACATTGATTAACACTGAAAAAGATATAAATATTATCATCATGTAAGTATTTTCTTTGAGTTCAATTATTTTATGTGCTAACAATGATAATTGCCATAAAACTCCTGTTAGAATTAAAATAGACATAACATCTATATAATCCTTTGTTAAAACAGGTATAATAATTTTTATTAAACTGAAAACACTTTCCTTATAAAAAACTAAAATAAACAATGCTAAAAGTACAATTATGAAAATTAATATTATGCTAATGTTTATTAAGATTAGTGCCTCTTTCTTCTTATCGTCATTCCAGAGTTTGGTTATTCTAGGATGTATTGCAAGGGTTAATGGGAGTATTAAAAATGAAAAAGCTTTTGTTGTCAATTCGTTTAGACTTGAGTAAATACCTAAAGAGTTAAAATCTAGATATCTTATAATAAAATACCTATCCAAAAAAATTAATAATAAACCAATGCTACCCCAAATTGATATAGGAATTCCAAAACTTAGCCATTTTTTCAAATCTGATTTTTCTTTAGATCTGTAAACAATACCAAAATAATTTCTATTTATTAAATAGGATATAATAGTAGAAATCGAAAAAGACACCCCTACAAAAAACAGTAAATTATTTGCATCTAAAACATAAAAATTGATGAAAATAACAGGCAATCCAATTGCTAAAATTGATTGAACAATTGTTAAGAAGAAAACCTTCTTAGGCATAAGAACGCTTTGAAATATAGATTTCAAAAAGCTAAACAAACCAATTGAAAAAATGACAAAGAAAGCTAATATTAAGTTACTAGATGGAAAATTTTTTATAAAACTAAAAGCCAGTATAATCGGAAAAGATATAAAAACACTTAATATAAAATATTGTTCATAAATGATTTTTTTTTGATTTGCATTTTCGATATTGCCGTATCGTATCTGAGATTGATTTAACCATCCAAAACAAATAGCTGTAATTAGATTAAATTGTGATAAAAGATAGCTATATCGACCAAATTCTACCGCTCCCAACATTCTTATAAAAAATGTTAAGAAAATTAAACCTATCAACGCTGGTATTATTTTTGAAAAAGCATAAATTAATATGTCAAAGATAATTATTTTTTTCTTTTTTATATTTAAAGAAAAATTCAAAAAAGACATTTTTGTAATCAAATGTATTTTTCTTTAAAATGTATTATAAAAATTGAAATCATTACTCCAATTATAAAAGACATTAAAATACTTAGGGCTCTTCTAGGGCTAGTAAGTTTTGTTGGAAAACTTGGACCGTCAATTTGTTGAATCATGTCGTCCCTACCTATTTCATCAATTTTAGCTTTTTCATATTGAGTTTTTAATGTAACATATAAGCTGTTTTGTAAGTCTACTTCTCTTCCCATTTCCTGAACCTTCATTTGCAATGAAGGGGAAGTTGATAAATTTCTATTATTTTCTCTGAAAAGTCTCAATTCTTTTTCCATTTCTTTCATTTCTGTAGAAACTTGATCTAACCTTTCTTCAATAAATTGTCTTTTTTGTCTAATTCTTTTTGTTTTAAGCTCTCTTTGTTTTGAGCTAGAATTTTGAATTAGTTCCCTTGCTAATTCCGAAGCAAATTTTGGCTCAAAACCATCTACATCAATATTTATAATTGAAGATGAGCGATCTTTGCTAATTTTTATCATTTGCTTTAACTTGTCGACAACTCTATTTTTTCTATCTTGTTTTTCAAATTTTGACAATCTATGCTCATATATCAAAATATTTTCTAAAGTTTCATTTTTATATTTTAAAGTTAAAAAACTTTTTTCTAACATTGATTCAAGCAGTGCGCCGCTTTTTAAAATTTCTGGATAAATTTCATCCCATGGAACTTTTCCTCCTATATTGAGAGGAATATTTATGCCTAATTGACTAGCAAAACCAGAAAAGCTATTTGATGTGTTTCCATTTTCTGAGATTGGTAACACTTTAGATTTTGACGTATATACTGGTTTAGATACATAAAAAACAAAAATTGTTGTTAAAAATGTTGTTAATAATGGTAATAAAAAAATTATAGCTAAGTTCTGTTTCAGAAGTTTAAAAAAGCTGTTCCATTTGTATACTATTTCTTCTTCATTTTTTTCTCTAGAAATGCCCTCCTTTTTTTGCAATAATTCAGTTTGTCCTTTATTAATATTTTCATTATTAATTTCTAATTCATATTTCATTATATGCTTTGAAGGAATTTCACCAGATTTAATCCAACCTGACAATGTTTGAGGTGTAACATTAAAATATTTTGCTACTTGATAATTTCTTCTAAATCCAAAATGCTTCATTATATCCAATACAACTTCTTCTGCATTCTGAGTTTTATTATTTTTTTTATTTATATTAATTATTGAAACCCTTTTATTTAATTCCATAGAGTATAATATCAAACAAGCTTGAATTATACGATTTAGTTGAGCCTAATAAAATAATTTCACCATTGGGTTTTTCAAATATCGATGACCCCCAATCGTCATGGTCGTCTGTTCCAAAGGCTTGAGAATTTAATAGATTACCATTTGAATCAATTTTTAATAAAAATATATCTGAATTTGTCTTATTTGAAATTTGATTTATTGTAGAGCCGACCAATAATAATTCATCATCATCTGTTACATGTAAATTGAAATTATGATAGTCAAATGAGTTTGAATTGAATTTTTTTTGCCATTGGATATTACCTGCAGTATCCATTTTGATTACCCTGGGATTGTAACTATTTACTTCGCTCGTAGAATTGATAGCGGTTACAATATAGACTTGATTATTTTTATTTGTTGATATGCTATAAGATGTTTCATTTATATCGCTTAAGTCAATTAACTCTTTTTCCCATAATTTATTTCCATTTTTATCAGTTTTAATAATTAAAGCATTCTTGCTGCCTTTACTATACCTATCAATAGTAGCAACTATTAAAAAACTTTCATCGTCTTGTTGAACAAAATCATTACCCCACTCGTGATTTGGAAAATCTTTATTTCCATATGCTTTTTGCCATATCAAATTGCCATTTACATCTATTTTTAATAGGAAAATGTCGGTATTGCCTGACGATATTCCAGGACTGTTGGAGTGCCCTAAAATGCCGTACCCACCCTCTTTCAGTTCAATCACTGCACTGCCCACTTCCCACATTGATCCACCGTAATTTTTCTCCCATATAATTTGACCATGAAAATCTGTTTTTACCGCGTAAACTTGCTGTTCATTGCCAAAAGACCATGAATAACCAACAAATAAAAAGCCTCCGTCTGATGTCGAAATGACATCTAAACCTTCAGAATTAGCATTCCCTCCAAAGGGTTTTTCCCATGATACAAATCCATTATCATTAGTTTTTATAGCCCATAACTTCCTTTCTCCATCTATTTCTGGCTGTTGAGACCCGATGATTATTGTTCCATTATCAAATGGTGAATAAGTTGCGTTCCATCCATAATCATAACCTAATGTTCCGAAAATCCGATAATAAGAATTCTCAAAATTTTCTCTCCAATCATAGTTGGATCCAATATCATCGCATGACAAAAAAATAATTAATAGAAATAAAATTTTCATATCGATATTAAAGTTTATTGAGAAGTTGAGTTAGCCAAAATAGCAATTGTTACCAAGGAAGAAATTAATGAACTGAACTGCTGAAACCTGTCAGGTTTTACATCTAATTGGTTTGACGGTTTTTCACTAACGATTATTTTACTTCCTGGAGATAGATACTTTCTGCTATTGACTTTAATTCTATATGCTTCTCCATATGGTTCGATATACGTAACATGTTTTTTATCACCATAAGCTGTTAATCCTCCTGACAATTCAATATATTCTTTAGCAGTTCTATCTTCTATCCATTGAATACTTCCCGGATTATGAACAGAGCCTTCAATTGTAACTGTGGCATTTACTGAATTTACAATGATGGAATCCTCGGGTGTTAAAAGTATATTGCCATCAGAGGATCCAATAATTAAGGAGTCTCTTTTTATGATTAAGCTTGAGAGGCTAGAAAAACCTACTAATCCCCCAGCCCTTTCAATTAAGGTATTTAATGTTTCATTATTTCTTATTAGTGGATAATTACCAGGAGAACTAATGTAGCCGCCTATGTACACAGTGCTAATTTTATTATAAGCATTGTAGAGCTGTATTGAAATAAAATCATATGGCTCAAAACTAAAGTCAATTTTATCAAAACCATTAAGCAAGTATGTTTCATAATTTATATCATCAACTCTTCTAACAATTTCAATTTTTTTAATATTGGATACATTAATATTTCCAAAATCAAAAATATCTTCAAAAGTTAAATTATTAATCCAAGGTATATCGAAGGGTTGTCTATTATCTATAGATATAGAAATGTTTTTAGGATTTATATTTTTTAATGGGACAACAAGGCTATCACCATTTAATAGGGTAATTTCGTCATAATTGTTTTCACTGACATGTAGGTTAAAACCATTGTTTCTATATAAATAAGTCTTATTTAAAGCATTGCGATCTTTGCCTCCAGAATAGTTCATAATGGTTTTAATATTGTCATTTTTTAATTCATAAAAACCTGGCATCCTAACAGAGCCGGTTATGGATATCGTTTCACCCTTAGCTGGTACGACCAAATAATCACCATCAGACAAATTAAAGCTATCAAAAGAGAAACTTTGTCCACTGATGATTGGGTATAAATCCAAAGAATCAATAGTTACACCATTTCTAATCAAATAAATTGATCTTAGTGAACCTGTGGTATTAATACCACCAGCAAGAATTATTACATTAAGAACGTTAATTGATGGACTAACAATATAGTTACCTGGAAACTTAACATGTCCAGAAATATTGATATTAATATTTTTGACTGAACCAACAGAGATGTTTACAAAAGTTAATTGGGGTTTGGAATTAATAGTTGAATAAACTTTAGAAAATTTATCATTAACATACGATTTTGCTTCGGCAAGTGTCTTACCTGAAAGAAAAAGCAAGCCAACATTAGAAACATACACAGATCCATCACGTTGAATAATTAATTTTTCATATTGTTCTACTTGGCCCCAAACAGAAATTATTACTTCATCTCCGAATCCTAAAACATAATTAGGTGTAATTTTTAAATTATCTAAAAAATTGATAGAATCACGTAGTGAAAAATAATTGTAACCAAAATCAACTAAAGTAGCAGTACTATCAATTTGAAATAATAGCTTAGACAATTTATTCATTTCAAATTTTAAAGATTTTATTTTTTCATTATAATACGAATCAATATCAGAAGGAGTTACTAACAACTTAACCGGCCCAACTTCACTTGATTCCATTTCGATGCCTTCTTTAACTATATTATTTGCTTGTTGATCAATTTTTATTTTATCATATGTTTCCATGAATTTTTTTAATTCGTCCGGTGATTGAGCATTTAAAAATGTGAAAAAAATAAGGTATAATATTAATTTAATTCGGTTCATGTGAATTTATTTCTATGTTTATTATATTAAATTTAAGCTATAATTTTTTTTAAAAAAAAAGATTAATATTTGATTTTTGTTCTAAATTATATATAAAACGAATTTTTTTCAATTTTTTTAATTGATAAACCGAATAAAATTAATTATTTAATGTTGATTGATTTAGATATCGAAAAAATTAGAGTTGTAATTAATCTAGTACCAGCAAGCTTTCCATCAGTAGAATCAACCGGATTGTTATTATTATCTACGTAGAAATAATCTGGAAAACCTAAAAATGCTTCATATTGTTTTTCAAGATAGATACCATACCATGTATCATTGTAATTATATTTAGCTTCTAACGATAATTCAAATTTTACCTCAGCAGGTCTATGTGTCACTATCCCATGTCTTTCGTAATTAATTTTAGGTAGTATAATTAATTTATTAGATAAATATCCTAAGTATATTGTCCAATCATCTGAGTCAGAACCTGAATGTGCACCCCATCTTCTTCCATAATATGTATTGAAATCATAATTATATTTGTTATACCATGTCCCTGAACCCGATGGTCTATGCCGCGATGAGTAGGTTGTCATTAGATTTGTCCATTCAAATCCCCATATCCAATTTTTATCTGAACCAATACCATAGTCTCTTATCCCAATTATTGTTGCCATACTATGGTCTGGCTGAGAAATTAAGTCAGCTAAGTACATCCTATTATCATTAAAGCCTAGTTCCATATATAGTTTTAGATTTCTCTTAGGCATGTTAAACGTAATGTATGTAGATATAGATTGATCCCAATAATCGTGACCACCTACAGTATATTCTTTCTTTAATAGATTATTTGTTAATAGACCCTCAAATATAATTTTTCTTGCATCTGAAGCAGTCCATACGTAATTATTAATGGACATGCCTCCTGTAATATAATTTCTGCTAAATCCGAATGATATGTAAATTGGGCCATACCAAGTAACTTGACCATTAAGGGCCGTATAATATATTGCATTAACACCTGTCTCTTCATTCAGTCTGCTAAAAGTATAGAGGCCGTATAAGCCTATATTTTTTAATTTGATTTCATTTATTGTGCCAATTATTTGTGATGGCATTGGAGTTGTATTATTTGTCATTTGTAAAGTTGAATGAAAACCTGGCCCCCACCATCTATTACCATCGTGCCATCCAAAACCAAAACCTTTATAATGAAAAAAAGCTAAAAAATTTCTAATGTTTTTATTGTTCCTTTTAAAGAAAAAATTTCTATTCAACTTTCTGTCATTCAATACTTTAAATGTACCCTGACGATTTATATCTTTAGTGTCATAAAACTTTTCATTATAAATATAAGGCTCAATCATTAGTGAAAATAGCGGACTATTCAATGCCAGACTAAACGAATTAAATATTCCATATCCTTTAGAAAAATAGCGCAAATCCATATTCTCTTGATTTGGAGAATTATTGTTTAGATAGCCTTCAGACAAAAAATTAAAATTTATTGACAAGGAATCTGTCGTGAAAAAAATGGGTCTAAAGCTATTTGAAATAAATGGAATCTTGTTATCGTATTGATATTTTTCATTTAAAAAAATATAATTAGGATCTGCTGGCAAGAAGTTTTGCGAAAATAGAAAATTGAGAAAATATAAAATAAAAATATTACTTATATAAAAAATTGGTTTAAATATTTGACGAGTAATCACAATGAATAAATATGATATTTTTTAAGTGTCAAAAAGACGATAGTTGCCTAAATAAAAATCCGATATTAAACCACATGCTTAAAATAATGATAAAAAACCATGTATCATAAATATTAAAAACAAATGAAAGAAAAAATCCGTTCATACAGAATAAAAAGACTAATATATCTAAGGCTGAAAAAGTAGTGAAACCTGTACCTTTAGTTTTTTTAAATGTGAAAACAGCGTAAGAAATTATTAATAAAAGAGACATAAGTTTTGTTAGGATATTAAGATTGGCGCTGTCTCCAATTTCAAGAAATAATATTGAAGCAGTAATTTGAACGAAAGGAATTATTATTTTATCATTGAGATTAAAAGTAATGAAAATTAAAAAGATTAAAAAAATTAAAGCATTTGATAAATTAAATAATTCTAAATAAACGTTAGATAAAAAAAATAAACATAAAATCATCATAAAAAAAGAAACCATCAAAGTCTTTTCATATGATTGGCTTTTATATGATAAATCATTTTCTTTTTGCCAAATATAAAATGGCTTAAAATATTTCCATATAAAATTAACATAGGTAGGTGCAGGAGGAGTTAAAATAAATAAAAATAAAAGCGAAATTTGAATTAACATACCTAAGGAATTAAAACTGAAAACCTCATTTAAATATGCTAAAGATCCTGAAATTGATGACAAAAAGAAAATAATGAACAAAGTCAACAAGTAGCTCCCGCTATTTTGAAGAATCAGATGATGAAGATGGATTGTATCAGCATCCATTGGGCTCTTACCTGAAACTAATCTAGTTAAAAAAACACGGGTAGTGTCAGCAATTAAAAATGATGATAATATTAAAAAAGGGGTCATGTCTAAACTAGAATAATTATCTATATCATATGTTTTTTGAAGTAATGGTATAACCGCAACAAAAAAGCCTAAAAATAAACTGCCTGAATCGCCCATAAATACTTTAGCAGATCTTTGATTAAAAAGCAAAAAAGACAACATCAAAATAGATAAATACAAAGAAAACATTTTAATTTCATTTCCAAAAACAATTGAAATTGAAATACAAAATAAAAAAATGAAACCAGCAGCTAGCCCATCTAATCCATCTATTAAATTAACAGCATTAAAAACTCCAATAAACCATAAAGAAAATATAATTAACAGTACAAATGGACTGACAGGAATTGAAAAATTAAAAAAAACTATTGAATTAAAGTCCCCCCAAAATGTATAGGATATATAAAACATAATTGAGAGTTGGATTAATAATTTAATACTCCAAGGCAGGTCATATTTATCGTCAAGCGCCCCAATCAAAACTGTAATTAAACCACAGTATACAAACCAATTTGGAGCTATGTTTTTAACGGCAATAGTAATTAAAAATATCGTGCTAAAAACTATTCCTCCAAATTGTGGCGTAGCTTTTAGATGTTTTTTTCTTGTATTGGGCTTATCTAAAAAAAATTGTGGTAAGAGCTTTACAGCAAAACTAAAAATGATTGTACATAGCATAAAATATAATAGAAGTGGTAGTTGCATAATCTTTTATTTTTTTATTATTTCAATTTTTTTTTATATGCTTCTTATAGATGTCTTGAATCAAATTTATCTTTGTATCCCAACCATATTTTTCAGTCACTAGATCTCTGCCATTGGCACCTACCTGTTTTATTGTTTTACTAGGTAAGCTAAGAATATGATTTAATTTATCAGATAAAGCATAAGCATTTTTAGATGGGACAATCCATCCATTTATGTTATTTTTTACCATATTGATATTCTCACCACAATCAGTAACAAGGACTGGCAATGAGGATGCCCATGCTTCAAGCAAAGACAATGGCTGACCCTCAAATAAAGATGGTAGAACAAATAAATCAGAATTGCTATAATACTTTGGAAGTTTTTCGTAAGAGATATCTCCTAAAAATTTAATATACTTTTCAAGAGATAACTTTCTAACCTCATAAGTAAGCCTATCTAATTGATTGCCACTTCCAATAATTGATAATTCAATGTTATTGTTATTTTTTACAACATATTGTAATGATTTAATTAAATATAAAAAACCCTTTTGAGGGTGAAGTCTACCCACTGAAATTATTTTGAATTTAGACCTTTTTTTATTGAGTGAATAAAATTTGTTAATATCAACACCATTGGTTATGAAATGAGCCTTTCTTTTCTTTGGAAATAATTGAATTAATTGAGAATTATCTGTAATTACACAATCGTAATTTATTTTTAGTTGAATTATTTTAAGAAAATAATTTTTAATTCTCTTTACGAAATTATACCTATTAGTTTTAAGTTGATATGTTGAACCTTGTATTGAAAAAACGATAGGTTTTTTTTTAATTGATGATAACAGCTTACCAGGTAATGCGCCTAAATTAGGCATAGAATGAATTAGCGAAAAGCTAATATTGAAAGCAAAAAAAAACGAATGAAAAATCCAACTTAGCTTTCCTATTATGCTATCAATCTTAGTTAAATAACCTAATCTATATATTTCTAAATGTCCTTTGTTTATTTCATTGGAATCATAGATTTTATCATTTATTCTCAATTTTCTAGTAATCATGGTAACTGAATAATTATGATTTTTAACTAAACCATTAATAAGATATTCTGTAAAAATTTGACCACCACCAATAAAAGGCTTCCATACTTCTATAAAAATTAAAATTTTTTTTCTTTTTTTTTCCATTATTGTAAGATTAAAGTACCTACTAAAAAAATTTTATTATTTTAATAGATCAAAATATATTTTATTATATTTGTGTGACTCTGATTTTTCTGAAAAATTACTCAAGTATCTCTTATATCCATTAGTGCCAAATATTTCACAGATTTCTTTATTTCCAAATAGTTTATTCATTGCATTTGTCAATTCTTCCACATTGTTTGGCTTCACAACAAAACCTGTTTCATTGTGAAGATTCACATGATCTGTTGCTGTCCCTAGCGATGTTGTTATACATGGTTTTTTAAAATACATAGATTCTAGTAAGACTTGACCAAATGCCTCTGCAGGCGATATTGATGGCAAAACTGTAAATGTTGTGTTTTTTATCAAATAAAATAAATCGCTATCTTCTAGAAAGCCTAAAATCTTAACATTTTTAATTTTTTCTTTATCAATTCTATTTTCAAGCTTTTCTTTCATTGGGCCAGTGCCAACAATAAAAATTTTATACTTTGTTTTTTTTGAGGCGCTAAGTAGTATATCTAAGCCTTTATACCATCTAAGAGCGCCTATAAAGATTCCAAAATTATTATTACTTTTTACAAGTTTTTGAATCTCATTAGTTGGTTGAGTTTTTTTACGAAAGCGAGACTCATCCAACCATAAATTTATAACTGAACAGTTTTTTTCTCTTGATTTGAGAACACTTGTGTTTTCAATTAACTTCTCACTAGTTGATACTATATGAGACATTTTATTTAAGAATTGATTTATAATAGGATTATAAAATGGCTTTATGAATCTATATTTTTCTACATCGCAATGAAAGGTTAATATAGTTGGCTTTTTTATTGTTGTTAGTAAAGTATGAAGCTCTATTGTTGGCCAAGGAAAATGAAAATGCAGAATGTCGGATTCATCAGTTAAATTTTTAAATTGCTTAAAAAGAGAAAAACTAAATGGGCTAGATAAAAAAGTAAAATCTTTCTTAAATGATATAGCATCTAAACCATGTATTTTTTCTATTTGATATTTATCTGCTATTGATACAACCCTTACATTAAAACCCTCTTTTAATGAAGACTTTCCTATCTGCCTGACAGCTTCTTCAATACCTCCATGAGCAAAAGGGAAAAATGTTTTAGTAAAATGAGTAACAGTTTTAATCTATGTTCTCCTTTTTATGAGTTGATTACCAATAGAAATTTTTATTTTCTTTATAAAAATTAAAAGTATTTATAATACCATTTTCTAAAGAAATAGATGGTCTCCAATTCAAATGGTTTTCTAGTTTTTTCATACTTATTTCTATAGATCCGGTTTCAACGTTTTCCCAATTCTTCGGCCATTCAGTTTTAACTACATTACCACTGCCAATGGTTGCAACAATTAAGTTTGCCATAGTTATAAATTTAGTTGACTTGCCATACCCTAAATTATAAACATTTCCGTTAGTTTTGTCTTCAAAGGACGATAATATCATCGCATCAGCAATATCATCAACATATATATAATCTCTACGCTGTTCTCCTTCACCAAAAATTTTTATAGTTTTATTCTCCATAGCTTGTCTTATAAACCAATTCAAAATACAGTAGCTTGGTTTTTTTATTTGAGCTCTTGGTCCATAGGGATTAGTTATCCTAAATGTTACACTTTTTATACCATAGTGTTTAAAATATGCACTATAATAATTCTCAGCAGCAAGCTTATTTGCCCCATATACACTTAACGGGTTCATAGGGTGGTCTTCAGTAACTGGATTATGCTTTATTTTGCCGTATTGCATTCTAGAACCAGAGAAGATTATTTTAGCATCTTTATTTAGTCTTAAGCACGCATCTAAGACAATCAAATGGCCTTTGCAATTTATATCATTGTCTAAAATAGGATCTATGAGACTATGATTATAATCAACCTGCCCAGCAAGGTTAAAAATTATATCTTTTTGAATGACTAAGGAGTCAATTAATTTTTTGTTTCTAATGTCTCCTTTAACATAAGTAATCTTATCTTTAATTTCATTTATATTAAAATGATTACCTCCATACCGAGCAATTTCTGCATCTAGGATAGTGATTTCATGCCCAAGATTTATTAACTTTGAAGCAATTGTACTTCCAATCATTCCTAAGCCACCAGTTATAAGAATTTTTTTTATTTTCATTTTATATTTTTTTAGGTTTTATTGAAATACGTGAATCAAAATATATTATACCAAGTACAATGAGAAAAAAACTCTGGAAAAAATCTGTTTGAAAAGAATTACCAAAAAAATTTGCTAAAAAATATCCAGGTAAGAAAGCATATACTCCTTTAAATATTGCTCTATAATATTCATTATTTATTTTGGGATAATTTTGTGCCATTTTAAACAGGGAATGCCAAGTAACCAATAAAAAAGTGAGGCAAAAAATACCTCCAAAAGCGAGTGAATCTATAAACATATTTTCAAAACTACTTGGTATGAATTGATCACCAAATCTAAATATATTTGATGCGACGTCATCATTGTAACCAACACCAATTAAAAAAATTAATGGATAATTAACCAAACCTAAAATAAACGATTTCCATATATATATTCTCAAGCTAGCGCTAGTATCATATAGACTTTCTGCGCTAAGTAGACGATTTATCAATCCAAACTGTGAAATTATTTCGAACGTGAATGAAAATAAAAGAATTAATCCTGAAAATAAAAAAATAGAATATGAATACTTTTTATTTGTTCGATCAATAACAATGAAGTATGTCAAGCCGATAAATAACGATAATAGCCCACTTCTACTTGCAGTAAATACTAAAGCAAATAAAAATAAAATATGTGCAATTAAATATTTATATTTATTTAATGTAGTATAAAGACTCAAAAATATAATTGATAAAAAGGAACAAAAAACCCCTAATTGTACTGAAGTGCCAGCATTACCAATAAAACTCACAGATCCATCAACAAGATTAAATGAAGTTAATAATGTTAAATTTACTTTTGGATCCTTACTCCAAAAGTCTCTTAAATCAACTCCTTCAAATGCAAAATTATAAAATATATAAAACAGATGAATTATGAATGGAACAGAGTAAAAAAAAATAATTTTTTTTAAAACCTTTAACCTCTCATTTTTTATCAAAAAAAATCCTGAATAGAAAACTAAAACAATTAAAATTCTTTTTAATGATAACAATGGCATTGAAAAACTAAATACTCCATCTCGAAAAAAATGAGCATAAAAGGTTGAAAAAAATATAATTAACGTATAAAAGAAAAAATACTTTGTAAAATTATTAATAGGCACTCCTCTAACTAAAAAATAAATTGCCAGTATAAGACCTATTATTTCGCCAGGAAGAAATGGAATTGACATAATTATGAATTTTGGAGTGTATAGTGGCAGCACTGCGCTCAGTATTATAGTCCATCCAAAAAAGCTTATTTTTTTTAAATTTTTAGAACTATCTAGCATTTTTTTAACTATCTGCGATTCTTTTTATTTCTTTTTCATATTTGTCAATCACATTTTCCAGTGAAAACTTATTTATTGATTTTTTTAGATTATTAATATTAAAGACTTTATCTCCATTAATTATTTCAAAAACTCTTTTAATAAATAATTTTCTATCACCATTTGGAACTAAAAAACCATTAACCCCATTTTTAATTATTTCTCTTGGACCATGATCTATATCAAATGACACTACAGGGGTACCTAAAGATATAGATTCTAGTAAAACATTTGGCATACCTTCATAATTTGATACCAATACTGTTGTCTTGGCTTTCTTATAAAGATCATAAGGGTTATTGTCATAGTTTTGAATTATAATTTTTTTATCAAGCCCATTAATATTAATGAGCTTGATAATTTTATTTTTTAAAGACCCCTCTCCAACCATTCTCATATTAAGCTTATCATCGATTTTTGCCATTTGAGAAAAAAGTTCCAAGAGTGTAAAAAGATTTTTCTGCTTTTCAAATCTACCGATATAAAGAATTTCATGTAATTTAATTTTGCCTGATTTTATACCATCGCTCTGATTATTTTGCAAAAAAGCAGGGTTATAAATTGTTGAAATTTTATTTTCATCTATGCCGAAAAAACTTTTCAAATCATTCTTCATTCCAAGGCTTTGAGCAATTATTAAGTCAGATTTTTTATAAAAAAATTTAACGAAAGACTTTACTACAATTTTAGTCCATAGAGAATTTTTATTTGAATATTCATGTGACAATGTGTTAATTGATCTTGAAATGATTTTGAATTTTTTTTTATATATAATTCTTATCATGACAAGAATTACAGATAGCTGAGGATTATAAGAAAAGATTATGGGTGGATTTTTTTTGTTTAATAGTGTTAGAATTTTAAAAAAACTAGATCTCGAATATTTTAGATTCAAACTAGTGACTGCTATTTTTTTGCTAAGAGGGATTGACTTTAAATTTATTTTTTGCAAAACCCACACATTTACCTCATAGCCTCTTTTAGCAAGTTCATTGCATAATAAAACACAATTTTTTTCAGCGCCACCACCAATTAATGACCCTGTTAAAACAGTAATCATTTTAAATTTAATTGCATGTTCATATTTTTGTAGAGACTTAGATAATTTTTTGCAACGAAATTCCAGTCATTTTGAATTAACTTTTTTTTACTGTTTTTTATAATCTTTTTTTTAAGATTTATATCTTTTTCTAATCTTATAACAGAGTCTGAAATTTCATTCGGACTATTAGTATTGATCGATAAGCCACTATATTCATGCTTAATTATATCTTTACAGCCTGGCGCATTAGTTAAAATTAAAGGCAAGCCAGATATTGATGCTTCTACTGCAACATTTGGATGGCCCTCTATGTATGACGGTAATACAAAATAGTCTGAACTTTTATATAAACTTATTAAGTCATCAGATGGAAAGGATATATTTCTTTTAGGCTCGATCTTGTCGATTGAAAGAAAATTTCTTTCTTGCCCAATTTTTTTTGCATGATTTAAAAGGTTTTTTGATTCTTCTCCCACTATTAATACTGCAAACTTATTTGATTTTTGGTTAAGTATTTTAAGTGAATCTATTAAATCAATAAATCCTTTTTTTGGATGATTTCTGCCAACTGAAATAATTATTTTCTTATCAACTGGCAAATTAAACTTTTTCCTTGTGCTGTTTTTATTTATTTTAAAATTATATATTTTATTAACGTCAATTCCGTTTTGAATATTTGTAATTTTCTTTTTTGGAATATTTAATTTTAAATATTCTTCTCTTATCGAGTCACTAATTGCAATAAAATTATCTACATAATTCAAAGAATTTAAAATCAAATTATTTCTTTTTTTATTTAACCTTACCCCATAATCAAGATCATTATCAGTTTGTATGTCATCACCAGCTGTTCTTAAAATTATTGGTTTTCCTAATTTTTTTATATCTTTAGCAACACATATCCATGGCCATGACATAATTAACTGGACAATCTCGATTTTATCTGATATGATACAGTCAATTATTGATTTTTTTGTTAAATGATACCACAATCCTCTGCTAATACTTAGCAGAGGATATTTGGCGGAATTGCAGGGCTTTAGTTTGTAGTTAAATACCCAACCGTTTGTTTTTATATTATTAACGCATTTTTTTGAAGCATAAACAGTAACCTCATTATCCAAATTTTTTAATGCTGTAGCTAAGCCATGAGCTTGTGTTTGGGCTCCTCCAATAATTGGAAGATATGGAAGCATAAAAATTCCAATATTCATTATGTTCTAACTGTTTCATTTATAATACTTAGCTCTTCATCTATTCTATCGTCCCAAGTATTTAAATATTTTTCTTTTAAAATTTTTATTTTATCAATTTTACTATTCATTATATCTTTATTTTTAATTATTTTGTCAATTTTTAAGTGTAAAGAAGAATAGATGTCTTCTTTTTTAATTAAAACAAAAGATTCTCTAATTTTTTTATCTGTTAAATGCTCATCTCTCTTAGTTATTTTATCAAAGTCTAACTTTATAATACATTTCTCATAATTAATTGCTTCTAAAACAGCATTACTTAAATTGCCACATAAATTTAATGATATAAATATATCTGACTGTAGTAAGAAACTATCTATTTCTTTGTGAGGTACAGAACCAATAAAAATTATATTTTTTTGGAGATTTTTTTTAATTACAACATTCTGCATTTCATTCAATAATGGTCCTGCGCCAACAAATATTGCAAAAAAATTATAGTTAATTTTTTTTAGTTTAATTAATGATTCCACTAATAATTGCGGTGATTTATCAAAAGATATTCTTCCTACTGATAAAATAATTTTTGTTGAAGGATCAAGGTTGTATCTTTCCCTTATATTTATTAGAGGTTGAGTTTTCTTAAACTCATCTACACCATTTAGCAAGTGATATGATTTTATATTTTTTTTCATTTTGGATTGAATAAAATGCCTACACGGACTTCCATCAATTGAACAGATCACAGAAGAAAAGGAGGATTTGAATCCCAGATAATACTCTAATGAGGGGAAAAATGATTTTTTTAAAGGCTTAATAGTGCTATTAAGAAATGCTACGCCATGCAATCGTAAAATAACCTTATAGCCTATTCTTGAAAAAATACCACCGTATTCAACGTTTACTCTATCGCAATAAATTAAATCATAATATGAGCATCTTATGAGATTATAAAATCTAAATAAGTGTCTTAATTTTAGATATGTTAATCCTGGCAATATTGGTTTTACATATGGGAATAAATAAAAATTAATATTTTTTAATTCTTTTATTTTAAGTTTTTTATAATTTTTGACTACATCGTCATAATTATGTGAAATAAAAACTACATCAGTGTCAATGTTATGTTTATTTAATTTTTCTATTAATTTATATACTGCAGGCATGCCTTTCGGTTGCCATTTCTTATCTTTAAATAAGCTTGAAAAGTGAGAATAAAATCTTAAAATTAATAATTTTTTTGATTTTTTATTTTTTTTACGAATTTATCTTTCCTGTCTTTATTTTATCAATTAGTTCATTTTCTTCCAACCAGGCTTGAACACCGAGGGCTATTACACCTCTAGCCTCTGGGGGTACAACTGCTTTTCCTATATGTTTAAAAAAAAATTTAATACCGTAGAACGAATATTGATTATGATAATGACTCCAATAACTAAAATATTGATATAATTTCTGATTATTAAATCCTAATATTTTTAGTATAAAACTTATAGGCCTTAAAAATAAAAGCTGACCTATTTTCCACCTTCTACTTTCTGATTCATAATTTAAAAATAAATTTTTATAATTATAATTTTTCAAGTAAGCCTTAAATAGAGATTGATTTTTTCTTAATTCAATTGGCAAATTCATAAAAAAGTTAACTAGATTAATATCCCAAAAGGGAAGTCTCCAGCTGTAACCATAAAAATCGTAAAGCTTTTGACCTCCAGAAATTGACATTGATTGGCGAGAATACCACTCCCATTTTTCAAATAAGGATGCAAACTCATTCAAGCTTAGAACCTGATTCTTCTTTAGGTTTAAATATTTAAAAATTTTATTTTTTATAATTTCAGTAGAAATTAAGGTTAAGTCACTTTTCCAAACTGAATAGTGTTTTTTAATTATAAATTTCACTAAATCCTCAGATTTTATTATATCTTTGAATATTAATGGAATGTGGCCACCCGTGACAAAATCACCAGTTTGCCCATTTATAATAATTGAATCTTTATCCAAGATATTTTTAGTTTTTAATTTATATATAGCTTCGAATTCCATCATAGATGGTAAAGAATAATAACCGCTTGAAAAATCCCAATATCTATTTCTCTCTTTTGAAAGATATAAATTCCTAGCTTGTCTTGAGCCTGTTTTTACAAAAATCCAAGGTACATTTAAAATACTTGATACTTTTTTTGCCTGCTGCGCTTCATAGTTTCCTTTTGGCCCATATGAAAATGAATACAGATTTGTACAACCAAGTGAAACAAGTTTTGATAAAATGAATCTAGAATCTAGCCCCCCGCTTAAAGGCACCCAAATAGTTCTGTTTTTCGATTCTTTAATAATTTTTGAAAAAATTTTATCAATTATTTTGTCTAAATTTTCAAAATGTTTATTTATATCATTGGTTAACCTGACCTTTGTTTTTGGGGAGTAATCAAAATAACTTTTTTTAATTAAACTATTACTAGATTTATTATAAATAGCTAGCTGCCCGGGTTCTATTTTTTTTAAATTTTTAAAAATTGTTTTAGACCCTGATATATAGCTCGATAAATAAAATTCTACCAATGAATCATCACAAATTTTTTCACTTTTTAATACTTTTTTTAATTCTTTAGCAGAATTTGATATTTTAATACTTTTTTTTGTTTTAGTGTAGAAAATTGGATAGCTAGAAATTATATCAACAGCAAAATAAATTAATTTCTCATTTTCAATCAAAAATGAGAAATTTCCTTCTTGGGTTCTTAAGAATTTTAAAATAGAATGTTCATTAATTTCATTATTGTTAAAAATTCTTATAAAATCATTATATGAATTTGAATTACCAATCCATTTTATGTTTGATTGATTAACTATTGATTCTCTAAAATTGTTGGTTTTTTTTGCAATACTAATCAAAGTTTCTTTTAGTCGCAATTGGTTATATCTATCATATTATAAGGAAAATTACAAAATACCTTCATCGTCAACTGAAGCAAAAGTTGCTCCGATTGCTTTTCTAAATTTTCCTCTCGCGATGGGGTAAAATCCATGATAAAAATTTAATGATTTATTAAACAATAGTGCCGTATTATTGAGTGAGGGAGGTGTAAATATTATGTCCTCCCACTTATTATCTCTTGCTAAGCACAACTCTCCTGAATGTGGCGTTGGAGCAGAAGATATAAATATCATCATTTGCAATCTGTTCGACATATTTTTATTAAGCGACACGCTATCTCGATGCATTGCAACACAATTTCCCTCTCTAGCATCAGATAGAATGCCTCCAGAAAATACCATTTTCTGTCCACAAATATTACTGATTCTTATTGCCAAATCATCAGAGCGAAGATATTCGACAAGTTTTTTATACCATAAAAGTGATTGAATAAAAGGTGTTTCGTTGATTAACAGATCATCTTTGAGGGAATAGGAAATACTATTAATATTTTTAAAAGAAAAGCCAGTACTATAAAATTTGTAATAAGAACGACCAACATCAAAATGGAATCTATTAGGCCAATTATCATCGATTTCTTTACATAAATCATCGTCTAAAATATTATCAGTGAAACCCCATCCATTTTTCTTATAGCCTTTTATTGTGTCTAGATTTCTGGTTATAACATTGTTAGAAACATTATTGCTTGAACGATTTAATCTTTTTTTAAGATTAGGATTTGTAAAGACTAACTTATGTATAAACCTGATACATTTTCTTAAGATTTGATGCAATATAAAGATTTTCATCCTTAAGTAGATAACATCACCCAGTCTCATTCTTTTTTTAATATCGGGATCTGTATTTATTGCCATTTTTGTTGATTTTTTTTTGGAACAAAACGCATAACTTCATTTTCTCTATACGGTTTTTCTCCAAAAATTAACTTTCCACTAGCATTCCATTTTTTCCACCAGTATGTAGAGAACTCTTTTAAAGTTTGTGGCTTTCCCCGGCTTAAATTTCGAATTATTGGAATACCGCTTTTTACTTTATTAAAATTTAGAGAATTTTTAAGCTCTTTAACAATGTATTCTATTGAAGTAAAATCTCTAACTTGCTCACCCTTAGTAAGGATAAAATCATCTCCATTTTCAGCAGCAATCTTCATCGAAGGCCACAACCTGCTTACATCTTCACCTTCACCAAAGACTTGAAAAATTCTTAAATATTGAAGTTTTAAATTATTTTCAATTGCCCATTGATAAAATATTATCGAAGAAGCTGCCTTTGAAGCAGAGTAAGTCATTGTTGGCTTCAGCGGAGTCTCTTCAGTGATAAATTCACATTCCTCCCCAGCTCTACCGTATTCGAAGCCAGTTCCTATGATTATAAATTTTTTTATCCCAGCTCGCTTTGCATCCTGCAATAATTTTAATGAAGAAGTTAGATTCCAGTACAAGCAATTTTCTATATTGTCATAGGGAAAATTGGGGCTATGTGCTGCTAAGTGAATTAAAAATTCACACTCTTTTAATACGGATGAATGATCTCCGTCTATACTTCCCTCAATCCATTCAGGTTCAGTATTTAAAGGAATTCTTGGCTTGCTATCAATCCTTTTTAAACAAAACAATTTATAATCACTAGATAAGCAATTTATGAGATGAGAACCAATAAATCCTGAGCCGCCAGTAATAAAAATTTTTTTCATTAAATAAACGGAGAGCTAAAGTCCTCAAAAGGCTTAAACAATTTATCTCTTTTTGATATTATTGGCTGTTGAACTTCCCATTTATATCCGAAACTATCCCATCTAATACCTTTGTCATGAGATTTTTTATATGGACTAGTTTGGCAATACACTATTGTGGTATTATTTTTTAAAGACACAAAACCATGAGCTACCCCTGTGGGTATTATTAATGCATTTTTATTTTGAATTAGATCTATTGCAAGATATTTAGAATAAGTTACAGAAGACATTCTAATATCTAAAATCAAGTCTACAATCTTTCCTTTTGTTAGAAAAATTAATTTAGAATGATCATGCGGTGGTGTTTGAAAATGCATTCCTCTAATAACGCTTTTTTTTGAGGTTGAAAAATATATTTCTTTAAAATTTAAATTTATACCTCCTAATACTTTGTTGGTATTATTAAAAACTTTAGAAAATGATCCTCTTTCATCCTTTGCAAAAAAGTTGTGAATTAGATATGCTCCTGCAATTTCTAATTTTTCAATCTTCATTTATATTTTTTAATAAACTTTTCGAAAATTTCTAATGTATAATCTTGCATTTGACTAGTGATTCCGGGATAAACTCCAATCCAAAAAGAATTGTTCATTACATAATTAGTGTTCTCTAGTTTAGATACTACTCTATGATTGAGATTTTTATAAGCTGGTTGATAAGTTAAATTTCCACCAAACAGCATTCTAGTAGCAATTTTTTTATTTTCTAAGTATCTAACAAGACTGTTTCTCGAAAAAGGTGTGTTTTCTCGAAGTGTTATAATAAAGCCAAACCAACTCGGTTTAGCCTTCGGATTTTTCTCAGGTAAGAAGAAAAAATCTTCAAACATTTTAAAAGCATCGTAATACTTTTGATGGTTTTTTCTTCTCTGATCTATAAATCTTGATAATTTATCTAGTTGAGCAAGGCCTACAGCAGCTTGCATATCAGTAGCTTTCAAATTATATCCTATGTGGGAATACATATATTTATGATCATAACCATGAGGCAAGTTTCCTAAATTCCAATCAAACCTTTTGCCACAGCTATTGTCTTGCCCAGACTCACACCAACAATCCCTTCCCCAATCTCTGAATGATTCGACAATTTTTTTTAATTTAGGCTTTGATGTACTAACCACTCCGCCTTCTCCCATTGTAAGATGATGGGGTGGGTAAAAGCTCTGAGTTGATAAATGTCCAAAAGTTCCAGTTAACTTACCATTCCAAGTGGAGCCCAATGCATCACAATTATCTTCAATAACCCATAAATCATTTTGTTCTGCAAATTCCATTATACTATCTAAGTCAAATGGGTTTCCTAAAGTATGAGCAAGAAAAATCGCTTTAGTTTTCTTTGATTTAGCTTTTTCTAATTCATCAATACAAATATTATGTGTTTTTAAATCGATATCACAGTAGACGGGAACTAAGTTATTTTGATATATAGGATTAACAGTCGTCGGAAATCCAGCAGCAACGGCAATAACCTCATCACCTCTTTTAACTTGTTTTTCTCCGAGTTTGTCAGATGTTAAAGAGGACATTGCAAGCAAATTTGCAGATGAACCTGAATTGGTAAGCATAGATGACCTAACGCCTAACAATTTTGCAAATTTAAGTTCAAATTCTTTAGCATACCTTCCTGTTGTTAGCCAAAATTCTAGTGCTGAATCAACTAAATTTTTACCTTCATTAAAATCATAAACTCTCCCAGCATAGGGTATATAATCTTCACCAGGTTTAAATTCAGATACGGAATGATGATTGTCAAAATATTCCTTTGTCAACTCTAAAATTTTATTTCTTAAATCTTTTTTATTTTTCATCTCAAATTTCATTATTATTTAAGTTTTTTTCGAAATAATCAATAGCTCTTAGCCTGTTTTGATAGGGGGATTTATTACTAAGGTCATTGAGATAGCCTTCCGCAGTCAATTTTACAGTTTCTTTAAATCCAAGCATTGGTCTCCAGCTTAAAAAGTTTCTTGCTTTTGAGATATCTAAATTTAAAAGCTTAGCCTCTACTTTTGTTTTATCGTCTTTAATGATGTAATTAACACTATTGTCGTAAAATCTTAATTCTTCTACAAGCTCTTTAACGCTTTTATTTGAATTATTTAATGGACCAAAGTTCCATGGCCCTTGGAATTTTTTACCATCTTTATAGAGCTTATAAGCTAACAACATATACCCATATAAAGGGTCTAACACATGTTGCCATGGCCTTGTTGAATCAGGATTTCTGATGGTTAATTGTGAATCATTTTTTTTGGATTTAAAAAAATCTGGAACTAACCTAAAATTGCTCCAATCACCTGCGCCAATGACATTTCCAGCTCGTACAGTAGCTATATTTGAAGAATTCTTAGTTTCAAAAAAAGTAGATAAGTATGATGATGATATAATTTCTGATGCACTTTTTGAAGCGCTATATGGATCTTTTCCTCCAAGTTTATCGCTCTCTCTATATCCCCAGACCCAATTGTTATTAAAATAGCATTTGTCGCTTGTTACATTGATTCCAACTTTTGTGTTTGTAGATTCTCTTAATGCTTCAAAAAAATTTACCGTTCCCATTAAGTTGGTTGAATATGTTTCGTGTGGATCTTTGATACCATCTAACACAATTGACTGTGCGGCAAAGTGAAAGGCAATATCAGGTTTAAACTTATTAAATTGTTCTTTTAAAAAATCTAAGTCTCTCACATCACCATCAACCCGATTTAATTTTTCGCCTACATTGCAAAGGTTGAAGTTTGAATATTCTTCTTCAGGCTCATTTAAGGAATATCCAAAAACGTCAGCTCCAAGCTTTGATAACCATATACAAAGCCACGAACCTTTAAAACCTGTATCGCCAGTAACCAATATTTTTTTATTTTTATAAAAATTAAATAACATTTACCACTTTTTCCAAAATGCTTTATCTTTATTCCAAAGATTGTTTAAATAAACCACATCTCTCTCAGTGTCCATACAAGCCCAATTACCTTCATTTTTATATACCATCACTTCACCTTTTGATGACAAATTTTCAAGCGCCCCATACTCAAAGTCACAATTTTTGTCCTCTGTTAAATGATCCAGTAATTCATTATTAAATACCATATAACCTCCGTTTATAAGACCATCTGAGGCTTGAGGCTTTTCTTCAAAAGATAAAACTTCACCTTTTTTCTCTTTAATCTCTCCAAATCTTGCAGGAGGCTGAACTCCAGTTATCGTCACCATTTTACCATGAGATTTGTGAAATTGTAATAATTCATTTAAATCAATATCACATAAACCATCACCATAGGTTAAAAAATTCGTTTTGGTTTTAATAAAGCTCGCTGTTCTTTTAATTCTTCCACCTTTTAAAGTGTCTAATCCTGTGTCTAAAAGTGTCACTTTCCAATTATTTTCAAGGTGATGATTATGGAATGTCACTTTTTTTGATCCTAATTCAATTGAAAAGTCAGAATTTTCAATTTCATAGTTATAAAAATACTCTTTTATAACATCTGCTTTTACACCTAACGCAATTATAAAATCATTAAAACCAAAAGCTGAATAAGTTTTCATAATATGCCAAAGAATTGGTTTGCCTCCTACAGTAACCATAGGTTTAGGCATTGTTCCGGTTAATCTTCCAAGTCTAGTACCCCAACCCCCTGCTAGTATAATAGTCTGCATTTTTTAAACTTTCATTTTAGTCTCTAAATCAGTTGTTAATTTTGATAAACATTTAGATAAATAAATAGAAAATTTTTTTGTTTTTGTTCTTTTTTGCCATCTATCAAACTCATATGGTAAGAATTTTTTCAAAAAAAACTCCCATTTCTTAATAATTATGTCAGTAGAAAATTCTCTTTTATATCTTTCAAGCCCATTGCTAATCATTTTATTTCTAAATTCATTATTTTTCTTTAAAAATAAGACTTTATTAAGTGCTTCATCATAATTATTAACAATTAAAAAGTCATATTTTGATTTTCTTGATAATAAAATTTCTATTTCATTTCCACAAATCACAGGCACACCAGCGGCCCAAGAATTATATAATTTTTGAGCAGGTTTATGAATTCCTGACAAAACTCCTGTTTTTCGAACAAAAAAAGAAAGGTCAAAATTTTCAAAATCATACCATTTTTTTCTCTCAATATTAAAAGTTAATCCATGTTGCTTTAAATCATTTTTCCACTTAGCTGATTTAAATTCCGATGAAAGATTACCATTTGCGCCCATGTAAATGATATTATCAAAACTATTTTTTCTTAGTTTTGATCTTTTTATTATTTTATCTGAAACCCAATGAGGTATGTAGAAAGAAGGTTCTAAATATGATGTATTAAATGCCTTATCTAGCTCACAAGAAAGAGCTTGGTTAAAAACAACATGCAAATCTGCAAAGATATATCTAGTCTTGTCAACTTGCATATTTATTAAAAAAAGGTTAGGGTTGAATGAAGGTATTTTTCTCATTGCTTTATTATTAACAAAGACTATGCCCTTTTTTGGCAGTTTTGAAACTAGCTCACAGTTAAATCCATAATTTTTTAAAACAAAGTATGTGTATAGGATTGAGATTTCTAAGGCTGAGTTAAAATTTTGCTTTTTCCAATTGTCAAGCTTAACATCTTTTATCCATGGGGTTTTCCTATGTTGATGATTTGGAAAATAAAAAAAAAATTTTTTCATGGGTTTTTATCCATACTCATTCTTTTTAAAATATTTTGATAGCCCCCTTCAGCTTCAATACAACCTTTATTTAAGTATACGAATTTATCAGCAAAATTCATTTTCTCTACATCATGAGAAACAATAATAATAATCATACTTTTTTCTTCTTTTATCTTTTTAAGGGCGTCATAAAATTTTTCAACGCTTCTAACATCTAAATCACTGGTTGGCTCATCTAATATTAATACCTTTGCTTCGCTGTATAAAGCCCTAGCAATATCAACTCTTTGCTTTTGGCCTCCAGAAAGGCTAACAGCATCTTCGCCGATGCTTGTGTAATAACCATTATCCAATTTGCTAATAAATTCATCCGCTCCACTTAAAATAGAAGCTGTTCTAGCTCTTTTTTCGCTCCTTTCATTGTAGCCGTAGGCAATTTGATCTATAATGCTACTTCCTAAATACATAGGACTTTGAGGCACATAAGCAATTTGTTTTCTTATGCTCCTAAGAGTCAAGTTTGTGCTATCAATTTTATCAAACAATATTTCTCCCTTTGAAGCAGTTCTTATCTTTGGCAACAAATCAATTAATGTTGATTTTCCACTGCCTGAAGGTCCAAGGATGCAAGTTATTTCATTCATTTTAAATGTAAGATTTATATTTTTTAGAACATAATTATCATCATACGAAAAAGAAATATTTTTTAATATTATTGATTCAGATAATGTTTCTAAATCTTTTTTACCATGATCTATTTCTTTTGAATCTTCAATATTTTTTATATCAAATAAAACTTGATTAATAGAGGCTTTACTTTCACTAAGTGACTGTAATTGCATCAGCAAGGTTCTTTGCAGAGGCATCAATTTTATTATCAAAAAGATAAATAATATTATTTCACCAATTGCTAGACCTAAGAGTTCTTGACCTACGTAAATCATTGATATGCAAAGACCAATTATAGCTGGCTCAATAACTAGACTGGTTTTTATTCCAAGGGTTTTAATTTCATTAGATCTTAACATCTGCCTTTTTGTGTAATTCAAGAAATTTTCTGATTCAAGGTCTTGAGTGGATGATATTTTTATTAATTTTGGAAATCGCAGTCTATTATGCAGAAAAGTAGAGAGCTGTTTATTGGCATGCAATGCTTTCTTGCCGACTACTTTTGAACGTTTTATCCAAATATAAGGCAAGAGTGAAGCGAGAATTAATATTGGAAGGGTATATAAGGTCATTGTTAACGAAATAATAACCAAAAGAGAAAATGTTGCGACAGAATTAATCGATAAGGAAATAATTTGAATTGGCGCCATTATTGCCCTGGTGGCATTTGCTGACTCTGTAACAACTAGATTCGCTAAATCGCCAACTGAAACTTTATCCGCGTATGATTCTTTAGCTTGCAGATATTTTGAAAAAAGCTGGTCTTTAATTACTTTGTGTGTTTTAGACGATACAACAAGGTTTCGTTTTTTTTGATAAAACAAAAATAATTGCTTAACTACAAACAGAATAAAGGCAACGAGCAACAAGTGCTCTATTTTGAATTCAACCTTAAAAAATAAAAAAATATCTTTTAGATATTTATAAAACTCACTTTTAGATGAAATATCAATATTTTGATTATCCTCAATTGTCATCATTTCAAATATTGGAAGAAAAATACCTATTCCAATGAACTCAAAGAAAGTTGACAGCAGTGATAGGAAAACCAAAAATAGAATTTCTGAATTTTTGAAAGAAAACTTTCTACAGCTTTTTAACCAGAATTTAATAACACATATCCTATTACTTAATTTGACTAAAACAAACTATACCTTGGATTTTTATCTTCTAAAATTCGTTTTAATTCTTCTGCAGCTTTTTTACGCATTTCCATATATGATTCTTTGTTATAAAAGGCAGCGTGAGGCGTGATAATGAGTTTGCCAGAGATCCAATCATCATCATTCACCCAAGCTTTAATAAAGTTATTTTCGTAATTAATAGGCTCATTATCTAAAACATCTAGACCAGCTTTATTAACTATTCCTTCCTTGATTGAATCAAAAAGATGGTCAAGGTTTATGATTTCACCCCGAGCAGTATTATAAATAGAAATACCTTTTTTAGCGCTTCTAAAAAAGTTTTTATTAATCATTCCCTTTGTTTCATTATTAAGAGGGGTGTGAATAGAAATTATATCAGCTTTACTAGAAAGCTCTTTTAGCGAATGAGATCTAGACAAGTTCAAAGATTTCTCTATTCCATTACTTCTATAAGGATCATAGAAATTAACATTAAAACCAAATGCCTTTGCTCTCAATGCTACAGCCATACCTATTCTTCCTAAGCCAATTACACCAAAGACTTTTCCTCTAATCCTTGAAAGATCTTTTCCTAGACTCCAGTCCCAGGACAATTTATCCTTAACAGCTTGATTAAAATTTATAATATTTCTTTCATTTGCAAGAATAAGTGCAAAGGTATGATCTGCAACATCTTCTGTACCGTAATCTGGTACATTGGAAACAGTAATTCCTTTTTTTTGACAAGATTTTAGATCGACATTGTCATAACCTGTTCCAACACGAACAATTCCTTTACATTTAATAAGCTTCTCAATTGTGTCTTCATTATAAATTAAATCGTGCCAAGCTAGAATACCATCACAAGATGACCAATCTTTATCACTTATATCTGAATTTTCTTTTGCATTTGGAATTATAAAATTATAATTAGAGCCAAAAATGCTTTTCTCGATATCAGCATTAGTTGATCTATCTGGAATTAAGATTGTTCTCAAAGACTTCTTCTAAATTCGTTTTTAATTTTGACATATGAGGATTGAATCATTTCACAATCAACCATATATAAAATAAATCTTAAGTCCAATTCTATGAATTTTTTCATATTATCATCTGAAGTCGCTATAGTTCCTGGATATTTGCCAGCATCAATTGTTTTTTTAACAATTAATTCAAGCATATCTAGCACCTTTTTGTGATTTACTTGACCTGCCAATCCTAGAGATTTCGATAAGTCAAAAAGGCCGATAAAGATAAGATCTAAGTGCTCTACTGACAAAATTTTATCAATGTTATCAATTGCTTCTTTTCCCTCGATATTTATTCCAGTCAAAACGTTTTGATTTGCTTCATTTATTAGTTTAGTTGAATTTTTCATTGAATAATTGCCAGATCTAGTAAAAGGAGAAAAGCCTCTACTCCCAATCGGTGGAAATTTTGAAAATTTTATAATATTTTTTACTTCATTTACATTTTTAATGTTAGGGATCTGTACACCATGAACACCGATATCTAATCCTTTTAAAATCTCAGCTTCATCAATACTACCGATCCTAATTAATGGTGAAACACTCCTAGATTCACAAGCTATGACCATTTCTTGCGCAGTTTCAAAACTTATGGGGCCATGCTCACGGTCAATAATTACAAAATCTAATCCCGCAGAACATATAATATCCACTGTTGAGACAGAAGGAATCACGATCCAAGTCCCTAATACTTTTTCCCCATTTTCGAGTTTGTTTTTGATAAAATTATTTTTTAGCATCTACTTCCATGGAATACTATTTTCAGTAAACCCTTTTTTCTTTAACCAATGCTCAATAACTACATATTGCCATTCTGTATCAATATCAAACCCAAAATCTGTTTCAATTGCTTTAGAGCGCTTCCCCTGCCATTTAAATGGAAGCTGTCCATCGTTCATTTGATCAAAACAGGAAGGCTTCATAACCTGTATTGATAGATCGCAGAAATAGCAAGATCCTTGCGAGTCCCTAATAGATGATACTTTTTCTCCCAAAAGATTTAAATCAATAAAAGGCTTAATTTCCTTTTCTCCATTTAATTTACGAGCTCTTGCAGGCGAAAACATGTCATACTTAGCTACAGAAAAGCATGAATCATATTCATTCGTATTTGATACAAAATCTATAGCTTTTTTTAATAGATTTACATTTATTGCTGGATTGTTACAGAACAATAGTGTAATTGATGTAATTTCCTTTTCACTCAAGTCATTTTTAATAAATTCATATGCATGTAGCAATGCATCCTCTGTTAAAGCTTCTGGAGTAGCTAATTCGGGAGGTCTGACTATATGAATTGAACTATAGCCTTTTCCAATATTAGCAATTTCATCAGAATCTGTCGATACATAGATTTTTTTAATTCCAGCATATTTTGCAGCTATAAATGCATATTCAGCTGCTGGTCTACCAAGCAATTTTCTAATGTTTTTGCCTGGTACGCCAACGCTATTTTTCTTTCCTATTACAAGAGCAATATTCATAAATAACTTTATTTAATTAAATTCTGGATAACCATTATTGGTTCCATATCCCCAAGCTGCAAAAAAACACTTGATATTTTTATTTTCAACAGAATCTAAATGATTTGTATGATCATCAATAAAGTAAATTTTTTTCATATTTGTTTTTTTTAAATACTCATCCAAAATTTTACCTTTGGATCCATATGCTTTGATATCTTCGTTTGAATATAACATTTGATATGAGATATTGAAGTGATTTAAAATTTTTACAGCAGAATTTCTATCTTTTGTAGTGATTATGATTAAGTTCTTAGGTGTATTCAATTTGATATAGTTTCCAAAATCAGTTAGAGGATTAAGTTTTATCCAATCATTAAAATTTTGTGAAATTTTTTTCTCTCTGTTTTTAAAAAAAATTGACTCAAAAATATCTGATTCTTTTGTCTTTGAATTGTTATTGTAAAATGACTCAACAATTTTTTCTTCATTATTTTGATGATTATTTATCAACCTTAGTAGATGATAATACTGGTAAGGAGGGCCCACTAATCCACGATATTTTATAAATAAAGATTTTTCTTTATTGTTGTGAATTTTTTTTTTATGATAGGTCTCGGAACTCAAAAAATAACATTCTAAAATCGAATCAATAATTACACCATCGAGATCTAATGCATATGTAATATCATTTCGAATAACGGGATATTTCATTTTTGTTTTTTCATAACAAGTTCAGCTACATCGACAGACCTGTTTGAATAGCCCCATTCATTATCATACCAAATAACAAGCTTAAGCTTATTATTGCCAAAAACTTTTAACCATCTCAAATCAATCACACATGATTGTTTAATACCTTTAAAGTCAATAGAAACTAAAGACTCTTCATTTAATAAAATTACTTCTGGATATTTTTTCTCAATACTTTTAAATACATCTATAACGTCTTTTTCCCTAATAATTTTATTTAGGGTTAGCGTAATGTCAGAAGCTGATACAATAGCAGTAGGCACTCTAAAGCTCATAGCGCTAATATCTTGATTCATTTCCGGTAAAGCTAATCTTATTGCTGGCATTAAGGTTGTTTTTTTTGGGATTAAACTATCTAGACTTGCTCTTCCCAATGCAAAGTCTTTCCAATAATGACCAGGGCTACTTACCGATTTTAAGCTGCCATCAGTAAGATTTTGATAGCCTAACCATGGATGTAGAGTAGTTATGAAACCATCTTTAATTCCAAATTCATTGTCAAGTGCTTTTAATGCAGGCGCACAAGCATTAGCATCGCAAATGCTTGAACTAATAACATTATTTTCTTTTATATAGCTATCTTCATTTGCTGCAAGAATTAACGTTTGATCAATATATTTACTAGGAGAATGCGTTACGATAATTTTTTTCACGCATTTATCAATTAACTTATGTGAATTTTTGACATTATTCAAAATTCCTGATGAATCAAAAATAATATCAGTTCCGCTTTCGTTCCATTTCACGTCACTTATATTTTCTTCAGAAAAAAAGTTAATTTCTTTTTCTCTGTTTATTATTGAATTATTGCTTTTATTAACAGATAATTTATTTTCTAATTTTCCATAGATTGTGTCATAATTTGCTAAATACACATGATTGTCAATTAAGGAATCAAGATCATTTATTGCTACAACCTCAAAATCATCCTTAGATTGAATAATTCTAAAAATTGCTCTGCCAATCCTGCCAAATCCGTTTATACCTATTTTGTACATTAATTAAATTGAATGAAAATTTTAGTTATGATTATTTAATAAAGTTAAAATTAAATAATGTTTTTAAATATTCTTACACTTTCCGTATTTAAATTCATTACAGTCAAACCTTGGCAATGCAAATATGTTTTTTTTAAGTTATCTTCAACTAATTCTCTGGATTCAACATTAAAGGCATAGCTATAATTATTTTCATGTTTTATGCTTATCTAAATATATAAATAAATTTTTTAAAGCTATTTCTGCCATCTCTATGTTTATTTTATCAGATTTATAGCTGTTCTTGTAATCTAGCAATTCAAATGAGTTTTCAACTTGTGCGCTATTTAGAGCGTATAGAGATTTAGAAAATTGACTCTTTGTTAAGTCGTTTGTTTTAAAAATATAATGAATTGCTTTTGCTGTGTCAATGAAAGAAGAAGAATAAAATACTGTTGGTAAATAATTTATTATTTGATGCATGCCGAACGAAATTACTGGTTTTTTTTTATAAATGGCTTCGAAACCAGCAGTTCCTGTAAATGTTGCAACTGAATTACATTCTTCAATTAAATCTAAAGATTGTATTGAAGGATCAGCAAAGTATACGTTTCCAATCTTATCAAGCTGACTATAAAATGATTTTGATCTAACTGAAAAGCTTTGTCCGTGTTCTTTAACAATTATTGAAACATCTGCAGGTACATTTTTTGACATCCAGGTTATAGCTTCCATGCTATTATTGAATTCTGGAGACAACCATAGTAAAGATATTTCTGGTTCAAGATGAAGTGGAAAATAAATAAATTTTTTCTTTTTGATTTGATTCATGGTCAAAGATATTGATTTTACATATTTAAAATTAGTGTATCTTCTTATTTGCGGCATTACCCACCCAAATAATTTATATGAATTTTTATCATAATTATTTCTAATAAACCTCTTAAAATCGAATATTAAAATTTTAAAGATGTTAATTAAAGTTTTTTTTAATCTTATATCATTAAAATAAGCCAATCTATTTACACTGGCAACCCATGGATGAAAAGATATATTAGCATCAATTTTATTATTGTAGTTTGACAAATTTTTTAATATTGATTTTTTTAGGAAGATGTTATTTAAATAATCATCATCAGACCATAAGTGATAATCACCATGCCTCGTTGGAGCAATAGATAATATTTTAATATTATTTTTTTTAGCAACAATGGTTTTTAGCTTGCTAGGATAAAATTGAATTATCAAATCAAAGTTATTTATAATATTTTCATTTTTAATTATATCTGTAATAATATTTAAATATTTTTTGTGCAATGGGATTTTAGATTTTTTATTAAAAGGTGTTTTTAGGGCATTATAAAGATATCCTTGGCCAATTGCCCTATTTTCAGAAATCAACATATTTATGTTTATGTTATACTTAGACTCAATTCGTTTAGACTCATTTATAATATCTATTTTATCAAAATCTTTAAGTTTTATTTCATTATAATTTTTAATGGTGAAATCACTATTCTCATCTTGGTTAATAATTTTTCTAAGATTTTCATCTTTTATGATAAATGTAATTTTTATCCCATATTTTCTTCTTAAAACAATACCTAAAGATATTAAAAAACCTCTTTGCTCATTTTCTATATAGATGCAAACTCTTTCCATTTAGACTTTAACTTTTTTTAATTAAGAATTCAGCAAAATCAAAGTCTAGTGAGTCATCAATATCTATTGACCTATGTTTGGGCATAACATGAAATGTAAAATTGCTATAATCTATTTTTCGTTTTTTTATGAAATAATTAATATCAAAACAATATACTGCTCCATTTAAGATGTAAAACTCGCTATTTAAAGACAATGAGTTTTTAATATTCAACTCTTCTAAAGAAGATCTATCTTTTTTCATTTTAAAAATCCAGTTAGGTTTTTTTTCATATTTTGAAACGCTCATACAAAATTTTTTATTGCTATTTTCAAGCTTAGTGATGCAATCGTCAATATCTTGTGATGTTCTTAATGGCGATGTTGGTTGAATTAGAACTAAAATATTATAATTAGGCTCTATACTTAATAAATCTAAAATTACATCCTCAGATTTAGTATAACTTTTTGATAGACTTTCAGATCTTTTTTTAATGAATATGTTTTTATATTGAGTAGCAAATTTAAGAATTTTCTCATCCTCGCTAGAAACATATACTTTATCTATTAATGAACTATTTCTCGATGCCTCGATGCTCCAGTGTATTAATGGCTTTCCATTAAATTTTTTCATATTTTTGCTTTTCAGTCTTTGGCTCATACCTTTTGCAGGAATCAAAGCAACAACTCTTTTGTTATTAATCAAATTTTTTCAGATGCTTGTTTGTATTCTTTCCATTGACCAACATCAACCCAGTCATTTTCTGGTATTGGATATACGCCTACTTTTTTTGATTTTTTCTTTAACTCTAATATTAAATCATTAATATCAAAAAAAGTATCTGATGGAATTAGATCCAATATGGTCTCGTTCATTATGTAAAGGCCAGTATTAACTAAGAATTTATAGGTAGGTTTTTCTTTAATTTTTTTTAAAAGACCTTCGCTTCCTAATTCACATGTACCAAAAGGTATTTTATATTTTTTCAAAGAAGCTACTAAAGTCAAATCTTGATTTTTACCCTTATGATAACTAATTATATCAGAAAAATCACTGTTAATTATTGTATCACAATTTATTACTACAAACTCTGATTTGATTTTATTTTTTAAAAATTTTAGACTCCCAACTGTACCTAATGGTTTGATTTCATCTATAAAGTCAATATTAAAATTTGGCTCTAATTCATCGAAATACGCCTTAAGGATTTTACTTTTATAATTAACCGTTAGATAAAAATGATTATAACCTTGTTCTATAAATCTATTTATGATATGAAGTATAACTGGCTTTTCATGAATTGGTATAAGTGGTTTAGGTAAAATATTAGTAAATGGCTTTAATCTAGTGCCTTTACCGCCAGCCATAATAACTACAGGCGTATTAACACTTTTGACATCTTTTTTGATCTTACCGCCCATTAGATCATTTAAAGTGACATAATCAAAAAACTTATTGTTTTTCTTCAATATGGGAATCATTTCTACCTTATTTTCAGTCATTATTTTTAGAATATCTTCATTTGATAATTTTTTCTCATAAATGTTAATTGAATTTTTGTTATAAGCATTCTCAATTTTTTCATTAAAATCACTACCATTTAAAATTGATCTCCTCATGTCGCCATCAGTTAGAGTACCGAGAAAGTTATTTTTTTTATCAACAACGACAAGGCATTTTTTTGCAGTTTTATTTAACTTTTTCATTGCCTGAGAGATAGTACTTTCAGGTCCAATTAAAATATCAACTTTTTTCATACCTAATATGTTATTTTTTTTCTAAATAGAGTTTTATCGATTTTAACATTACTAATAACTTCTGCAATTTGATCACCAGAGTTACCTTTTCCATATGGATTTATACAGTTCTTTGATTCGGCTCTAAATTCTTTGGAAAAAACACATTTTTTTATTGATTCTATAATTTGTTTCTCATTGTAGTCAGCATCAATAACATTGGTCGATCTGAGGCGCTTATCTTGCCTTGATCCAATATTTACCGTTGGCAAACCAAAATATGGTGTTTCTTTTATTCCGCTTGAAGAGTTTCCAACGCAAGCTCCGCTAACAACATTAGAACAATAATTAAAAATTCCATGATAATTATATCTACCAAGACTGCCAATTATTGTAATGTTTGAATCATTTTCCCATGAAAAACTATTTATTTGATCTATTATTTTTTTTCCACCTGCATCATTGTTAGGATAAGTAATTATAATTTTAAAATTTTCTTCAACAGATAATTTGTTTAAAGCTTTTAGGGAAGGAAGGATTTGATTGGCTGAGTCATTGAATTCTGTTGTGACTGAATGTTGCGTAAAAATAATTACTGGTGAGCTTTCGTCCAAGTTATATAAGTTTTGCAATTCTATATGAGAAGCATAGTTTCTGTTTGCTAATAAATCAATAGCTGGAAATCCAACATTATGAATTCTCCAAGTCTCCTCTCCTAAATTAATGATTCTATTTTTAGCTTCCTCATTAGTACAAAAGTGTAAATGCGATAACTTTGTCATAGCATGGCGAACCGAATCATCGAGCGCTCCACCCTCCGTTACATCACCACCCTCAATATGAGCTGTCGGAATGTTCATCTGAGTACTTGCAACCACTGCTGCTAATCCTTCAAATCTATCTGCATATACTATATGAAAGTCTGGCTTTAATTCGTTTAGTATCTTACTTAGGTTAGAAATGCCTGTGCCAATTGAATTTGCAGTAGAATAAAGATCGTCACTGATTGTCTCTAGATGAACTTCCCTAAAAATTTTAAAACCATCCTTTTCAATTTCTTTCTTTGTAGAGCCAAAATCCTCTTGTAAATGAGCCCCAGAAACTAATAAAAAATACTCAAGGTTAGGATGCTCATCAATTGCTTTTATTATAGGATATTGCAAACCATACTCTGCACGATTTCCTGTAAAAATTGCTACTTTTCTTTTTTTCATTTTTTATTTTATAATACCTTTTCTAATGCCCATTCAATATCTACTGAGGGTAACCAGCCAAGATTTTTTAATTTTTGATTGTCTAATATTGTATTATTATTTTCTTTAATTTCTTTGTTAAGAGATTGAATAATTTTTTTTGAAGAAGTTAATTTAATTATTTTTTTTGCGATAAAGTTAGCTGATAAGCCTTTATTGGAAGAAATATTATAAATTTCAAAATGAGATTTAAACCCGTTCATGATTAAAATTTTCATAGCATTTACAACATCGTAAATGTGAATATAATCACTCACAGCATTTTCGTCTTTCATGGTAATAAATTTGTTATTTGTTTTTAGCTGTTTAATTATATCAGAAAATATTGTACCGTCTTTAATTATGCCGCCGTACACATTTGAAAGCCTTAAGATTATTGATTTTATATCGTGTTTTTTACTAAGATTTTCTATAACTGCTTCAGAGTATAATTTAGTTTGGGCATAAAAAGTTTTTGGATCTGTCTCTGAGTTCTCATTTAAGGGATAATTTAAATTATTACTATAAACTAAAGATGTTGATGGAAACATGAAATATTTAATTTTTAGGTTAGTACAAAATTTAAATACGTTTAATAGAGAAATTAAATTCTCATAAATAGTGGCCATTGGATTGCTTTGAGAGAATTTTACGCTTGAAATACCATATAAATGTATAAAAAAAAATGTGTGATCATTATTTAATTCTTTTACAAGCCTAATTAATTTATTTTTATTGCTATCAAATTTCCCTGTAAATTTGATGACATTATTAGAAAAGCGAGTTTTTGTGAAGTCAGGGTTTTCAGAGAAAGCTAAAATTTTATGTTTTTCATTTGATAACTCTTCTATTAAGAATCTAGCTATATATCCTGATGCTCCAGTAATAATAAAACATAAATTTTTCATTACAAAAATTATTCAATTTCACTAAGATCGATATGATGATCTTTTTTTAAATTTTTTTTACAAACTTTGCCAATAAGGCTTTTATAATCAGAAGCAAATAAAGGACCAATACCTGGTCTTTTAACCCATAAGTTGTCTTCAGAAAGTATTTCCCCTTTGGATATTGGCTTTGTTGTAACTACAGATGCAAAAGCAAATTTCATGGTTGGAATTTCTTCTTTAACCGGAGCTTTGTTGCCCCCTCTGGCTTGACGAAGAATGTTTACACCTTCTATTAAATCAATACATGTTCTTAAGTCCATTGAATTCGGTATATCTGGCCCATTTCTTCCCATTGTATCTGTAAAATGCCTTTCTATTATTGATGCTCCAAGAGCTACAGCGCCAAAGGATGGTAAATTGGATGAGGTATGATCCGACAAACCGATAACTGCGTTTGGAAATTCTTCTATCATTTCTGTTATTGCACCAAGCCTAACTAAGTTAGGTGGAGTAGGATAAATATTTGTACAGTGTAACAAAGCATATTCAATATTATGATTTTCTAAAATATTTACTGATTTTCTAATACTATTTATATCATTCATGCCAGTGCTTAAGATTATGGGCTTGCCAAAAGATGCTATATGTTCAATAAGTGGGTAATTATTACATTCTCCTGACCCTATTTTATAAGCTGGAACTCCTATTTTTTCTAACCTATTTGCAGCAGCTCTTGAAAAAGGTGTGCTTATAAAAATTTTTCCTCTTGATTCAACATAATTTTTTAAAGCTAATTCATCTTTTTCGTTTAAAGCACATTTTTCAATTATATCAAATATAGACTCATTGGTATGAACTGGTATAATTTTTTTTGCTTCAAAAGACATTTCTTCATCAGCAATGTGCGTTTGATGCTTTATAACCTCAACTCCTGCTTCAATAGCTGCATCAACCATACTTACAGCAATATCTAAATTACCATCATGATTAATGCCAATTTCTGCTATAACGAGAGGTTCATAATCATATCCAATTTTTCTTCCTGAAATTTCTATAAAATTATTCATTTCTTACCTACGTTAAATTAAACGTTATAATTAGTGGATTTAAAAAAATCAATATTTTCTTTAATCCATTCGATTGTTATTTTCAATCCTTCCTCTAGTTTAAATTGAGGTTTCCAATTTGTATATTTAATAATTTTACTATTATTACAGACTAATCTTTCAACCTCACTTTTATTTGGTCTTAATCTAGAATCAGTTGATTTGATGTCTAAGCTGACGTTCATTATGTTTAGGATTTTTTGAGCAAGTGAAATCATTGATATTTCAGAATTCATACCAATATTAATACATTCGCCGTTAAGTGAATCAGAATTATAAATTTCAAAAAATCCATTGCATGTATCATTTACAAAAGTAAAATCCCTTGTTGGGTCAAGCTTGCCGAGCTCAATAAATTCTTTGTTAGATACAATTTGCGATATAATTGTAGGAATAATTGCTCTTGCAGACTGTCTAGGACCATAAGTGTTAAAAGGGCGGACAATCTTAACAGGCATAGAAAAAGACTTGTAATAACTAATTGCCAATTGGTCAGCGGCTATTTTTGATGCAGAATAGGGAGATTGGCCAACTGATGGATGATTTTCATCGATAGGCACATATTGTGCTGAACCATATGTTTCGCTAGTTGAAGTTATCAAAACTTGTTCTATGTCTAATTTTTTTGCAGATTCAAGAATATTATAGGTTCCTTCAATGTTTGTTCTAATATATGCTTGCGGGGAAATATACGAATATGGGATTCCAATGAGCGCTGCCAGATGAAAGACGGAACTGCAAGATTTCATAGCCTCGGAAACAGAATCATAGTCTCTTATATCTCCAAGTATAACTTTAATTTCATTTTTATATTTTGATCTTTCTAACCAACCCCAATCATTATTAGAGTTGTATCTGTCAAAAGCAACAATATCAAAGCCTTTTTCAAATAATATGTCACAAAGATGTGATCCAATAAAACCAGAAGCTCCAGTAATTAAAATCTTTTTATTCATATGTGTCTTTAAAAATACTTTGTGCAATTTTATAATCAAATGAGTTATCTATATTTACAACAAAATCATCTATAATTATATATGAGCAATTTTTTCCAATTATTTTGTTTTGATTAATTAGGCACTCCCTCGTAAGTATATAACAAACACCATTTCTTTGGTACAAACTATTAAGTTGTTGTCTTGCAGTTATTCTTTCTCCATTTTCTGAAAAATATTTTAAATTGTCCTCTTGGATTTTTAATAATTTATCAGGATGATATTTACTATCAATTTTATTTATTGTAAGCAGAGAGTCAAACCTCCCATCTACAATTTTTTTAATTGAGTTTTTTATATGCGATTTTTTTCTTAGAGGGCTAGAAGGCTCGATCAAAAGCGTTAAATGAAAGGTTGTATTATAATATTTCTCAGCTTCTAAAAAAGCATGCCTCCAAACATCAATTGCTTTGGCAGTATCTGATGAGAGTTTTTTTGGTCTAACAAATAAAGATTTTAAACCAAATTTTTTTCCTTCATCAATCATTTTTTTATCATCAGAAGAAATTATACTATGATCTATCCAATCAATTTTATTACAAATTTTTGCTGAATGAGCTATTAGAGAAAGCCCACTTAGTTTTATTAGATTTTTTTTTAATATACCCTTTGAGCCGCCTCTTGCAGGAACTATTGCTAAAATTTTTTTACCCTTATATGACATTAATATGGTTTTTCAATTTTTATAGTTTTACCAGATTTGTGACTTTCCCTAACAGCATCTATCAAGATCATTACTTTTAGCCCATCATCGATATTGCAAATAGGTGATGATTTTTTGTCAATCAAATTTATAAAATCTTTTAACAAGTCAATGAACATGTCGTTTCTGTCATTTTTAAAATTAAATGATTCTTTTTTTTCAAGACCCGAGAAAACATTTACTGAATTATCTATATCTGACCACTCTATTTTGCCTTCTTTCCCAAGAATTTTTATTGATTTCTCATGCGGTCTGCCATATATGTCCAAATGAATAAAAACTTTTAAACCATTTTTGTAAGATGCTATTAATTCCACACTGTCATCGCTTGTAATTTCTAAATCGCTAATTGTATCAACTGTTGCGCTTATTGAATCTGGCAAACCAAAGAACCATAACATTTGATCTATCCAATGGCTCTCATCTAACAGAGCTCCACCTCCAAGCTCCTTACTCGCCATAAAAAAATCTTGGTAAGGTTCCCATGGATGCCAGTCTGCAAGGTGCGCTGACATAAAATATTGAGCATGATATTCTTTGCCTATAATTGAATTATTAATCAATTCTCTCATTTTAATTAATGCTTTCCACCACCTCCATGTATAACCAAGCATAAACAGGTCTTCACATGTATTTTCTTTCAAAAATAGCTTAAATCGTATTGCTGAATTATAATCAATAGAAATAGGTTTTTCCATCAGAGTTGGTATTTTTTTCTCTAAAAGAAGAGTTGCTTGTGATAAATGATATTTTGTTGGAGAGCAAATAATTGAGCCATCATATTTAGTATTGTGCAAAGCTTGATCAATATTTAGATAACTATTTTCGACATTAAAGAGCTTAATTGAATCATCTAACCTATCTTTTCTTGGATCTACAATGGAAATATTGCAATTCAAATCTTTTAGATTTTTAGCATGCCTTTGGCCAACACTGCCTGAGCCTATTATTAAAATATGTTTTTTATTAGTCATTTAATGCTTAGAGGCTCTTCAATAAGATTAAAAATTGATATATCGTTTTTTGAATCCCAAAAATAATCCCAATTTCTTTTTAACATTCTATGCAAAAATCTTGAATTATTTGTTCTTCCATCAACCAAAATAGAGGTTGGAGGAACAAAAGTGGACTCCAAAAGAATAATATCAGCTGATATAACAGTGCGATCACTATTTTCAAAACTTAATCCATTAATGCTACCTTGCACATCTCTGGGATCAGGTCCATCTAAGTAAATAAAGTCAGGTACAACATCGGGTAATTTATCGTACTGAGAACAGAGCTGATTATCTATAGTTTTAATAAATACATTGCTGAAGTTAATGTTTACAAATTTTTTTAAATTATTGGGAATTAGCTTTTTTGTTTCATTTATCCAATTTTGAGATGAGTCAACTGAATAAAATTCAAAATTGGATTCTTTTTCAAACTTTGAGTTTAGCTTGCAAATCGCATCAGCAATAATTAAGGTTGACCATCCAACTCCAAACTCTAAAACAACTTTTGGCTTCTTGTGAAGAATTAATCTGTGCAACCTACTTAAATCATTTATTTTTGGAAAAATACGTTCATCTTTAGTAGTCTTAATATATTTATCTAAATTTTCATTTTTAAAATAATCATAATAATTTAATTCTTTATATATATTAAAATCATTCTCAGACATTCTAATCCCTTAATTTACTAACCATGCTTTCATAGTCTATCTCTTCGAAGAAACATTCTATATAAAACGGTTTATTATTCCAATTTTTAAGAGCTATATCAAGATCATTCTCATTGACAACTTTCATCCCATCTACTCCAAATTCTTTAAAAATATTCAACCATGAAGGATTTTTTATTTTCAAAGGTGAAATATTTAAATTCAGATTTCTCGCTCTTTTTAATATAGAACCAAATCCTTTATCGCTAATCAAAACAAACAAAATAGGTAATTCTTTCTCAATCGCAATCTTTATTTCAGAAATATACATTCCAACCCCGCCATCCCCAAAAATAATCACAGTGGGTGTTTTTTTATCAAAAAGTGAAGCTGAGATACCCATTGGAATTGATGTTCCCATATATCTACTATTTGCTGCACACAAAAATAAATCTTTTCTCTTCGCAAGCACAATATGTTCAGCAACTGTACAAAAATAACCTGTATCTAATACAAATCTTAAATTTCTTTGAAAATAATCTGATAAAGATGCGAATATATTGGATGGTAGAAATTTATTATCTTTTAAAAGATATTCTAATAATCTTTTTTTAGACTTCTTTATTTGATTTTTGCCCCATTCATAACTTTGTAAAAATAATAAAAAATTGTCTAATTCGTCTGATTTTACAAATTTGTGAGTGTCAAAACCGCTTACTTTATCATTATTGAATGTTTTAATGCTAATTGATTTTGAATTAAATGGCACTGTGGACAATAGTTCATTATCTTTTATGTTAATTCCAATTATAAAGTCTGAATTTTTAATTAATGAAAACTCAGGAGAAATCTTTTTTCCAACTCCAGTATATATACCTGCAATATAATTTAATTTTTCATCAATAAAGCCTTTTGCTGCTAATGTAGTAAAAATAGGTATTTTAAGTTGTTTTATTTTTTCAATGATATTTTTTTCAATTTTAGTTGAGCCTAAAATAATTAAGGGTTTTTTATATTTTTTAATTTGCTGAAAATCTATTTTATCATCAAATACATTAATATCTTTCACAAGGCTATTGTTTTCTCCATCTGCAAGATTAAAAATGACAGGACCTTTGGTGCTTTTTTTAGATGTTTCTATCGCTTTTAAAAAATTTTTATCATTACTATTAAAGAAAATATTTTCTTTAGATATTTCCTTGGTTAATCTAGCATGATTCAATCCTTTGTGTTTACTGCTGTAATTGATTTTATCATCATATGATTCGCAAATTGAAATAATAGGAAAGTTTTCAAAATGACATAATGATATGCCAGGCACCATATTTGTTATTCCAGGTCCTTTTATAGAAATACACAATCCAAAAGAATTAGATAGATTGCCTATTGTCCCAGCCATTATTGCTGCAGAGGCCTCATGGTGTGTTGTTATAAATTTAATCCCTTGCTGGGTTAAGGCATCAATAAGTTCCAAGCTTTTCCCACCGCCCGGAATACCAAATGCATATTTGATTTTATGATCTTTGACAATTTGAGAAATTTCTATAAAAACTTTACTCATTTCAAATGCTCAGAAAATTAACAGCCTTTTCAATTGCTCTGTTGCAAACAATATTGACTGCATCATATGAAAATCCACCGCAATGAGGCGTTATTATTAAATTATTATAATTTTTTGAATAATTTACTAATGGATGTTCAGAAGTATCAGGCTCTCCATTTAATACATCTAATCCTGCGCCTAATATCTTTTTATTTTTAAGACATTCCAAAAGATAGTCTTCGTCGATGATTTCACCTCTTGATGTGTTAATTAAAATCAAATTATGTTTTGCTTTTTTTAGTAACTTTTTAGATATCAAACCTTTTGTATCATCTGATAGATGAACGTGAATAGTAATATAATCAGAGACTTTAAATAGATCATCAAGATCAGTTTTAATTATTTCTTTAGGCCATTTTTTTAAAAATGGATCGTAGCCATAAATGTTCATTCCAAAAGCGCTTGCATACCGAGAAATCCATTTACCTATTCTTCCACAGCCAACTATTCCAATATTTTTTCCATTAAGCATTACCCCTGGAAACATTTCTCTATTCCATCTACCGCTACTAACATGATTGCTAGCAGCTATAATATTTCTTGATACCGATAATAGCAAAGTCCAAGTCAATTCAGCTGCTGGAGTAAGCTCTTTTAAAAGGTCTTTATCTTCTTTTATTGAAAAAATTTTAACTCCTTTATCATTCGCATATTTACTATCAATATGATCATAACCTGTTGTAGCCGTTGAAATAACTTTAAGATTTGTAGCTATATCAATAATGCTTTTATCGATTTTATTCTTCATAGATGCATCAATCAAGCCATCAACTTTACAAATACTTTTTTTTATTTGTTTTTTATCTGGGAAACAAAATCTCAAATCAATATTTTGAGATAATTCTTCATTAATTCTGTCAAAGCTTAATTTTGGGCCAAGAAATAGAAGCTTCATGCGTAGTTTAATAATTTAATTTTTTTTGAATTGAAAGCTCTGCGCTTTCAAGTATTTTAGCCATTTTTTGACCAGCATTACCATCGCCGTATAATTTATTTTTACTATATTTGCCATGATTTATCTGTTTTTTTATAGATTCAGCAATTTTAGCGCAATCATAGTCAACTCTTATAACATTATCACCAATTTCTCTTCCATTTTGCCTAGTGCCAATATTAACTGCTGGGATACCAAGAAAAGAACCCTCTCTAATTGCAGAACTTGAATTTCCAATCAAACAATCTGAATTTGATATCAACCTTGCATAATCCTGAACTTCAAAATTCTTGAAAAAGTGAATCTTGCTTTCTTTATTTTCCTCGCGGTACATTCTTAAGCCTTTTGAAATATCATCAGAGCCTGCATCAATGTTTGGCCAAAGCCAAACAATTTGTGTGTTTAATGCATCAACCGCTTTTAAGGTCTCATTAATTTGATAAAAACCTTGACCATATTCAGTCGTTACTGGATGTTGAAGCACAACACAATAAGGTTTTTTATAATCAACTTTCGGACCAACACCTTTATATTTTAAAAAAAAATCTTTAGAGATTGATAAATCAATATTTGATATTGCATCAATTGATGGGCAACCTACAATATGGACAGTATCTGATCTTTCACCCATCCTTATCACGTTTTCAGCAGCTAGTTTAGTTGCAGGAAAATGAATGTGAGAAAGTTTAGTTATGGCATGACGAACACTTTCATCTATTGAACCAGTAACTTCACCTCCCTGAGTATGTGCAAGGGGGATATTCATATAGCTAGCTGCAACAGCAGTTGACAAAGTTTCAAATCTATCGGCAACCGTCAAGACAATATCAGGCTTTAGATTTTGAAATATTGTAGATAATTCAATTATTCCCAACCCTGTTGATTTTGCCATTGTAGTTGGAGTTTCTCCTTCAATTATACTATACAAAAGAGCGCTTGGAACAAAACCATCGTCTTTAATTATATCCAAAACTCTGCCAAACCTATTTAAAAGAGCAGAGGCTCCAACTACAAGCTGTAAATCTAATTTCTGGCTATCTTCAACAGCTTTCATAAAGCTTTTAATTCTTCCATAGTTTGCTCTGCTATTTACGACAACACACACTTTTCTGTTCAAATTATTGTTCAATGTCACTCCATTTAATTAATCTATTTGAAGATACTGACTTGTTTGTTTTTTTACCAATTATTTTATTTATCTTTTCATAAGGAATGCCAGTTCCAGGTTTTTTCAAAGTAAGCATTTTTTCATCTATAACTGTTCCCCTTTTAATATCTTCAATTGGAGATAAACTCTTTGTAAATAACTTCCTAGTTGGTAATAATTCTTTTGCTATTTGATCTTTATCAACAATGCTTTTATCCATTTGAAAAACAGCATCTCTATAATCAACTAATTGTTTTAGTTCTTCAATAGTAATAGATGAGGAGGTATCCGGGCCAAACATTCTTTTATCAAAAGTAACGTGAACTTCGATCAAGTTTGCACCTTTGCTCATAGCATTCATTGGAGGAAATAATGATCCAGAGTGATCTGAATATCCAACGAGAATATTTTCATTTTTCATAATATCAACCATAACATTCAAACCAACATCCTTGAAATCTAGAGGGTATTTGCTTGTACATTGCATGCAAGCGATGGGAATATTTTTGTCTTTAAAAAGTTTAACTGCCCTACGAATTTCATTATTATAACTCATACCTGTACTCAACAATACAGGAATTTTTGATTTAGTGATTAAATTTAAAAAATTAAAGTTTATCGCTTCACCTGAGGCAATCTTAATAGCTAGAACGTCAATTTCAATAAGCATTTCTAATGCTTTTTTTGAAAATGGAGAACTTAAAAAAACTAGGTTTTCTTCTAAGGCGTGTTCATATAAACCCCTCCATTGATCTTTAGAAAATTCCATTCTTTTCCAATAATCAAATCTAGTATTATCTTGATAACTAAAGTTTATTCTAAACTCATCATCTTCAGTTGATTCTTCATTAGCTAAATGCGTTTGAAACTTGACAGCATCAACACCAGCTTTAGCTACAGCTTCAATATAACTATGCGCAATTCCCAAAGAGCCATCGTGAGCTTGTCCAATTTCAGCAATAATAAAAGGCTTATGTTCCTGACTTATAATTTTATTATCAAGTTTTATTGGTTTTATCTTCATAATGATAAGATTAAACTTAAATTCTTACTTTTGATAAAAATGATTTGAGTTAATTGTTTCTTGTATTTTTTCAATATACTGGCTTGTAGCTGTTGGTTCTAAATTGCTAAAATATTTCTTAAATAAGTGTTTTCTTTTATCAGATATTACATTATCAATTTTTGTGTCACTATTTAAAATTTTTAATATCATCTTTTTAAATTCTAGTTTATTTCTTGAGATTGTAAATTGATCTAAATACTTTCTCCAATGAAAATCTTGAAAATAAGGAGATTTTTCATAATTATAAAACAATGGCAAGATAACGTTTTTATTTGCAAAAGCTGCTTCAAGCATTGTTGACGATTGCATTCCAATAACCACTCTGCTTTCTAAAATTAACGTTTGCGCATTTTGATCTGAAGTAATAGTATAATTTTTAATTTCACTAATATCTCTATTAAAACTGCTCAAACAATCCTTTAAAAGTTTTGATGTTATATTATTTTCATTTAAATAGCTTGATTTAGTTTTTATAATTACATCTACTTCAGGATTTTCTAATGCTATTTCTATTAGAGATTTATGTAAATCATAAAAAAGATTGTTTCTTTTTGACCAAACCTTTCCAGCATATTTATACTTGTTTCCAAATGATAAATCCAATTCACTTAACTTTTCTTTTCCGAAATTCGACGAAAATAAATCAAAGAAAAATAAAGTTACCTGTTTTTTCTCAGGCAGAGAATTGATCTTATTAATATTTCTAATAAATGAATCCATCCTCAGTGCCCCAACAGCTGATACCTTTTTAATATCGGTAAAGCCGGAATCTATAAATGTTTTTTTTGTTACATCGTTGTGAACTAGCACTAAATCATGTGGATAACCCTTAAATAGCTGATGCCTTGTTGTTATGGTATCTATTGCTCTATCAAACGTTAACATGCATTCCCTATAGAAGATTATCACTGGCACGTTATTTTTCTTAAATGACTTTACAAAAGGATAATCTTGTCCATATCTATAATTAGGAATAATGACTGCGTTTATTTTTAAATATTTTTTAATTAATTTTACAATTTTTTCATAGAAATCATCAAATTCTTCTCCTTTCAGATGATACCGCAAGACATCCAGCTTACCTTGATAAAGGCTAGCCAACAAGATAGAGGCCCATCTTTCACTTAAAGTAAAAATTGTAAATTTTTTAGTTTTACCAATTGCATCTATATCCCCCCTAAATTTCGAATCGTTTAAGAAAAGGATTCTATTTTTACTGTTTTTATCTTTTGAACTATATTTTTTTTTTATTACAAACCAGCAATAAAACAAAGCAATTATTCTATAAAATTTGTAATTGACTAAAAAATAAAATATTTTTTTCATATTAATTAATAGTGATTTCTTTAATGAATGATGACATCATATCCTGATAATTTTTCCCCCCGTAAACAAATTTTTTTAAAAAATTTTCAATATCTTTATCTGATCTTATTTTTTCAAGGCTCTCTTTATTCATTCTGACTATCTTTTTTAACTCCTCGTTTGAATGTACTACTTTACATAAGTTGTACTTTTCATATATTGTTAGGTTGGTATCTATGTAGTTTGGCAATAGTATTGGAGTTTTATCATTGAGTAGCTGTAATCCAATACTACTCCCAAAGAGAATTCCTATATCTGCCCACCTAGATAATACAAATGATGGTATATCTTGAGCATTGAAACCGCTTATTCTATCTTCTTCTACGCCGTATAAATTTCCTCTAGTGTGAGGTTTAAAAACAAAATTTATGTTTTCACATTCATTCATTGTTTTGAATAGATCATAAAATGATTTTTCGTTAACGTTATATGAAAAGTGAGAGACAAACAAAACTATATTTGTTTTGTTAGGATCGCCATATGAAAATTGGATATTTTGGTAAAGCTTGGATAATTCCTTACACCATTCTTTGGTAAAGCGAGGTGCTCCAATTTCTTTCACTTTATCAATGGCATAAAATTCTGGCGATAAAGAAGATTTAAAATAAGTATCTCTTTGTAGAGGAGCGGTTATATATTTATTTGAATAAGGTCTTCTTTTATAATTACTGAGAAATATTTTCATTCTATCTTTCAATAATTTATGATTTAAGATTTTTTTTCTTGAGCAATTTAGATTTACATAAACTGAATAACCATGAGCAAAACATATTGAATTTGTATATTTTACTATTATATTCAATGGATAAGTCTGTTCATTTCCAGTGTCCAATAAAAAAATGGTTGATTTGTCAAAATGATTTAGAATATTGTTTTTTATTTTTTTCTCGAAAAGTTTTTGCAACCTTGTGCAAAAGTACCTTGCAATCAAATCACCCCAAAAAAAAGACTTGAATATTTTGTAGATAAATTTTTCAATTTTTGTGTAAAAAAATATTTTTTTTAAGTTTTTTTTAGTGAAATGAATATCATAAAAATTATCCACTTTTATGTTGTATTTATTTTTTAAAAAATTTAAATGGTCAGTACAATTATCTATAAACGAAGATGATTTATAAATTTCAAGGTTATGATCCGTATACTTCTTAAGATAGTCTATAACGGGAAGAATTTGATCGAAATCGTTGTAAGATCTCAATAATATTTTGATTTTCATCTAAAAAACATTCTTGATAAACTCTATAACAGATGACTTAAAACTTGCTTGATTTTTTAAACCAATTTTCTCAAATAAGGATAAATCGTATTTAAATGTTGGATGAATTATATCATGATTAATATTGGTATTGAGGTATTTAGAAATAATATCCAAAAAATAATTAATTGATATTTCTCCAGAATAACCGATGTTTAATTGCTCATAATTTTTCCAATTTAAAGTGCATAATTGTAAAATATTTTGGACAGCATCTTCAACGTTCATAGCAGACCAAGTTACAGGACTTTCAGGCAAAACAATTTTATTATTATTTTTAATCGAATTTATTGTGTTGAAAATTATACCGTTTTTTCTACGTTTGCTGAACAAGCCAGGCAGTCTCAAGGATATGGTTGGTTTTGAGTGATTTTTTAATAATTCTTCACTCCTTTTTTTTGAAATGGCATAACGAGAGGAGGGTGAAAGAATGACATTTTCCTTAACCGATTCTTTTTCAATATTTCCATAAACTGTCATTGAAGACATAAAAATTATTTCGCAATCAAAAAACTTTATTAAGTGCTCAACCATTTTCAAATTGTCTTCAAGTATCCTTTCTGATCGATAATCCAAATTATTCTTAGGAACCGCTGCAGCACAATGAATTATTAGATTTGGCGATATTTTTGATGCCAATATAGAGGCTTCATCATAACTGCATAAATCACATTGAAAACCAAAGGGTATATTAGATTTGCTTGTAAATATATAATTAAAATAATTTTTATCTAAACTGACTCTAGCATATATTTCTTTACCCAGTAGTCCATTTCCGCCAGTCACTAATATAGTTTTTAAATTTTTTCCCATGTTATCCATTCATCTTTATCAATTGATTTTTTTGCTGTTCTTCCTATAATTTGATTCCTTAATGATGGATGAATGCCTAATCCAGGTCTTTTAATACACAACATATCATCTGAAATTTTTTCCCCTTCTAAAATATTTACTTTAGCATGAACACTTCTCTTGCCTTTTTCAGCCATTTCAAACTCTTCGCTTCTTGGGCCATTTTTTAATCCATCTCCAAAGCTAGATTCAACTTCCCTGATTTTTACCATCATTTGATTTAATTCTTTTGGTTCAATAGCAAATGGGTGATCAGGTCCTGGGAGTTTCCTATCTAAAGTAAAATGTTTCTCAATCACACATGCGCCTAATGCAACAGCAGCAATAGCTACATGGTCACCTTTAGTATGATCGGAATATCCTACTAATGTATTGAACGCTTTTCTCATTGTGCTTATTGAATTTAAGTTGGTTAAATACGCAGGTGCTGGATAAAGCGATGTACATTGTAGCAATATTATCTCATTGTTATCCACAGATTTTGCTGAATCAATTGCAATTTGTATTTCATTTAAACTAGCCATTCCTGTAGATATAATTACTGGCTTACCTTGCTTTGAAATATATTTAATTAATGAGTCATCGGTTATATCAAATGATGCAACTTTATATAGTGGTACATTTATTTTAGCCAAACCATCAACTGCATCAATATCACAAGGCGAAGAAAAAAAAATTAAATTTCTTTTTTCTGCATAATCCATTAATTCTTTTTGCCAAGACCTATCTAGCTCAAGTGATTTAATCAAATCGCTAGTATTAATATTATTTAAATAGCTAAACCCAGGAGTTTTGGATGAATAATGTTCTGAGGATTTAAATGTTTGAAATTTTACTGCATCAACATTCGATTCAGCAGCTGCGTCTATTAATTCAAAAGCTAAGCTTTTTTCCTGATTGTGGTTTGAACCAATTTCTGCTATCACAAAACAAGGTTCATTATCACCAATTTTTTTATTTTCTATTTTTATTTTCATTTTTATCCTTTAATAAATTTCATTCTTCCAATTTCTTTTTAAACGGATTCCACTTGTAGGCTTAATAATTTTATCGTTTGTATTGCTCTCTTCATAAATTAGTTCTAATATATCCTTATTGAGAGCACTGCAAGCCAAACAAAAGGTAGTAGAAATTCTAGGATTTATTTCAAATGGGAATACAATTCCTTCATTTGAGAGCATAAGTTGAATATTGTAAATTCCAGATGTTGGTAAAGCTTCATGAACAATTGAGCAAAAATCAACAATTTTTTTATTGTTATCTATAACCGCTCTAATTGTTATTCCTTTTTTTGATATGATTTTTACAGGGACTATAGATTTTAGTTGGCTTTTATGATTAGCAATCATTTGAACAGTATACTCCGTACCAAATATACGTTCTTGTGATATGTATTGATCATGGGAATCTTGCAAGAAAATTTTTATTTTTTTTAATTCTTCAAAATCTCTAGCATAGAATATCCCTTTTGACCCTCTACCATATATAGGTTTTACCACTGAAGGAACTGAAAAATTTGAGGATTTTATATCTTCACCTAATAAATATGTTTTAGGGGTTTTAATTTGTTTACCAGATAAAAATTTAATCATATTCAACTTATTAAGCGTCAAAGAGATGAATTTATGGTTTGGCAAGATGATTTTTGATGGTAAAAATTTTTCTTTATTTTTAGCTATTTGAAGTAATTCTTCATCTACGCTAGGTATTAAAAAATCTATACTTAGCATTTTACATAAGTTTGATAATTCTTTTAGAAAGTCATTATCGGTAGCTTTTGGAATAGCTAGTTTAGACTTTTCCGGTATTAAGTCATCAATATTATTGATATCAGAATCAGCAAAAAAAAGCTTATAGCTTTTATTAAATTTTTTAAACAAATACTCATTGCCCGCACCACCGCCTCCAGTAAAAAGTATTTTTTTATTAATTGAAATTTTAAACCCTATTATTTAATTGATAAATCTCAATAAACTGAAAGCCTCTGCAAAAGCAATCCCCACATTGGAACCTCGATTTCTAGCAAGATACTCAACATTTTCTAAAGATCTTGAGTGTGGCCATTGTCTCATTTCTGAATCATATTCATTCAATGCGCTTAATTTGAATTTCATAAAATCAGAAACATCTTCATACCAATTTGGATAGAATGAATTTACATGGTTTGATATTTGATAATCTGTAGATGAAGGAACTTCAAATGACATAATTCTTTTTACACAGAAATTAGGTTGTGGCCTGCATGCTGTAATTACTGCCTTGTGAATAATTTGGTGATCTATATTCAAATCTCCATAATGATGTGTGACTAAACAATCAGGTTGGTAATCAAAAATATAATTTTCAATTGGTTTAATAACATCTAAAAGATTGACAGAGTCCATCCTATTATCCGGAAAACCTAAAAAATTCAATGATTTTACACCCATAATTTTAGAAGCATTTTGTGCTGATTGATTTAACTTATTTAGATCATTCTTTCTTTTTGCCTGATCTCTTCTAAAATCTCTTGATGTTGCTCCTTCAGCGACAATGATAATATGCACTTCATTCCCCATTTGGGTCCACTTTGATATACTTGCTCCACATCCGAGCACTTCGTCGTCAGGATGAGCGGCTACAATTAGATATTTCATTTGTTTATTTTTTCAATTTTTATTTTGTATTTGTGATTGTTCAAACAAAAATATGCTGGATACCTTTTATCATCAACTGTTCTTAAAAGATTAAATTGAGCTTTTATGCTTTTTCCCACGTCTAATTGACTATCAGCAGGAAAACGTCTCCTGTAAAAAGTTTCTTTACCTTTTTGTTTGCGACCTTTTATTATAAATGGATTTTCATGTCCCAACACTTTATCAATCAAAATAAAAGTATGTTTTGCTTGAATTGCTCTAAGTTCTTCAATCAACTCATGGCCTTGAAATGTCATGACATCTTGAAAAATGATATTTCCTGAGTCTACTTTTTCTGCAACATCGATTAGGGATATTCTTATTTCAGATTTATTTTCAATTATCTGCCAAGTAAGAGGGGACCAGCCCTTTCCATAAGGAAGATCGCTTTCATGAACAACAAAATTTCTTTTATGTTTTTTTAAGTTTTCTACATTTACAATTTCATGAAAACCAATAAAGAAACATAGGTCTCCATCTTTCAAATTATCGACGTTAAATAGCCAATTAATTGAATGATGAGTTTTATTTATGCTAGATATGTAGTTTGGAATAAAATTATTAATCCAACTATTTTTATCAGATACAAGCGAGATCCGTAGGGGTTCCATATTTTTTTTTGAAGCTGTCATAACTGCAATTTGGTTATTCAGACAATTTTTTAAAAAGTTCTGATATCCTGTCATCCTCATAATTAATTTTTTTCATTAATTTTTTTGCTTCATCTGGTGATGTTTTGAATGCTAATCTTAACACATCCATCCAATTCACATTATTTTTGGTTCTTACTTTTTCAATTTCACTAATAATCTCTAAATAATAATCAATTGATTTTTCTGACATTTTATTCTCCTTTAAAATTAAATTCTAACATGTATACCGTTTTCGTGCAAAAAAGACTTCGCACCATTTGGTGTCAATTGTGTAAAGTGAAAAATGCTTGAAGCCGCTACTGCATCTGCACCTGAGTTAAGAGAATTTAACATATCATTATAACTCCCACACCCACCAGAAATAATTATTGGGATATTTACTTTTTCTCTAATAATATCTAATAATTCTAGATCATAACCTTTCATAGTTCCATCCAAATCAATTGATGTTAGCAAGAACTCTCCAACACCTAAACTTTGCAGTGTTTCAATCCACTCTATCAAATTCTTATTTTCATTGACGCTTCCAGAGATAGAATGACATAGTCTTTTCTCATTTTTTATTTTATAATCAATACTCGAAACTATGCATTGAGACCCAAAATTATATACAGCTTCTTTGATAAACTTTTTGTCTCTGTAGGAAGCTGAATTGATACTAATTTTATCAGCGCCAATTAATAGCAATTCTTCAATATGAGCCAATTTATTTATCCCTCCGCCTACGGTCAATGGAATGAAGTTATGTTTTGCAAACTCTTTAATTTCATCAAAATCAATATTTGTGTTATTTCTACTTGCTGAAATATCTAAGATTATTAATTCATCTACTTCTCTCATATTATAAATTTTTATCTGAGGTAATACAGAGCCGACTCTTCTTTCAGATAAAAAATTCACATCTTTAACGAGGCCCATATTTTTAATCAATAATGTTGGAATAATTCTCTTTTTAAGCATAATGTATAATTATAATCGTAAAAAATTCTTCAACATTAATAATCCATATTTTCCACTTTTTTCTGGATGAAATTGTACACCAAAGATATTTTTATGATTATAAGCCGAGATAAATTCACCACAATACGGAGTTTTGCCTATTACTATTGATTCATTTTTAGTCAAAAAATGATAACTGTGAACAAAATAAAAGTTTGAATGATTTGGTATTTTATTAAACAATTCTGATTTATTTTTTTGAATCAGTTCATTCCAGCCCACATGGGGTATCTTCTCATTCTTAGTTTGTTCTAATTTTTTAATTTTTCCAGGAACTAAACAAAGCCCATCACATGGTTTGCCCTCTTCGCTATTGTCTGCTAATAATTGCATTCCAAGACAAATACCTAATATCGGAATTTCATAATTCTTTGAATAAGAATTTAAAGCATCTACCCATCCATTCTTTTTCAAAACTTTCATTGCAATGTCAAAAGAACCAACCCCAGGCAAAATAATCTTGGAAGCTTTTTTTAAGTCAAAAGGGCTATTTGATATATTATAATTAAAACCTAATCTTGAAACAGCATTTGAAATTGAATTTATATTATTTAATTCATAATTAATTATCAAAACTTGAGACATATACTAATTATCATAATTTAATTTTGTTAAATTTCCAAATTCATCCTTAATTAGTTTACCTTCTTCATTAATTTTAAAGATTTTTTTATTTGTAAAACTGTCGCATATTTTTACAAATTCCTCTATACTTAAATTTAACGGTGCCAAAATTTCTGAGAGGGGCTTATCCAAATATGACCAGGGAAATTTAACTTCGTTTTTTCTAACAAAATCGAGGCCTTGATTTCTAGAGATTAAGTTTCTTCTTATTAAAATTGAAGCCTGATCAGTTATTCTGCCATATCCATGTTTTAATATTTTAAAATACTCATGTATGCCATTTTGGTGATTATCCAAATTTTCATAATCTACTAAACTCCCCTCTACTGGCTTTCCTAAAGTTTTCAAACCGTTTGCTTGTGAAACTATATAATTAGTTAAGCCATTCCATCTAAAAAAATATCCTAAATAATATGCTTTAATTTTTTTTTCAGCTAATAGTTGATGCTCAGGGAATCGATAAATCTCTATATCTTTGCTGTCAATATCTTCAAGACTCAAAACGTCGTCTAATCTTAAACCGAGCATTCCTCCAATTTCCTCAAGCCATCTCCTATCTTGAAAATTATTATTTACAAAATGCTCAGGACCTCCGTATTCATGCTGAGCATTTTCACCATAAAAGATGGTGGAAATATTAAACTGTACAGCTATGGTAAATGGTATTGTAAACATCCCTATGTGTTCTGGCCAGGATATATCACCAACCTCTCTAAGCCCTATAAGGTTTAGCTTTGATCTAAGTTTTGGGTTTGGCAAAACTTCAATCATGTCAAAACCTAAATCCCTAAGATTATCCAAATTTTCTCTACCGATTTTAGATAGGTCGCAAGTGCGAGAATTTACTAGGAGCGGTTTAAGTCCGTATTCTTTTACTTTTAATGCCTGATAAGTACTATCTTTACCGCCACTTACAGGAATTATACAATCCCATCTGCTATGATTTTTTATTCTTTCAACTAATAATTGAAACTCTTTTTCTCTATCTTTCCATTTTATCTTTGGTCTGTTGAAATAATTTGTGCAAGCATTGCATACTCCGTCCTTATTAAATACCAAATCAGGTTTGGTTGAAGGAAATAGACAATTAGTACAATATTTTATTCTAATAGTTTTAGGTTTCATCTATAATTATTTATTTTATTAATATATTTAATTTAATCAAAGAAAGTAGTCAGCTAAGATAATATTTTTTCACCAAGCTTAAGTTAGGTTTATTTATTTTAATAACTTTTGATAATAAAGTTTTTTTACAGAAGGTTATAGAATTTTTATTGTCAAATTCAGTTTCAATCATTTCACATCTTTGATTAATGAGTGCTTGATATTCCTTCCAGTGTTCATTCAAGGTATGTGAAAAACCAATGATGGGTGATTTTGACAAAGCTGCTACTGGAAAAGTTGTTGTTCCAAATTCAAAAAAGACAAAGATATCAGCATTTTTATAAACTTTTTCAAACGGTTCAGTTATAATAGTATCAAAAAAATTATCATAAATATGTTTTGAATCTTCTAATCTTTCAGGTCTTTTCTTTAATGTTAATTCAAAATCTTTGTTTTTTAAAGCTTTGGCTACTTTTAGAGTTAAATCTAAATAAAAAGGCCAATAATATGCAGTATCTGAAAGTCCAACCTCGACAAACATTATTTTTTTCTTTTTATCATCATTGAATTTTTTAGGAATACTATAATTGTATAAATCTTTAAAGTACTTTGAATTTTTATTCGGCACTAAAGTTGTTTTCTTATTAATTAAAGTTCTTAATTTTTTCTCACCTTTTTTGTAAAGATCTAAAGAGCCTTCGTTGGGACAAACAAAATTTTCAACTACTCCAAAGAACATTAGCTGAACCCATAGAGCAGATTGAGACCCTATATAATTTCCATGAGGGAAGCCAAACGTTTGGATTTTATTTCTTTTTGCTCCTATACAAAAAGAGCGTATCAAGGGGTGACTCAAATGATTTGCAAAGACTTTACATTCTGAATATTTTTTCAAGTTTTTTTCGAAATACTTACAATAATCATGAGATAATTGCAAATTAGAACCAATCACATCTTTAAATGAATTAAAATTTATATTAACAAATTTATTTTTTGTATTTACGTGTAATATTTCAAAAAATTTGTCTACAATCTTTTTTATGTTTTCAGTAGTTGGTTTTTTAGAAATATTTATAGCTTCAACAGGTAGGCGGAAAAGATTCTCTTTGTTAAAAGACAACATCTCGTTCGAAAACCTCTCGCCAATTAAAATTCTACTTCTTTTATTTTTAAAATAATTTCCAAAAGCTTTTGGATTGTTTTTTATATTTTTTTGAATAACGTTTAGTCTAAATAAAACTCTATCCTTAAACGAAATTTGATTATTTATTGGTCTGCTCAAAATTTGTTTTAATTTTTTTTTATTTATTATTTCATCCCAGTATATCTTTGAGTTTAGGGGAAGATCTTTATGAACGTTTTTAACTCTCAATGAATCTTCAAATAATGGGGAATGGTTTTTTTTATAAATATTTTTAAATAGCAGATGGTGATGAATATAAATTGTCAAACCGGTATTAAAATCAGAGTAATTAATCAACAACAAATCTTTTTCCGTAGTAGTTGAATTGTTAATTAATTCTAAAAGACTCATTATGATTACGTGGTTTAATTCTGGAAAAAAATTTATTGTAAAAGGCCAATAGAATTTTTTATGCCATTTTTCGACACCAATTTTTTTAACCGAAAAGGAATCTAAAGCAAAAAAATTTTCCGTTCTATTAATATAACTTGGCATTTAAAATCTTATCTAATGTTTTTTGATTATTGCAAACAATTAACCCTTTTTTTTCCATTTCTTTCATAATAGCAAAATCTTTTCCTTCAAAAGTTGAAAACTTACAACCTAATTCTTCTAACATAAGAAATGCCGGAGCAACGTCCCAATCGCGCACAATTACATCTTTTATGAAAATATCTGCCAACCCCATAGCTACAAGAACACATTTTAAACCAATGCTTCCTGATTCTATATAGCGGGCATCAGGAAAACTATCAAATAGTTTTTTTGCTATGCCATGAGGAGTTGGTGTATTATCGACTATAGTTAGAGGACGATTAGAATTTTTATTTCTATTAAATTTTATATTATTTATAAAAAATCCACTTCCAATGATTGCATGATACATGTTTTTTTTCACCGGTTGATATACCACACTTAAAATAGGATTGTTATCTTCAATTAAAGCTCCTTGTGTAACAAAACCATCAAATCCATTTGCCCAACTTAGAGTGCCATCAAGTGGATCAATCAGCCAATATTCTCTAGGTCTATCAAAATCACTAATAAAATTTTCTTCACTGATAATTTGAACACCTGGAGTAATCTTTGACAAACCGTCAATTATGTAATCATTTAAAATTAAATCTACTTTATATTTATTTTTACTACTCAAAATAATTTCCGTATATTTTTTTTCATCTCTCCATTTGAGGAGTTTTTTCCCTGCATTTTCAAAAACTTTTATAGTTTCTAATAAAATTTTATCTTTCATTTAAAAAATGATTAGCTTTTTTTTAACAAAAACCAACTAATATCATCTTGGGGAAATTTTACATCTCTGTGATATGAAAACCCATAATCAATTAATTTTAAATCTTGAAATCTATCAAGCATTTCACCGCAAAAGTCTCTTTTAAACAATTTGTCTTTATTCCCTCTATATTCAACATTTACAGGGCTTGGATTATAATATTCACCTATTAAAATATATTTACTGGATGCTTTATATAACTTATCATAGACATTATTTAATTTATTTGGATTGATATGAATCAATACACCTTTAATTAAAACTAATTCAAATTTATCTGCACTATCCCAATCAAAAATTGATCCATTAAAAATTTTATCATCAGGAAGGACTTTTCTTAGTTCTCTAGCTGCTCCCTTGTTTATTTCTATTGCATTACATTTTAATTTTGAAAATAATATTTTTAATGCTTTAATATTCATCCCAATATTTGAGCCAAATTCAATACATGAATTGATATCTTCTGCACAAGCTAAGGCTTTAGTAAAAAAATTAATATTTGATGACAACAAATTTTCACCTTGATTTCTAATTATATAGCTATCACCAAATTCTCCATGCCAAAATTTTTCCTGATCTGTATCAAAGTCATTTTTTTTAACCATTATTTAACTCCCTGATTTTTTTAAAAATAGATTCTGCTCTTTGCCAATCATCTATTGTATCTATATCCTGTACTCTCCAAAAAGGCAATTTGATAATTGATGTCTTTTTGCCAAAAAGAAAGTCTTTTCCTTTCCATGCATCTAAAGTCCCCCATATAAATTGCGCTGCATCAAAATATAAACTCGGAAGATCTTGAGATCTCTTTTTAAAATTTTCAGGGAATAACATTTTTATTCCACCTGAATTATTTTCTTCAAAAGATCTATAAACACTAGATGGAAACTGGGAGGCTGTCAGACAATAAGACCACTGCTCGGTTTTAATTAATTCATAGCCTTTTATAATATCATAAGGATTAATAAGAGGTGAAGCGGGATATACACAACATACATAGCTTACTTGCCATTCACTATCCGACATCCATTTTACAGCATGATTCATTACATCTTGTATTCCTGTATTATCATCCGACAAATTTTTAGGTCTTAAAAAATAAGAATCTGCTCCAAATTTTTTTGCTATATTAGCAATATCTTTGCTATCAGTTGAAACTATAATTTTATCAAAAATGTTAGCTTTTAATGCTGATTGAATAGACCAGGCAATAATAGGTTTACCGCAAAAATCCTTTATGTTTTTATTGCGTATTCTTTTGCTACCTTTCCTTGCAGGCAATAGTGCTATTTTCATTTAGATGTTTTTTAAGATTGTATTTGCAACTTTGTTAACATTTTTGGATGAAAGATCATGGTAAATCGGTAGAGAAACTTCCGATGAATAAATTTTTTCGGAAATGGGAAAGTCACCAAATTGAAACCCAAAATTTTTTTTATAATATGGCTGTAAGTGAATTGGTATGTAATGAACTTGAAGATTAATACCTTCACTTCTCATTTTATAGAAAAAATCTCTTTTGGAAATATTAATTCCATCAAAATTTATCAAAAGAGGATAAAGATGATAGGAGTGCCCTATATTTTCATTTACATGTGGTATTGTCAACATTTCATGATTTTTAAAAAGACTATTATATTGGCTAGATATTTTTTGCCTACTTAACACAAAAAGGTCTAACTTTTTCAATTGGTTTGAGCCTAAAGCGCATTGAAAATCAGTACATCGATAATTGAAACCAACATCATTCATTTCATAATACCAAGGCCCTATTCTCTTTAACTTACTTTCTTCTTTTTCAATTCCATGAGTTCTATATCTTCTTATTTTTTCATCTAATGATCTATTGTTAGTTAAAACTGCTCCGCCCTCACCAGAGGTTATATTTTTAACTGGGTGGTAACTTTGAGTTACTACATCTGCATACTTAACTGCATATTGTTTGTCACTATTTATTGATGAGCCCATAGCGTGACAGTTATCATTAATTAATTGAAATTCAAATTTTCTTGATAAGGTTTTAAGAGAAGACCAATCACATGGATGACCGGCAAAATCTACTCCAATTACTGCCTTAACTTTTTTACCAGCTGATTCATATTGCTTGATTTTATCTTCAAGGAGATTAGGGTCTAATGTAAAAGTTTTTGGATCAACATCAACAAAATCTGGTGTTGCATTTGAATAAATAATTGAATTTGCAGTAGCTAAAAATGTTAACGGACTTGTGATTATAATATCATTCTCACTCCATTCTAAAGCAATCCCTACAAGATGTAATGCAGCTGTTCCATTTGCAACAACGCAAGAATGTTTTGATCCGAAATATGATTTTAGATCGTCTTCAAAAATTTCAACTGCTGGTCCTTGAGTTAACCAGTCGCCCTTTAAAACATCTATAACTGCTTCAATATCAGATTTGTCTATGCTCTGCTTTCCGTACGAAATCATTATTTTACATTACTTTTAATTAAATCTTTTAATTGTTCAACAGTCAAAAAATCATCACTTGTTTCGCTATTGTAAGAAAACCCCATTTCGCAAAATTCTCCAATGTCACTATTTGAATCTTTTCTAAACTTTTCAACATCCCAAAGCGGTGTTGAAGGTAATATTACAAAATACTCTTTAAATTTTAGACAATTTAAAGAGTCTGTTTCTGAAATCATCTCCTCGTGTAATTTTTCCCCAGGTCTTATGCCTATGATTTTTAATTTTGCATTGGGGGCAATAGCTTTAGCAACATCGGTAATCCTGTAAGAAGGAATGATTGGAACAAATAACTCTCCTCCCCACATTTTGCCAATGCAATTCAAAACAAATTCTACGCCTTCTCTTAGCGTGATTGTAAACCTTGTCATTCTTTCATCAGTTATTGGTAAAGCGCCTGAGTTTTTTTTATCTATGAAAAAGGGCACGACAGAACCTCTACTTCCTAGAACATTGCCATATCTTACAACTGAGAATTTTATATCTTTTTCTCCTTTGTAATTGTTAGCAGCTATAAACAACTTATCCGATGTAAGTTTTGTTGCACCATATAAATTTATAGGAGAAGCAGCCTTATCAGTGCTCAAAGCTATAATCCTATTAACATCATTTTCAATAGATGCATCAATAACATTTTGCGCTCCAATTATGTTTGTTTTCACTGCTTCAAAAGGGTTGTATTCTGCTGCAGGTACCTGCTTTAGAGCGGCTGCATGAACAACAATATCAACATTTTTCATTGCCATTCTTAATCTGCTGTAATCTCTAACATCACCTAAAAAGTATCTTATAGGTGATTCATTAATAGGCCATCTTTGCTGCATTTCATATTGTTTAAGCTCATCTCTGCTAAAAACAATAAGCTTTCTGGGTTTAAAATTTTTTAATACTACTTCGACAAATTCCTGCCCAAAAGAACCTGTGCCACCGGTTATTAAAATTGACTTATTGTCAAAATAATTAAATGACTCTCGTACCATATTTGTCAACCTTTCCTATAATTTTTGCAGGATTTCCAATTGCCAAAGGATATGAAGGCACATCTTTGGTTACTAAAGCCCCGTCATCAATGTATTTATATTCATGCTTTAAAAAGCTTTTCATTTTTTATAATCTCCAGATTTCTTCATTTTATCAAAAATATGTAAAATTTTAGATTCCATGCTGTTTGGCATCCTCCTCATTGCTTTACTTTCATTGATTGATAATTCCATAAGATTTGATTTTTTTAAATCTTCAATTGAGCTAGCCAATAATTTTATTTCCATCTCATATTGCCTAATTGCTAGACTGTGAAAAGTATCCCATGGAAGAATTGGAACAATTTCTCTTCTTATAAGCTTACCTGCATCTACTTGATCAGATATAATATGAGTAGTAACGCCAATTGGTTTTTTATAATAAATTGCCCACTTTAAAGAGTCTAGTCCTCTAATATAAGGTAAATATGCAGGATGTGAATTAATTATTGTAAAATTCTTAATTATATCTTTAGCTAACACACCTGAACCGCCTATGAGGATAATATCTCTTTCATTTTTTAATACATCCTTAATGTTTTGACAACTAATAAATTTGTATCCAAGATTAAAGGAGAAATCTTCAGGCATTATATCAATTGGTTCAAGAAATCTATGAGGCAGTTTTTGCTTAAAATTTTTTCTCTTTACCCAAGGGGTTGCTATAACTTCAACATCGTTATAACCCCTAGATTTTAACCTTACAAGCAAATCCTGTGTTTTTCGATGAGGGGCATTATAGGTTAATACTTTATACATTTATAAATCGTCTGATGCATCAGAAAGTATTCTAATTACTTTCAATGCATTGCTTCCATTTGCAATTTTGATTTCTTCTTTACTTTCAATGCAATCAAGAAAATATTCTAGTTCTTTTTTTAACGGCTCAAAATTATCATATTTAATATGTCTTACGGGACCATCAATTTTTTTTGGACCTTCTAGGCCTACATCTACTTTCTTTGAATGGAATTTTAAAGGTTTACCATCCAATGAATCTTCAAATGTTATCATTGCTTCCGATCCTACAACAACCAATCTGTGCTCTTTAAAAGGATGAATCCAACTAACAAAGATGTGCGAGTCAACACCATTTGGAAATGACATTTGTGTTATTGTAGAATCATGAATATTTTTTTGCAAAAAAGTACTACCGCTTGCTTTTATTTTTTCTGGATAGGAATTTGTTAAATATAAAAAAACTGATATATCATGAGGAGCAAAGCTCCAAAAGACATTTTCATCAGCTCTAACTTTGCCTAGATTGAGTCTGTTGCTATAAATATATTGTAATTTACCAATTTTGCCTTCATGAATAATTTCTTTGATTTTATTTATTGCTGGGTGAAAGAGCAATACATGCCCAACCATCATTTGCACTTTATTTAAGTTTGCTAGCATAACCAATTCTTCAGCATTTTTAATATTTAAGGCTAAAGGCTTCTCTATTAAAACTGGCTTTTTTCTCAAGATAATTTCTTTTGCTATGCTATAATGTGTTTCTGCCGGGGTTGAAACTATATATGCATCGTAATTTTTTTTTAATGCATGTTCCAAAGAATCATGAGTGTAGATATTGGAGTATCTTTTTAAGTATGAGCTCAAAACTTCCTGGTTGGAGTCAACAATTCCTTTAAGCGCTCCTAATTCGTGTAAGGTCCTGATATGATTTTTACCCCAATATCCTGCACCAACAACGCAAATTTTTTTTTCTTTATGAACCAAGTGTATTTAAAACTTTGTCTTGTAAGCTAGTATTTAGATATGGGTGCATTGGAATAGAAAAAATTTTTTTTGCAATTGTTTCTGAAACAGGCAAACTACCAGGCTTTAAATTTAAGTCACTAAATACTTTCTGTAAATGAAGGGGAATTCTATAATATATCATTGATGGTATTTTATTTTTTGTAAAATTATGAATAATTTTAGACCTGGCTTCATTAGAGCTTGTAATTATTGAAAATTGAGCCCATGATGAAATATAATCTTTTGGAATATGTTGCGGTGCAAGATTGCTTGGTAAATTTTCAATGTAGTATTTGGCTACTTTATTTCTCAGCGTAATTTCTTCTTCGAAAATTTTTAATTTTGTCAATAAAATTGCAGCCTGCATTGTATCTAATCTACCGTTTATTCCTAAGTTTATATTGTCATACTTATCTGTACCCTGTCCATGGATTCTAATTGATTTCATTTTTTCAGCTAGTTGGTAATCATCTGTAAATATGGCTCCTCCATCGCCATAGCATCCAAGAGGCTTAGCGGGAAAAAAAGATGTTGTTGCAACATCGCCAAACGAGCAAGCTTTTTGTCCTCTAATTGATGAGCCAAAACTTTGGGCAGCATCTTCAATTAGAAATAAATTATTGTCATTGCATATTCTTTCTAATTTACGATATCTAGCAGGTAATCCAAAAATATCAACCCCAATAATTGCTTTAGGCTTCAAACCCATTTTAATTGACTTTAATATAGCAGGTTCTAATAGATCTGGATTTATATTAAAAGTTTTTGGATAAATATCTATAAAAATTGGTGTTGCGCCTAAAAGCTTAATAACTTCAGCAGTTGAAATATAGGTAAATGGAGTAGTAAAAATAGCATCTCCAATGCCAATATTCTTAGCCATAAGTGGAATTAATAAAGCGTCTGTACCTGAAGAGCAACTTATGCAATACTTGGTGTTCGTGTAATTAACAAGTTTTTCCTCCAACTCAAAAACTTCTGGGCCCATGATATATTTTCCATGGTCTAATACATTACTTATTCTTTTATCAAGTTGTTTTCTGATTTTTTTTTGCTGTTTTTCTAAATCAATAAATTGCATTTTTAAGCTCTAATTACTTTTTTTGAATTTTTAAACCTACCTCTGGAGTCAACTATTAAATTTGATTCTTTTTCTATTAATTCATAATCAAAAGAGTCGTGGTCTGTTGCTAAAACTATTATATCAGCTGAATTCAAAGCTTTTTTGTTTAAATCAGTAAATTTGACTTTATAATTAAATTTTCGAGTTATTGGTATTTCATCAAAGTAAGGATCAGAGAATAAAACTTCAGAACCATATTTCAATAAGAGTTCGATTATCCTTAATGATGGTGATTCTCTCAGGTCGTCTATATTTTTCTTATAAGACAAGCCTAAGATAATTATTTTGCTAAATTTTATTGATTTTCCTAAAGAATTGAGCGCTTCGATAATTTTATTTAATACATAATTTGGCATTGAAGTGTTGATTTCTCCAGCTAACTCAATAAATCTAGTGTTAATGTTGTACTCTTTAGCTTTCCAACTAAGATAGAAAGGATCAATTGGAATACAATGACCGCCTAATCCCGGGCCAGGATAATATGGAGTAAAGCCAAAGGGTTTAGTTGATGCAGCTTTAATGACTTCGTAAATATCAATATTCATTTTGTCAGCAATAACCTTCAATTCATTAACTAAGCCAATATTTACTGCTCTATGTATGTTTTCTAGAATTTTTGTCATTTCAGCAACTTTTGTCGAAGAAACTGGTACTGTTTCATCAATAATTGAATTGTATAGACTCTTAACAATTGATAAGCAATCCTTGGTAATACCACTAACCACCTTGGGAATATTTTTGGTTGAAAATTCTTTATTTCCAGGATCTTCACGTTCAGGAGAGTATCCTAAATAGAGGTCTATTCCTATTTTAAAACCTAAATCGTTTAGTATTGGCAAAATTTCTTCCTCTGTAGTGCCGGGGAATGTCGTACTTTCTAAAACAATCAATTGATTCTTTCTTAATCTTTCTTTTATGTTATTTAAAGTTGATAAAATATAACTCAAGTCAGGTTCATTGTGCATTCCTAGAGGGGTTGGCACACAAATGATTATTACATCAACTAGATCAATTTTGTCAAAGTTCGATGTCACTTCAAAGCCTAGATCAAAAGCTTTTTTAATATCTGATGACAAAATATGTTTTATGTAAGTATTCGAAGCTCTAAGCTTAATGAGCTTTTGTTCATCAATATCAAACCCAATAGACTTAAATCCTTTTTGGATAAATCGCATTACCAACGGAAGTCCAACATAACCCAAGCCGATAACACCTATTTTAGCGCGTTTTTCTTTAATTTTTAATTCAAGACTGTCAAAGTTCATTGTTTATGTTTTTTTAAAATTAAATTATATAAAAATGATAAAGAAAAGAGAGCCAAAATAAGCAAATAAAAAGTATTAACTATCATTAATTTTAATGAATATCTTCCAAAGAAAATTGGGTATTCTGAGCGGTGGCCCAAATAATAAGGTAAACCTAAAATCAATATCAAACTAATTATTCCAGTAATTCTTTTGTCAGCAAAAAAATCTTTTGTTTTGCTTGCTAGGTAATTTCTTACTCTTAATAGCTTTCTTTGTTCATATGAATTTGAGTTTTTTATGAAAGATCTAATAAAAGCTAAGATGGTAGCTATTACTAAACCTAAAAAAGAAGACATTATTACACTACTAATTAGGTTATTACCTGTTGAATAGATAGGAACCTGTGGTTGATCTATTATCTGAAGGACTGAAGACTGTTGAATTTCTTCAATTTTTGCGAGCTCAAGTTGTTGCTTTAAGGTTAAATATATGCCTTTTTGAACCTCTAGATCTCTTGAGAGCCTATCTAGCTCCATCTGTAAAGACGGGGAGGATATTTGTTGATTTTTTTCACGAAATGATTCTAGTGCATTTTCTGATTTTTGCAAATCTTGGTTAACAGCAGCAATTCGACTTTCTATAAAAGATACTTTTTCCTGAACATTTTGACTTTTATAATATCTATTCAAAGCCTGCAATTCTTCTAGAATTGCTTTATTTAAATCTCTTGCGAAAACTGGTTCAAAAGTTTTAACTGAAATTGTACTTAACTCACCCTCGCTTTTAAAACTGACTTTTCCATTTAAAATGGACATTGCTTTTTGCACAGTTTCATCGTCAATGTTTTCAATATTATTTGAATTTCTATTTGTCAAAATAGAAATTAAAGGTAAAGGTTCTCCAAATTTCTGAGTTGTAAAAACTTTGTTAAATAATCTCTCTGCAAAAGTTCTACTTTTTATCAATTCAGGTAATAAAGTTGGACTTGATAAATCAACTGCAGTTGAACTAGCAACGCCCACACCAAATTGTGATGCCAATCCAGAAAGGTTTGAATTGCCCTGTTGATTTCCTGGTACTAAAATTCTAACTGAAGATATATATTGGGGCTTTTTAATAAATTGAGCATGTGTAAAAGCTAAGAATGCCGTAATAAAAGGTATTAATAATATTAATTTTAATTGCTCGGAAAAAACTAAGAGAATGTCAGTTAAAGAAAAAAACTCTTCGTTGTGAATATTATAATTACTTACTGGTAAAAAATTATTACTGAAATACGGGTTATTCACACTAACGCCTTGATTTAAATTAATTTCAAATTCTTTTACTTTTATGATTATATGGTTTGGAACTTGATCTCTAGACTTCCAATTTGAAACCGCTTGTGGTGTGGTATTGAGATATCTAGCAATTTCTGCTAACGAATTGAGACCTAATTTGGTCATTATTTTCTCAAACTCAATAAAATTCATAACTTGATCTTCTTATTAATTATTAATTTGTTGCGATAGCACGAGAATTGTAACCAGTGAAGATATTAATGACAAAGATGTATTTGCTATTTCAACAAAACTTATGTTTTGATCTACTGGTTTAGAATTTACAATAATTATAGAGCCATCCTCAATAACTGGTGAAGATAGCAAATTTACAGGCTTCACTACTCCATTAGCATAAATAACTATTATATCTTTTTTACTGGCATTTTGTGTTAAACCTCCAGCGGACTTTATATAATAATTAGATTTTCTATTTTTTCTAAATTCAATAAAACCCTGGTTATAAACTTCTCCTTCAACTTTAATCGCGCCAGGTTTTTCTCTTACATATATACTATCGCCAGGCATTAGCTGTACGGATGGTTGCAGCCATGCGACTCTAATCATATCTGAATCATTATTTTCAACAACTGTATTATTTGAGTTTAAATAATCAAAATAAATTTTTTTTCTAAAGATTGATATACCATTAATTAAAGCTTTTGATGTTATTCCTCCAGCTCTTTCAATAATAGAGCTTAGAGATTCGCTATTGCTAATAATGGGATAGGATCCTGGAATATTTATCTCGCCAAATATTTTAATGTTTTCCTTTTCGAAATAATTCATATTGGCATGAATCGATACTTTATCTAGGTTATGTAAATTAAAATCCTTATTACCTTCTAAAACGTCTTTTATTTTAAATGGTATTACAATTTCATAAGGAGAATTTGGACTCATTCTTATAATTTCTGCGCTTTCAAAATTCACGGATTTAATAAATGTGGTATCTTCAAAGCCGCTGCTTAGGAGCAACAAATCGCTCAGTTTCATATTTTTAAAGAAATCATACTTTCCAGGTGATTTGACTTGTCCCACAATCTCTACATTCTTTTTTTCAAGTGGAAGATACCGAACTATTATTTTATTTACGTTTTTAGCTGGAAATAATTTTGTGTCTTTGTAATTAATATAAATTCCTTCGTAATTAGAGCCTTTTTCTCTTTCTTCGATGGATAAAACTCTGTTAATATTTACCTTTTCAGAAGCATCAATTTTTCTCCCTCCAGCATTTTCGATAACATCAAAAATTGATTCATCATTGACAGCTTCATAGATTCCAGGATTTAATACAGCGCTGTCAACAGAGATGTAAGATTTTCTTGGTGGGACAACAACAATGTCTTGATCTCTCAACTGTATGTTTTCAGGCAAATTTCCAAATAAAAAGTAGTCATAAAGATCAATTGTATTAATAATTGCATTGTTTCGTTTTATGTAGATTTTTCTTAATGATCCTGTGGTATCTACACCTCCTGCCTTAATCAATCCAGTTATAATGTTTGAGGCAGGGTGGATAGGATAAACTCCTGGATATGGTAATTCACCAACGAAATTGACATTTATAGATTTAAGCTGGCCCAAGGATACATCAATGTAAGTTGATGGAGGGTTGTCTTCTAGAGTGGAGTATATTCGACCAAATTGTGACTTAATATATAGCTCTGCTTTTTCAATTGTCTTTCCAGATAAATTTAATAGTCCGACCTTGTCGTCATATATTTTACCATCGTTTGACACAACATACTTTTTTCTCAACTGTGTTTTGCCCCAGAGTGAAATAATTAATTCATCACCAGGGCCAACAAAATAATTGCTTGGGGTAGGCAAACCGTCCCAAAAACTGACTGTATCTCTTTGCGTGAAGAAACTGTATCCAAAATGATTTGTAATATTTTCAGCCTCATTATCATATGGGATAATGTTTTCTAGCATTAAATTTCTGTTTTCATCAGTTATTTGATTTTCCGTATTTTCAATTGCATTCAAATTATTGATTGAATTATTTGATATTTTTTGAAGTTGTTCTAATTGTAACCTAGATTGGCCATGTAAAATCTGAACAAAAAATGATAAAATAATGTACACCTTAAGTGTACATTTATGTATTTTA
>CACMQQ010000003.1 GCA_902615915.1 uncultured Fidelibacterota bacterium
CTTTCAGCATTTTCAGCATCTAGATTACCTGTTGGTTCATCAGCAAAAATAATTCTAGGATTATTCATCAAAGCTCTAGCAACAGCAACTCTCGCTTTTTCACCTCCAGACAATTGACTAGGAAAAGAATTTAATTTGTCAATGATTCGGACATGATCAAGTATGTCCTTTGCCATTGAATAATTGGGGGTTTTTTCAGCAATTAAATTTGGCATAATGACATTGTCTAAAACGTTGAATTCAGGTATAAGATGGTGAAACTGAAATACAAAACCAATCATATTCAATCTAAGATCTGATAATTGAATATCATTCATTTTAGATAGGTTTTGTCCATCAAATTCAATTGAACCTGTGTCGGGCTTGTCCAATGTTCCAATTATGTTTAATAATGTTGATTTCCCAATGCCGCTTGGACCCACAACTGTAACAAAATCTTTTTCTTTAATTTCAAATGATATTTTTTCTAAAACAGGCAATATATTATTTCCGTTTTTATAACTTTTATAAATATTTTTTGCTATTATAAGTGAATTTCCAATCATACGACCTTTAAAAAATCTGTTTTTCTTATTTTACTAGAGGAAATTTTCGCGGCAATCATAATCATAAGAAAAATAACAAGGTTAATTAAAAATATATCATTGAAGCTGATTTCCATTGGCAACACATCAACAAAATAAATATCACTCGGTAGCTTAATAATTCCAAATCTAGTTTGAACAAAGACTGTGAGAAGTCCAAAGCTCAAACCTAATAAAGACGATAACCCTCCGATAAGTAAGCTTTGTTTTAAAATCAAGTTTTCCAAAGTTTTATAGCTTGCACCTAAGACTTTTAAAATTGCAAATTGCTTCGTTTTTTGTACAATAATCAATAGTAGGCACGAGATTAGGTTAAGACACGCTACCAAAATAATAAGCAGAAGTGTAATAAATGTTCCAATTTTTTCTAATTTCATAGCCTCAAAAAGCTGGTGATGAGTGTCTTTCCATGATGTAATATTTAAATATGGAAACTTATCTATTATTTTGTTTTTAACATCTAAAGAGGTTAATCCATCAAGCCTTAAATCGATTCCGTCCGGTATTTTTTTTCTTACAAACAGGGAATTGCCAATTTCTTCAGGTATAAAAACAACTTGATTATCAAAATCTAAGACTTTGGTATTAAATACTTGCGAAATTCTACATTGATTTACTCTTGGAATTCCAAAAGATAGATTTTGATCTAAAGGACTAGTTATTTTTACTAGATCTCCTTTTTTTACATTTAACTTTTGAGCTGTCATTAGACCAATAATTATTTCAGGGATATTGTCTTTTTTTGCTTTGTAATCGTAATCAATATTGTAAAAATTTTTTAAATACCTAAGATCCACTGACTTAAATGTTAACATTTCTGTCAGTTCATTTTCCGCAATTATTAATCCTTTTCTTTTTTTAAATGGTACGGCGAAAGATATACCGTCCATATATTTAATAATCTCCAATTCTTTTTCAAAATTCCTAAAACCTGAAATTCTTAAATCGCCCTCAAAGGATATAATTTTTTTTTTAACTATGTCTTCAAATCCATTAAGAATAGAAATAGAAACAATTAACGCAATGCAACCTAATGAAAATCCAAGCATTGCTATCCATATATTAAACTTTCCAGGACCTGGCATTTCTTTTGCTCTCAAAAAGCCAAAAGGAAGTTTAAATTTATTCATCATTAATATTTAATTACCTCTGAAGGATTGATTTTGTTTACTTCTCTTAATGGCCACAAAATGGAAATTGTTGAAAACAGAACACTTGCAATAAAAATGAAAAAAATATATTTAATTTCGATATCTATTGGAAGATAATTCATAAAGTAAACACTTTCAGGTATGGATAAAAATTTAAATTTATTTTGTAAGGTACCAAAAGTAACAGCTAATAAAATTCCTATTAATGTACCTATTGTGCCTATGATTAACCCGTGATAAATAAATATTTTTTTAATACTATTTTTTCTCATTCCCAAAGACAGTAATAATCCTATTTGCCCTGCTTTATCAATAATTGTCATTGAAGTACCAGAGATAATATTCACCAAAGAAACGAACGCAATTATACCGAATATTAGCAAAATTGGAAGTTTTTGCACTTTTATCCATTTATATAATGAGCTATTCTTATCCTTCCATGTTATATAATTCAAAGGATAAAGCAAATTTAAATCTAGATATTGCGTTAACTCATCAATGTCTTTTGTATTTTTAATTCTCACATTTAAACCATCAATCGTATTTGCTTCATTTACAAATTGTAATAATTGACTTATATTTACAAAAACAATTGATTCATCGTATTCGCTAAACCCAGAATTGAATATTCCTGAGACAAAAAATTTTTCAATTTTGTTTTTTTTAAACTGTATGGATCCAGTATTCATGATTACCACATCTGAACCAACTGTAAGATTAAGTGCCTTAGCAAGACTATGACTTATAATAATATTTTTATTAATTAAATCACTTTTACCTTCTGTCAAAAAATCATTAAAAGGAAAGCCATTTACCCTATTTAAACCAACAATTATTACTCCATCATTTTTATTTTTTGAGCGAATAATTGCAGGTTCTCTTTTAAAAGAGTCAATCAAAATTCTATCTTTAAACTTAGCTTCTAGAGAATCAGCTATAATTTGACTATCAGTAAATGGCTTATTAAAAAAATGTTTTATTTGAATGTGCCCGTCAAAATTTGTTATTTTTTCTGATATAACATTTTCAAATCCATTTAGTATGAAAAAAGTTATTAATAATGACGATACTCCGAATGAAAGACCAATTATAGATAATAAACTAGCAGTCTTCGTAAAGTTGTTTTTGTAATTTGAAAAAATAAATTGAAATGCTATTCGAAAAGAAAGATTCAATTTATTTTTTTTCTTCTGTTCTCATTGCGGGGAAAAGTATAACGTCTTTAATATTGGTACATCCAGTTAACAACATAACCAACCTATCAATTCCGATACCTACACCTCCAGTTGGCGGCATTCCATGTTCAACAGCTTGAAGAAAGTCCTCATCTATGGGGTGAGCTTCCTCATCTCCAAACTCTGATAACTTTTCTTGTGATTCAAATCTTGCTCTTTGGTCAATTGGATCATTTAATTCAGAAAATGCATTGGCGAATTCTGCTCCTCCAATAAATAGTTCAAATCTTTCGACTAAATCTGGATCGTTATTTCTATGTTTTTTTGCTAAGGGGGAGATGGCTTTTGGATAATCAATTACAAAAGTCGGCTCAATTAAATTAGGTTCAACTAATTCACTCATCATCTCATCAATTAATTGACCATAATTTTTATTATTAGTGTCAATATTTCTTCTATCACAGATTTTTTTTAAAGAGCTTTCATCTTTTTGGGAAACATCTTCGCCCACAGCATCTGAAAGAAGTTGCATAATTGGTCGCTTTTTAAATGGCTTTGTAATATCAATTAATGATTTTCCCCATTTGATTTTTTTTACTGAAATTTTTTTTGCAACCTCTTTTATCATTTCTTCGACTATTAGCATATTATCTTCATAATCAGCATAAGCCCAGTAAAATTCTAGCATAGTAAATTCAGGATTATGATTTCTATCCATTCCTTCATTTCTAAAATCTTTAGAGATTTCATAAACCCTTTCAAATCCTCCAATAATTAATCTTTTTAAGTATAATTCATCTGCAATTCTAAGAAATAGTTTTTGATCCAAAGCATTATGATGAGTAACAAATGGTCTAGCATTTGCTCCTCCATATAAAGGTTGAAGAACAGGGGTTTCTACCTCTAAGAAATTCCTACTATCTAAAAAGTCTCTTATAGTTTTAATAATTAAAGATCTTTTTATGAAAATTTCTTTTACCTTTGGATTTATAATTAAATCTAGATATCGTTTTCTATATCTCTGTTCTTTATTATTAAAAGCATCATAAACTTGACCATCTTTTTCCTTAACGACAGGTAGTGGTCTTATCGATTTACTTAGGATTGTAAAGTCATTAGCCCTTACTGATACCTCACCAACTTTAGTTTTAAAAACGATTCCATCAATTCCTATAAAATCGCCAATATCTAGCAATTTGAATAAATCGTATTTTTTTTCACCGACATTGTCCTTTTTTAAAAAAATTTGCATCCTTCCTTTGTAGTCTTGAATGGAAAAAAAAGAAGCATTGCCCATTGCTCTAATTGACATTATTCTTCCAGCTATCGTCACAGCTTTATTTTCAAAATTTATAAAATCAGAAACTATTTCGTTATTATTATGTTTTGGTTCAAATTTTTGTGGATAGGGATCTACTCCGTGATCATAGACTTTGTTCAATTTATCTAATCTAAATTTAATTATTTGATTTAAACTTTTTTTCGATTCTGTCATTTAATATCCTAATTTTTTAAGTTATTTATTAAAAATGAATTAATGAAATTATCTATTTCACCGTTCATAACTTTAGATATATTTGAAGTTTCTTCTTTTGTTCTGTGGTCCTTTACCATATTGTAAGGATGAAAAACATATGATCTTATTTGACTGCCCCAAGCAATATCTTTTTTTTCATCCTCTAAGTTTTTCATTTGCTCTTTTTCCTTTTCAAGTTCAATTTGATATAGTTTTGCTTTTAAAACTTTCATGGCAGTTGCTTTATTTTTGTGTTGGCTTCTTTCATTTTGACATTGAACAACAACGTTTGAAGGTAAATGAGTAATTCTGATTGCTGAATCAGTTTTATTAACATGTTGACCTCCCGCTCCGCTTGCCCTGTAAGTATCTATTCTTAAGTCATTTGGATCTATTTCAATTTCGATATCTTCATCTGAAGCAGGATAGACAAACACGGATGCAAAAGAAGTATGTCTTTTATTATTAGAATCAAATGGAGAAATTCTAACCAATCGATGAACGCCTGCTTCAGATTTTAAAAATCCGTATGCAAATTCCCCTTCTATTTCAATTGTAATGTCTTTTATGCCAGCTTCGTCACCAGGTTGGAAATCAAGAATTGATTTTTTAAAATTTTTTTTCTCAATCCATCTATCGTACATCCTAAACAGCATTTCAGCCCAATCTTGACTTTCTGTTCCTCCGGCTCCTGGATGAATAGTCATTATAGCGCTTTGCTTGTCATGATTATTACTTAATGTTAGCTTTACCTCAATTTCATTGATTTTATTACGATATTTTAATAATTCGTTTTCAGCTTCACTCAATGAGACCTCTTGCGAGTCAGCAAATTCTAAAATAATCTTTGTGTCCTCTTTAATATTTTCTAAATCTTCCCAAGATTTTATTTCTTTTTCAAGAGCAGAGTTTTCTCTTAGAAGTTTTGATGCTTTGTTATTATCAATCCAAAAGTCAGGCTCCAAAGATGTTTTTTGGAGCTTAGCTAGCTGTTGTTTTTTTGAATTAAGGTCAAAGATGCCCCCTAATCTTATTGTGTTTAGCGGACAAAATTTTAAATTCTTCTTTAAGCTGGTATATTTCCATAAAGTAACTTACTAATCGCCTGATGAAATAAACATACTATCGTTAAGATATTTTCTTAAACTAATTTCATCTAACCCTACATGAACAAACCTACCATTTTCAGCAACAGAAATTTGTGATTTTTCCTCTGAAATTAAAATAACTATTGCATCGGTCTCTTCAGTGATTCCTAAAGCAGCTCTATGCCTTGTTCCCATTTCAGGATCAATCATTTTACTTTCAGTTAAAGGTAAGATACAAGCTGCTGAATCTATTAAATCATTTTGTATTATTATTGCACCGTCATGTAGGGGGGAAGAGGGATTGAAAATTGAAATTATCAGAGGAGAAGTAACAAGAGCTTTCAGTTCTGTTCCTTGATCCTTGTAAGATCGTAAACCCGTCTCTCGCTGAATAACTATTAACCCACCCCATTTTTTTTTTGTTAAAAGTAGGCTTGATTCTACTATTGATAAAATTGTATTTGATGTTCCAACCTTAAAGATTTTACTAAAAAAGCGGGTTTGACCTACATAAATCAACAATCTTCTCAATTCAGGTTGAAACAAAATAACAAAAGCTACAACCCATACAGTTTGAAATTGGTTAATTAACCACGACGATGTACTAAGTCCAAAAGCATTAAACAAAAATGAACCAAACATTAAAAAGATCATTCCTGCTAACATTAGACCGGCATTTGTTCCTTTAAAATAAATATAAATCTTGAAAAAAAACCATGTAACAATAGCTATATCAATTAAATCAAAAAGTGTTATAGTCAAAAATCCAATTTGAAATAATACCATAATCCTATGCCTTTAATATTTTTTCAAGAATAGTTAAGGCCTTTCTTACCTCTAATACATCATGAACTCTAATAATTTTTACACCTCGAATTATCGCATAAAGATTTGATGAAATTGTTCCCTCGAGTCTTTTTTCAGGAGGGCATTTTAATAAATCGCCTATAAAAGACTTTCTAGATGTACCAATCAAAGTATGACAACCTAAATTACATATAATATCGATATTTTTTAATATTTTTAAATTATGCTGCAAGTTTTTACCAAAGCCAATACCAGGATCCAATATTATTTTACTGAGAGGAAAGTCTTTTTTATCAAGTTTTTTAACTTGTTGTTTAAAAAACATACTAATTTCATCAATTACATTGTGATAAAACGGGTTTTTCTGCATGGATTTTGGTGTTCCCTGCATGTGCATCAGAATTACAGGGATATTATTTTTTACTACAAGGTCGATCATATCAGGATCTTGAGATAAGCCTGTTATATCATTAACTATATCTGCACCGTACTTAATTGCCTCAGATGCAACATCTGCTTTGTAAGTATCGATTGAAATTAAACACTCAACTTCATTTTTTATTTTTTCGAGTACTGGGATAATTCTGTCCATCTCCTCTTGGGAGGAAATAGGGGTTGAGCCAGGCCTGCTAGATTCACCCCCGATGTCAATTATATCACATCCGTCTTCAAGCAATTTTAATGCTTTGTCAAATGCTTTTTTTGGATTTAAATAAAGACCGCCATCACTAAAGGAATCTGGAGTGATATTTAGTATACCTTGGATTAATACTCGATCCGGATTTATTAACCATTTCTCAAAATGATGATCTTGGAACACAGAATGTAAGTATTTTATTTTTTCGAAGCAGACTTACCCGAGGTTCTTTTTTTCGTAATAGTATTTTTTGAAGCATTGTTTAGAATACCATTGGAGGATCTGACAATTGCGTTGCCGTTCATGATGTTTAAGAGATCATCGCCATTAATTGTTTCATATTTCAAAAGAGCTTCAGCAATTTGGTGTAAGTATTTGACTTTTGACTTTAGAATACTTTTTGCTTTTCTTTGAGCTTTTCTAACAATTTTGACAACTTCATCATCTATTAATTTTGCCGTTTCTTCAGAATAGTCTTTTTGATTTTGAATCTCTCTACCAAGAAAAACTTCTTCATTTTTTTTACCAAAAGACATTGGTCCTAAAGTATCGCTCATACCCCATTCACAAACCATTTTTCTAGCTAATGATGTAGCTTGTTCAATGTCATTACCTGCGCCAGTAGTCATTTCTTTAAAAATTAATTCTTCAGCAGCTCTGCCTCCCATCAGTATTGCTAGTCTACCTTCAATATATTTCCTAGCATAGCCGTATTTTTCGTCAATTGGTAATTGCATGGTAACACCTAAAGCTCTTCCTCTGGGAATTATCGTAACTTTATGAACTGGATCAGCACCTTTAGTTTCAACAGCAACTAAAGTATGACCAGCTTCATGATATGCAGTAGTTTTTTTATCTTCATCAGTCAAAACTGCACTTTTTCTTTGTACGCCCATCATAACTTTATCCTTTGCATCCTCAAAGTCCATCATGTCTACAGATTTTTTATTTTTTCTTGCTGCTAATAGAGCTGCTTCATTTACTATATTTTCTAAATCTGCGCCTACCATGCCTGGGGTACCTTTAGCAATATCACTTAAATTAATATTTTTTTTGTTAAGAACTATTTTTTTTGTGTGTACCTCTAAAATGCCTAACCTGCCCTTTAAATCAGGAACGTCAACTACAATTTGTCTATCAAACCTTCCTGGTCTTAACAGTGCGGCATCTAAAACATCGGGGCGATTAGTTGCGGCCATAACAATAATATTTTCGTTTGCTTCAAAACCATCCATTTCGACTAGCAAAGCATTTAATGTTTGCTCTCTTTCATCGTGACCTCCTCCTAATCCGGCGCCTCTCTGTCTTCCAACAGCGTCTAATTCATCTATAAAAATTATACAAGGTTGATTTTGCTTACCCTGTTCAAAAAGGTCTCTAACTCTTGAAGCTCCGACCCCAACGAACATTTCAACAAAATCGGCACCACTGAGATTAAAAAAAGGGACATTTGCTTCACCTGCTACAGCTCTTGCAAGCAAGGTTTTTCCTGTTCCAGGAGGGCCAACTAATAGAGCACCTCTAGGTATTTTTGCGCCTAGCTTTTGAAATCTTTTTGGTTTTTTAAGAAATTCAACAACTTCATTTAGCTCTTCTTTGGCTTCAACGCAACCGGCAACATCATCAAATGTAACTTTTGGCATATCTGAAGTCCAGATTTTGGCCTTACTTTTACCAAAATTAAATATTGATTTCATGCCATTACCACCTTGCATTCTGCGCATGATAAATATCCAAAAGGCTAAAATTGCTATCCAGGGTACAAAATTCAAAAAATAACCTGTCCAATCAGGACTTTTCTGTTTGAAAGAGTACTCTAATCCATAGCTATCCCAACTACTCATTACTTCTCGATCAATAAATGGGAGCTTCAATCTAAAATATTGAATTTCTTTGGATAATCCATTTGATAAAATTATTGATTGAGGAGTATTAAGTTCGCCATAAAATACTTCATCCACTATTTTAGCTTTAACAATACTTCTTGAAGAAAGAAAATTTTTGTAATCAGAGTATTCTATTTCTACCTCTCCGTTAGGCTGAGTAGAAAAGAACCTAGATAAGGAGATTGCAATAATTATTATAAGAATCCAAGCAAAACTAGTTTTTCCAGCTTTTTTCCATTGGAATTGAGGATTATCTTCGTTTTTATTATCACTTTTATTGTTAGGTTTATTATTATTTTGATTTTTGTTTGCCATATTAAATTTCTATCCCCTGATAAATACCCTTCAAATTTCTAAATTTTTGATTATAATCAAGACCGTAACCTACTACAAATTCATCGGAAATTTCAAATCCTACCCAATCAATTTCAAAATTAAGTTTAGCTTTGTTTGGTTTTAACAATAAAGCTACTATGGCTACAGAATTGGCTTTATTAATCATTTTATTTCTAATCTTAGTAACTGTATCACCCGTATCAACAATATCTTCAATAATTATAATATCTCTACCCTTTATATTATCAAAATCAAAGAAATCAAATTTTATGATGTCGGACTTTTGTTTACCATTGTAGCTACGTGCTTTAATAAAGCTTATTTCTACATCAATATCTAAACATCTAACTAAATCAGCGAGAAAAATGAAGCTACCATTTAAGACACCAATACATAAAGGAGATTTTGAGAAATACCTGTTATTAATGTCATAGGCAATCTCGGCTAATCTCTTATTGATTGCGCCCAATGAAATAACTTTAGTTAAATTGTTCTTCAAAATTTGATTCATTTTTAAATCTTGCAACAAGAGAAAGTTCCAAAAAACTTTCAGTTTTGTTTGTTATTTTTACATTATCACTTAATCTATGATTACATACCCATATAATTTCACCATTTGCCGTCAACACCAACTGTTTTTCTTTTTCAAAACAATTAATCTTTTGATCAATTAAAAAATCGCTTATTTTTTTTGAATTTTTCATCCCTAAAGGATGAAAATAGTCTCCACTCTTCCATAATCTCAAATCTAATTTTTTATTATTGATGTATTTTGCATCAATGTATTCATGATATCCAGAATAATTAATTTGTTTTCTGCTAACTTTGTTTATTTTTACAAAAATATTCTTATTGAAGAATAATTTTCCTTTTTCATTTAACAATTCTTTTTTTAAGGGGATATTTTTTTTAATTAAAATTTCATTTCTATTTTTTAATAAGGTATGATCATTAAGTAGTTTATATCTTGAGCCACTTTTGGATTTTATAATCCAAGCTTCCAAAGAATTAATAAAATTTCTCCTCCAAGGAGTATAAAAATCATTTACAAGATATTTTATGATAAGGATTTTTTGGCGCGCTGAATACTTGTTTAAAAAATTAGATTTTAATTTTAAAATGCCATTTTCAAACTTCACATCATTACATATTAATAATAAGACTGACGATAATTTTTTTTCTATATTTGCTGCTTTTTTTGATATCGAAATAAAATTATCAATGAGTTTGGGAGCTTGATCTTCCCAAGGTGCTACCAGTTTATGCCTATATAAATTTCTTTTAATTGAAATATCTCTATTTGTTTTATCAAATAAAAAATCAATATTCTCATTTTTTTGAAAATCTTCAATTATTTTTTTTTTAAAATATAAAAGAGGACGGTAATAATAGCCATTTCTCTTTGGTATACCTCTAATACCAGCTAAACCTACTCCGTCATTTAGTCGCATTAAAATTGTTTCTAAATTGTCATTTGCATGATGAGCTGTCAAAAATACATCACAAGATAATTTTTTTATATATTTTTCAAACGCTAAGTATCTTATTTTTCTTGCATGCATTTCTATGCTTAGATTGCTTGGCTTGACAGCTTGCGATCTAAAGATATATATTGGAATATCATAGTTTTTTGATTTATTTATTAAAAATTTTTCTTCTGCAATTGCGCTATTTCTTAAGTTGTGATTTACATATAAACCAAAAACATGAAATTTCTTTGGAAGCATAGAGCAAAGATGTAGTAAAACAGAAGAATCTTGTCCGCCCGATACGCCTACCAAGATCCTATGATTCTTTAATGAAAGCGATTTTATATCATATAAAAAACTTTGAAAAATATCCTTTTTTTCATATATCATTCAGAACTCTGATAAAACTTCCACAACGCTTTTAGTAGATGACATGATGTAAAAATGAACACAGGGAACACCGAATTCTAATAACTCATGGACCTGATTTTGCGCCCACTTAATTCCTACCTCTCTAATTTCATTTTTGTCTCTCCCTATTACTTGATTTGATAGCTCGTTAGGTATATCCAAAAAGAAATATTTTGGCAAATTAGTTAAATGAGCTTCAGATGATAAAATTTTTATTCCAGGAATGATTGGAACTTTAATACCTGCTTGCTTACATTTTTCAACAAAATTAAAAAAGAGTTTATTATCAAAGAACATTTGTGTAACAATATAGTCTGCTCCTTGATCAACTTTCTTTTTTAAGTTAATTAAATCTCTATCTAAGCTTGAAGACTCAAAGTGTTTTTCAGGATATCCACCTACACCAATACAAAAATTTGACCTGCTGGAGTCTACTAAACTTTCAAGATAAATTCCTTTATTCATCCTTGATATTTGAGCCACTAAATCAGATGCATATTGATTTACATTTGGATTATCCGATGCTCTTTTATCAATACGAAGTTCATCACCTCTCAATGCTAAAATATTGTCTATGCCAAGATAATTGAGCTCAATTAATGCGTCCTCGGTCTCTTCTTTAGTAAATCCATGGCATAAGATATGAGGAACGGTCTCAATGTTGAATTTATTCTTGATAGCAGCGCTAATACCTATGGTGCCAGGTCTTTTTTTTCTAATATATTTTTTAAATCTATTGCCATTGCTCTCTTCAAAGTATACTTCTGCAGATCGACTGGTTAAATCGATAAACGGAGGATCAAAAGGCTTTAATTTTTCAACTAAATTAAAAATCTTTTCAATCGAACCTCCCCTAAGTGGTGGTATTATTTCATAGCTAAATAATGTTTTGTTTGCTTTTTCTAAGAATTCTATGACTTTCATTCTATAATTTCTAGTTTAAAAATTTTAAGTAGGGATTGTTGTGAAATTCTTCATTTAAAGTCGTATCTGGACCATGTCCAGAATGAACAATGGTTTCTTTTGGAAGTAAGGTAGTCAATCGACGTAGAGAATCTTGAAGAGTTCTATAGTCACCACCAGGCAAATCTGTCCTGCCAACGCTTCCTTGAAATAACGTATCACCAACGAACAAATGATTTTTGAATAGAAATGAAACACCTCCAGGTGTGTGCCCTGGGGTGTTTATGGTTGTAAACTTCAAATCATTGAAACCTAGTGATAATTCACTGTCTAGCCATTTTGTTACATTTGGCTTAGACTTAGGATTAATACCGAACAATTTGCATGATTCTTCATAATAATCAAGAATTCTTTTTTCATTTAGATGCAAATAGAAATCAATGTTGTATTTATTCTGAAAAAAACTAACCGCTCCAATATGGTCCAAATGGGCATGAGTATTTATAACTGCTAATAGAGATAAATTATTATTAACGATATAACTATCGATAAGCTCTTCGTTATCACCTGGGTCAATTAATACTGCGTCAAATTTTTCTTTATCGTATATCAGGTAACAATTCTCTTCAAAAGGCCCTGTAGTAATTTTTTTTATATTGCTATATTTCATTAAAAAATAGTTCACTCAAACATTGAATCTTGTCCTCAAAAGAATGAGGGTATAGGAAATATTCTGCTGCGGTGATGCTACTTAAAATAGAATTTCCATCCTGTGGTGTAAAACAAAAGCCGTAAACTTCATGATTATTCTTTACATGTAAAGACTGCTCAACAACAACTGTTTGATTTAATATTCTTCCAAAATGACCATGATCTCTTCCAAAAGAATAAACGGTGGATGTCATGTTTTTAGAAGTCATTGACACTAAATCATTATTGAATAATTTTTCTTTTACATCATTTAAAGTGATTGGCTCACGTGTCTTGAGCGCAAACCAAAGGACATGCATATACTGACTATTTACTTTCATAGCTGACGAGAATAAATTTAAATCATACCCTAAAGTTGCAAATAAACCTGATGCATCTTTAGCATGATGAGAGCCAAACATCTCATCTGTATGATTTGAGACAGCAGGGGATGCAATAAAGCTTCCAGCTTGACTAGTATCGTTAGCTCTTCTTACACAAACATACCTACCATCTATCAAGTTTTCAGGTCCAAAACCATCTATAGTTATTGTTTTGGTAATGCATGAAATATTATGAGTATTGCATGATACAATTTGAACAAATTGTTCATTCGATTTTTTCTTTAATATATTATCATTTATACCTCTGGCATACTTCATGCCAAAACCATCCTCACTTCCTTGAGCCATAAAACCATTTACGTCTTTAGAAAATTTTTTGTAATAATGCTCTTTATTCAAATGACCAATTCCAGAGGGTGTGCAATCTATGACAACGCTTGACCTTGAAATTGCTTCTTCAGTTTCAAGCTCGGGATCCATTCCAAGTGACTTAAAATCGTCAAACTTGTCTTCATTTACTGCTAGTCTTGCACCTCTTTTCAAAAGATTGATGACCTTGGATCTATCACTTTTTAATGCAGAATTTTTATTGAACGTAACTTGATCTATTCCAAGCTGCTCAGAATAATCACAAAGCAATCCAATTAAAGGTTCGCCAATAGTTCCGGTTCCAACAACATGTACAATTTTTTTATTACTCATCTATAAGATCCTTTACATTTTTCAATCTTATTTTTTTTTCTAATTTGAGATTATATGAAAACCATAAGATAATACTTAATAAAACAATTAAGTATGTGAAAAAAAAATAAGTAAAAAAATTATACATTATTTGTGAGATTTTTATTGATTGAGATCACGTATTTGCGATAACTCAGCATAACAAAAAAAATAAAAGAAAAAACAAATAACGATATTAAAAAAGGAATGAGAATACCAGTAGGCTGTTGATTCATTTCCACTTGTGGATGAGATTGAAGTTCGGGTGACCAAAACTGAACCGAAAAAAAAATGATTGGAACATTCAAGAATGCAATAATTGCTATAACAGCAGAGGTTTTTTTAACTCTTTCGATATTACCACCAAAAGACCTCATCATAAAGTATCCAACATATGTCAAAAATAAAATTAAAGTTGTAGTTAATCTAGGCTCCCAAATCCATGGTTTCCCCCAAATTGGAGTTGCCCATATCGGGCCAGTTATTAATACTAAAGACATAAAAAGTGTGCCTATTTCTGCGCACGCAGTGCCAGTGATATCCCATTTATCTTTTTTTGTAGACAAGAATAAAAAGCCTGAAATCATAGCAATGAAGTAAGACAAGAATCCTACCCAAGCAGATGGAACATGTAGATAGAAAATTTTTTGAGCCCAATGTTGATCTGGCACCATTGGTGTACCATAAAAGATATTCAACGAATTTAAGGCAAATAAAAAAATTGCTACAATCAACAAATATAGATTTTTTTTATTTTCATAGAACATCTGTTATTCCTCCAAAATAAAGTCAAATAAAGCATAACCACTAAGGCCAAAAACAATTAAAATTGAAATTAACAAATAAATCCATACCTGCCATTCTATGTAAGGCACCTGGTTTATGATAGAATTTGTAATGTTTGTCGCAGCAATGATCAATGGGCTGATCAATGGAAAAAGTAATACGGGGAATAATATTTCACTTATTCTTGCCCTCATTGAAATCCCTGAAATCAAATTCGATACAAACATTAGTGTCAAATTTATTAATAATGTTGATAATATCAGTAAAAAGAAATTTACATCAATATCAATAGACAAAAATGTAAAATAAGGAAATACGATCAGAGCTTGCATTAAGGTTATGAATATAAATCCACTTAATGCTTTAGCTATAAAAATTAAACCGCGATCGATAGGTGCAGATAAAATCAAATCTATAGCATTAAATTCTTTTTCATAAGCATAAGATCTGTGTACACCCAAAACTGTTACAAACAATATCATCAACCAAAAAAGGCCAGGAGCATAAGCCTCAATAATTTGCTTTGACAGATTAGAAGTAAACGAAATAATTACGATAATTGATAATCCAAAAGATAGCATTGTAATTATTATTTCTTTGTTTAAAATTTCAGCACGCAGCTCCTTATGAATTAATTTTAAAAGATCCATCAAGAAGATATCTTTTTATTCTTAAGATAGAGAGTATCATATTTACTATTAGTAATGTAATCTGTATTGTGCGTAACTAAAAGAACTGATTGCTTGTTTTCTATCCAAAGTTCAATACATTGGTTGAATAATTCAACTCCCTCATCATCAAGGCCATTTAAAGGTTCATCTAAAAGCCCTACCTTCCAGTCTAATAAAGAAGCATAAGCAAATTTTAATCTTTGAAGCATACCTTTTGAAAAAATTCCGACCGATTTGTTTATGTAATTACCTAAATCAAATTTATTCAACGTAAGAATAATTTTTTCTTTTGAAATGTCTGATTTTCTTAAAGAAAGACCTAATTCAATATTCTGTAAGGGGGATAAGAACTTGTAGAAACCAGGAGCGTCACCTAAATAAAAGATATTTTTTCGTAAAGTGGTTTTTTTACAATTTTCTATATCATTGAAAAAAATTCTGCCGCTATTAAAAGACATAAGACTGGCTATAATTTTAAGAAAAGTAGTTTTACCAGAACCATTTTTTCCTCTTAGAATTTTTAATTCTGAATTTCCAATTTTTAAATTCACGTTATCTAATATGACTTTTCCATCAAAAGTCTTTGAGATTGAATCTATATGGAGCATTATTTCTTTTTTAATTTTTTCAGAATTATTGATACTTCATTTTTAAGTAAATTTCTTCTTTTTTCAAATTCTACTTTGTCGATATTTCCAATATCAAATTCCATTTCAAGCTCTTTAATGCTCCTGTACAATATTGTTTTCTCTCTTTTAAGAGATAAATTGGTTTCATCAACTGAATATTTGACTTTCTCTAAAAATAAAGGTTGTATAACATAAAAAACACTTATTATAGTAAAAAAAAATATAAAACTATAGCCTAAAATAGATGCCATAGATTATAATTCTTTTCTTGGCCATAGTGCAATCATAGTCCCCAGGACAAGAACATATCCACCGATCCACACCCATTTAACCAATGGATTAATCATAATTTTTAGAAAAGCAGTTCCATTAGCATCAATGGCTGAAAAAATTGAATATATATCAAGATTCATTGTTGAATGAATATCAATTTCACTATGAGGCTGTCTCTTATTAATATCAGGGTTCTCGTGAAAATACACTCTTTTTTCCGGATATAAATCTTCGACAATGTTTCCCTGACTGTCTAACAGCCTTATATGTGATATCCAAGCATAATGATTGGGTCTTTCTTCTTCCGTAATATCAGTTAATAAAAATTCATAATCACCTACAAACTCGCTAGATCCTTTTTTTAATCCAAATTCTTTTTCTATGTCAAAAGCATTTCCAGTAAAACCAACAAACATTAATACGATCCCAACATGAACTATATATCCACCATATCGAGAACGATTTTTTGAAATTATTTTATACAACGCGACAAAGAATGACTCGTTGAATCTGACAATTCTAGATTTTGCACCCTTATAAAACTCCATATAAATCGCAATAATAACAAATAGACACAAAGAAAAGGAAATTACTACATATGCATCATAACCAAGGGCCATCAAAATAAAAAATAAAATTCCACTAATCAGAGTAGGTAAAAAGAAATTATTCTTTATTTTTTCATTGGATGTTTTTCTCCATGCAAGCAATGGCCCAACGCCTGTCAAGCCTAATAAAATCAAACCAATAGGTGTATTTATTTGATTAAAAAAAGGAGCACCTACAGTTATTTTAGTTCCTCTTACAGCTTCAGATACTACCGGAAAGATAGTACCCCAAAAAACAGCGAAACAAAGCACAACAAAAATTACGTTGTTTAGAAGAAACCCTCCCTCCCTTGAAGCAAATGATTCAATTTTCTTAGCAGATTTCAAATGGTCTTTTCTGATATAAATCAAAGCAAAAGAAACAATTAGAAGAAAAAAGACAAAAGATAAGAAAACAGGCCCCAAAGAAGACTCTGTAAAGGAATGAACTGAGCTCATTACTCCAGACCTTGTAAGAAAAGTTCCAAATATTGTCAGAGTAAATGTTATGAATATTAAAATCATATTCCAAAAACGGAGCATGCCGCTTTTTTCTTGAATGATTATGGAATGTAAAAAAGCAGTTAAAGTTAACCAAGGCATAAAACTTGCATTCTCAACAGGGTCCCATGCCCAATATCCACCCCATCCGAGCTCTTGATAAGCCCACCATCCGCCAAGTATTATACCAATGCTAAGAAATAGCCAAGAAATTAGAGTCCATCTTCTAATGCTTTTAATCCACAATGACCCGAGATCTTTATTTACCAAGGCTGAAAATGCAAAAGCAAATGGTACTGTTAGACCTACATATCCTAAATATAACGTTGGTGGATGGATGGCCATTGTTAAATTTTGCAGTAAAGGATTTAAACCATTACCATTTTGAATAACAAAATCAGTATCCGTAGGTTTAAAAGGATTAGTAATAAAATTGGTAAGCACTAAAAAGAATATTTGAACTACAGAAATAGATATTACTATCCAGGGCATCAACTTATGATGTTTGGTTTGATTTTGAAGAATAACAATCACACTAAAGATAGATAAAATAAAGAGCCAAAATAAAAGAGATCCTGATTGACCAGCCCACAATGCTGAAATTTTATACATTGTTGGAGTTTCAAAACTCGTATATCTCGCAACATAATCTATGTCGAAATTGCTTATCATTAGCTGATAAGAGAGAATAAATGTTGAAAGAAAAACTAAAAAAGAGGATGCTAAAGCCGATCTATGGCCTAAAAGATTAATTCTTTCATCATTATTGGATGTATAAATAGACAAAGAAACAATGGATATGATACTAAAACCCAGCGCAAGATTTAACGCTACGCTACCTGCCAATGGTGTCATTGAACCAGTTCTGTTAACTTATAATTATTCTCATTTCTAAGGTCACCTTCATATCTGGATGCGCATTTTGTTTGTAGCTCATCAGCATAAAAGGTTCCGTTCATTAGTTGGCCAGAAACTATGACTTCGGCTCCATCTTTGAATAGATCTGGACGAGTTTTTGTATATCGGACGGATAATTCACTTTCACCTTCTTTTAAGATAAAGTCACAATTAAGTTGATTGGATTCAGATATTTGTATAGATCCAGTTTTAACTAGGCCTCCTAGTTTTGTCCTTTTACTTATTTGTTTATCAAGCAACTCTTCCACTGAAACAAACATAGACATAGCTGTTTTATCAGATGGAAAAATCGTTACCCAGCTTATCCAAAAAATTGTAACACAAACAGCACCGGCAATCATAAGTTTTATTTTGTTTTCTGTATTCAATTAATTATCCCCTTTAAAACGCTGAAGTTTCTTTCCACTCGCCAAACTCAGCTTTCATAACATCTATAATCTCACCGAGAGTTGCATCTTCCTTCGTAGCGTTGATAATTGATTCCATTATATTGTTATTATTTGCACATGCATTTCTAATAGCATTTAGAGATTCCTTAACAAGATTGTTATCTCTTTTGTTCCGAATATTATCGATTCTTTCTTTTTGAATTTTTTCGGTTTCTTCCCCAATCTCAAGCGTAGGTATTTCTAATTCTTCATTATCTTTAATATATTTGTTAACACCAACATGAATCAAAGAGCCTTCGTCAATTTTCTTTTGGTATTCAGATGCAGATTTAGCAATCTCTCTTTGAAAATATCCTTTTTCAATAGCCGGTATTACACCGCCAAGTTCATCTATTTCTTTAAAGTATTCCTCTACTTCCATTTCCATTTTATCAGTTAATGATTCTACATACCATGAACCTCCCAGAGGGTCGACAACATTAGTAACGCCTGTTTCATGAGCAATTAGCTGTTGGGTTCTTAAAGCAATTTCAGCAGCTTTTTCAGTCGGAAGAGAAAGTGTTTCATCCATTGAGTTTGTATGTAATGATTGAGTTCCCCCCAAGACCGCAGACAAGGCTTGAAAACCAGTCCTAGCAATATTGTTTTCGGGTTGTTGGGCAGTTAAGGAACATCCAGCTGTTTGGGTATGAAATTTTAATTTTAAAGACCTTGGGTCTTTTGCTGAATATTTATACTTGAGTTTATTGGCCCATATTCTTCTAGAAGCTCTAAATTTTGCAATTTCTTCAAAAAAATCTAAATGGGAGTTAAAAAAGAATGAAAGCCTTGGAGCAAAACTATCAATGTCCAACCCTGCTTCTAAAGCATGTTCAATGTAGGCAAAACCATCAGCAAGTGTAAATGCAAGTTCTTGAGCCGCTGTAGAGCCAGCCTCTCTAATATGATAGCCTGAAATGGAAATTGTATTAAAATTAGGCATCTCTTTAGTGCAAAAAGAGATCATATCAGTAATTATTCTCATTGATGGCTTAGGAGGGAAAATCCATTCTTTTTGGGCTGTAAATTCTTTCAATATGTCATTTTGCAATGTTCCTCTTAATTTGCTAAGAGGTATATTTTGCTCCTGGGCTAAAGCAATGTAAAAAGCTAACAATATAACAGCTGGTCCATTTATGGTTTGAGACACTGAAATTTCAGAAAGGTTTATATTCTTAAACAATCTTCTCATATCGTCTAATGAAGAAACTGAAACGCCGCATTTACCAACTTCTCCCAAGGACCAAGGATGATCGGGATCATATCCCATTAAAGTAGGCATGTCATAAGCAACTGATAATCCCGTTTGACCATTCTTCATCAACTGATGATATCTTTTATTGGTTTCCTCAGGTGTTCCAAAGCCAGAAAATTGTCTCATGGTCCATAGTCTGCCTCTATACATACTAGAGTGTATTCCTCTCGTGTAGGGAAATTGACCTGGAAATGATAGCTTATCCATAAAATCATTATCAGGTTCATATGGATAGTAAAGTGGTTCTTGTGACATCCCACTTAAAGTATCGAAACTTTTATCTCTAGATTTGCTCTTAGAGAATTCTTCATTCCAATCTTTTTTAGACTTTTCAAATATATCTATTTGTTTTGACATATTTAACCTAGAACAATTTACATTGATTTCTTTATTTCTAATACTTTTATTACTCCTTCAATTACCATCCATATAATCAAAACTAACAAAAATAAGGATATAAGGAATAAAACATTGTTATTTCCAAATTCGTAAATACTTTTTTGAAGTAAAGATACAAATGTAATAATCAGCACTATAAACATTGGAATAACCAGTGGTAAAACATTTTTTTTTCTTTTTAAAAAATAGATAGAAATCACCATAAGTGTTAATGCGGCTAACATTTGATTGCTTGCTCCGAAAATAGGCCAAAGCACAAAACCCGCTGAACGCGTACTATCAGCTGATGATGCAGGATCTGGGACATCCCAAAAAGCTAGAAAAATAGCTGGAATAACAGCAATAATGGTGGCGATATATTTATTTGAAAATGATTTTATCTTTAAAGATTGACCAAATTCATTAATTATGAATCTTTGAATTCTGGTTGCGGTATCAAGAGTGGTAGCCGCAAAAGATATTACTAGTACAGACATCAATGTGCTTGCAAATTGCTTTGGTATTCCAAGTGATTGTAATAACTCCGATCCGCCTAGAACAAAAGCTAAAGCTTTATTACCTCTCGCATGCTCCCAAGTATCATAATATAGCTCCCAATTAGATTTATTTTTAACAAGTTCAACTACATGAAAATGTGGAATATCGCTTTGAGTTACTAAAGAAATGCCTGCAACTGCCGCGATCGTAGAAAACAATGCTAGAGAACCTTCTCCTATCATACCTCCGTAACCAACCATTCTAGCATCTTGAAAATTTTCAAGCTGTTTAGAGGAAGTGCCTGAAGAAACCAAACCATGAAAACCACTTATTGCTCCACAAGCAATCGTTACAAAAAGAAGAGGAAAAATGCTTGGTGTAAATTCATCTTCCAAAGATCTTATTGCTGGAGCTTCTACTAATGGCTGTGCAACAAAAACGCCTAAGAATAGTAAACCTAAACCGATAAAAAGTTGATGGCTATTAATGTAATCCCTCGGTTGAAGAAGCATCCAAACTGGCAATAAACTAGCGACGCTAGAATAAATAAATAAAGCAATAATCCAAAAATTTCTAGATGACAATCCAAAGATTGGTTCATTTATGCTAACAGGAAAATATGTTCCAACAGCCATAAAGAAATAAAGCAAAAAAACTGCTATTATTGAAGGAGCTATAATTTTTACATTTTTTTTATACATCAAAAACCCGATTGTAATCGCAACCAAAATTTGAACATTTATGGGTATAACTGCTTCCGGATTTGATACAAAAAGGTCTGCAATAACCATAGCAAAAACTGCTAATACTAGCCATACTAACATTAAGATAAATATTAAGAACATCAGTCTAACGCGCCTACTTACGGTTGAATAAGCTACATCAGCAATACTTCTACCTTTTTCTTTAACACTAACAACCAAAGCGCCAAAGTCATGAACTGCCCCCATAAATACAGTTCCAAACAATATCCATATTAAAGCAGGTAACCACCCCCAATATGCAGCAACGCATGGACCAATAATTGGAGCAGCACCAGCTATTGATGTAAAATGGTGACCAAAAAGTATATGTTTTTTAGTGGGTAGATAATCGACCCCATCTTGCATTTCCTTAGATGGTGTTATAAAAGAAGGATCGTAAATATTAAAAATTTTTGTGGCTACGAACTTTGAATAAAATTTATAGCCAAAATAAAAAAAAGCAAAACCAGTGAGTACGATTAAGATCGAACTCATTATTAAAACTCAGTTTTTAAGGACGATTTAAAACTAGTTACAGTTTTTATAATTTGCTCCTTATTAATCCCCCATTTTTCCAGAAGTAAATCTCTTGGTCCATGTTCAACAAATTTATCGGGTAGTGATATTATACTAGAATTGCCCTTATAATTATTTGATGATAGCCAAGAGAGCACACCTTCACCAAAGCCCCCCGATCTAACGCCTTCTTCAATCGTTAGGACACTAGAGAATTTTTCTAACATGAATTCCAGATAATTCTCGTCCATTGGTTTTATAAATCTGCAATTTACAACTTCGCAAGATATATCTAATTTTTTTAATTCTTCTGCAGCCTCTAAAGCAAGGTAGGTCAAAGGACCTACAGCTAAGATTGCTACATCGTTACCATTTTGCAATACTTCCCAACTTCCTATTGGTAATAATTCACCTTGTAAATTTTGATCGAACTCTTCACTTGACGCTTTTGGATAGCGAATCGCAAATGGCCCGTCTTTATATTCAAGTGCCGTGTATAGTAGGTTTCTAAGTTCATTCCCATTCCTTGGGGATGAAACAATTAAATCTTGAACGCATTTTAAATATGCTATATCCAATGCACCATGATGAGTTGGGCCGTCCTCGCCAGCAATTCCAGCTCTGTCAAGACAGAAAATTACAGGCAAGTGCTGAATTGCTGCATCATGGACTAAATGATCAAAAGCCCTTTGTAAAAAAGTTGAATAAATTGCTACTATTGGGCGAATTTCTTCAGTCACTAAACCAGATGCAAAAGTAACAGCATGACCTTCAGCTATCCCGACGTCATAATACCGTTTTGGAAATTCCTTAGCATAATTAACTAGCCCTGTTCCTTCTCTCATTGCTGCAGTAATACAAACAGTATCATTTCTATTTCTGGCTATTTCACAAGCTAAATGACCAAAAGTATTTTGAAAAATAGGAGGAGGAGAAGGAAGTGATTTAATTGGTTTTTTTTCTTTTATCGAATTTTTGCTGCCTGCTTTAACAGCATGAAATTTTACAGCGTCTAAATGATATTCACCGTTTTGAACTTCTGTAGACACCATCCCCTTGCCTTTCTTAGTTAATACATGTAAGAGAACCGGTCTATCGAAATCCTTTATCCTATCTAAGGTAGTGATCAATTCAGGTAAATTATGTCCATCAATGGGACCAAAGTATCTAAAACCAAGTTCTTCAAAAAGCATTCCAGGCACCAAAAAGGACTTTAAACTATCTTCCACCTTTCCTAATATTTTTTGCATGCTTTTGTTACCAAGTGTTAGCCTATCGCTTACATTCCATATTTCATCTCTGATTCTATTAAAAGTTGGATTAGTAACAATCTTATTTAAATAATTATTTAATGCACCGACATTTGGGCTTATTGACATTTCGTTGTCGTTCAATATAACTAACATAGGAGTTTTTAGATCTCCAGCATTATTCATAGCCTCAAAAGCAAGGCCTCCTGTCATTGATCCATCTCCAATGATGGAAACTACTTTAAAGTCTTTTTTAGTGAATTTTCTTGATTCAGCAACACCAATTGCAGCGGAAATCGACGTAGATGCATGTCCAGCACCAAATACATCATATTCACTCTCATTTCTTTTTAAAAACCCGCTTAGGCCCCCCATTTGCCTTATTGATGGAAAGTCTTTGTATCTGCCCGTTAGAAGTTTATGAGCATAAGCCTGATGACCTACGTCCCAAATGATTTTATCATTTGGAGTATTAAAAACCTTATGTATCGCAACAGTTAGCTCAACAACACCAAGTGTTGGCGCAAGATGACCTCCTATTTCACTTATTACATCAATAATATGAAATCTCAGTTCATTTGCTAATTGTTGTAATTTTTTGTCAGAAAAATTGCGTATATCTGCTGGCGATTTAATTTCTGGAAGAATTTTAATTTGCACTTAACGTATCTACCTTCTTTTTCATTTGAAACAAAAAACTATGGAAAATTGTTTCATTGTTTAGCTCAGGATGAAATGTTAAACCAATATGTCTATCGTTTCTGATAGCCACAGGAGTTCCATTATGGGTAGCTAAAACTTCAATGTCATTACCTAATTTAGCAATTTTTGGAGCTCTTATGAAAGAAGCAACAATACTTGAAGTTGTTCCGTTTAAATCCACTTGAATCGTATCAAAAAAAGAGTGAATTTGCCTACCATAGGCATTTCTGTTTATCTCAATATCAAAAATGTTGAGAGGAATGACTCTTGGATCATTTGTTTTTTTTGACATTAGAATAATACCTGCGCAAGTTGCAAGAATTGGTTTAACTCTTGAAAATTCAACAATAGGTTCTAACAAATCATTTCTAACTATCAAGTCAGAAATTACGGAAGACTCTCCCCCAGGCAGTACAAGTCCGTCAATATCATTAAACTGATCGGGATATCTTACTTCAGTTGAAGATATTCCTAATCTTTTTAAAAGCTCGATATGTTTTGTAAAATTACCCTGTAAAGCCAGTACGCCTATCATCTAATATACTACCAGCCTCGCTCCTGCAATCTTTCATTTTCAGGAATTTCTGATATCTCAATACCTTTCATTGCAGTTTGTAAATCTGTTGATATTTCAACCATTTTTTTTGGATCTTTGTAATAAGTTACGGCATCAACTATCGCTTTTGCTCTGGGGCCAGGATCATCACTCATGAAAATGCCAGAACCCACGAAAACTGTCTCTGAGCCTAATTGCATCATTAAGGACGCGTCAGCAGGAGTTGCTACACCTCCAGCCGCAAAATTTGGAACAGGTAACTTTCCGATTTTTGCAACTTGCTCAACTAAAGAAAACGGAGCTCCCATATCTTTGGCAGCTGCCATCATCTCTTCTCTATCCATTGTTGTCAGTTTCTTAATATCGCTTTTAACTTGTCTCATATGCCGAACCGCTTCGACGATATTTCCACTACCAGCTTCACCTTTAGTTCTAATCATAGCAGCTCCCTCACCTATTCTCCTCAAGGCCTCACCTAAATTTCTACACCCACAAACAAAGGGAACTTTAAAATCGTGTTTCCAAATGTGGTTGTGCTCATCAGCTGGAGTTAGAACTTCGCTTTCATCAATAAAATCAACCTCCATAGCCTCTAAGATTTGAGCTTCAGCAAAATGACCAATTCTTACTTTTGCCATAACAGGAATCGATACAGAATCTTGAATTTCTCTAATCATTTGAGGATCGCTTGCTCTTGCTATTCCACCTTCTTCCCTGATCAGCGCAGGTATCCTTTCCAGAGCCATCACAGCTACTGCTCCAGCATCTTCAGCAATTTTGGCTTGATCTACATTCATTACATCCATTATTACTCCACCTTTTAGCATTTCCGCAAGACCAACTTTTAAATCAAATGAACCCTTTTTACTCATATATAGTCTCCTTTTCAACGCTCGTAATTAACTTAATTTTATCAATTACTTCGTTAATAATATTATCTGGTGTACTGGCACCAGCTGAAATTCCAACGGTCTCTACGTTTTCTAACCAAGACTCATCAACATCATTTGCGCATGTAACTTGAAATGATAACTTATTTCTTTCTTTGGCAAGCTGAGTTAATCTTTTTGAATTAGCGCTTGTAAAGGATCCGATGACAATCATTAAATCACATGCTTCAGCTAACTCTTTAATTTGCTCTTGGTTCCTTTTTGTTGGAAAACAAATTGTATTAACAAATCTTAAATCAAATACTTTTGACATAAGTACATTTATAATCTCTTGAACATTCTCAATGGTTTGTGTTGATTGGCTGACGACACCTGCTTTTTTAGTTTTTCTTAGAGCATTTGCTTCATCAAGGTTGGCAACAATTACAGCGTTTTTAACTTGACTTGCAATCCCAATAACTTCATCGTGACCATGGTCACCAATGATGATTATTTTTCTTCCTTCTTTCTCTAAAATCTTAATTTCGTCATGAATTTCTTCCACTAAAGGACAAGTTGCATCGATTATGTTCATGTTTTTTTCTTGGGCTTTTTTCCAAGTATCAACATGAGTTCCATGAGCGCGAAAAAGTATTGGTTTGCCATTTGGAACTTGATCGAGCGTTTCAACAACCTTTGCTCCTGCCTTATCAAGCTTCTCAACAACATTTTCGTTATGCACAATATGGCCTAACATATATACATCTCCATCATCTTGAGCGGTATCATATGCTAATTGAACAGCATCTCTTACGCCAAAACAATACCCTGCGTTTTTTGCTAGGAAAATTTTCATAAATTTGATTGCCTTTGGTTTAGGATTGAACCTATGGTCTCTGAAGTAACCATTGAGATAGTTTCATTTATATTTCCTTGGATTTTAGCACCACAGGCAAACTTATGACCTCCTCCGCCAAATTTTTGAGCTATACCATTCAAAACATAGCTACCTTTGGATCTAAAGTTTATTCTACAATTTTCATTATCTATTTGATAAAACATCAAAGAAACCTCTACTCCCTCAATTGTGCGAACAAAATCTGTAAAACCATCAACATCGCTGCTATGCGCCTTTGCTTTTATCATCAGATCTTGATCTATAACAAACCATGCAAATTCACCATCAAGTTCAAAATTAAGGTTTTTTGATAATTCTGACAAAATACTAACTTGCGCAATAGTTCTATTTTCGTAAATAGATTGATAAACCCTAGAAGAGTTGACTCCTAATTCAATGCATTCCATTGCAATTTTATGACAATTTGAATTTGTGTTGGAATGACGGAACGAACCCGTGTCAGTCATAATAGCTGTATAAACTCCTATTGCTTCATCTTTAGTAAAATTTATTTCATTCTTTTTAATGAATTCATATATCATTTCTCCTGTAGCAGCGGCAGCTGTGTCTACGTAATTTTCATTAAAAGATGAATTTTTCAATGAGGGATGATGATCAATATTAAATGTGTAAATTTTATTTTCTATTAAAGCTCGACCAACATCCCTTAGCCTTACAAAATCACCCACGTCAAATATAAAAGCAGCATCAGCATCTTTAATCCAATTAAAGTGTATAGAATAATCGTACAATTCAATACAATTATCTTGATTGAGAAAGTTATATTGTTTAGAAAACTTAGTTGCCGTTATAATTTTTGATTCAATATTCATTTTTTTTGCAATGTGATGCATCGCATAAGCACAACCGAGCCCATCTCCATCTGGATTTTCATGTGTAGAGAGTACGATTCTGTTCATATCAGACAGCTTTTCGTATAGATTTTTCCAATTAATCATATGATCAAATAAAATATAATCTCAAAAAATTGAAAATCGATCTTAAATACATTGCCTTTTCTTTAGGATCTATCCCAAAGAATTTCTTTGGCACCCTTTTTTGAAGAAACATTTCTAGCAAGAACAAAAAAATAATCACTGAGTCTATTTAAATAGGGAAGCCAATTTTTAACACTTACACCCTCACCAGATAAAGCAACACAAGCTCGCTCCACTCTCCTAGATACAGCTCTATTAATATGTAATTGCGCACAAAACTTATTCCCACCAGGTAAAATGAACTCTTTTAATGGAGGTAAATTTTCATTGTATTTCTTTATGTTCAATTCAAGAAAATCTAAACGATCATCTTTTAGCAAATTTAGATCAGAATTTAAAAGAGATACCTCACCACCAATGTTAAAAAGATCTTGCTGGATAGAAGAAAGTTCTCTAATTAAACTCTCATTTTCACAGAAAGCAATAGATAGCCCAATTTGACTATTCAATTCGTCAACCTCTCCCATAAATTCAACCACTGGGTGATCTTTAGCAACTCTTTCACCAGTACCCAAACTGGTTCTACCTTTATCCCCTTTTCGGGTTGATACCTTTGAAATTCTCATCTTAAAAAAATATAATCCCTACGATAAAAAATAGGGGAAATAAAATTGCTAAAGAGTAAACAAAATAGCCAAAAAATGAGGGCATTTTAATCCCTGAAGACTCTGCAATAGATTTGACCATAAAATTAGGAGCATTTCCAATATAAGTGTTAGCACCCATAAATACGGCGCCAGCAGAAATTGCTAATAATGTATTCGATAGCTCTTCCATTAATACCTGAGCATCTCCCCCTGCAGTATTGAAGAATACTAAATAAGTAGGAGCGTTATCTAGAAAACTTGATAGTATGCCTGTCAACCAAAAGTACATGCTATTAACTGGACCAGCTTCACTTGAAACAGCATTGATAACTGCAGATAAAGCACCATCGTTGCCAGCCTTTAAAATAGCAATAGCAGGAATGATAGTAATAAATATTCCTGCAAATAGCTTTGCGACTTCTTGTATTGGGAACCAATTAAATTCATTTGCTTCTCTAATTTCTGATGGAGTTAGTTTTAAACTTGCAAAGGCTAAAATCAATAACAAAACGTCTCTTGTTAAATTTTGAAGCTCTACGTGTACATGATATACAGTAAATTCAATCCCCGGTCTCCAAAAACCACTTATTAGAACAGAGCAAACAACACCAGCTATTAATAAAAGATTAAATGAGCCCTTGATGCCTAACTTTTCATCACCATCAGGCATTGGAGTACTTTCTTCTTTTTTATACATATAAGAATCATATAAATAAAATATGATCATCAAAGAGATAACCATAAAAAGCATTGGCATAAACATAGCTTTGGTGGTCCAGAAGAAATCAACCCCTTTCAAAAAGCCTAAAAACAAAGGAGGGTCGCCTAATGGGGTTAGCGATCCACCTATGTTTGCCACCAAAAAAATAAAAAATACAACTACATGCACCTTATGCTTCCTATCCTTGTTTGCTCTAAGAAGCGGCCTAATCAAAAGCATTGCTGCACCAGTCGTACCCATCCAACTAGCTAAAACTGTGCCAAGAAAAATGATACCTGAATTGACAATTGGGGTGCCTACAAAAGAGCCAGTCAATTGAACTCCTCCAGAAATTGTAAACAAAGCAAAAAGTAAAATTATAAATGGGACATACTCCAATAATCCAACATGAAGTACTTCGTATATTACAATTGGAAACCCAACTTTAAAGACAAACGGTAAAAGTAACAGTATAGCCCAAAAGGCAGATATTTTGCCAAAATTATGATGCCAAAAATCATGTGCTACTAGGGGAAAAATTGCAATTGAAAGCAGAATACCTACAAAAGGAATAACCCAAAAGATCGACAAATAACCACCATCCAAATGGGGTGCGCCAGCTTCTGCTGCAAATATGTTCTGAAAAAGAAGTAAAGATAAAAATATGAATTTTTTCATTTTGTAAACCAAGTTTTTATTTTATCATAAGATTTTGTTCATAAACTTAAACTTGCGTAGTGTTTCTGGCAAATTTTTGATTTCATTTTTTTAATGTTTTTTTTCTTAATTTCAAGCATGGAGATTATACTAGCAATAGTTGTAATGTGCACTGCAATACTGGCTATGTCTGTAGGAATTATTTTCAATCGAAAACCTTTGCAAGGTTCTTGTGGGGGAGTAGCTGATAATTGCGTGTGTTTAGATGGCGGTTCCTGCGATGACCCTTCTCAAAAACCTGTACAAAAAACTAATTAAAAAATGGCATATTGTCGGTTTTTTTTACTATAAAGTCGTTTAGCTTATCAGATAAGATCCAAAGCGCTTCAGAACCCTCAATAGAATTAATTAATTTAAAACCTTCATCATAGCTTAAAATACTCAATGCTGTAGCCAATGCATCAGCATCCATACAACTTTCAGCCAGCACTGTAACTGATAGTAAAGATGATTCTACAGATTTACCATTCCTGGGGTCTATGATATGAGAATAGCTTTTGCCATTGTATGTATAAAAATTTCTATAATTTCCTGAAGTTGCCATACCTTTATTTGATATATCAACCTTACCAAAGATTTGCTCACCAGGAAGCGTATTTTTTATAGGTGTTTCTATTCCAATGCTCCATGGCCGATTTAAATTATTCTTGCCACCTACTCTGACTTCACCTCCAATCTCAACCATTAAATTTTCAAAACCTATTTTTTGTAAGAATCTAAAAATTTCATCCACTCCCCAACCTTTTGCAATTGCATTTAAATCAATCATTTGACCTTCAATGGTTTTGGATAAAGCATTTCCATTAATATTGATTTTATTATAGCCTACTTTATTCATTGCAGATAAAATTTCCTCAGTTTTAGGAGGTTCCCAGTTTTCACCCATTTTATTGATTCTACTTCCGGTTCTCCAAAGTTGGACAATGGGAAAAACTGTTGGATCAAAAGTACCGCTCGATATTTTGCCCCAATAAATTGAACGCTGTATAACATTCTTAAAGCCAGTTGATATGGATATGCTTTCTCCGATATTTAAATCATTGAATTGAGTTATTTCACTATTAACAATATAGGTGGACATTTGGCTGTTCACTTCATACAGAACAGAATCTATTCCAAATTGTAGTTTTACCAAATCAACTTCCTCATTAGGACCGGGTACAAGCAAGATAGAGTAAGTAGTCCCCATGGTATTTCCTTTTAAACTGACATACGGTGTGCGGAAAGTGCAACTGAAAAAGATTAAAATAAAAAGAAAGCCCAAAAAAAATTGGGCTTTCGAAAAAATTAAAGAAAGATTTTTATTAACCAAAGCTATCGTAGTCTATCATTTCTTTTTCCACTCCAAGATCATATAACATCTTATCACAAGCATCAATCATCATTGGAGGACCACACATGTAGAATTCAATATCAGTTGGATCTTCATGGTCTTTTAAATAGCTTTCAAAAGCCACATTATGTATAAAACCTGTTTCACCTTTCCAATTATCTTCAGGCATAGGCTCTGAAAGGCCAACAACATATTTGAAATTAGGATGTTCTTTTTCTAACCTAAGAAAATCATCATGATAAAACATTTCTCGCGCTGATCTTGCACCATAAAAGAAAGTAATTTTGCGTTTGGATTTTTGAGTATCTAATAGGTCAAACAAATGACTTCTCATCGGTGCCATTCCAGCGCCTCCTCCAAGATAGACCATTTCTCTATCGGTGTCCTTAGCAAAGAATTCTCCGAATGGACCTGAAACTGTCACTTTATCTCCTGCCTTCAAATTAAAGATATAGGATGAAGCAATGCCAGGAGGGACTTGGCCCCATAGTGCTGGAGGTGGCGTGGCAATTCTTACATTTAACATAACAATGTTGCCCTCTGCAGGGTGATTTGCCATAGAATAAGCTCTGAAGCAATCTTCATCATTATTTGCTACAACATCCCAGATTTTAAATTTGTCCCAATCTGGGTGATATTCTTTATCGATATCAAAATCCTTATATTGAAGATCCTTGTATTTTGGAATGTCGATCTGGATGTACCCTCCGGCAGTAAAATTTAAATTTTCACCCTCCGGTAATTCTAAAATTAACTCCTTAATAAAAGTAGCTACACTATTATTTGAACGAACGGTACATTCCCATTTTTGAATATTAAAAAATTCATCGGATACTTGAATTTCCATATCCTCTTTGATTTTAACTTGACAGCCTAATCTCCAATTATCTTGAGCTTCTTTTCTACCAATGTGACCTTTCTCTGTAGGAAGAAGATCGCCACCGCCAAAACTTACTTGACATTTGCACATTGCACATGTTCCACCCCCTCCACATGCTGACGGAAGAAAAATATTTTCACCAGCAAGTGCAGATAAAAGAGTAGACCCAGGCCTAGCCTTGATCGTTTTTTCATCATCTCCATTGATTTTTATATTAACATCTCCTTGGGGCAATAGTTTTGATTCTGCAAAATTCAAAATCAGAACTAAAATCAAAATAACCCCAGTGAAAACTGAAATAGCTAAAATACTTGAAGTAGTAATCATAATTGAATGCCCCCAAATGACATAAATGCGATTGATAATAATCCAGTTAACAACATTGTAATTCCCACACCTCTTAAATGAGATGGAACATTAGAATAGCGCAAGCGATACCGTATTGAAGCCATTGATACAATAGCTAATAACCATCCAAGACCTGAACCGAAACCAAATACTGTTGATTCAAGTAAGGTATATTCTCTTTCTACTAAAAATAAGGATCCTCCAAGGATTGAACAATTTACAGCAATGAGAGGTAAGAAAATTCCAAGGCTTTGGTACAGTGTAGGGGAGAATTTATCGAGTATCATCTCAACTAGTTGTACCATCGCTGCGATAACGGAAATAAAAACTATAAAATTTAAAAAACTCAAATTTACATCAGGAAACCCTGCCCATGCTAAAGCACCGTCTTGTAAGAAATATTTATTCATAGCCCAATTGGTTGGAGCAGTTATAGTTAATACAAATATAACAGCAAAGCCTAAACCAATTGACGTGTCTACTTTTTTCGAAATTGCTAAAAAAGAACACATACCTAAGAAATATGCTAATAAAATATTCTCGACAAAAACCGCTTTTGTGATTAAACTAAGATAATGTTCCATATTTATTCTTCTTCAATATTTGCAATTAAGCGCTGAGCCCAAACAATCAGGCCCAGTATGATAAAAGCTCCGGGACTAAGTACCATTAATCCCATATTCTGGTAACCTGCAGCATAGAATGAATCTGGGATAATTTGAATACCATAAAATGTACCACTGCCCAACAATTCTCTGAAAAAAGCTACACCGATTAAGATGCCTCCATAACCAATGCCGTTTCCTATTCCATCTAACAAAGAACGCCACGGACCATTTTGCATAGCAAATGCTTCGGCTCTACCCATGATAATGCAATTGGTGATAATGAGCCCAACAAAAACTGATAATTGTTTACTCATATCATAGAAATAAGCTTTCAAAACCAAGTCAATAAAAACAACCATGGATGCAATAACAGAAAGCTGAACGATTATTCTCACTTTACCAGGTATCATCTTTCTCAGAAGAGCAATTACCGTATTAGAGACTGCAAGAACAAAAATTACGGCTAAACTCATTACAACCGCTGTATCCATTTTAACCGTTACTGCAAGCGCTGAGCATATACCAAGTACCTGCAAACTTATGGGGTTGTTGCTCATTAAAGGATCAGAAAAAGCTTTTTTTGACTTTTTATCTAATAATGCCATTATAAACTCAATGAGCTTCTTATTTTTGATAGATAGGGATCATAGTTTTTTAAACCTTCATAGAGAAAAGAATTTAAACCATTGGTTGTCATAGTTGCGCCGGAAATACCATCTACTTGATGATATGCCTCAGGAGAGGTTTCATCGACGCCACCTTTCATTGCTTGGATTCCTATCAGTTTTCCATTGGGATCAACGAATTTTTTACCAGGAAAATTATTTTGGAACCAAGGCTTGTCAACCTCAGCGCCAAGACCAGGAGTTTCAATATGTGAATAGAAAGTTATGCCTTTAGCTGTGGCTCCATCTGGCTCAATAGAAAAGTAACCATACATAGTTCCCCATAAGCCTTTGCCTGATATTGGTATAGAATAACCTTCGACTTGCTCTCCACTAACACGCTTGTAAATGGGAAACTCTTTAAAATCTTTATCAGGGTTTATATCCTTTGGGTTCTTACCATCAATCACGCTTCCTGCAGAGTCTACTACAAAACCGATTATGGATTCAGAAAAAATTTCTTCTACTCTTTCATTGGTCCATGGACTCTCTAATGTCTCCTTGAAACCCAAGGAACTAAGAATATTTTTTCTAATATCTGCTTCAATATTCTTTTCTCTCATATCTTTCAGAGAGGAATCCGCAGTTGATACGAAAAATCCTAATATTATCGTTAAAACAGCGGTAAATATTAAGGTATACTTGTTACTGTGCATAACGAGCCATTCTCTTTTTTATGTTTGACTGTACAACAAACCAATCGATCAAGCCTGCAAAAGCATTTGCAAATAAGATCGACAGCATAACACCTTCAGGATAAGCAGGATTTATAGAACGAATAATAACTGTGAGAGATCCAACAATAAGACCATAATACCAACGCCCTTTGTCCGTATGACAACCGGTAACAGGTTCAGTTGCCATGAACACAATTCCAAATAAGAAACTACCCATCACTAAATGATAATGAGGAGGAATGGTAAACATTGAATTTGAGGAATAGGGTGAGAAAAAATTGGTTATTAAAGCTGTTCCAACTAACCCTAAAACAGCACCAACTATCACTCTCCAATTAATGATCTTGATGTAAGAAAGAAAAATTGCGCCAAGGATTATCAAAAGCTTGTTGCTTTCACCTATTGATCCCGGTATCCAACCCCAAAACATGTTCATCCATGAAAAATCAAATTGTGCAAATTCTGTTAACAAACTTACAGCGTTTTCCCCAGGTTGCGATGCAGGTACTGATAAAGCAGTTGCGCCAGAATATCCATCAGGGCCTGCCACCCATACTTTATCACCAGATATATTACTTGGATAGGTAAAAAAGATAAACACTCTTGCCATTAGCGCTGGATTAAAAATATTCATACCTACACCACCAAAAATTTCTTTACCAATTACTATACCAAATGAAGTTGCGATAGCTACTTGCCAAAGAGGAATAGCTGGTGGTAAGGTCAATGGAATTAATGCGCATGTTACCAAAAAACCTTCGCTTATAGTGTGCTTTCGTGCAATCGCAAATAGTATTTCCCAAAAAGCACCAGATGCAAAGGTTACTGCTATGATTGGGAGGATTTGAAATAGTCCAAACAAGAAATTTCCAAAAATACCTCGCTCTAAATTGGAAGAAACCGCATTTTGGTATCCAATATTAATAGAGCCAAATATGTACAAAGGTATCAAGGTCAAAACCACAAGAATCATAACGCGTTTTGTGTCGATACTATCTCTAATATGAGGACCAGAGTTTGTTTTTTCGTCAGTGGAAAAAAGGATAGTGTCTGTAGCCTCGAACAATGGATAGAACCTTTGGAACTTTCCACCTTCTTCAAATTGATCTCTTACTTTATCTAGATTATTTTTAATGAATTTTAACATTTACGATTCTTTCTCCATAAGATCTAGTCCTTGCCTAATCGTACCACCTACATCAATCTTACTTGGACACGCAAAAGAGCACAAAGCAAAATCCTCATCATCACATTCAATAATCCCAAGTTGCTCCATTTCTTCAATATCTTCAACAAGTATGGCTCTGTAAAGCGGATTAGGCATTATATCCATGGGAAGGACATCCTCCCATGCATTTATCGGAACAACATATCTTTCGCTTCCATTTTTGGAAGTGCTAAAATCAAAACCATTGCTTTTAGAGCCAAAAAAAGCCCTAGTAAGACTATAGCGAGTGGTAGAAGATCCAGGCCTAAGCATGCCCAAAAATTCTCTTTCATCATTTTCAGGAATAACAGTAATTGTAGTATCGTAGAAATTTGAGTGACCTTCCATTGAGGATGTATTTCCAGTTAGAACGTCCCCAGAGATTAATCTAAAATTCTCATCTTGTAGGTTATCATGTACTATAGATGTCATTTCATTTCCAATGCGTGATATATAATGTGCAGGTTTTTTTATAGAAGGCCCAACTACTGTTGTAATATTAGAAACATCTAACTCACCTGTTAAAAAGAAAGTTCCAATTCTAACTACATCTTGAGCATTTAAAGTCCAAACAATATCTTTTAAGTTCAGTGGTGCTATATGGTGAATCTGAATACCTATATTGCCAGCAGGATGTGGACCAGAAATAGTATGATGTACAGCTCCCTTGGTTTCTAGCATTGTATCAGATACAGTATCTTCAGAGTAGGTGATATGCACATTCCCATCGGTCAGCTTGTTCAAAGCAAATATACCAGCTTGAAATTGAGACTGCTTTCTTTGTAATGCTAAGTCAAGATCCACTGATAGCGGAGCAGTATTGATGCCAGATATAAATATGTCTCTAGGAAATTCTATTTTAGTGGGTATTTTGTTGAAAGGTCTTTGTCTTATAAATGGAAATAAACATCCTGCGATAAAACTTTCAACTATATCTTCTCTAGAGAGGGTATTGATCTCGTGCAATCTATATGATTTAAAATTCTCGCAATTTTCTTTATCAGATAGTTTTATAATTATTTTTTCTATTGATCGCCTAGGTCCAATTTGAATTTTCTCAACTACTCCGCACCCAACAGATGGGAATTTCAGATCAGGATTAGATTTATGATAAAAAATAGGAGTACCAATTTTTACCTCATCACCTTCTTTGACCAACAATTTTGGCTTAATACCTCTAAACTCAGATGGTTTTATGGCAACAGTCTTACTTTTTTGCAAAGGGTAAACAAGTAATTCAGGTTTACCACTAATTTGTATGTCATGCCCTTTTTTTATGTTAATGTCAGCCAAAGTTTGTATTCCTGTTACTTTTAAATACCCAAAAAGAAATTAAGTGAATTATTAGCCCACTCAACCAGTGGGCTAAAATACCAACCTAAGAAAAAAGTTGGGAGAGCAAGGACAAGCACAAGCGATGTTGTTAATTTTGACTCCGGTAATGATACAATATCACTTCTTTCCCCCTCAAAATACATGTGTCTAACGACTTTAATGTAGTAGTACAATGAAACAACGCTGTTAATGACACCCACAAATGCTAACCAATAATATTGATTTCCAGCTTCGATAACGGCAGCAAAAATATAAAACTTACCAACAAAACCAGATGTTGGTGGAAGTCCGGTAAGCGCAACCATGAACAAAGTCATTGAAATTCCTAACAAAGGCATCTTCCATCCTAAACCATTAAAAGCGTCAAAGTTTTCACCATCAAATTTATCTTGGACATACATTACAACAAAAAAAGCACCAAGATTCATGAGCATGTACATGAACAAATAAATCATAAGTCCATATATACCAGATTGAGACATTACTGGAATGGCCATCATCATATATCCAGCGTGAGCGATGCTAGAATATGCCAGCATTCTTTTCACGCTTTGCTGTTGAATTGCAACCAAATTACCAATTGTCATCGTAGCTGCTGAAAGCAATGCAATTAAAAATGGCCAAGGCAAGCTATTTAACGATGACCACTCATCAGATCCCATCGCACTATTTGATCCAAAAGCTATATTGAAAAACCTTATAATAAGGGCAAAACCAGCGGCTTTAGGAGCTACAGAAAGATAAGCAGTAATTGAAGTTGGAGAACCCTCATACACATCAGGTGTCCAAAAATGAAATGGGACTGCTGAAATCTTATATCCTAAACCAACCAAGATAAATACGATCGATAAAATTAGTGCAAGATTAGAATCCGGACCTAATTGAGAAATAGCGTTCTTGATAGCAAAAAAATTGGTTTCACCAGTAAGTCCAAACAAAATGCTTAATCCATAAAGCATTACACCGGATGAGAATGCACCATAAATGACGTATTTTAGAGAAGCTTCATTGCTATTTGGATTTCTTTTAAGATATCCAGCCAGAAAAAAGGACATTATCGATACAATTTCGATTGCAACATAGAACATTAAGACATCTATTGCAGAGGTCATCATGACTAAACCAAAAGCCATAATTGACATGATCGTATAATACTCACCCTTTCTATAACCATCAAGCTCAGATGAGTTAAAACTCATTAACATAACAATGATAGTTGATAGAACAATCAGGATCTTAAAAAATTCAGAAAATGGATCTAATGCCATAGTGCCCATGAATAATCCATTGATAGAACTTCCTCCAAATAATCGTATTGTTATGAATGTCAGTAGTAGACCGCCAATAGCCCAGAAAGAGACCTTATGAGAGTCTTTCCTTTCGTAAATAAGGTCAGAGAGAATGGCAATTAATGCAGTTGCACTAAGGATTAACTCTGGCCAGAAGAATTTTAAGCTTTCTAAATTGCTCATATTATCCTAAAGATTGCCTGCATATCCGCCTATGGTTACAACTGACTCTATCAATAGATTCAATGTAGAAGAGACTAGATCAAGGAATGGTCTTGGATACACACCCAAAAATAATGTAATAACTGCAAGCGGGATTACGGTGAAAAGTTCTCTAGAGTTGATTTCGGGTAGATCATTGTATTTTTCATTAGCTGGTCCAAAGAACATTCTTTGAAAAGCCCACAAAAAATAGGCAGCATTTAACAAAATGCCCAAAGTTGAGATAATTACAATAGTTCTGAAAACAGGAAATGCGCCTATAAATATCATTGCTTCACTTACAAACCCGCTAAATCCAGGCAAGCCTAGACCGGCAAAAAAAGCAATAGCAACAAATGCGGTGTAAACAGGCATTTGAGATGCCAGCCCTCCAAACCCCTCTATATCTCGATGGTGGGCTCTATCATAAATTACACCAACCAAAATAAAAAGCATTGCAGAGATTGTACCATGATTAAACATTTGAAATACTGCTCCACCAACCCCAGCTTGCGCACTTATAAGATTGGATCCATTCATACCGGAGGCTGCAATAACTGCTGACATTCCCAGCAGAGTATACCCCATATGATTAACGGATGAATAGGCAACTAGTTTTTTTAAGTCTTTCTGTGCAAGTGCACACATAGCACCCCATATGACATTAATTAGTCCCAAGAGAGCTAAGGCTCCAGCAAACCAAAAAACGCCATCTGGTAACATTGTGTAATTTATTCTTAAGATACCGTAAACCCCCAATTTCAACAGAACTCCAGCCAAAATAACAGATATTGCAGTTGGTGCTTCAACATGAGCCAAAGGCAACCATGTATGAAAAGGGAAAACAGGTACTTTGATCGCAAATCCTATGAATAAAAGGACCCAAATAACTTTTATTGCGCTCATTCCCCACCATAGCATGCCATTCAATGCAACTGGGGCAGTTTCCATCAGAACTAACATATCAAATGTATTACCGCAAGTAAAGTAAAGAGCTAAAATTGCAATCAGCATTAAGACTGATCCAGCTAGGGTATATAAAAAGAATTTTATCGCGGCATATTCTCTTTGAGGTCCACCCCACATTCCAATCAAGAAATACATCGGTAAAAGCATTACTTCCCAAAAAATATAAAAAAGAAAGAAGTCTAGTGCTAAGAATACGCCCATGACACCTGTATTTAGTAAAAGAAACAAAGAAAAGTATCCTTTTACAGCTTTATCAATATTCCAGCTGACAAAAATACCAATAAAACCTATAAGTGCCATTAAGAGAACCATTGGCAGACTTAGACCATCTACACCTAGAATGTATGTAATATTGAAAGATGGTATCCATTCAACCCTTTCCATAAACTGCATTTCACCTATTGACGAATCAAAGACTTGCCATAAATAAGTAGCAAGTAATAGCTGGATACCGGATGTAATAGCAGCGATTTGCTTTATAATCTTTGAATTATTTCTTGGAATTAATGATATTACCAACATTCCAATAACTGGTAACCATATTATCCAACTTAGTATATTACTCATATTTGACCCTTTACAATATCACTGAATATTGAACAATCAATATTATTATTACACCAATCAAGGCAAAAAGCATGTAATTTTGCAATCGCCCTGTTTGAATATTCTTTAAACCTTTTCCAAGACCACCCGCAGAACGACCAACACCGTCCACCAGGGTCTGATCTAAGCCATCATAATCAACTTGGCCAGTTACTTTAGATAATAACTTTGTGACATGACCAAAACCATTGATAAAATATTTGTCATACAGATCCCAATCAATAATGGCGACAATATTACAAAACTTCAAGAATGGCTGATAAAAAACTCTATTATAAATTTCATCAAAATAATACTTGTTTAGTGAGAGTCGATAAAAAGTGCCAAAACGCTTAGCCCAGGATTTTGAAGAAATTGTAGACCTATAATACATTAAGAATGAAAGGCCTATACCAATGGAGGCAACAGTTAAAGAAAGTACCAAAGCAAGATCGTGCATATAGTGAACACCATCATAAATTTCTTTTGCAGATGGTGTTCCAGCAACAACTGAGTCTTTAGCTTTGATAAGCTTGGTAAACCAGCCATAATCCTTCCATGGGATCAAGTTAATAGGAAGTGTGTAAAAAATATAAGTACTCAGTGCAGCCAGTATTACTAGAGGAGCAGTCATAAGAGAAGGTGACTCATGAATCCCTTCAAATACTTTTGGCATTTTTGGCTCACCGTGAAAGGTTAAAAATATCAATCTAAACATATAAAAGGCTGTAATTGCAGCAGCTCCAAAGCCAAAGAAAGCTAAAATCATATGTTGTGGGTTCTGATCTACGAAATATAAGGTCCCAGCTAAAATTGCATCTTTTGATAAAAAACCAGAGAATAAAGGAACACCTGCGATAGCCAAAGTTGCTAGAGTCATTGTCGTGCTTGTTATAGGCATTTTCTTGTGAAAGCCACCCATATTTCTCATATCCTGTGGATCGGTATCATGATCATGTAGATTGTGTAACGAATGATGCATCGCATGAATTACTGATCCTGAACCATAGAATAGACAAGCTTTGAACATGGCATGAGTCAATAAATGAAAAAATGCTGCTGTGTAATTTCCAACACCAACAGCTAAAATCATGTAACCCAGTTGACTAACCGTTGAATAAGCCAATACTTTTTTTATATCATTTTGAGTAATTGCAATTGTTGCCGCAAAGATGGCTGTAAAACCCCCTACGTAAGCAATAGTAACCAATGCATCAGGTGTAAAAATTGGAAACAGTCTGACAGTAAGATAAACGCCTGCTGCAACCATAGTAGCTGCATGCATTAATGCAGAAACAGGAGTTGGTCCTTCCATTGCATCCGGAAGCCAGATATGCAAAGGAAATTGAGAAGACTTTCCCACTGCTCCCATAAAAAGACCAAGACCAGCCAGTGTTAAAAGATTGCCTTTTATTTCTCCATCAGAGACCCCGGCAAACACATCTTGAAAATTAAATGAACCAATTGCAGTAAACATCAACATAATACCGATAAAAAAACCAATATCGCCTACTCTATTTGTCAAAAAAGCTTTCTTGCTTGCGTCAGCTGCTGAGTTTTTCTCAAACCAATGACCAATTAACAAATAGGAACTTACCCCAACTAATTCCCAAAAAATATATAATGACATTAAGTTGTTAGCTAATACAATACCATTCATTGAGAAAGTGAATAATCCTAAATAAGCATAATATCTATTATATCTAATATCGCCTTTCATATACTCTAGAGAAAAGATGTGGGTCATGCTTGAGATCAATGCTACGACAAGCAACATAACTATGGTTATGTTATCAACCCAAAATCCAAGCTCAATTTTAAAGGCCCCCATATCTATCCAAGGCATAATCACTTCATGAGAAAATTTGTAATCCCAATTTTTCAACATAATAGCAAAAAGTATTAATGCTAGAACCAAAGTGGTTAAAATAGCTGAAATAGATATCCAATCCCCTTGGCGAGGTAATTTTTTACCAAAAAGAATATTGATTACAAAGCCCAAAAGAGGTAAAAATAAGATAACGAGAGAAGCATCTGTGTAAAAATTGCCGGTTATCATTGTTTTAACTCACTTACGTCATCAACATTAATGGTTCTAAAGTTATTAAAAATATTTATAATAATTGCTAAAGCAACAGCAGCCTCAGCTGCTGCCAAAACAATGACAAACAATGCATAGACGTGTCCTGACATATTCATACCGCCAAATCTTGCAAAAGCCAGAAAATTTACATTTGCTGAATTGAGAATTAGCTCAACACCCATTAAAACAGCAACTCCGTTCCTTCTGGTTATGACGCCAAAAAGACCCAAAGAAAAAAGAATAGCGCTGATCAAAACATAATTTGAAAGATTATCCATCTTCATCCTTTCTGGACAAAGTTGTTGCTCCAATCAATGCGCCAAGCAATAACAATGAAGCAACTTCAAAGGGAAGCAAATAATCCATTAATAGTAATCTGCCTATGGAAGCAGTAGTTTCAGCAGGTTCCGTATTGGCTGCTTGAAGCCATGGTGAACTAATTGCCATGTAACCCAAAGAAGCAATAAATCCAATCGCTACAACAGCACCAACACCTTTTTGCATGGATGAATGACTAATATTGACAGAGGTAATTTTGTTTGTCAACATAATTCCAAAAATTATCAATACTAATATGCCTCCTATATAGACAACGACTTGAACTACCGCAAGAAAATCTGCCCACAAAAAAATATATAATCCTGTTACGCCAAGAAAAGTAAACAACAATGAATATGCGGAATAAAGCAGGCTTTTGCTAGTAACTACCATTCCAGCAGAAAAAACAGTTATAAAGGCGACAAACCAGAAAACTATATCAGCCATTAGGCTTTGGCTTTCTCCTTAGGTTGTTGCAAATCATTTCTTTGCTTAGGTGTTAATTTTTTTGCAAACTGGTAAATTAGATCATTTCTATCGACTTCGGAAAACTCATAATCAATTGGATGTTTTGAGCTATGCGGACCTCCGACCATAAAAATGCATTCTTCTGGGCATGGATAAGTGCAAAGGTTGCAGTAACAACACTCAGACATATCGATCGTGAATCTACTTACAACAAAACCTTTCTTAGTCCCATTCGATGTTTCACCAGTGTGTGCGACCTCAGGGATATCTTCTCCTCTTCCTGCTTTTATGGTATCTATCTTTATACAATCTACAGGGCAGGCTTTTTCACAACGAAAACACCCAATACAATCATCTATGTCAACGTGCAAGCGAGTTCTAATAACGTTATAATCCTCTAGTTCAAACCCTATATCTCTTTCCGGTCTTGGCCACCTTTCTTCAGGGTATTGCAAGGTAACATTATCTTTTTTAATGTTCATCATGTGGCGAAATGTAATTCTCATCCCAGTCCATAATGTGTTAACTGTATCATATATATTTGTAAAGTATTTAGACATATTTTTACCCAAAAATTAATTTCCAAATTCCTACGCCAAAGATGTTTAACATGGCAATAGGTATAAAAACTTTCCAGCAGACATACATCAGCTGATCTACTCTTAACCGAGGAAAAGTCCATCTAAACCACATCATAACGAAAATCAAAAACGACACTTTTCCAAAGAACCAAAAAAGTCCAAGCACGGGAGAGTTAAGAAATCCAGGAATCGGGCTTAACCACCCTCCCATAAAACCTGCAACAGCCAAACCGCTTACAACAAACATATTAGCATATTCACTCAAGAAAAAGACTGCCCAACGAAAACCTGAATATTCTGTCATCCAACCTGCAACAAGCTCTGATTCTGCTTCAGGGATATCAAAGGGCGTTCTATTTGTTTCGGCAACTGCACTGATAAAAAAAATAAAAAAAGCTAAAAAAGCAAAGGGATTTTGGAACATGATCCAGTTAGGAAAAATACCAAAGATAGACCCACTTTGATACTCAATAAGGTTTTGAAGATTCATAGTGCCAGACATCATGATTGGCACTATGATCGATAAACCTGCAGGAATTTCGTAACTAATAATTTGAGCTGCTGAACGCATTGCGCCATACAATGACCATTTGTTATTAGATGCCCATCCAGCCATTACAATTCCAATTACACCGATAGAGCCTGCAGCAATGATGTAAAATACACCTACATTTAAGTCAACAGCTTGTATGGACGAACTAAATGGTAACGCTGAGAGACCAATTATAGCGCCAATAAAAATAATGAAAGGTGCAACTTTAAAAAGTATTTGATCGGCTGACTTAGGTATAGTGTCCTCTTTGATAAGCAATTTAATCGCATCCGCAAAAGTCTGCAGAATTCCCCACTTTCCTGCATGAAGACCAGGCCCTTGACCCATTGGTCCCAATCTATCCATCATAAATGCAGAGACTTTTCTTTCTACATATACTGCTACCATCGCATTGAGAGCCATCAAAACAAAAAGCAAACCACCTACTGATGCACAGGCAACTAAAAAAGCGGCAACAGGAAAATTTCCAATAATCTCAGTAAATTGATTTATAATAAAATCAATTGTCATCTGTCAATCTCTCCTAAAACAATATCTAAGCTACCAAGAATACATAAAACATCAGACATCATCCAACCTTGTGAAATTTCATCTAAGCAAGACAGCGCTGTAAATGCTGGAGATCTCATCTTAACTCTAGTAGGAACAGGTGATCCATCACTTTCTATGTAATAACCTAAATCGCCTCTTGGACTTTCGGTCCTTCTGTAAATAGATCCTTTAGGGGGGCGGATTTTTTTTGGCATAGTTTCAAATATATCACCTTCAGGAATTTCCTTAAGTGCTTGACGAACGATTTTAATTGATTCTTTCATCTCAAGGATGCGAACCCAATATCTATCAAAACAATCACCCAGTGTACCGAATTTTGCTTCACCTATAGGAATATCAAAATCAAACCTATCGTAAATAGAATATGGCTCTTCTTTTCTTACGTCCCACTTCACACCTGAGGCTCTTAGATTAGTACCTGATACGCCGTAGCTAATAGCGACATCTGCAGGTAGCACTCCTACATCAGCAGTTCTTTCAACAAATATTTTATTATAAGTGAGGAGTTGATTGTACTCATCAATTTTTGGTTCAAAATAATCTAAAAATTTGAAGCATATCTTTTTAAAGTCTTTTGGAAGGTCATGCGAAACGCCACCAACCCACATATAGTTATATAGTAATCTGGCACCACATGTATATTCAAAAATATCAAGAATTCTTTCCCTATCTCTTAACATATGAACAAAAGGGGTAAAAGCACCTACATCTAAACCATATGCGCCAACACCTAAAAGGTGACTTGCGATTCTATTTAGCTCTGCCATGATTACTCTTACATATTCAACTCGCTCACAAACCTTAATATCCATCAATTCTTCCATCGCAACAACATAACCAAAATTGCTATTCATAGAAGCAAGGTAGTCACACCTATCAGTATAAGGAATGACTTGTTCATAGGTTACATTTTCTGAATGCTTTTCAAAACACCTGTGCAGATAGCCAAGATGTGGAGTTATTTTAGAAACGATCTCACCATCAGTCATAACTTCTAGTCTCAGAACTCCATGTGTACTGGGATGTTGAGGGCCTATATTTAATACCATTTGATCGCCTTGTATTACTCCCATCCTTCCTCCTCTTTAACTTTTGGAACCATTATTCCATGATAGGTCTCTTGAAGTTCATAATCTTTTCTAAGTGGCCAACCTTCCCAATCATCAGGACATAGAATTCTTCTCAAGTCACGGTGGCCTTCGTATACAATTCCAAACATATCGTAAGTTTCTCTTTCAAACCAATCGCCAATTCTCCAAATTTGTTCTATGGACTCTACTGAAGGATTATCACGATCAAGTGAAATTATAACCTCTATTTTATGCCTTAGCTCCATAGAGTGGAGATTGTATCGAGATTGCAAAGGCCCATCATCACCTGTATCAATTCCTGTGATACACTCTAATTGATCGAATAATAATTTTGGGTCATTTTTAAGAAACGTTGCTATGTCTTTCCAAAATTGTCCGTCTATCTCTATTTGATTGCCTTGTAAATTTTCATTAACAATTAATGAATTAGGAAATTTCTCCTCAATTAAAGATTGTATCTCAGAACGATTCATGCAAGTTTACGTGTGAGGGGTCTTTCATCAGAAATAAGCTGCTGGAGCTTTAATAAGCCTTCAATAAGTGCTTCAGGTCTTGGTGGACAACCTGGAACATAAACATCAACTGGAACTACAAGATCAACTCCCTTAAGAACATGATATCCATGTTGCCAATAGGGTCCACCACTAGTAGCGCAACTACCCATAGAAATAACATATTTTGGATTAGCCATTTGTTCGTAAAGCTTTTTTACTCGCAAAGCCATTTTCATAGTAACAGTTCCAGCGACTATCATTACATCCGCTTGTCTGGGTGATGATCGAGGCATCATCCCAATTCTTTCAAGATCGTGACGAGCTGCAGCTGTAGCCATCATCTCAATAGCGCAACATGCCAACCCGAATTGGAAAAACCACGGAGATGTAGACCTAGACCAGCTTAAAAATTTATCAAGAGAGCCTACGACAATGTTATCATTAAATTTATTTTCAAGTACTCCCATTATGAGCCCTTTATTGTTTGCGATTTTTTGTACAAGTTAGAATATCTACCGCGACCATACTTAACATTGTATTTTACCCAATCTAGATCCGATCTTCTCCAAACATATGCAAGTCCAAGCATCAATATGAGCAAAAATATACCCATCTCTACAAAAGCCAATAAGCCAAGCTCATTAAATACAACAGCCCATGGGAACAAGAAAACAACTTCTACATCGAAAATAAGAAAAATAAGAGCTACAACATAAAACCTGATGTTAAATTGGACCCAAGCTGAACCCTCAGACTCTTCGCCGCACTCGTAAGTTGCTAACTTATCTGCATTAGGGTCATTAGGGGCAAGTAATTTTTGAATAACTAATGGGGCATAAATGAGTACTATACCCATAAAAACCAAAAACAATATTGTTCCGAAGTCGCGATACATAAATCTTATATTTTATTTAAAATTTAGAATTTTAATTTAGCTTATTAATCAAAGCATGGTCAAGGTAAACTTCTAGATAATTATTAAATTTTTTAAAGAATATCACACATAATTTTTTTGTAATATTTTGATAACAAAATTGTTTTATAATGTCATTAATTAACACTTCTATCGCCGCAATTATGCCCTATTTTCCAAAATGGATGGTTAAGCCGTTTGCAAATCCTTATGTTGCAGGTGAGAATATTGTTGAAGTTACTAAAATTATTAAAAGCCTAAATCAACAAGGGTATAAGTCTACTGTTGACATACTAGGTGAATTTGTTGAAGATGAGAAGCAAGCTAGCAAAGTTTTAAAAAGCTATTCCAAATTAGTCAAAACGATAGCAAAAGAACAAATGGACAGCACAATCTCAGTTAAGCTAACTCATCTTGGTCTTGGTATTAAATCAAAAATTGCACAGAAAAATTTTTCAAAACTAATTGAAGTCGGGAAAGAAAACCGCGTAGGTATCACCATAGATATGGAAAATTCTCCATATACTTCTGAAATATTGAGAATATATAAAGAATCATTGGAGATTTTTGATGGGGTTGGAACTGTCATTCAAGCCTATCTTTTTCGAAGCCTAAATGACCTAAAAGCTCTTGATTCAAATAAGCTGAATCTTAGGATATGCAAAGGCATATATAACGAACCAAAGGACATATCCTTTCAAAGCAAAATTGATATAAATAAAAATTTTTTAGAACTTTCAAAATACCTACTCAAAGGAAAAGGATATGCCTGCTTAGCAACTCATGATTTAGAGCTTATCAACAGCATCGAAGACTTTGTTCAGCTTAACAAAATTGATAAAAGTAAATTTGAATTTCAAGCCTTGCATGGTGTGCCAATCAAAGAAAAACTTAATGAACTAAAAAATAAGGGATATAGCGTAAGAATATATGTGCCATACGGGCCTGAATGGTTTGAATATTCAATTCGCAGAATTAAAGAAAATCCTAAGATTGTAAGTTATATATTAAAAAATATGTTCAAACTATGAATGAAAAAATCCTTTTCAATTCAATTTTTTCTTTAAATAAAATTGCTGTGGTTGGAATGAGCGCTAATACTAACAGGCCAAGCTACCAAATCGGATTTTATCTTAAAGAACAAGGTTACAATATCTATCCAGTAAACCCTAACTGTGATAAAATTGATGAACTGAAATGCTTTTCAAATTTAAATAAAATCAAAGATAGTATTGATATCATAAATATATTTAGGCATCCTGATCATGTGCTACCAATAGTCAATGATTCCATCAAAATTAACCCTAAAGTAATTTGGTTTCAGGATGGAGTTGTAAATTGTGAAGCTATTGATTTAGCGAACAAAAACGGAATTCAAACCATTGTTGATGATTGTATTTACAGAAGACATAAAGTATACATAAACTCAAACTAGATATCACCTCTTTTGCCCCAACCCATTTTCTTTCTCAGAGTGCTGAAATAATTTGAATCTTCAAAGTCCAGCATTTTTATAGAATAAGGTGCTTTGCTAATTTTTATTTTTGAATTGTTTTGGAGATAATTCTCTACTTGCCCATCAACCGCTAAAGCAATATTGGTTGTTTTCGCTTTAGGAAAGCTTATTTCTAAATTACTATCATCTGATAAGACAAGTGGCCTTAAGGTAAGTGTATGTGGGCTGATTGGGGTAACAACAATAGCGTTTAATTTTGGCCAAACAATAGGACCGCCCGCAGATAGCGAATAAGCAGTAGATCCGGTTGGAGTTGAAATTATCAATCCATCTGAATCATAATCTGCTATATGTCTATCATCAGAATTAAGTCTCATAGTTAATATTCTATGATATTTTCCTCTGTCAATTACAAAGTCATTCAAACAATAAAAAATTTTACCCTCTTCACTATTATGAATTTCTGCTTTTAGAAGCATCCTTTCTTGTATTGAAAAACTACCATTAGCAATTTGGTCCAATCTTTCAAACATATTTTCTACAATAACATCCGCCATAAAACCCAATTCACCCAAGTGAACACCAAAAATAGGGGTCCCTCTACTACCAACAGCTCGAGCAGCTGACAATATAGTTCCATCTCCGCCCATTGCAATTAAAAAATCTGTTTTTAGAAAGTCATCTGCTTTTTCGATTATTCTGATATTTTCAGGCAAAACTTCTTTGGTTTTATCTTTGATTCTTGTTGTTATGAATGTCTCAATCTTATTTTGATTTGCCCATTTGATCAAGGGATCTAAGAGTTGCCAAAATTTCGGCTTGTCTGTATTACCCCAAATACCTAAAGAATTTATTTTTCTACCATTCATCAATCAGTCTTATGTATTGCTTTCTTTAGAAATATTCATCAATTCACTAACTTTTTTTTCAGCATTCTTCAATTGATCATTTAATTTTTTTGAAATTTCTACACCCTCTTCAAACAACTGTAAACTTTTTTCTAAATTTTGCTCTCCTTTTTCTAGTTTTTCAACGATCAGCTCAAGATCTTTCATTGATTCTTCAAAATTGTTATTATCATTCATAGTAGTTTTTTCCTTAATTGGATTGCTTAACAGCTTTTAGATCTCCATTTCCAGTCTTCAATAAAAATTGATCTCCAACATCAATTTGATTAGATTTTTTAATTATTTTTCCACTTGATTCAAATGCAATGCTATAACCTCTTTGCAAAATGCTTTTTGGATTTAAAGAAAGTAAATTTTTGTGAAACATATCGAATTCTAATTTAATTTTATTCAATCTATTCATGACATGTGTTGAGAGTGATTTTCTTAAAAACTGAATTTTTTCAATCTTTGTAATGATTTTATTCATGGGGTTTAATTTTTCATACTTGACATTTAAACTATCATAAGTTTGCCAATTTTTATTAATTATATTTTGAATATTATGTAAAATTTTCAATTCAAGCTGTTCAATCTCATTAATAATTTCTTCAGTGCTTTTAACTGAAACCTCTGCTGCTGATGAAGGGGTAGGAGCTCTTACGTCAGCTACCATGTCACATATAGTAAAGTCAGTTTCATGCCCTACACCTGAAACTATAGGTATTTTACAATTAAAAATCTCCCTTGCAAGGCCCTCAGAATTAAATGGCCAAAGATCTTCGATTGATCCTCCTCCTCTAGCGATTACAATTACATCAATATCACTATTGTTACCAAGTTCATTTACTGCATCTATTAAATCAGCAGATGCTCTTTCGCCTTGAACTAATGATGGTCTCAAGATTAAATCTATATGCTTAGATCTCCTGTTGAAAATATTTAACATGTCTTGTAATGCAGCACCTGTTGGAGAGGTAATAAGCGCAATTTTCTTTGGAAATTTAGGAATTTGTTTTTTGTGGTTAATATCAAAAAGTCCATCTCTATGCAGTTTTTTCTTCAGCTTTTCAAATTCCTGGAATAAATCTCCAATACCCTCTTGTCTCATTTCACTGACTACAATTTGATATTGACCTCTTGCTTCATATAGAGATATTTTGCCTTGCAAGAAAACTTCAACTCCATTAGCTGGTTGAAAATTCAAATTCAGATTTGAACCACGAAACATCACAGATTTAATTTCAGAATTTCTGTCTTTAAGAGTGAAATACATATGGCCAGAGCCATGGTGTATAAAATTAGAAATTTCACCTTTAACGAAAACATTAAAAAAATTATTTTCCAATAAATCTTTAATTTTAACTGTTAATTCAGTTACAGTGATAAAATTTTTACTTTTCATTTAAATTTGGCTTTCCTGCCATATCCCAGCAATATTGCCAATATGCAGCTATTCTAACAACAGATTTGCCTAATCTTTCATTAAGTAAATCTATGGTTTCATAGTTTAAAATTTCTAAATATTCATTTTCAAAGTTTAAAACATCATATGAGGATAATTTTTTTTGTTGTTCATGAGTTAAAACTTTGCGTGCTTTTGTGTCACCATCAAGAATTCGCTTATGATCTTTATAGGATTCACGCACTATATCCATTGCATATCCTACTGGGTTGTCAATTTTTTTTATTTCGCCGATAGGAGTAATGCTTTCAACATATTCATTGAATAAACGTACTTCCCATCTAAAATGTACTCCTTTATTTCCAGTGAGTTGCCCGTCATAGTTTAAAATGGTATGTAATGGATTATGAATGTCTGCAACATAGTGAGCTAAAACACCCATATGAAATATTGCTTCATCCAAGCGAGCATTTTTCAAATAATAGATTATTTCATTGCAAGATTTTTGAATAGCCCAAGGAGCTGTGCCCATTTTTGTTAATTTTTCAGATCCGTATTTTTCTTTAAATTTTTCAAAGTTCATTGGAATATTCTTGAAAGGATATTCATCATAATAGTCCGCATCAAAGAAATGTAACGGTTTTTCCTCAGGATAGAATGTTTTTATATAGTCTGGAACTGCTCCATACCATTTCAATGCATTTTTATGTTTATTTGTAAAAAAACCTAATTCACCATCTAGTAAAATTGCGGCTTTTTCATTGATCATCCTGTGGCCTTTGTATCCCCAAGCGCTAACGAACGAGTGTAATAAAATAAAATTAACCAATAATATAATAAGACTGGTTATCCGCATTTTAATTTAAACTTTTTTCTTTTTATGTCTGTTTGCGCGAAGACGTTTTTTACGCTTATGCGTATTCATTTTACGTCTTTTACGTTTTTTTCCACAGGGCATGTAACCTCTACTTTTTTAAACTGTTATTGACATGTGAACGCATGAATTTCGACGGTTTAAATGTCGGCACATGGCGCTCAGGTAAATTGATTGGTTCACCGGTTCCAGGATTTCTAGCTTTTTTTGGCATCCTATATTTAACGCCAAACGTTCCAAAGCCTCTTAATTCAACTCTTTTGTTCTTACCTAAAGATTCAATGATCGTTGACATAACACCATTCATTACTGCCTCTGTCTCAACTTTTGTAAGACCTGTTGCTTCTGATACAGTGTTTACGATTTCTTGTTTTGTCATTTAATTACTCCATTCTCCATCGATATTGTGGTAATTTTTCAAACCAAGTTGTTTGAATTTTGGTTGATAAATCGCTAGAAAGAAAATCTTTTACTATATTTGATTTTTTAATGTTTTGAAATATTTGAGGCTTTCCCTCAATTCCTCCCATTTTAGCTGCAATTTCAATTGCGCTTTCATAGGTACCCAATTCATCAATTAAACCTAATTTCAATGATGTTAAGCCTGTAAATACACGACCATCCGCTAAACTTAAAACATTATTTCTTTCCATCAATCTATCTTTAACAATGACATCAATGAATTGATCGTACATATTTAAAATTAGTTTTTCAAAAAAAATTTTATCTTGAGGTGTGGGATTTCTTGAGAATGAACCTGAATCCTTCAAATTGCCACTTTTTATTGTTTCAACATCAATTCCAACTTTATCAAATAAATCTTTCATAATTGGGTATGAAATAATCACACCTATACTTCCTAAAATGGAGCCCTTGTTAGCAAAGATGGAATCAGCAGCAACAGCAATATAATAACCACCTGAAGCAGCAACATTTCCTACGCTAGCAATTACTGGTTTAATTTTTTTCACTTTTTTAATTTTTTCATAAATCTCTTCCGTTGGCGCTACAGATCCACCAGGAGAATCGATTCTTAATACAATTGAGACTATATCTTCTTTCTCTTCTAATTGATTTAAATCTTCGATGATTTTTTTGGAGGAAATAATGGGTCCTGTAATTTCTACAATGCCAACTTTTTTTACACCCAAGCTGTTGACAACGATGTTGGTTTGTTTTCCTAAGTTAAATGATATAATGATTATGGCTAAAATTAATATTGTTATCCACAACCATCTAAAGTCAGTTTTAGGTGGGGTTATCCTTGCTTTATCCATAAAGTCAACTTTTGGCCTGGATAGATATTTTGTCCATACTTTAACCCATTCCATTTTCTTATGCTTGCAGCTCTAGTTCCGTAGTCTTCAGCTATGTGACCAAGGGTATCACCTATTCTTACTTTATAAGTCAATTTATTGTAGCCTTGCATGGAAGATCTTTGTCTGGGTCTTGTTGCAAGATTCATTCCCGGGACAGGAATGGTTAATTTTTGATTAATTCTAATCATGCTCCTGTTCCTGATTTTATTAACCGCAGTAAGGTCGTAAACAGACACTCTATATTTTCTAGCTATTGTCCAAAGGCTTTCTCCATTTCTTACTCTATGAGTAACAAATTGAGGTGCAAAGCGTTCATTTTCAGGTAGAGCATTATAATTTTTCAAAAAAACTGATTTTTTCCCAGTTGGAATCTTTAAAGAATATGATTCATTTGGAGTTGCTGATTGTCTTAATTCAGGATTTAATTGTTGTAAAATTTTAAAGGATGTTTCAGCTGATCTAGCTAAAACCATTAAGTCAGCACTTTTTTCGATTTCTACGATATCATATGAGTAGGGCTTCTTAGTTTTTTCTTTCTTGTAAAAACCATATTTTTCTGGCTGTTTTGCCATAATAGTAGCAGCAAGAAAATAAGGTATGTAATTCCTTGTTTCTCTGGGCAATGAATGCATTTGCCAAAAATCTGTTGTTTGATGTAATTGTCTGGCCCTTCTGATTCTTCCTTCACCAGAATTATATGCTGCTAGTGCAAGATACCAATGATCAAACTCCTCATAAAGATCACTTAAATAAGCTATTGCTGCTAAGGTAGCTTTTTCAGGATCTCTTCTCTCATCAACATACCAATTTCTATTTAAGCCATATATTTTACCTGTGGAATAGATAAACTGCCACAAACCGCTAGCTGCAGCTTTTGAATAAGCTTTAGGATTGAGACCAGATTCAATCATTGCTAAGTATAATAATTCAGGCGGAAGGTTGTTATCTTCTAATTTTTTTGAAATCATAGGTCCATAAACCTCAACTCTATCAAGCCAAATTTCAAATTGCCTTCTCCCTTTTGATTTGAAATAGTCGATAAACTGATTTACTTTTTTGTTAATGACTAAGGGAACATGCCCATCTCTGTCCTCAATAATTGTAAATTGTGTTGCACCCATTTCTACCTCAAGAGGCTCAGTCATTGATGTAACATCCATTCTCATATTCTCTGCATTTATTCCAGCTTCAACTTTATCTAGCGTAGTAAATTTTTTAGTATAGAGCATTACTAGCGATTTCTCAAATCTTTCAAACTCTTCTTTGTCCTCAATATCCATTTCACCATATTGATCCGCTTCAGCTAGCAAATCAAAAATTCTGTTTAAATTATATACTACTTCAAATGTATCTGATAAAATATCAGCTATAAAAGCATCAGATAAAAGAACCTTAGCATCGTTTAACAATTCCGGTAATCTATTTTCAGTTGGACTCGATTGAACACCATGAATAGCAGAGAGTATTGGATCGGACTGTTGTTTGCTAGATTTTTGAGCAATAATATTAGTAAAAATAAAGAAATGGATTAAAATAATTCTTGTAAGTATCTGTTTCATATATATTTAGAGTAATCTGATTGGCGAAATTAGACGAGTATAAATACCGAGTCAAGGTTTTTTAGATAAATTATTAATTATTTTAGTTGTGCTAAATCCCTCTAGAAATGGAATAAGAACCACTCTTCCATTATTAGATTTGACAATGTCTGATCCAATAATATGCTTATTTTTATAATCACTACCTTTTGTTAAAATTGAAGGAATAATTTTTTTAATAAGTTTATATGGAGTGGGTTCATCAAAAATTACTACACTATCTACTATTCCATTAGATAATAGATTTTTTGTTCTGATTTTTTGATTATTTACTGGTCTTTCTTGTCCTTTGAGTAATTTAACAGATCTATCAGAATTTAAACCAACAATAAGATGGTCGCCTAATTTTTTGGATTCAAAAAGATAATGCAAATGCCCTTTGTGCAAAATATCAAAACAACCATTTGTAAAAACAATTATTTTTCCTCTCTTTTTTAAATTATTACATTTAATTATTAAATCTTTAATTTTGTTAAGAGACATTTTTTGCTTTCAATAAAATAACTTTTTTTCTTAATTCTTCAACAAAGCTTAACAGTTCTTTTTTTTTAATTTTTTTTGTTTGTATTGGTTTTCCTATATTTAATTCAATATTACCGATATTGAGCCCTTTTTTTAGGTTCGATTGAAATTGATTTGTCCCAACGATGCCAATAGGAACAATAGGAACGCCTAAATCAATTGCCAATTTCAAGCCTCCTTTTTTAAATCTGCCCACTTTTCCATCTAGCGAGCGAGTTCCCTCAGGAAATAAAAAAACCGATCTTGGATTTTTATTCATTGAAATTCTGGCTTTTTCTATGGATCTCATCGCTTTTTTATGATTAGATCTATCTACAAAAAAATGTCCACCAGCAATCATTGACCAACCAAAAAATGGGATTCTACTGAGCTCAATTTTTGCTACAGAAACAACATGCATTGGAATAGAAGCAAAAACCAATGGTATGTCTAGTGCAGATTCATGATTTGGAACAAAGAAGTAATTCTTTCTTAAATCAATATTTTTTAAACCATTGATATTAAAATTTATTTTTCCAACTTTAAGAATTATTTTTGACCAATTGATGGCTATAAATGACATTAACTTGCCTTTTCTTTCAAAAATGGAGCCAATCATGCCAAAGAAAGCAAAAAAAAATGTGATTATAATAACTTTAAGTACAAACCATCTGTATTTAAAACTAATCAATTATATTTGATCCAAAGTATGGCTGAAGTGGCTCAGGAATATTTATTGAACCATTTTTATTTTGGTGGCTTTCTAACAAAGCCACTAAAAGCCTTGGAGTTGCAACTCCGCTTCCATTTAGGGTATGTAAAAAATCTGTTTTTCCATCATTTTTTCTATATTTAATATTTCCCCTTCTAGCTTGAAAAGATTCAAAATTACTACATGATGAAACTTCTAGCCATTTTTCCTCTGCAGGAGACCATACTTCAATATCATAACATTTTGCAGCAGAAAAACTTAGATCGCCAGTGCAAAGTTCTATTACCCTATATTTTAGACCCAGACTTTTAAGAACTGCTTCAGCATTTATAGTCAAAGCTTCTAATTCTTCATATGATTTCTCAGGTTTTACAAATTTTACTAACTCAACTTTATTAAATTGATGCAACCGTAAAAATCCCCTGGTATCTTTTCCATGCGATCCGGCTTCTCTGCGAAAACAAGCAGAGTAAGACACGTATTTTATGGGCAAGTTTTTCTCAGATATTATTTCGTCTTTATGTATATTTGTAATAGGAACTTCAGCAGTAGGAATTAACCACAAATTATCATTTTCAATTTGATACATATCCTCACTAAACTTTGGCAAATTACCAGTTGTTTTAGGTGATTTTGAATTAACCAGAAAAGGAGGAAAAATTTCAACATATCCAAATTCTAATGAATGTAAGTCTAACATATAGTTAATCAGAGCTCTCTCTAATTTAGCTCCTCTATTTGTATACAACGGAAATCCAGACCCTGAAATTTTTGCTGCTCTATCAAAATCAAATAAATTGAGATCTCGTCCCAATTCAATATGATTTTTAATTTTATAGTCAGTTTTTTTTAATTTACCAAATTCACGAACTAATTTATTATCTTTAGAGCCTATGCCATTAGGAGTTGAATCATGTGGTAGATTGGGTATGTTGAGTAAAATAGTATCAATTAATTTTTTAATTTTATTTGATTCTTTTTCTATATTTGAAATTGATTCACCAACTTCTTTCATTTGATTAATTTCAGTTTTAGCAGATAGCCTATCTTTTTTTAAAGAAGCAATTTTTTTTGAAACAATATTTCTTTCAGATCTCAATTCATTAGCGTTTGTAATGAGAGAGCGGTATTCTTTATCGAGCTCGAGCAAATTATCAATTGAAGATTTATCTCCTTTTTTGGCTAATTTTTTTTTAACTAGACTGGTATTTTTTCGTATTTCTTCAATCGAAATCATTAAAAATTCTACTTTGGTAGGTTTTTTGAAATTACGTTACTTAAGAATGGCAAGTCTAAATCTTTCTTTGAAATATTCTTTTTTCCTTCAGGTAAATTTATATCCAATGAGGGGTCATCCCATGAAATACCAAACTCGTCGTTTGGATCATAGTAATTTGTACATTTATAATGAAATGTAGCTTTTTCACTAATAACATAATAACCATGCGCAAAACCAGGAGGAATATATACTCTAGTATGTTTTTTATTATCTAATATTATTGAAAAACATTTGGAAAAAGTTGGAGAATTCAACCTAATATCTACTGCAATATCCAAAACTGACCCTTGGCTGACCCAAACCAATTTACCTTGTGGAGATTTTAATTGGTAATGTAACCCTCTGAGAGTACCCTTATATGATTTAACTTGATTTTCTTGTACAAAGCTTACTTTGTAACCAATGTCTTCTAACAATGAATTTCTAAAAGATTCTAAAAAATAACCTCTTGAATCATGAAAAACTTTTGGCTCGATAACAACAATGTCTTCTATTGTCGCACGATAAACCTTGGTCATAAGTTTCTGCCGACATTTTCAAATAAATAATTTTCAGCTTTTAATTTATCTATACTAAAAATATTTCTAGCATCTACTAAACAAGGTTCTATTAAAAGCTTTTTTAATTCTTTTAGGTCAATTCCTCTAAATTCATTCCAATCTGTTAAAATAATACAAATGTCTGTATTTAAAACACAATCTTTCCATGAGCTGAAATAATTTATATTTGGAAATTCCTTTTTAAAATTATCCATCGCAACGGGGTCATAAACATTCACACTAGCACCGTTTTCAACTAGCAATGGAATAATTGTCTTTGCTGGTGATTCTCTTATATCATCAGTTTCTGGCTTAAACGATAAACCAAGTAAACTAACTGTTTTTTTTTCTAAAATTTCATCACATAATGATTTGATCTTTTCAAAAATCTTTATTTTTTGATTGTCATTTGTTTCAATTACTGAATTTATTACCTTTAAAGAAACATCATTTTCTTTACCTAAATATGCTAAGGCTCGTGTGTCTTTTGGAAAACATGAACCACCATAACCTGGCCCAGGGTGAAGAAACTTAGGACTTATTCTACCATCTAAACCCATGGCCTTAGACACATGATGCACATCTGCGCCAACTTCATCGCAAAGGTTGGCAATTTCATTAATAAAACTAATTTTAGTAGCTAAAAAAGCATTGGAAGCATATTTAATCATTTCAGCTGTTTCAATATTTGTAAAAATAATTGGAGTTTCATTCAAATATAGTGGCCTGTAAACCTCTTTCATGGCGTTTACAGCATTTTCGCTTTCACATCCAATAATAATTCTATCAGGGCGTAAAAAATCATCAATAGCTGCGCCCTCTCTCAAAAATTCAGGATTTGATACATATTCAAAATTTTTTGGATTGCATAACTTTTTTATTAATACTTTAATTTTTTTACCTGTGCCAATGGGTACTGTACTTTTTGTACATATGATTTTAAAATCATTAAGATTTTCTGCTATAGTTTTAGCAACCGATTCAACATATCGTATATCAGCTGAACCATCGTTGCTTTGCGGTGTACCAACGGCTATAAAAATTATTTCAGAATTTTTAATTGATTTTGATATATTAGATGAAAAGTTCAATAATCCTTTATTCATGTTCTTTCTTATTAGATTATCTAAACCTGGTTCATAAATTGGAATTTTGAGTTTTTTCAGATTGGCAATCTTTGTTTTGTCAATATCTACACAAGTTACATGATTTCCAAACTCAGATAACCCAGCTCCTGAAACTAAGCCTACATAACCAGATCCAATAATTGAAATTTTCTTCATAAAATTATAAAAGTCCTTTATTTTTTCTTAAGAAAAGTTCGGCAATAAATAATGATAACAAAAAAATAACAACTACAACATTCTCATTAAATTTAGCAGTCATAGATCTCATTTCTTTTTTTATTTTTGGTGACAAATTAACAACGATACTATCTCTTTCAATCCAATTTTTAAAATTTGCAGATGTATTTAAGGATATATTTTTTAATAAAAACTCATTCATAAACACATTTGACAGCTCAATTTTACTTTCCAGCACTTCAAATTCGCCTTTTTGTAGTTTACTATAATCATTTTCGAAAAAAATTTCATAATTATATTTTCCTGATGAAGGTGGTCTATAATCATATTCCCATCTATTTAAGTCTATATTAAAGTCAAATTCATTATTTTCAATTTCTTTACCTTCTTTAGAAACCTTTAAATTAAGTGATTCATTGAAATTCTTCAACTCTGACAATCTATTGCCAGATATATTAACAACCTCACCAAGCTGCAATCTTTTTTTGTTTAATCTAAAATAGCTTTCTTTTGAGCCGCTAATTTGAAGAAGCCAAGAAATAGATATATTTAATATTAAATCAGAAGGTCTTTCTGAGGAGTCGAGAAAAGCTGTCTTTAGTTTTAACATTTCTGGTGATAAAAATAGTACTTTTCTTATTTTATTTTTTTCATTTCTTATCCAAAGGGGATTTTGGTTATTGAAGTAAGCTAATGAGTCGGTATATTTATTTTCTAATCTTATTGTAAATGCATTAATTAGTGGAGGTAAAGATGTAAAATCTTTAATATGTTTAAAATTCCAGTTTTGTTTATTATTTGTGTCATTATAATTAACTATCTTGAAATCTAATAAAGCTGAAATCTTATTTAAAGAATCATCATTCTGATTTGGTCCAACAATTAAAAAAAAAGATGAATTATTTGCAATTATTTTTTTGCCTAAAATCCTAACAAAATCAAAAGATTGGTCTTTAATTGGAAAATTATCAAAAATAATCAATTCATAAGGTTTGCTCCAAAATGAATTTATTGATGGCCTAAATTCAGAATCAGCAACCTTCACGTAATGATCAAAATTTATTCTTTCATTTTTTTTTAAATTTTCTTTTATCAAATTTGTATTTTTATTTGGGCTTCCTGTCAAAAGAGCGACTTTATATTTATTTTTTAATATTAAGATATTAAACCTTACTCTATTGTTTTGTATATTGACTTCGTCCTCAAATGATGAAACCCGCACTTCAAACTGTTGATTTCCAATCTTTTTAGGTTTAAACAAAAAATCAACTTCATTTAAGGATAGCTTATTATTTAAAAAAATTTCTTTTGAAACAATTAATTCTTTATTTTGATAGAGTGAGATTGTGGCTTTTTTATTCTCAACTCCTTCTGATTTAATAATAGATTTAAAATTTATATCATCATTCATAAATGATACTGTTGGTGCATCTATTGTTTGGATTGAAATATCAACCATCTCATTATTGCTACCAACACCAACCGTATAAACTGGTATCTTTATATCATCAAAACTTTTTATTGGATTAACACCTTCTGTTGCTACTCCATCAGTAAAAATCAAAGCACCATAAAGATTTTTATTGTTATCGATATTTTTTGCTACTTCCGAAAGGTTTGTAGTTAAACCATTGCCATTTAAACCTGTTTGATAAAATGGCTTAACATCTCTGTCAAATAAATATGATTCATATGGAATATTCTCTTTTTCAATTTTTTTAAAAAAATTGTTCAAATCTGATTTAAAATTGTTAAATACTGGCTGTTGATGAAGCTTCATACTAGCAGAATTATCCACAAAAATTCCAAGCATAAGTTTAGTAGTTTCAAATGAGTAGAAATTAAGGATTGGGTTTAAAAGAAGAATAATTAATGATAAAAAAATAAAGTGTCTAAGTATTAAAATATTGATATACCATTTTTTATATATTTTCTTTTTTATGTTATAAAAGAAAATAGAAACAGATATTAAAAAAATTAAAAATGATATAGCGGTTATTAAATCGATTGAATCTAAAAAATCAATACTCATTATGATTTATTTTCATGTTTGGGAAAATTTTAAAATCTATATTAGTAAAACTTTTTTCTTTTGAATATAAATAAGCTAAAAAAGCTATCATAGCAGCATTATCTGTGCATAAATCCATTCTTGGGAAAATTATTTTTTTTTTGTGTAAGAATTTTTCAGCCAAATTTCTAAGATGAACATTAGCAGCAACTCCACCAGCAATGACACAAACATTGCAATTTGTTAATTTTAATGCCCATTTTAATTTTTGAAGCAAAGTTTCAATAATTGCATTTTGGTAAGATGCAGCAATATCGGAAATATCATTTTCTTTATTTTTTTTACAATAATATAAAAGTGAAGTTTTTAAACCGCTAAAACTAAATTCTAAATTGCTTTCTTTCATTAAGGCTTTTGGGAAATTTATCTTTTTTGGATTTCCATTTTTTGAACACCTTTCAATTTCAGGCCCACCAGGATATCCTAAGCCTAAAATTCTTGCTCCTTTGTCAAAAGCCTCTCCTGCTGCATCGTCTCTAGTCTCACCTAAAAGTTTATATTTAGATAACCCTTTTACATACCAAAGCTGTGTATGGCCTCCTGAAACAAGTAAACATACAAATGGAAAGCTCAATTTTGGATCAGATAAAATATTTGCAAAAATATGAGCCTCTAAATGGTTTATTCCAATAATCGGAACATTGAGTGCAAGGCTCAAGCCTTTTGCAAATGATGCTCCAGATATTAAAGAACCAGCTAAGCCAGGTCCTTGTGTAACAGCTATAAGATCAAGTTCATTTGAAGAAATATCTAGATTTCTAAAACAATCTTTAAAAAGCTGAGGTAAAATCTTATCATGTTCTCTTGACGCTAATTCAGGAACAACTCCTCCATAATTTTTGTGGATTATATGTCTACTTACCTTTGAATAAAGTAATTTTTCGTTGTCAAACAAAGCTAATGCAGTTTCGTCACACGATGTTTCAATTCCTAAAATTTTCATTCGACGCTTTTAGTTACAATTAACTCAATATTTTGCGGAGACAAGTCCATCCATTTAATAATATCACTTGGTGCTTCAACTTGTATTGGATAAAATTTTACTGATGGTTTCCACTTCGAAAAATCTACATTTATTTTAATGTCTTTTGGATTTAAGCTGGAAATAAAATCAATACCTCCAACAACAGTCAATGAAACAGTTTGTGGACTCAAAAAAACTTGCACTTCATTAATAGCATTTTTTAATTGAACTGGTATTTCGCTAATTATTCTTTCACTGATAACTTCTATTTTTTGCTTTAAAAGAACTTCTTTTGGAGTTAACTCGATAATGTCTTCAGTGAGAGTTTTCAAGATCATTTTTGTTTGAACCTCATCACTTATATCATTTAAATCATATTTAATAGTACTAACTATGTTTATTTCTTCTATTATCTCTTTTGGTCCTGCAATTTTAACTTTTCTTGGAATTATTTCAGGGTTTCCAACCATGGTATATCCTGGAGCTGGTGAAATATTTGCATTAATGACAACATCAACAATTTTTTCTTTATATTCATCAAGGCTGATCTGTATTGTATTTGGATAAACAATCTCAACATATTGAACATCAAAGTTTGATGGAATTGATATTTTTTGGGGATATCTTTCAAAGTAATCATTAAGAATAAAGCTATATTCTTTTGATATTCTCTCAAGATCGATTACTAATTTAAAATTTGGGAAAAAAGATTTTAATATATACGATTTAAAAAGAGATCTACCTGTACCTTTAAGTCTAACTTTAGCAACTTTTGGAACTTCTTTGTTTAAAGCGTGTTGAGCAGATAAATTTCTTGCTTCAATAGGCATATCAACAACCATATTGTATGTATTATTGCTAATTATAAATAACCATAGCGAAGTAGCTAGAATTAATGCGCCAAAAGTCATTCTTATTTTAATGAATGGCAAAAAAGGATTGGTGCTCACTTAATAACGGGCTTTAAAATTTTAATTTAAAAAAATTACAAATTTAAATAGTATGTTAATTCTTTACTAAATCATCAGGAATTTGAATTTTTTCACTAGCAGGAGCGTCTTGATTCTCAAGAAATTCTCTAATATCATCATTTTTTGAACCTTCATCAGGAGCTAGGCCTTCAACATGCAATACGATTTTTTTATCATCAGGCCTAACATTAAAAACTGTACCATTTAAAACATCACCTATTTTGTAATTAGCGGATAATGCTTTTCTATCTCTTTTAGGTCTTTTTCCATAGGGAACTATTCCTTCAATTGAATGATCTAATTCAAGTATGATGCCTTTATCTAGAATTTTAACAATTTTTCCTTCTATTTCTCTACCTACTTCAAATTCTTTAATTAAATCGGGCCAAGGGTCATCTTCCAATTGTTTGATACCAAGAGAAATTCTCCTGTTTTCTCTAGAAACCTCAAGAATTTGAACTTTTAATTCCTGACCTTTTTCTAAAAACTCTTTTGGATGTTTCACAATTTGAGTCCATGACATATCTGATATATGAATCAAGCCATCAACGCCTTCATCGAGCTCAACAAATGCACCAAATTGAGTAAGATTGATAACTTTTCCTTTTTTAGTTTCACCAATATTATATTTTTCTTCAATTTTATCCCACGGGTCATCCTCAAGCTGCTTAGAACCGAGACTAATTTTCTTTTCTTCAGTATCAATAGATAATACTACGGCCTCAACTTCATCACCTAAGGAAAAAACCTCTGACGGGTTTTTGATATGACGTGTCCAAGACATTTCAGAAACATGTATCAATCCCTCAATTCCAGGTTCTAGCTCAACAAATGCACCATAATTGGTCATGCTAACTATTCTACCTTTTATTTTCTGGCCTCTGGGATATCTATCCTTAACATTTTCCCAAGGGAATGGTGTAAGCTGCTTAAGACCTAAAGATACTCGTTTTTTTTCAGAATCGAAGTCGATAATCTTGACACTTAAATTATCATCAATGTTTACTATTTCAGAAGGGTGATTAACTCTGCCCCAACTTAAGTCGGTAATATGCAAAAGCCCATCAATGCCTCCTAAATCAATAAATACTCCAAAATCTGTAATATTTTTTACCCTACCTTCCATAATATTACCGACTTTAAGTTTATTAAAAAGCTCACTTCTTTGCTCAGCTAAACTTTCTTCAAGAATCGCCTTGTGTGAAACGACAATATTTTTTCTGAACTCATTAAATTTTACAACCTTAAGATCCATTTCGGTTTCAATATATTTATCAAAATCTTTTACAGGTCTAACGTCAATTTGAGAACCTGGCAAGAAAGCCTGAACACCGTCAAGGTCAACCACCATACCCCCTTTGATTCTTTTTATTATCTTGCCTGAAATAATTTCTTGAGTTTCAAAGATGTCTTTCAGCTCCTGCCATCTTTGCAAAAAAACAGCTTTTTCTTTTGATAGAACCGTTTTTCCACTTTCATCCTCCATCTTTTCAAGGTAAACATTTATTTTCTCACCAATATCAGGTAGTGCATTTTCATTAAATTCTTCTCTACTAATTATTCCTTCTGACTTAAATCCAATATCAACTAAGATTTCCTTTTCATTCATTCCTATGACTCTGCCAGAAATAATTTTCTTTTCGCTTATATCAGAAAAGGTTGAAGTATATCTAGAATCATCAATCACTTCGAAACTTTCTGACTCGTCTTTTAATAGCTGATCAATCAAAACTTCTTTAGTATCATCAAAAATTGAATTAGACAAATAATCAATATTATCAAAATTATTTTGATTTGTATTTAGCTCTGGTGATATATTTTTTTTAGATGTCGAAGGCGATTTTGTCACCATTTTTTTCTCGCTGACATTTGATTCGATATTATCTAATGCCTGTTCAACAACTGGTTCTTTAGAATTTTCATTCATTTTTATTTCCTTTCATATTTGACTTTATTGCATCAATAATAAAGTCAACTTGCTCATCAATAGTCTTAATAGAAGTATCAATTACGATTGCATCTTTAGCTTTCACTAATGGGGCATTTTCTCTTTCAGAGTCTAATTTATCTCTTAGCCTGATTTCATCAATTAATTTCTCTAAAGATTGATTTTCACCGTTTTTAATCAAATCTTTTTGTCTTCTTTTTGCTCTAACTTTATCATCAGCAAAGAGAAAAAATTTGAAATCTGCTTTAGGAAAAACAACAGTGCCTATGTCTCTCCCCTCAACAATAATGCTTTTTTCTTTTGCATATTTTCTTTGTGTTTCTACCATTTTATCTCTGACAAAATATAGCGAACTAAACTTGCTAACATTTTTTGATACTTCGTTAGAGCGAATCTCATTTGTGATATCAATGCCATTTATATAAAAATGCTGTCTGTCATTTTTTTCACGAATAGACAAATTCAATTTTTTTAAATGGCTTTTGGCTAGAGAAATTTCATTGTACGAGATATTATTTTTCATAAAGGAAAAAGTAATACACCTGTACATACCACCTGTATCTAGGTAAGAAATCCCTAGTTTTTTAGCTACTAGTTTTGCGGTTGTGCTTTTTCCGCTAGCTGCTGGACCATCTATTGTAACAATCATAATTAATTATCAATGAGCGGGAGATTTTACATCTATATTTAAGAAATTGCTAGTATGAAGTAACATTTTTAATTTCCATTATAAATTATTTAATTCTAAAATTTCATCTTTTTGAAGAAATCTCCATTGACCTTCTTTTAGTTTTCCAAGCTTACAAGGTCCAAATTCTATTCTTTTTAAAAAATACAAACTTCTCTTCATTCTATACATAATTCTCCTGATTTCCCGTTTTTTACCTTGTTCAAGCTTCAACTTAACTATTACTTTTCCTTTTATTTTTTTCTGATCTAAAACTTCAGCTCTTCCCCACTCTTTTTGACCAATGTAAACTTTTTTATTAATTTTCTTTTTCTCCCAATTAACAAAGGGCCTATCGATGCTTGAGGTATAAATTTTAGGTATATTGAACCTTGGATGACTTAGCTTTAGCGCCAAATCCCCTTGATTCGTGAACAATAAAAGACCGGTTGTATCTTTATCCAGCCTTCCAATTGGAAAAACTCTTTCTTTTAAATCTATTAAATCTGAAACAATTTTTCTATTCATAGGATCTTTCATGCTAGTTATATAACCTGCTGGTTTATTTAACATTATTACAATGGATTCTTGATTATTTTTGACAACCTTTGAATCATATTTCACTATATCGTTTTTTTTTAATTTATAATGAGGGTTCAACTCTACATTACCATTAATTGTTATGAGAGCACTTTGTATTAATTTTTCAGCCTCTCTCCTTGATGCTACACCAGATTTAGATAAATATTTACTTAAACGCATTTATTTGTTTATCAAAATTACTTTCTCCAATGATTTCGTTAATCTCTTTCAGTTTAGGTAAATCGCTTAATTTGTCAATACCAAAAGAAATTAAAAATTCCTTACTTGTTGAATATAAAAGTGCTCTTCCTGGGCCATCGTCTCGACCCTTTATTTGAATTAAAGATTTTTTCAAAAGCGTTTTTATCACGCCTGAGCAATCTACGCCTCTAATTGACTCTAATAAAGATTTACTGACTGGTTGCTTGTAAGCGATAATTGATAAGCTTTCCAGTGCAGCTTGAGATATGGAATTCTGAAAATTATTATTAAATAATTTTTTTATAAAAATACTAAACTCTTGTTTAGTTCTTAATTGATAACCTCCAGCAACATTTATAATTTCAATAGATTGATTATTTTTATTATAAAAACTATTCAACCTTTCAACCGAAAACTTTAAATCGGGAACGTCACTATCAAAAATATTAGAGAGTTTCTTCTGAGTTAGTGGCTCTGGACTAGCAAAAAGCAGTGATTCTATTATCCTATCATTTTTTGACATCAAATATTATTCAATTGTTAAAATTGTGAATTCTAAATCACTAAATACATCTTTTTGAAAAACCAATATCTGTTTAGTTCTAATCAAATCTAGAATCGCAAGAAATGAAATAATGATATCTAGCCTATTTTTTAAATTTGAAATTAAATTAAAAAAAGAGAGCTTACCATTGCCATCAAATAATGATAATATTAGTTTTTTTCTGTTCTCCAAGCTTACTGGTTCAGCACGTAATTCCATGGGTTTAATCAAAGGGGCTTTCTCGATTGCTTTTTTGAATAGCTCTGCTAAGTTAAACAAGTTTAAATCATTAGGAGAAAGTTTTTCACTATTCTCATAGTCAGATTCCTCTGATAATTTTCTGGAGTATGATAAATCTGCTTCATCATGAAGCAGTCTAAGCTGTTCTGAAACAGTCTTAAACTGCTGATATTCAATTAATTTATTAACTAAATCTGTTCTAGGGTCAATTACCTCACCCTCCTCGTTAAGCTCTTGCCTTGGAATCAAAATTTTTGATTTGATCTTCATTAAAGTGGCAGCCATTAAGACAAATTCACCAGCTATTGACACGTTTAATGAATTCATTTTATCTATAACGTTAAAATAATCATATGTAATCTTAGATATAGGAATATCATAGATATCTATTTCATCTCTCCTGATAAAATACAATAACAAATCAAGAGGTCCTTCAAATTGATCTAAGTGAATATTATGCAATTTTTCTACCCATAATTTAGGCCCATAGCTTCTCGCATTTTACTTAAGTAAACATCGGCGACAATGGTTGCTTTTTCTGCGCCTTCCTTCAATGAAGAGAAAACAAAATCTTTATGATTAATAAGATAATCTCTTTTCTTTCTAAATGGTTCAAAGTGGAGCCAAAATTTTTCAAATAGTTCTTTTTTAACATCTCCGTATCGCATTCCAGGGGCTAAAAACCTTTCCTTTAATTCATCTATCTCATTTTGATCCAAAAAAAGCGAATATAGTTTAAACAATGGAGAATTTATGTCTTTAGGCTCATTGATATCAGCTGAATCAGTTAAGATAGACATAAATCTTTTTCGAATGAATTTTTCACTACCAAAAATTGGTATAAAATTTTTATATGATTTACTCATCTTATTGCCATCAATTCCAGGTATTAACTTGTTATTATCCTCAATTGAAGGCTCTGGAAGTACAAATGTTTCTCCGTATATTTTGTTAAATCTTATCGCAATGTCTCTAGCTATCTCAATATGCTGTTTTTGATCTTTTCCAACAGGTACTATATTGGCACCATATAGCAAAATATCTGAAGCCATTAAAATTGGATATGAATACAATCCAACATTAGGATTTAATCCTTTAGCTATCTTGTCTTTGTATGAAGTTGAACGGTCTAGTAACCCCATATTTGTTATGTTAGAAAATAGCCACGTAGATTGACAAACCTGAGGGACGTCTCCTTGAATCCAAAATGTTGTTTTTTTTGGGTCTAATCCCAAAGCAATAAAATCTATAGCGGCGTTTACTGTATTTTTTGATAAAATGTTTTTATCGTCAATTGTAGTTAAAGCATGAAGATTCACTATACAGCAGAACAAATCATTTTTTTCTTGATACTCAATCATTCTTGACATCATTCCAAAATAATTACCCAAATGAAGCTCTCCAGATGGCTGTATGCCGCTCAAAATTCTTTTTTTCACATAGACTCCATAAATAGATAAGGCTTCCAGGAGTTCTGTTCGCTCTTGATAAATTTTTGAAAATATTGAATTTTATTGGGTTTTCGAGGTTTTTTATTCAGATCCATATTGCTTTGTTTAAGAGTTTTATTACCTTTTTTTCTGTTGCAATTTTGACAAGCTATAACAAGATTAGTCCAACTATCTTCACCGCCCTTATTCTTAGGAACAATATGATCGATAGTTAAGGGTGCTTTTTTTGAAAGACAATATTGACATTGGTAATTATCCCTGATTAACAAATTTTTTCTTGATAAGATTACTTCCATATTATTGTTTTTAACATAATTTTTAAGCTTTATTATCGATGGAAGCAAAAGTGAAATTGATGGTGAATGGACTTTTTCTCTATAAGATTCTAAAATTTCTACTTTCTGATTGTAAAAAAGGCAAATAGCTCTTTTTGCAGAGCAAATATCCATTGGAGAATAATTTGTATTTAAAATAAGCACTGATTTGGATAAAATTGAATTTGACATGCAGTATTTCACTTTCAAATTTACATTTAAAGACTTATTAATAGAATTATTAAGTGATTAATTATCAAAATGCCATTCAACACCAAATTCAACCATTCTTCCTAATCTTGGATAAATATAATTTCGATATACCAGTGATGAATTATCGTCAGGATTAATAGCATTCAATATGTTGCTTATCTTATAATACAACTTTGCGCTAGAGATATTGACATCTGCTTCAAAATTCAGCAACCAATAATCAATTTTTATATTTTCTTCCAATTCAATTTCATTTGGAATGTTGCTTATTACATTATATCCATAATTAGAAGAAAATCCGTTAAAAATGTCTGCATAAATAATAAAATCAAATTTGATTTTATTATTAAAAAGTAAAAACTTAGGTTTGAAACCAATCTCATATATTTCTCCGCCGCCTATTCCAAAAAACGATGTATCAATTTGAGATGTTATTTTACTGTAAAATGATAAACTCGGAAATATTTCATACTTTAAATCAAAATTAAGAAAATTTAAGGGACTACCAACTAAACTGCTCTCAATCATAGTTGAAATAACTGAAGTAGTCAATGATAGCTTATCACTATTATAATGCAACGAAACCTTGTTATCTGTAAAAAATTGAAAATCACTATTTTTTTCATTCAACAAATTTGGATGAAAGGGTTCAGTGTATTTTCTAGATTGAATAAATAATTTCAAATTAGCTAGATTGGATTGATATGAGACATTCCAATTAAAACCATCATTAATATTTTTTCTATCTTCAAAAAATTGATACCCCAAAAAAAGATTGAGGTTTATATAATTGCTATTAATATAAAAATTTGACCATTTTTTTAAATAATTTTTTTGATCATTGCTATGCAAATAATAATTATTATCAAAATTAAGTGAAAGATTCTTTCTTCTATAAATTTTAAATTTTAGTAGCGATCTGTTAATTTTTTGGTAAGAAGAGTCACTGAAAGTGGAGTGAAAGATTCTTCTGTTTTGAAAAAATTGTGAAAAATATAAAACAGTATTAATATCGCTAAAATTTGATCTTATCCTAAAAGATGAAGATAATATTTCATTCAACTCTTTTCCGTTCTGATTTATATCAGGTAATCCACTTTTAGTCAAGAACCTTCCAACAGCAAACTCTAAATTTTGATTATTTATTTTTTTATTATGGTTAATTACGAATGATTGTTGGATTGGAGTATTGGGTTGATTATTTATTATATAATGACCGGTGTTTCCATAGAAATTTTTTTTAAAAAGGTTGATTTTCCAATTTTGATTGCTTGTGTTATTAATTAAGCTAAATTCTAGCTTATTGTAATTATAATCACCCCTAGCATGATCAAAATAACTTTTAGTAAATGTTGAATCTGCAATGGAGTTAAAATCTGATAAGTTATAACTATCATTTATAAAAAAATTTTTATTTACCTCTTCACCAAATCGAATTGGATAAGATGCGTAAGTCCCATCAAACAAAAGAATTCCTGAAAACCATGACCTGTTCCAAGCGTTTATACCATTATCTATGAAAACTCCACTATGCCCAACAAGGTCAAAAGATATGTTTTGTGAATCTCCTTTTCCGATGAAAATAATAAAAAAAAAATAGAAAAGATTTTTTCTCATCTTGGTACTTTACGAATGACTTTTGGAATAAAAATTAAAAAAATAATTGAATTTATAATTTCATGAAAAATGATAAATGGTAAACCTTTAATCAAAATACCAACCAGTCCAACATCACCTAGACCAACGGTTAAAGGGTACGCAAATAGTGTAACGATATCGTAAACCAATGTTAGAAAGAAACCAGCTAAACAAAAAACTATTCTCTGATTCCATATACTTAGATGGTATGAAAATTTCATTATACCGCCTGAGATCCCAATAAATCCCATTGTTATTGTTTGGCCTAAAAAAAGGGGAGGAAATGCCAATCCAGATCCCATCGGATTAAACCCAGAATATATCATAATTGTTGTAGATCCAATAAGAAATCCCCAAGCGCTATTTAGATACAATCCACTTAAAAATACTGTTACTGTAATAAATTCAAAATTGGGCACGGGCATAAAAACAAAGCCTAATCCGATTGCTAGTGCGCAAAAAATGGATGCCTTAACAATGCTATTAATCGACATTTAAAAATTTAAAAATCTGACGACCAAACAAGTTATGCTTACTAGTGACACCATCCTCATCTGCTTCAAGCGATATTATATTTTCAAAGACATTTATGTTTGCATCTAGCTTTTTAATCGAATTCAGAGCCAACGCTTCTTTTGATGCCGGCAAAGAAGTGTTTTGTCTTTCAAAAGGTACATATGAAGAAATGATAATATGCTCTAATTCAAGTAAAATATTTTTATCTACACCACTTACTTTTCTTGAAAATTTTTTCATTATATCTCTGCTATAATATCGGTAATCAACTGCTAACCCTTCTTTTTTCTTTATTGGTTGATAACCACCTTTAAGAGTTTGCAACTTGCCTATATCAGTGAAAAATGCTCCCAAAAGCATCAAATCTTTGTCCAGTTTATAATAAGCTGATAGAAAATCAGCAATTTTAACAAGCGAAAGAATATGTTCCAAATAACCAGACATATAATTATGATTTTTATTTACAGTATTTGGAAAGTACAAAACTCTTCTTTTATAGAAATTATATGTCAAAACTGTCATTTTTCTTAGTTTCAAATTCTTAATTTGTTTAAAGTATTTTGACAATTCTTTCCACATGGCTTTGGGATCTACTTTAGCTGATGGAATTATCAGGGATGGATCAAATCCAAATCTTGCATATCCTTGAACGGTTGCTTTGTTTATTCTATCGATAATCAAATATTTTTTGTTTTGATATATTTCCATTTTTCCTCTTATAGCAACAGCATCACCACAATTAAACTTCAATTCAAATTCATTAATTTTATTCCATATCTTAGCGCTTATTTTGCCAGTCTTGTCTCTTAGGACTAGATCGAGATATGGATCACCATTTTTAGAATGACGTAAATTTTTTTCAACACAAAGAAAAAACCCTTGTATGGTTTTGCCCTCTTTCAGTTCAGAAATATTTACTATATTTTTCATTCTATTAAATTTAGATTTATAATCTATAAATTTATATATTAAGTGTTATGAATATCGAAGTAAAAAAAATAAATATTCACAGGGAAAAAAATCTAAAATTAATTGAAAATATTTTAAAAAATTGGTTTGCAAATCCTAAAAATTTAAACTTCAGTGAGCCACATATCAAATATCCATTCAGTTTTAAAAAGTGGATAAAAAAATTTTACCAATTTGATAGATTTCAAGGCTTTTTTTTAATTAAAAAAGATTGGATAGTATCTTTTGTTATAATTGAATATTTATCACGTGGCAATGTTGAGATAAAGCACATATCTTGCAAACCAAACTATAATAAAAGAGGAAAAAATTTAATTTTTTTTATAGATAATTTTTTAATGAAATCTAATGAAAAATCTTTAAATCAAATAATTATTAAGGTAGTTAAAAATGATAAGATTTTAGCGGAAGCGTTACTAGAAAATGGTTTTATAAAAAAAGGGGGGGGCTTAACTGATCAATATGATAAAAATTATAAATATTTATAATTTTACAATCTTTTGGATCTAGAAATTTCTTTAAAGTCAACATTCTTATAAAAAAATTTATATCCTTTTAGAATTTTGTTCCCATAAATAAGCTTCCAATCTTTATGCAAAGCAATTTCTGCTGATTGAGGAGGTGTAATACTAAATTCAACTGAATATAAATCTTCGTCACTACCAGGTAAATAAATGTTTCTAGCATAATGGAAATTGTCGATTAAATTAATATGAGGAGTTAAATCAATGAAAGATCTCAAGCCATTATGTTGATTTGTAATTTTTGCTGTAATATTCAGATAAGGAATAAACCCCCCTGGAACAGCGCCTTTTGGAATATTTTCAATGTCCCAATTTACTCTAGCTTCTATATGGACATTGGCTTCATTCTCATCTAAATGTAAAGATTTGGGATGAATTTCATCTTTAATTGCACCCTCAAAAATAAACACTATACCGGGATCGACTACTTCTTTGCCTATAATCAGTTCAGGGGAATTAGAAAAAAGTAAAAAAATTGAAAAAAATAAATTCATGGTAAGTAATTACTTAATTGGTTTTACAAAAAGCTGATGAACGTGCCTAATAACTTTATAACCATGCTTTTTAGCAATTTCATCCTGGAGATTTTCGAGCTCTTCATTATAAAATTCAATTATATCTCCAGTTTCCAGACATATCATATGGTCGTGGTGATGAGAATCAATTTTGTTTTCATATTTAGATGGAGCATCCCCGATATCTAATTTCCTTACTAAATTGTTTTTAACTAAAACATCTATTGTTCGATATACAGTTGCCCTTGATACATTGATATTTTTTTTTCTTAATGATAAAAATATATCTTCAGCCTCTCTATGGTCATTAGAAGAAGTAATTTCATCCCAAATGAATTTTCTTTGCTCTGTAAACCTTAAGCCTTCTTTTTTTAAAGCTTCAACAAGTAGTTCAATGTTTTCCATAATTATAAAATTATACTTTTACCTGTATGTTTTAGTGAATATTGACTTTGTCTAACCAGCATCAATTTTTTTTAAATTTGCAAATTTCACAACTAATTTCTTTTTCAAGCCATCTTTAAACTCAATTCCAACTCTTTGGTTTTCACCTTGACCGCTAATAGCCATAACTTTTCCAATTCCAAATATTGCATGCTCAACACTATCTCCAACTTTAAAATCATCAAAAATTACAACTGTTCTTCTTAAAGCAGTCTTGGTATGTTTACCAGGTTTTCCACTAATCACTCTCCTTGTTAATGCTGATGTGAAAGAGATTTTTTCTAATTTCTCTTTAGGAATTTCTTTAATAAATCTTGAGGGCGTACCAAATAAATCGTCGGAGCCCATTCTTCTTCTTTGCAACGCATAAAGCAAATAAACCTTCTCCATTGCTCTAGTCAAAGCAACATAAAACAACCTTCTTTCTTCTTCAAGCTTTTCTTTATGATCCAATGAGCTGTATAATGGAAATAGACCGTCCTCTAAGCCTGATAAAAATATCACTGGGAACTCTAATCCTTTTGAAGCGTGAACGGTCATTAAAGTCACCCTATTGGACTGATCATTCCAATTATCTAAATCAGTTAATAAAGAAATTTCTTCTAAAAAATCTCTTAAACCACCATCTGGATTTCGAAGCATAAACTCATCAACCCCTCTTAAAAACTCTAATACATTTTCGTATCTTTCATTATCATCAGGAGTTCTATTTTTTGAATAATGATTTTTAATTCCAATATCTTCTAATAAAGTTCTAACTAATTCGCCAGCATTTAATTTTGGCAATAACTCATTGTATTTCATTATTGTACCATAAAATCTTCTTAATGCTTCAGCTTGCTTTCCTCTTATGCCCATGTCATCTGGCTCATTTAAAACATCCAATAATTCCATTTTTCTTTTTTCAGCTTTCTCAAAGCACTTATCAACAGTTTTTAAACCAATGCCTCTGGGAGGAAAATTCACTACTCTTCTCAAAGAAATAGTATCTTTAGTATTGATAATTAAACTCAAATAACCAATTATATCTTTTATTTCTTTTCGTTCGTAAAATCTTATACCGCCAACTATATTGTATGGAATTGATGATCGCCTAAAAGAATCTTCTAGTGCTCTTGATTGAGAATTTGTTCTATACAATACAGCAAAATCGCTAAAATTTCTTTTTTCTAATTTTATTTCCTTTTCAAGAGCATTAATTAGTGCATCCGCTTCTTCCATTTCATCATTAGTCTCTAAAATGCCTAATTTTTCACCATTTTTGTTATCCGATATAAGTTCTTTAGGAGCTCTTTCTTCATTATTTCTAACAACACTATATGCTGCATCTAAGATATTAGCAGTAGATCTATAATTTTTTTCAAGCTTAAAAATATCACATCCCTTAAAAACTCTTTCAAAATCAAGAATATTTCTAATATCAGCTCCTCTCCATCCATATATGGATTGATCATCATCTCCAACAACACAAACCTGCTTATGTTCTTTGGTGAGATAATGAATAAATTCAAATTGTGGTTTGTTTGTATCTTGATACTCATCAACTAAAACATATTTCCATAGATTTTGATATTTCTTTAAAATAGTTGGATTTTCTTTGAATAGTTTAAGAGGTAAGAGCAACAAATCATCAAAATCCGCAGCATTGTTATCAAATAAAGAGTCTTGATATTTTTTATAAAATTCTGCAAATAATTTTTCTTGTGTATTATTTGCTATTGAGAGCAATTCATTGGGAAAAATTAATTTGTTTTTATAGTTACTAATTAAATATTTAGCATTTTGTGGAGAAAGCTTATCTTTAGCTACTTTCATCTCATCAAGGATAACTTTTGACAATGAAATTTGATCTTGCACGTCAAAAATTGTAAAGTCAGATGTAAATCCAATATTCTTTATTTCTTTTCTTAATATTCTTGCACAGATCGAATGAAAAGTACCAATTGTGGCTTCGATTGTTTTTTTCTTGTTTAAGCTTGCAACCCTTATTTTCATTTCTTGAGCAGCTTTATTCGTAAATGTCACAGCTAGTATATTTTTTTCTGGAATTAAGTTCTCATTTGCTAAGTAAGCAATTTTATGTGTTAGAACTCTTGTTTTGCCGCTACCGGCACCTGCAAAAATAAGAACTGGTTTTCCGAAAGATTGTACTGCTGATTTTTGAACCTTATTTAAAGATTTTAGCATTTAATTAAATTTCCCCTTGAATTTTATTTTGCCTATTATATTTTTTTCTAACTTCTTGAAATTTTTTCTTTGCAATCTTGTGCTCTTTTTCGGTTTGAGTAAAAGTATGATAGCCGTCCCCTTTTGCTACAAAATAATAAAAATTTGTTTCCTTCGGAAATAGTGCAGCTTTTATTGATTGAAGCCCTGGATTATTAATAGGTCCTGGTGGTAATCCGTAATTTAAATATGTATTATAAGGTGATTCAATCTTTAAATCTTTATTTAGCAGTCTTCTTGGAGGGCCTTCTATAATATATTGAATTGTTGGATCAGCTTGAAGTTTCATACCTTTTTTTAATCGATTATGATATACACTAGAAACTTTCGATCGTTCAATATCAAAAATTGCTTCGCCTTCAATTATCGAAGCCAAGGTAATTACCTCAATTTCATTAAAACCTATCTCTCGCATTCTATTTTTAAAATCAGTTGAGAAATTTTTCTTAAATTGAAAAACCATAGTCTCAATAATTGATTCAGGACTTACTCTTTCTGAAAAAAAGTATGTCTCCGGAAAAAGATAGCCCTCAAGAGATTTGGCAGCAATACCTAATTTTTTCAAAAATTGTGGATGGCGTGATACCTCTAGAAAATCAATTTGTTTTATGCCAATTTTTTTTTCTATCTCTTCTGATATTTGATTTAATGACCAACCCTCTAAAACAGTAACACTTACCAGTGATTCATTTCCATATACAAGTTTTTTAATTAATTGAAAATTATTTGTATCTTTTTGAAGGTTGAACTTTCCAGCTTGAAGTTTTTTTTCATAGCCCATAAGCGTTACAGCTAACATGAATGAAGTTTCATTTTTTATTATATTATTTTTTTTAAGAATGTTTGAAACTTTATATAAAGATGAACCAGTTGGAATTTGAAAAGAGCTTTCTTTTTTTAAATTATTTTGAGGCCAGATAATGATGATCAAGTAAAAAAAGAAAAGTGCTATTATGAGAAATTTAAAATAGTCAATTATTGTGGTGAAGTTTGATAATTTATTCATATTCAGGGAGGACAAATTATCGATTTTAAAAAAAATTAACAAATTTTAAACGAATCAACCCACTTTTTAACATAATTCATTGAAATGAAAAGAAAGTATTGGCTCTGTTTTTGTAAAATTGTAATTTTATTTTCAATAATGAACAATAATAAAAAAAATACGAACATTAATTTACAACAAAGCCTTTTTAACAAATGGCCTTATGGAAAAAAGAATTATATTATATTTTCCTTGGGACTTGCAATATTAATAATAAGTTATGTTCTTATGGCTAGTGGTTCAGTAAATAGTTTTCAGAGTCTTGTAATTTCTCCAATACTATTAATTTTAGGTTATTTAGTTGTAATTCCTGTAGCCTTATTTTACAAAGAATAATTTTAAAGGGGCTGTAGTTCAGTTGGTTAGAACGCCGGCCTGTCAAGCCGGAGGTCGCGGGTTCAAGTCCCGTCAGTCCCGCTCTATAGTAGCCTCAACGAACTTTTTGTTTGTTAAGGCTATTTTTTTACGGACTCAGTATCTCGAATGTTACATTCCTGTAGCACCTATTGAAATCTTTTAACGTGTTGGTGTCTTGCTCAGAAGTTTGAAAAATAAATATTTATTTATTTTTCTTAATAGGAATAAGAATTTCATTTTTTCTAAACGGTGGAATTGCCCAAGGTGCATTATATTGAGCCACAATAATTTCATTAAATTTGATTAGATTTTCCTTTTTTATTAGTAATTCTAGTTTCTTAATAAATTTTTCTGCTCTCTCTTCTGTTGCCCATCCGCCAAAAGATATTGCAGCGACTAAACCAAGTTCTTTTTCTTTGATTATCACATCGTCTCTTGTGGGGGCAGGTAAAGTGTCCAGATTATGTTTTTTTGGCATAACAAATGAAATTTCTTGCTCTTTATTTTTTGAGGAATGAAATGATGTCATAACAGGCGCGGTCATTGCAATTTTCATATTCTTATCATTGCCCCCAAATATATAACTAGCCACTTTTTGAAATCCAACGCTGTTTGATCTACTATAATTTCTTTCAAGGGAAGTAGTAGCGATAACAATGGAACCGTAATCCCTCAATTCGAAATTGTTATATTTTTTTACTACTTTATAATCTGGTTTCTCAATACCGCTATTTGTGATCATTGCAAAAAATAATAATACTATATTTATTTTCATTTCTAGTCATTTAATAATTCTTAAATTTAGAATATAAAACCAATTATAAATGAAAAATATTATAGCTCCCTTGCAATTTTGTTCTATTGTGTTAATATCATTTTTTTTTAGCACTTGTTCCAAAAATAGCTCAACAAAAATTACCGAACAGCAATGGTCAATTAAAACTTACCCTTTCACTAGCCCTAATCCTATTCCCATATTAACACAAGATACCAGACTGTATCCTTATCACTCTTTCTCTGGATACGATAGTGAAGGCACCCCAAAAGAATGGGAAGCTATTAAGATGGAAAATGATCATATAGAGATTTATGTTTTACCTGGGGTAGGTGGTAAAATTTGGGGAGCAATAGATAAAAAAAATGGTCAGGAGTTCATTTATAAAAATGAGGTTCTCAAATTTAGAAATATTGCTTTAAGAGGACCATGGACTTCTGGAGGTATAGAATTTAATTTTGGTGTTATAGGTCATACCCCATCTACAGCTTCACCAGTAGATTATTATACAAGATATAATAAGGACGGAAGCATTTCTACTTTTGTTGGAACAATGGATCTACCGTCAAGGACCGAATGGCGAGTAGAAATAAAACTCGATGAAAAAAACGCTAATTTTACTACAAATGCTTTTTGGTACAATGCAACCCCATCATCCCAATCTTATTACAATTGGATGACAGCTGCAGCATCTGCAGAAAAAGATTTAGAATTGATATTTCCTGGTGACAGATATCTAAAACACAGCGGAGAAGTTTCATCATGGCCGATAGATAATAAAAAAAGGAATCTATCATTATATGAAAACAATAGCTTTGAGGGGCATAAGTCGTATCATGTAGTTGGTCATTGGAAGAATTTTTTTGGAGGGTATTACCACAGTAAGGATTATGGATTTGGTCATTGGTCCCATCATGATAAAATGCCTGGACAAAAACTTTGGTTATGGGCTTTGTCTGATGAAGGAAAAATTTGGGAAAATCATTTAACTGATGATGATGGACAATATATAGAATTTCAAGCCGGTCGTCAATTAGTTCAATTTTCCCCAGACAATAAATTCAATCCTTTAAAAAAAGCGAGCTTTAACCCACTTGATACAGATATTTGGTCAGAAGTATGGTTTCCAGTGGGAAATATTGGAGGTATAAAAGAAGCATCAAAGTATGGTGTCATGAATGTTGAGCAAAAAAATGATAGCATATTAATTAAACTTCACTCCTTTGTACTTTCTAACGGCAGTGTAGATGTTTTAGGTGAAAATGGCAACATAATAGAAAGCTTTAAAACAGAATTTTCACCAAGAATAGTTTACAATTATTCCCTTAGCTACAATAAACCCTTTAAAATCAAAGTAGAATGTCTTGATCTTAATTACTCTTATGATCAAAAAAGAAAAAAACTGGACAGATCATATAGCTCAAATTTATCTACGCTGAACTCAATTACGGAGGTCGAAAGAAAATTTATTAAAGCTAATGAACTGTTTAAAGAGCGTAAATATCCAGAGTCAGAAACTATTTTAAAAATGATTTTAGGTGAAAACCCGAACCATTTAAAATCAAACTATCTTATTTCGGATTTATATTTCAGAAAAGCACAATATGGAAAAGCACTTATACACATAAAAAAAATCTTATCAATTGATGCATACGATTCAGATGCAAATTTCATTGCTGGTAATATCTATAAGGCATTAAATAGCTTATATGATGCAAAAGAAGCATACGGATGGGCATCAAGATCAACAAAATATAAATCCGCTGCATTGAGTCAGATTTCTGAAATTTATCTAATAGAGAAAAAATATAATGATGCCATTAGTTACGCAAAAGAATCTCTCAATTATAATAGGTTAAATTTGAATGCATTGGAGATTTTATCTATTTCAAACAGGATTCTTAAGAACAATGCTGAATCAAAAAAATGGATAGATAATATTTTATTTTTAGATCCTTTAAATCATTTTGCAAGATTTGAATTATATCTCATTGATCCTGCAGAGTCAAATTGGAAAAGATTTTCCGATAAAGTAAGAAATGAATTTCCTGAACAAACCTACCTTGAGATTGCAATTTCATATTTTGAAAGAAATTTGCACGAAGAAGCTAAAATAATATTTAACAATTTGCTTTCATCGCACCCATTAGGATTAGCCTGGGGCGCGTTTATCAATAAAGATATTGAAAGGATCAAGACTATTGATGCTTTATCAATTGATTTTGTTCATCCTTTTAGAAGGGAATCAATAGATATCTTAAACTGGGCAAATAAAAATTATAATTCATGGAAATGGAAATATTTGTTATCTCTAAACTTATGGGCTAAAAATAGAGAGAGAGAAGCTCTTGAGCTATTAAACGATTGCCAAAATGAGCCTAATAATGCAACATTCTATGCATCCAGAGCTTTTTTAAAGAATAAGCTAAAAGAACTATCAGCGGAAAAAGATATTCAACTTTCGGTAGAATATGCTAAAAATTCTTCTATTTATGTCAATGCAATACAATTTCTGCAACAAAAAAATGTTTGGGCTAAAGCGCTAGAAATATCGCAAAAAGCCCTTCAACCATTTCCCAACAACTTTAACATTCAACTATTAAAGGCAAAATCACTACTATATTTGAATGAGTTAGATAAGGCGATAGAAATCTTATCACAATCTAACGTATTGCCATCAGAAGTTGGTAAAGAAAGCCATGATATATATGTTTCTCTTCACTTAGCTAAAGCACTAAAATATCTAAAAGAACGAAATTTCCAAATGGCTTCTAGCTATATTGATAAAAGTAAGAAATGGCCAAAGAATTTAGGCATAGGTAAACCTTACGAGCCAGATTACAGAATACAAAAAATTATGATAAAAGTCGTAGATGGGAAATATATTGACAATGAAATTAAAGCTGAGCTGAAAAGACTATCGAAAAACTATACAGGCTACAAAAAATACTTAATAGCAGAACTCATAGCGATTATTTAATGCATTAAATAGAGGATTTTAATATGGTGTCAATGATGTCTTCTTTTGATTCATGGAGTACATCAACTTCAGCAACTGCTTTGTAATAATAAGTATTTTGACTATTTTGAACAATAAAACCAATTAAAGCTGCATTATCAAACTCTTCAGATTGGCCCATTCCACCATTAAATGATCCAGAATTTTGCAAAAAAGTGAACTTAATTCCATTTCGTTCGATTTGTTTAGATATTAAAGGCATTTTTTCATTTTGATCACCAGTGAATTGGTTTATCCATCTGTTGATATTTTGATCGACAGAGCCACCAATATTCTTAAAGACTATCAAATTGAATTCTCCCTTAGAATTTCTTATGATGTATTCTGAATCTCTCATTGATGATTTTGGTTCAATCTTTTGCCAATTACCTGGTATAACCAGATTTACATCAACTTTGTTTGAGGTAAAACTTTGATTAGCAATATTTAAAGAAGGTTCAGGGCTAGCTTTATCTTGTATAAGGTCAATTAAAAAAACTAACAAAAATGATGAAGCAACTATCGAGCCATATATTATTTTTTTGTATTTAATCATTTATATTGTAGTGTAGAAATTATAATTATTTAATAAAATATAATAAATATATGAAATTTTGTAGCAATTGTTCCAATCCTATGGAGCAAATCATTCCTGATGATGATAATAGATTAAGAGATGTTTGTACATCCTGTGGATATATTGATTATCAAAACCCAAAAAATATTGTGGGAGTGATTGCCTCATTCAATGAGAAAATTCTACTATGCAAAAGAAATACAGAACCAAGAAAGAATTACTGGACAGTTCCAGCTGGTTTTATGGAGAACAATGAATCTTTGATGGATGGTGCAAAAAGAGAGGCTTTTGAGGAGGTTGGTATTAAAGATTATGATGCTTCGCTGTTTATGATCTACAGCGTACCACATATCAGTCAAGTACATTTTTATTTCTACACTGAACTAAAAAATATGAATACCAATATAGGACCTGAAATTAATAAGGTGGATTTTTTCTCGTTTGATGAAATACCTTGGGAAAAGATTGCATTCAATAGCATCGCGGTTCTAATAAGTAAATTTTTTGAGATTGGATCTAAGAATGCAAAAAAACAAACCTTTAATCTTACTTTTTCGAAAGAAAGAACTGGGAAATAATTTATTATTTTATTTAATTTTGAATGTATCTATAACAAATTGGAAGGAGGTGATCAGGTGTCTATAAATTGTAGACCGCTGGCCTCCATAAATAAGCCAGCATAAACTGACGAGATGTCAGCCTATTGGAGGTCGGCAACTACTAAGTATAAAAGGCTCAGATTGTCATAATCTGAGCCTTTTTTTTAGCTAACTAATATGTTTTATTTTTAACGATAATAAATTAATTTATTATAAGCTTTTTTTAAAACTATTATTACATATTTAATGAAACTAAAAATCTTAATAACGCTTGCTTTCACTGCATTTAATTTTTTATTTGGTCAAAAAGGATACTACGAAAGATTAATAACGGACGAAGGTGGTGTCCTCAAGCCAGGTCAACCCGTTATAATCAATGGAAATTCTGGTACTTTTATGGCATTAAATTTTCAATTCAAATACATAAAGTTATCTGGATATGATAATGTAGAAGGCACTCAGCAGATAAGATTAAAAAAAATTAATACCATAACTAATGCTTATGGTAATCAAATTTTGCTAGATCCCTTAGAGTACCGAGATTTTTTCAGCGAAAATTCAGAAGCTGATTCAGATGAGAACAAAACCTCGCTAGTTGGCATTTTAGGCGTGGCTGTAACTCTGGGATTTATATTAAATGTAGCTTCGGGTACCTGACCCAAAATTTAACCCAACCATAATTTTAATGGCTGATATACTTTTTTATTTCGAAAATATCCCCAAAGAATATCGTACTATTTTCTTAGTTGGTGGCCTATCAGTTCTTACATTGCTTGAATCAAACTTTCCATTACTAAATTTTAAATACAAAAAGATTAAACATATATCGCTTAATCTATTTTTTACATTAACTACGGTGCTGATCAATTTAGCAGGGGCCTCTCTTATACTTTATGCATCAATTCAATCTGAATTATTAGGTTTTGGGCTGCTGAAATTCTTGGATCTTCGTTTAGTATTTGAGATTTTAGTTGGGATTATGTTTTTAGATCTTGTTGGTGCTTGGCTTGTTCATTTTTTAGAACACAAAGTGCGATTTATGTGGCGATTTCATATTATACACCATACAGATCCTTTTGTTGATGCCTCCACTGGGCTAAGACATCACCCAGGTGAAGCGATATTTCGTTTAACTTTTACTTCATTAGCAGTCTTTTTATGCGGTGCTTCATTCGGTATTGTTATGCTATACCAAACCTTATCTGTCTTCTTCGCTCATTGGACTCATGCAAACATCAAAATACCAACAAAGCTTGATTCTATTTTATCAAATGTTTTTGTTACACCTGATTTTCACAAAGTTCATCATCATTTTGCGCTACCTAAAACGGACTCTCATTACGGAAATATTTTTTCACTTTGGGACCACATTTTTAACTGCAGCATTAAGAATTACAAGATTCAATCCATCAAGTATGGTCTTGATACCCATATGGACATTAAAGAAACCCGCAATATCAAAACCTTATTGCTAATCCCTTTTCAAAAGTACAGGGCACCGAGAGGTTCAAAGTTCAGCGCTTAAAGTTATCGTGATAAGAAGTGCGAAATTTGTATCATTATTCTTTCTTTTTACTGGATGCGCCCCAAATCTTAACACACTTGAAGGTGAATATGTTTTTAATGACCCTTATTTTTTTGGCATCATCGATCAAGACGTCCTAAAAAATCATCAAAATTATAAATGGTTTGATAAACAGTATAACCAGTATAACCCAAACATAGAAAAATTATCTAAAACAAACCTAGAGAACATTGATATTGCCATCTTTATGGGAACATGGTGTCATGACTCTAAAAGAGAAGTGCCAAGAGCAATAAAACTATTCAATTTGTTAGCACTTGAGAATGAAAGAATAAAAATAGTTGCATTGAACAAACAAAAAAAAGGCTATTTCAAAAACTATAAATCCTTTAACATAAAAAGAACTCCGACCATTATCTTTTTTAAAAATGGAAAAGAAATTGGAAGAATCATAGAAAGACCTTCAGGGTTAATTGAGGAAGACTTTTTTCAGTTTGTTGATAAAAATAAGTGAAAATATATTTAGTATGGCTACTAAGTGTTATAATTTGGAATTTTGGCTTTCCAAAAGCCTCACCACTTGCGGATGTTTTTATAGCGGTGCTATTTACCTTCATAACTGTAGTCGCAAAGAAAGTATCAAATGATGAGAATGTCACCTGAAGATAAAAAAGAATTAGATGATTGGGTAGAAAAAGAATACCCCAAAAGCATGAAAAGAATACAATCGTCCACCCCTTTTTATCAAATTGGTAAATTCCTAATTGGGATTGGTGTAATTATTTATATCATTTCGGCTATTTTTACTCATAATCCACTGCGTATTGCTTCAATGGTCATGCTATTGATTGGAATGAGTATTGAAGGATTTGCCTTAGTTAAATACTTCCAATCCCTGTCTAATGAAGATTGATCTTAGCAACAACTCAGTATTAATAACGGGCTCTACTGGGGGAATTGGGAAAGCTTTATGTCATTCTTTTGCAAAAGCAAATGCAAAAGTTACTCTTCATTTCAACAAGCAAAAAGATACAGCTAAAAACCTCATAAACAGTTTACCTGGTGATGGCCATTCTCTAATTCAGGCAGACCTTTCTAATTCAAACGAAATAAAGGACATGGTAGGCTCTATTTCAGACTTAAATATTGTTATTAATAATGCTGCCTTGGTTGAGCAAATTGATATAAATAAAATGTCTTATAATGATTGGATGCATTATTGGAGAAAAACCTTAGATGTAAATCTACTGGGTCCTGCCAATCTTACTTTTCTATGTGCAAATAGGATGAAAGTGAATGGTGGAGGAAAATTTATAAACATATCCTCAAGAGGAGCATTTAGAGGCGAGCCAAAGGCACCAGCTTACGGTTCAAGCAAATCAGCATTAAACTCATTTGGACAATCCATGGCATTAGCGCTCGCTAGAGATAATATATTCTTTTATACAATTGCGCCAGGTTTTGTAGAAACGGATAGAGTCAAGAATATCATCAATGATGAAATTAGAGCACAAAGTCCATTAAATAGAGTTGCCAAGCCCGAAGAGGTTGCCCAAACGGCTCTTTGGCTTGCTTCTAGCGGAAATGATTTCTTAACGGGAAGTATTATCGATGTAAATGGTGCATCATACTTTAGATAGCACTATCTAATAAGATGCATCTTTCTATTGACTTGCGAATTATTGCCTTTTAGCTGATATATATACATCCCTGAAGGTAAATCATTCCCGAAATTATCTTTACCATTCCATCTAATTGTGTGACTTCCAATTTCCTTTTGACCTGCAAATAAGTTCATGACCTCTCGGCCGCTAATATCGAATATTTTAATTGTGATATTTTGCGTTTCGTTTAAGCTGAATGGAATTGTCGTTGAGGGATTAAATGGATTTGGGTAATTAAATCCGACAGAGAATTCAGATGGTGAAAGTGGCTCGTCAATGGATAATTCATCTGAACTGATGGTTGCAGAATAAATTCCATTTCCATGAGAACCGGCTACGATAAAGCCGTCAAAATGCCTTCCTTCAATGTCGTCAATTACCATATTACCAATGGTCTCCGAACCTTCTTGTGTCCAAACTGTATTTTCACCATCCAAGAGCGACGTTGAGTAAAGTCCAGTGCTGGTTCCAGCAAAATATCTCAAGCCATTTTTTACTGATTGTATGTGCACCGATCGAACCGAAGGACCTGATCCAAAACCTGATTTATTTTCTTCCAAGTTTCCAGAAACATCAGTCCATGAACCCCCTCCATCTGCGCTATAATGGATACTTTTTACTTCGTAATTTGAAAAGCTAAGCATTACGTTATCACCATTGTTAGGGTCGACAGAAATACTACTAATGTAACCTGAAGTCGTGAGATTATTTTTCACATTATTGGCTTTATTATTTTCATTAGAATTATCTAGCCGATAAATGTATCCAGCAGAAGTTCCGATATACAGTCTGTGATGTGGGCTGTTATAGCTTCCACCAAAGGCAGAAATGTTTCCGATAGTTGAAATTCCTAGATCTTCCCAGCGAGTACTCTCGTATCCACCGCTTGAACGTTGTTGATAGTTAGTGAGCGGTTCATCAAAATAAATATCATTGTTTCTCCAGAGTTTTCTACCAGCAGCATAGTAAATTATCTTATCTTGTACGGGATCAGCGTAAAGCGGGCTAATAAATAAATTGGTAGATGAAAGGTCTAGTCCTGGGGGATACATGTAAGCCCATGTGTGTTCTTCCCAACGAGTTCCAGAATATGCAGAATAGTTCCATCCAAATGGATTGTTTAAGTCTGCTATAAAACTATTTCCATATTGTCTTGAAACAACGATCAGCTTGCCACTATTTGATACCGTATGATATGCACCGTCACCGCCTCCTGGTTGAACATCCCATGGTTTACTAGGATCGCTTGATACAGTTTCATAGTTACCATTATCTTGCGTTCCACCCATGATCAAATCGGGTATTGAGCCACTTCTATCAATCGCAACCTGATAAAATTGAGAGGTGACATATCCATTGTTAATTGCTTCCCACTGAATGACATTGCTCACGGTGTCCTTTGATAGCGATATTCCACCATCATGGGATGACAGGAAGGTATTTGAATCAATAAAAACTATTTCATGCTGATCTGCATGGTGATTTGATACACCGCTACCACCAATCTTTCTTGAGGAAGATGTTTCAAATCCAGTTTCAGAATAATAAGCATTCACACCACCAAGGTATACTTTAGTATGGTCATAAGGATTAACACGTACATATAGATCATATCCACCCTGACTACGAAACCCATTAGGTAAATTCTGACTCAAATCAGTCCAAACTCCATTAATACCAGCACCATCCTCAGATTTATATTTGTACTTCCATAGATAATGGTCACCATCGCGTTCTTGATTAGCAATAACATAAGCTATAGAATCATTGGATTCAGAAACATCAACCGTGATTCTACCATATTGAAGAGGAAAGTTAGCAGGGGTTATATTTGTCCAATTTTCGCCATCAACTGAACGCATGATCGGGCCAACATTCTCGTCACTTCCCATGGTAGCAACCATTACTCCAGAAGATGCCATAGCAATATCAGTGTAGGTATCTTCACCATCCCCAATGACGATCTCCCATGTTGAGCCCTCGTCTTTACTGCGGTATATCGATCCATAACAGGCAGCAAATACATACCCATTGTCCGGTCTAACAATAATTCTAAAGCCATATTGTAAATAGCTATTCAAAGATTCTGGATTTCCAGATACCGTGCTTTCAATGAGAGACCAAGATTCACCATTATCAATGGATTTGTAAATTCCATCGCCTCTAAGTGGTGCTCCTGGCGCACCTTGAGATTGATAACGCTCTCCTGTAGTTGCATACCAAATATTAGTTTTTCCGTCTCTGGGGTCCTGAGCGAGTGACGTTATGGTTTGTAACAATTGTGGCTTAATAACTTTTTTCCAGTTTTTCCCCCTATCGAGAGATTTCCAAATACCACCCATCACGCCTGCAGCTAAAAATGTGTTCTTGTCAGCCTTATCGACAGCTATAGCTCTTGTTCTTCCGCCAACATTTGACGGGCCCCTCAATATCCAATCAAGTTTGCCATCTTGATATCCTTGATATGATGTAGGAAGATCAAGGTCATTGTCCTTGGGAAGCGTGTTGGCGTAAGCTAATTCTTTTCTTCTAATACCTTCTGGTATTTGCCCAGTTTCAGGGTTTTTAAGTCGCATAAAATCGAAATCTAAACGGCCAAGACGATCATCACCCATCGGTAAAACGGTTTGTTCATTCTTAGGTAATCCAGGGTTAGGATTATTATTTTTATTCAATTGAACAACGATTATAAAAACAAAAACAATAAAAGGGACAAATAGGCGAGTTTTTTTTCTTAACATAAAAGGTCCTTAAAATTTTAAAAACGTCTTAGAGAAATATAATTATTTAAACGGGAGTTCCCAACCATATACCAATACAAAACAAAAATCCCGCTGCTGAATGCAAATAAATTGTTCCCCAATTAGCAGGTTGCAACAAACGTGAATTGTAATGTTTGTAGAGTGTGGTCGTAGCAGTAATGCCAAAATAAGCGGAAATCAAGGTAATGAGCGTTAATTTTGGAAAGATTCCATTAAGCGCCATTACAACAATACTTATGAAAGCTGAAGCAACTAGTGCTACATAACCAAATCTTGCTTTTTCTGGACCAAAAACAACTATTAGAGTATTTTTACCCGTTTGTTTATCACTATCATGGTCAGGGAACTCATTCATGTAAACAACGGCGGCTATCAATAATCCAATGGGTAGTCCAGCAAGGAAAGCTTCAGGCAAAAGTTGGCCGGTTTGAACGAGCGCACTCCCAGCTACCATTAAAGGTCCAAAGTTTAATCCTATCAGTAATTCTCCCATCCCTTTTCTAGATGAAAATTTGAAAGGCGGTGCGGTGTAAAATAATCCTGATAGGAAACCTGCTAGACCCAACCATAAAATTGACATACCAGATTTGATGATAAGCGGAACTCCAGCGATGGCACTTAGTGCAAATGTTGCGACTGCAACATTTGCCATTCCTTTAGGGGTGATGAGGCCCATTTGTATACTCCTGCTTCCACCGTTCAATCCTTGATTGCTATAGTTATAATTCAGCTCATCAGTGCCGCTTTGATGATCAAAGTAATCATTTGATGTATTCGTGCCAATATGTAATAGCGAACCAGCAAGCAATGTCAACCCCAACCATGGCCAACTAACTGCATAGCCTAGCATAGAAGCTACCGCTGCTCCAGCAAAAATTGGAACGAAGGTTGCACTTAAAAAAGGCAATCTCATGATGACCATCCACTTAAACAATTTGGTTCCAAAACCTATTTTCAACCGAACATCGTCGGCTGTCTTATCTTTAAGTTTTGAAGTCACACCTAGATAACCAGTGTGATTTCCATCTTTATCGCGAGTTGGTGTAATTTTGATATGACAAGGCATTTCATTTCCGTCCTTATCAAAGAAAGTTGTATCACCCTCCCAAGCACCTTCTTTGACTGCGATATCTAACCAATTTATGACATGGCCAAGTACAACCTCGCCATTACTAAAATCGCTGACACGCATCTTACCAACAACATCTTTAGATTTATAACCAAAAATATTCTCTGCACCTCGAGAAAAAGATAGAACTTTACCATCTAAATCACAAGTGATGGCACTTTTTAAATTTTCATTTTTCATTGATAACCTTCTTATTTTGCTTTAACCCAGTCAATTTCAAGTTCAAATTTACCAGTTATTTTATCAGAAATCATAAACCCAATTTCTTTAATAACTAATTCAGATAAATTGGGCATATTTTTTAAACTATAGCCTCTATAAGTTGGATAGAATGATGATAATTGGAGTTCACGCTCAACCCATTCATCTTCAGATGTGGTAAATTCATGGGAGTAACTAGCCCAACCTGAATCATTGGTTCTGACACGGAAGCTGTATTTTCTACCATCACCTTTGACTCTTATCATAATTGATTCAACATTCAACAGATTTGGTGGATAATATGCTCGAATAGAGGAAAAACCGCCATTATTTTCTAGAGACAAGTTACCACTAAATAGTGCTTCTGAGTCTCCCGATCTAGTTAAATTACCATAGGATCTTCCGCCCATGACACCGTCATTGACTACTTGCCAATTCAGATTCTCATTAGGTATAAAATCTTCCATAACTATGATATCGCTTAGTTCATTATAGTCTTCGTTTAATTCTTCTGACATATTCAGTTCTTCGGTAGGCATATTGCAACCAATTAAAAAAAATAGTGAGAAATTTAATAGAGAAAAGTTTTTCATAAGTAGTATCCTTATTAGGCGATATGAGCGTTAAATAGAGATACAATTATATAAATTATATGGGTAAAAACAAAGATTAAATTATTAAATTATTCTTCAACTAGGGACGAGTCTGGTTGAGGCACTTCGCCCCAATAATCGGCAGATGTGTTCAATTGCCAACTAATATTTTCATTTGTTTGGTACACTTCGATAGCATTATTGATTCTAATATTTGAAGATGACCATTCTGAACCAGATCTACCAACAGTGGCCTGTGCAATGATATTTCCACTGACATTCTTTAAAACCAAATGCGTTCCAGTAGTATCACCAACCATATATTTGTCCCAATTTTTCTTATTTTTTGATACCAGAGATCCCTTTTCTAGAGTTATGATTTTATCTAAGAAGGAATCTAAATTATTTTGCTTAACCTCTAAGGTGTCATGATTGTCTATAGCCCAAGCTTCTCCATCATACGTTAGTGAAAGGGTGTCCTCGTTTTGAAAAATAAGTATATTAAATATATCGCTTTTCTCTATCTGAAATATATTATCGCTCTTCAAATAGTAACTGGATTGGGAATACCTGCTAAGCGCAAATAGAGCAAGCACAGCAACTAAGAATGGAATCATCCATTTCATTTTATCCATATATATCTTCCAGGTTTGAGCTTTTGGATTTTTGATTTCTTAATCTCAAAAAACCAAAACCTACTATTAAAAAGGTAGGTGCAATAATATTGAACCATTTCCATGTTTTTCTTGAAGAATCTTCAATTTCAGCCAGTGGCCTCGATGTGATTTCTCTAGAACGTAAAGCAATAAGGTCTTTATCTCCAATGAGATAGTCAATGGAGTTTAATACGAATATTTGGTTCTCTGGAGATCTTCCACCCCCTTCATCTGAAATGAACTCCGAATCACCAACTAGAATAACTTGAGATACACTGCCATTGGAATTCTTTTTCTCAGAACGAGCTCCTAAAATTAATTTAGACTTATTGAATATTCTCATGAACGGGTTCTGTTGAGGGTCAGGATTTAAATTAAAATTTCCTCTGAGCTCACCAGAATTATCGGAAGTATAAAAAAGAGGTTGAAAATTGACAAAACCCATTGATGCAGAATCCTGTTTGATCTCACTAGCAAAGATAAGCTGCATCTGTTCTAAACCTGCAACGATCGATTCATCTGCATTAAAATTTCTAATTACAGGCAATAAGGGGTATTCGATCGGAACATTCATTCTGATTGGGCCCATTTGCTGTTGAACGTTTACTCTTCCACAAATCTGATCAGTGACGAGATTACTTTGAAGGTCCAATCCATATGCATTCAAAAGTGAAAAGATGTTTGATTGTATAGGAAGTGCCTGTTGAACCTGGAGATTGGTCTTAATTCTACTTTGTGATAGAAAAAGACTGCCGCCTCTCTCTAAATAGTTGGAGAGATTGTTGAATTCTTCTGATTTTAAGGAATCTGAAATAGAGCCCATTAAAAGAGCATTGATGGTGGGGGGCACTTCTTCTGACAAATTCAATGGTCTAACATCAAATCTTTGGTTAAGAGCATTTTGGATATTCTGCATGGGGATAGTTTGACCCTCAACTGAAACTAGCCCTAAAACAGGCTTATTTTGATCAACCAACTTCTTAATTTTGGTAGTGATTTCGTATTCTAGACCTGTGGTGGTTTGTATGACTGGCAATGTCTCTTTGTTATCTTCAAACAAAATGACCATGCCCATCAAAACTCTTTTAACTTCCATCTTATCGTTTTCTATTACTTGCATTTGAACTGGCATAATGCCTGCTTTTTGTGCTTCCTGTTCAACATTTTGATCATCCTCTGGTCTAAAAAATTCAAAACGTATATTTCCATTTGAAAAAGCTGCATATTCTTCGAGTATATCTTGCAAATATCTCCTGTTATTAGCATACTGTCCTGGCAGGTCATCTGAAAAATATACTTTCATCGTCAAAAGATCATCTATCTGCTCAATAACAGACCGGCTGGAAGAGGATAAAGAGTATTTTTTATTATCTGTCAAATCAAAACGTTTAAACTGATTCTTGGATATCCCATTAATTAAAAAGAGAATGACAAAAAACAATAATCCAGGAATAAAAACAGATCTTTTTAAGTCTAGTCCAAACATATCAACCTACCTCCACCTTCTGACTTCTAAGGTCTGGACAGTGAGAAAAAGGAAAAATGCTATCATTGAAATAAAATAAATAAGATTTCTAGTATCAATGACACCTCTGGCTATATTTGAAAGATGATAGTCAACAGCTAAGAATTGGATGATACCTGCCAAAGAGTATGGTACAAAAAGAAGTGTTTTATCTAGCATAAAAAATACCAAAACGATAAATACGCCAATTATAAATGATACAACTTGGTTTTCTGTGACACTACTGGCATAAGTACCTATTGCAGCATAAGTAGCTCCCATCAAAGCCAACCCGAGATAACCACAAAGTACTGCACCATGATCAACATTCGTTCCCACACTTAATAAGGTTAAAAAATGGATAGATGTTGAAAATAAAGCTAATAATATCAAAGATAAAGCAGCTAAAAATTTACCCATAACAAATTCAAAACTGCTCAAAGGTAAAGTAGCCATAATTTCCATTGTGCCGATACTTTTTTCTCTTGATATCAAGCCCATTGAAACAGCAGGTATAAAAAATAAATAAACCAATGGTACAATATCAAATAAAGCACGAAGGTCAGACTGACCAAAAAGAAAAAAAGTATTAGTAAAAAAGTAGCCATTGACTAAAGCAAATATGACCAAAAAGATATAGGCCATTGGGCTATTAAAGAAACCTTTTAATTCTCTACTAAAAATAGCTCTAGTACTATTCATTGGATGCTCCAGAAGATGTTAAATTCCTAAAAATATCCTCTAAATTAGTAGTTTGTGGCATCATTTTTAGGATAACCCATTTGCTTTTGACAGCATACTTGAATATGTCCTCTCTTGGATCTTTGTCTTTAGGATATTCAAAATTGACTTTTTGAACCCCACCGGACTTTTCCATTGAAATAAATTTTACGCTTGGTATCTTTGCTTGGAGCTCTTGAGCACTTTTCTTTGTGGCCTTCATAACTTCCATTTCTAAAGATACATTACCCATAAAATCGCTCATCAATTCCTCATTGGTGCCATTTGCAACAATTTTACCTTTATCAATGATAATAATTTTGTCAACGGTGGCTTGGATTTCTTGGAGGATATGGCTGGACATGAAAACCAGTTTTTCTTTTCCAAGAGATTTGATCAAGCTTCGGATCTCTACGATTTGATTGGGGTCAAGACCTGTTACAGGTTCATCCAAAATTAAGATTTTTGGGTCGTGGATCATGGCAGCAGCTAAACCAATTCTCTGCTTATAACCTTTAGAACAATCAGCTATGACTTTGTGCACTACGCCTGATAACCCACACTTATCCACTACTCTTGATAGGGCTTGTTTAAAATCAGATCCTTTAATATTTCTGATAGAGCCTAAAAATTCTAGATAATCATAAACGCGCATCTCAGTGTATAAAGGATTTAATTCAGGGAGATATCCAATCATCTCTTGAATTTCAGAAGTATTGTCAACGATATCTAATCCATTAACCTTGATCTCACCATTTGTGGGGACTAAATACCCCGTTATCATTTTTAAAGTCGTGGTTTTACCGGCTCCATTTGCTCCAAGAAAACCAACAACCTCACCATCTTTTAGATCAAATGAAATGGAGTCTACAGCTTTTACGTTGCCATAGTTTTTTGAAAGATTTGAAACTGATATCATCTATATATTTATCACAAGATTTTACGTTAAAACGATCAAAATAATTAAAATGTTCAGGCGAAATTATAATAATTTTGAAAAAAATCAAAATTGACTTTAAAAGATTTATTTAAGCATATTATAAATTCTAAAAAAAATAAATATGACGATATTGATAATAATTAGTGTGGTTACTGGGAAATAAAATCTAACATTGCCGTTTCCTAATCTAATATCTCCAGGCAGTTTTCCTAACCAGTTAAAACTATTATTGAAATAATAAACGATCAAACCAGTAAGGCTGGTAAAAATACCGATAAAAAACAGCCATTTACCGATCTCTTTCAATGGATACTACTTATACAAGTATAGATAATCGACTGCGAGCTGGGTTAAAGCTTTTGTACCATATTTTAAGTTACGCTCATCAGCAAAAAAGTACGGTGAATGGTTCGGAGCTGCTTTGCTAGGATCAGGGGCGACACCATTAAAAAAATAGAGACCAGGAGCATGATCAGTAAAAAAAGGGAAATCCTCAGCACCCGTGATAAATGGAGTGATCTTCACATTTTCTTTTCCATAAACTCTTTCCAATGATGGCACCATTTTGTCCGTCAGGCTGGGCTCATTAAAAGTAACTTTAGCTATATCGCTAAATATTTCGACTTTAGCTGTTGCACCAGATGCAGATGCTATCATTTCAGCTTTCTTTCTTATGCTATCATGAATGTCTTTTCTTACTTCATCATTGAATGTTCTTATGGTTCCCTCCATCACAACTTCTTCTGGAATGATATTGTTACGGACACCACCATGAATAGAGCCAATAGTTACAACTGCTGGAACTTGAGTAATATTTACCTCTCTTGCTACAATGGTTTGCAAAGCAGTAATAATTTGTGATGAGATTGCTATGGGATCAACACCCTTCCATGGCACTGCGCCATGTGTTTGTGATCCTGTCACCGTAATGCGCATCCTTTCTGCAGCTGCCATAGTTGGCCCTGATCTGTACTCAACAGTTCCAACTTTTCCAGGCCACGCATGAAGTCCAAAAATTGCATCAACTTTGGGGTTATTCATTACCCCTTGCTCGACCATAAACTTAGCACCCCCTTTTTCACCCAAGGGTGCTCCCTCTTCTGCTGGTTGAAAAATAAATTTTACAGTTCCTGGAATATCTTTTTTAATTTTTGATAAAATTTCCGCTGCTCCCATAAGGCCAGCAATATGATTATCATGACCACAGGCATGCATAACATCTACCTCCCTACCCTGATAGATACCTTTTGCTTTCGATGCAAAGGGTAGATCAACCTTTTCTTTTACTGGTAAAGCGTCCATGTCAGCGCGTAGAGCGACAACTTTTCCTGGCTTTCCGCCTTTTAATATGCCAACAACTCCGGTATGAGCAACCTCAGTCTGAACTTCCATACCAAGGGATCTTAAGTGCTTCGCAACCTTTTCTGCTGTTTTGAATTCACGATTCGATAGTTCTGGATGCTCATGAAAATCTCTACGCCAATCAATGACTTTTTTTTCTACACCTTTTGCAAGTTTATCAATTTTTTTATTTAATGAACTTGGAGCTTGAGATAAGCCAAAGCTAAAAAATAAAATGCCAACTATAGTTTTTACCATTTCAATATCCCTCATTAATACTTTTTAAGCTCACCATCTTCTCTTTTTGCCTTATTGACCATATTCTCCACATCTTTCAATAGCTTTTTGGCATCATAGACAATACCATCTTTAATAGTATAATCTATGCCCCCTACTCGTTCAGGTTTATTCTGACTATTGACAACTATGGCACCTGTTCCATAAAGGACTTTAAAATTTGCTAAAGGATTTTCTTTTACAATAACTAGATCAGCCAAATAGCCCGGTGCAATTATTCCAAAATCAGGTTGAGTGCCTAAAGGTTTATGTAATGTTTCAGCGCCGTGCAATGTAGCAGCCCTTATCACTTCGAGTGGATGAAAACCTGCTTCCTGTAATAACTCCAACTCCTCTATATAACCAAATCCAAAAAGCTTATAGATAAAACCTGAATCCGAGCCGGTAGTTACTCGCCCCCCAGCATTTTTATATTCGTTCAAAAACTGCATCCACACTTGATAGAATTTTTTCCAAGCAATTTCATCATGCGTGGTCCAATCGAACCAATATGACCCATGAGCTTCCCTACTCGGTGCATAAAAATCCCACATGGATGGTAAAGTATATTTTTCATGCCAATCTGCATTGCGTGCATACATGACGTTTCGTCCGGCTGCATAAATGGTCATAGTTGGATCCATAGTAAGGTCTAATTCGATCAATTCCTTCTTAAGTGACTCCCATTTTTCTCCATTGGGCTTTACAAGCTTCCATTGGCGCGCTACTTGTCCAAAGCGATGTTGTTCATTATTGTAATTCATATCAACAGGATAAGTTTGGACATCGGTTTCTTCGTACATGGATTCAAATAAACCATAAAAGTGAGTTTGTGTTCCCAGGCCTAGCCTTGCAGCGTCTAATGTGTTCATTCTTGCTACGCCCGTTTGACCCAAATGGGCTGTGGTTCCCAGCTTTTGCTTTTTAGCTTCATCTATTAATGCTTCCATCAATGCTGGTTCGTAAGCAACCAGTTTTAGACCATCGATGCCTTCTTTTGCTGCAAATCGTACCCATCTTCTCGCATTCTCTGGGTCTCGAACAGGTCCGCCCTTCCAATTATTTCCTTGACCTGGCCTTTGATAAGCCCAAATTCTAGGTGCTGTAATTTTGTTTGCTTTAGAACGAGCTTTCTCTTTCAAAGTAAAGTCAAATGGTCCTAAACCAACACCTCTTACCGTAGTAACACCATGTGCTAACCATAGCTTATACACATAGTCCGTATCTGGGGCTTTCTGTGCACTCCCTGCATGCACGTGCAGGTCGACAAATCCTGGTAAAACATAATGACCTGATGCATCAATTTCAAAATCACCTTTTTTAGGCCTTCTGCTTTCTTTAATAGGCACTCCTGGATAGCCCACACTCTGAACCTCTTTAATGCGATTATTTTCAATAACAATATCAACAGGTCCAATAGGAGGTGAACCATTTCCATTTATTAATGTTGCTCCTCTGATGACCATCCTCTTGAAAGGACCTTTTCCATCTGAACGGTCAGATCCAGGTTTTATTCCACTCCTATTTGATTGCCCATACAAAAAGGAAAAGATTAATGTAATAATGGTAATTTTATTTATATGCCTCATAACTTGCCCTCTCTAAGTTATTGTACATAATAACGATAATTCTTTGATATCGACAATGAAAAATTAAAATAATTTTTCAGGATATACACCATTGCTGGTTAGTTTTAATATACTTTCAGATACATTTTTTTTATCCTCTGGAAATGTTACGCCGAACCATTTTTCACTGGAAGTGAGGACATCAACAGACTCAACTCCCTCTTTGATCAAATCACTTACTACGTTTGGAATAAGAAATTCACTTTTTTCTTCATTTCCATATTCATTTAGAAAATGTTTAAATCTTTCCTCAAGATAGCTAAATACTTGAATGCCGAAGCCCCACATATTCATAGAAACTAGTTGATCGCCATGGAAAATTTTTTCATTCGATCTAATTTCACCATCTTTTTTTTCGATGTTATGTGTTTCTTCAACAGAAACTAGCTGCCTATTAAAGGAATTGCAAACCCCTCTAGATACACCACCAAATTCTGAAAGGGTATTTTCAAGTTTAAAAGATACCATACAGAATTTATTTTCTTCATTTTGATAAAAATTAGAAGCTACTTGAAATGATTGTCTTCCGTAAAAGTCATCCCCATTGATCGCTATAAATGGTCCAGATATAGCTTTTTTTGCACATAGGATAGCATGACCTGTTCCCCAAGGCTTTATCCTACTATTTGGAACTAAAAATGATTTTGGAACTTGATCTAATGATTGATAAACATGCTCAACATTAATCCTATCTTTGAATTTATCGCTAATTTTAGTCTTAAAATCCTCTGAAAATTCTTCCCGAATAATAAATACAACCTTTTCAAAACCGCTTTCAATGGCATCATATACAGAATAGTCAATAATGGTTTCATTATTGGGACCAAAAGAATCAAGCTGCTTAAGACCGCCATATCTAGAACCCATGCCTGCAGCCATAACTAATAATGATAAATTGTTCACACTACATCCTTAATTTTATAATTTACAAGTTCCTCGATCGGTCTTAACCAGATAAGCATCACCACCTACATTTTTAATTGCTTCACAAACAGGGTTGGGATCCTCAGGTGTCAATGCAAACATACACCCTCCTCCTCCAGATCCAGTGATTTTTGCGCCATATGCTCCTGCATCCATAGAAGCTTCGATCATTCTATCTATCTGCATTGTGCTTACATTTAATTTGTTAGATAAGATTTCGTGATGTTTTAAAAGCAATTGACCGATTTCTTCAATACTAAAATCCTTTTTTGAAAGCTCTGCAATCCCCGCGAAGGAAACGTCTCTATTTTCAATAGTGGCGTGCATTAATTCTAATTCGTTAGAATTTAAAAAATTATAATCATTTTTTAAGGCTGATCGATGTAAATCAAAATTAGGCTCATACTTTTTTAATTTTGATAAAATTTGCATGCGCTTATCTTTGCAGTTATGAATAATCTCAAGCGTATCTTTGGTTTCTTTCGAATCGCCAATGATTATGTTTCCAAGGTCTATGTCCAGCTTTGTCAAATTTTTTCTTAATGGATCGATGAGTAGAGTATTTCCAAACGAAACAGCATTTTGATCCATGATTCCACCAGGCTCATTAAATTCAAGCACTTCTGCTTTGAATGCTAAATCGGCAATAGTTTGAGCGCTCATTGATTTTTTAATATCACTCACAAATGATAAAAAATTTATCCAGCCAACAACAATGGATGATGAGCTACTCAATCCAGCTTGTATTGGAATATTGCTTCTTATGGTGCATTCAAAACCATTCCTGAAAATCATTCCTAATTCTTTGCATACTTTGATGCCACTTTTAAAGTAATCTCGAGAATTTTGATAATCTAATTGATCAATGTAAAACATCTCTTTCTTATTGATATCGGGAAGATTGATAATAACCTGTTTATCATCTCTTTTTTTACCACTAATTATTGAACGTAATGAAATGGAAGTAGCTGCGACAGGAAGACCTAAATAATCCTGATGTTCGCCAAAAAGACAAACCCTAGATGGTGTTGAGATATTAATCATTCTCAATAAGATTGAATAAAAAACCCATTCCGATAGCTGAAAAAACAATAAATATGTATCCTAAATTGTTTTGATAAATGATCTGGCCTATTCCAATAAGCAATGAGTATACAGAAAATATACCCAGGAACATTTTTAGAATATCATTAGGAAGGCTCCACTTTGGTTGCAAACCGTTAGAAAATTTTTTCCACCCTGGACCACCCGGATTGATTTTTTTTACAAAATTTACAAGCACTTTTTCTTCCTCTGGCTTTGTAAGGAATGTTCCAATGATCCATACTATGGTTGTCAAGACAACGCCAATAATTATTTTTTCCCAGTCTTCTATTCCAAGATTGCCAAAATTTAAGAAACCAGCAATAATGACAGAGCTTATCATTGCAATAATTTCTGTTGTTGCATTTATTCTCCACCAAAACCATCTTAAGATATATATTGCGCCTGTTCCTGCACCGACCAATAGAAGCAGATTGAATGCTTGGCCAGCGCTTTGTAATGTGAGACCCAAACCTGCTCCGATTGTAATGCTTATAACAGTAAAAACTCTTCCAGCAAAAACTAATTCTCTCTGAGAAGCATCTTGTCTTAAAAAACGATGATAAAAATCATTTACCAAATAACTTGCTCCCAAGTTCAATTGTGTTGACATGGTACTCATGAACGCAGCAATGAGCGATGCTGAAACGATACCAAGTAATCCGGATGGAAGCAAGGTTAACATAGCAGGATATGCAACATCATCGCCCAATTTATCCTCAGATAATCCAGGAAAAGCATTTTGAATATCGCCTACCTCAGGAAAAATGACAAGAGATGATAAAGCTATAATGATCCAAGGCCATGGTCTGAGAGCGTAGTGCGAAAAATTAAATAAAAAGGTTGCGGCGATAGCATTTCTTTCATTCTTTGCTGAAAACATTCTTTGGGCAATATATCCACCACCGCCTGGTTCAGAACCAGGATAGTATGTGGACCACCACTGAACTGCTAAAGGAACAAAAAATAATGGCACCCAAATATCTGGATCAGAAAAATCAGGAAAGATCGATATTTTTTCTATAACGTTAGGGTGATTAATTAAATTTTTCATCCCTCCGATTTGTGGAAGCGATATCACATAAATTGCTGCCCAAACAGAACCAACCATAGCTAGCAAAAATTGGATCACATCTGTAACGACCACAGCTTTTAATCCACCTAGCGTAGAATAAAGCAAGGTTACTGAACAAGCAATGAGCAGTGTTTGCCAGCCTTCAATTTGCAATACTATTTCTCCAAACTTAATAGCTGCTAAACTAACTGCTCCCATGACCAAAGAATTAAATATCAAGCCCAGGTATAACGCACGAAACCCCCTTAAAAAAGCAGCCGGTCTTCCTCCGTAACGCAATTCATAAAATTGAATATCAGTTAATAGCCCGCTTCTATTCCATAACTTCGCATACACAAAAACAGATAACATCCCTGTCAACAAAAAAGCCCACCAAACCCAATTTCCAGCCACTCCATCTTTTCGAACTAGATCTGTAACTAAATTTGGTGTATCAGTTGAAAAGGTCGTTGCAACCATGCTTATGCCTAACATCCACCATGGTAAATTGTTACCTGCTAAAAAAAAGGATCTTGTATCTTGCGAGCTTTTTTTTGAAGACCACAATCCAACGATTATTGAAAGTATTAAATATCCCGCAATTATTGTCCAATCAAGAGCGGATAAGATCATCTAGTAGTTGTCATCCAATCCAAAAATAGGTTTATTTTTTTTCCATTTCCCTCTCGTAAAGTCGGGTATTTTAATTGGCTTACTGCCAGACTTGATAGAACTTTCAGATAGCGGCACTATGACACTCATACTAACGGCATCATATACATCAATAACAGGTTTTTTTGCCCCTTTGATACTTTCAATGAAAGCTCTTGCAATAAAAAAATCCATTCCACCGTGACCTGCCTGTGATAGATCGCCCTTAGAGCTTGAGAAACGTTTCCATAGAGGGTGATCATATTCATTCAAGTATTTATTTTCTGACTCCCAACGATGGTTTTCCGGGCTTAATCCCTCAATATAGATGGATTTATTGTCTTTCATCCAAATTCCTTGAGTGCCTTGTACGCGAAAGTTCAAGCTATAAGGTCTAGGTGAATTGGTATCATGACTGAGGACGATAGTTTGGCCATTAGCGCATTTAATTACTGAGGTAACTACATCACCTAACTTAAAATTCACTTGAGCGTTTGGGTGATCTGTTCCCCCTTTTTCAACAATGTATTTCTTCAAACCTCTTGCTTGAGATGCGGTTGAGGTGACATGAAGCATTCTATTCCCTCTGTTTATGTCCAACATAGGACTTACAGGACCAAGACCATGCGTGGGATAAAGATCAGCATTTTTATCGACGGAGTGTTGGGTTCTCCATCTGGCTTCAGAAAAACCTTTTTTTCCAAATTCAACTCCACCTCCGTAAGGTTGAGTACCATCGTTAAATTTCACATGTCTTAGGTCGTGCTGATATCCACCTTGGCAATGGATTATTTCGCCAAACATCCCAAGCCTCACCATATTTAGGATGGCCATGATATCTCTACGATAACATACGTTTTCCATTATCATGCACAATTTACCAGTTTTTTCAGAGGTATCTACAAGATCCCAACACTCTGATACAGTGAGCGCTGCAGGAACCTCAACTCCTACATGAACATTGTTTTTCATGGCTGATATTGCCATTGGATGATGCCATCGCCACGGGGTAGTAATATTTACACCGTCAAGGTCTTCGTTTGACAAAAGATTTAAATAATCATTCTCATCTCGATTGTAAATTTTTGGAATTGCTCGTCCTTTTTTTCGAAATATTTCCTTTGTCATTTCAATCATTTTGTCATCAATGTCACAAATAGCGCTAATTTCTACATCAGGTCTGTCCAAAAAGAGATCTATCATCCATTGGCCTCTCAAGCCGGTACCAATTATACCAATTTTTAATTTGGATAAAGAACCTGAAAAAGCGAAACTGGGCTTTAACAAGGATGCACTGCTTAAAACAGCAGTGGTTTTTATGAATTTTCTTCTATTCAATTTGTAGCTTATCTAAAAATCACCCAAACAGCAACTACCGCTAAGACAACAAGTCCCGATAAAATCTTATCTGTTTTGTCTTGAGTCTCTTCTTCAAATGACTTTTTAGTGTTGTTTTGTGAAGGGTCATATGTCAGTCCCTTAGTTTGCGATTCATCAGGCGGGGGTGTTAAATAACTGACACCGATCAAAACTACTGTGCAAACCAAAAATAAATAAGCGGCATAGTGCAAGAAGTTGATACTGACCAATAAATGTAAGATTGTTCCTTCCTGAGGCTCAAATATGAGCAGGAAAAACCGCATCATTCCCAATACAAATCCGACCCCTAAGGATGCTAGCGCACCTTGATTATTAACTCGTTTGTTAAAGATGCCAAGCAAAAATACTGCGGCAATTGGGGGAGATATGAGTCCTTGGATCGCTTGAATTTTCACGAAAAGTGTGCCACCAAAGAAACCACCTTCAATAAGCTGAATAGATAGCAATCCCAAAACAACTAAAAAAGCCGTCGAAACTTGACCAACAAAGACCAATTCTTTTTCAGAGCTATGTGGTTTGAACTTTTTATAAATATCTAACGTAACCAAGGTTGATGAAGAATTGAAAACTGAAGCAAGCGAGCTCATTAACGCTGCTAACAAACCCGCAGCCACTAAACCTCTCAAACCACTGGGAAGCAAGGTTTGAACTAGAACAGGTAGAGCCTGATCACTGTTTTCAAGCTGGAGAGCTCCCTCTTGGTTTAAACAATATGCAATGATACCAGGCATAACGAATAAAAATAGTGGTGTGATCTTTAAAAAACCTGCAAATATAGTTCCTCTTCTCGCCTCATGAATATTTTTAGCCGAAAGAACTCTTTGTACTATATTTTGATCTGTACACCAGTACCAAATTCCCAAAATTGGTGCACCAAAAATGATTCCTGTCCAGGGAAACTCAGGATGATCAGATGGTCGCCAAACACTCATGAAATCAACTGGAGCAATCTCTACCATATTATTCCATCCACCAAGTTCATTTAATCCAAAGATCAAAACTACGATTGATCCAAATATCAAAACAAAAGTTTGAATTGTTTCCGTATAAACAACAGCTTTGAGTCCGCCTAAGATCGTATATATTCCTGTCAATAAAATGATAATCAAAGCACCGACCCAAAAGTCGATACCCATCAAGGTTTCAAAGACAATCCCCCCAGCCATGACAGTTACAGCTATTTTTGTTATTACATAAGCAAAGATTGAAATGATTGATAAATAATATCTAGCAAAAGGAGAGAATCGCTTTTCAAGAAATTCAGGAGTAGTAGAGATTTTGCTAGCTAAATAATAGGGAACGAAAAACCAGCCAAGGATCAAAAGGATTAACGAAGCTAGTATCTCAAACTGTACTGTTGGTAATCCGCTGTTTGCACCTGTACCTGCTAAACCTACTAAGTGCTCTGATCCTATATTGGAAGCAAATAAAGCGGCCCCAATGACGAACCACCCAGTATTTCTACTTGCTAAAAAATATTCATCGCTTGACTCTTTTTTCCTAGAATAGAAAAGCCCAATTGCCACTATTCCTGCGATGTAAATCGAAACGATAACCCAGTCTAAATTTGAAAACACTATATTGCTCCTGTTTCTATAATTAATTAATAAGAATTTATAATTACATAACCTATAAAAGGTCTATGAACTAACATTTTTATGCATTTTTAGAATTTTTTCAAAAATACCAAGTCTATTAATGGTTGAAAGTGTACGTTAAAATTCTTTAATTATAATAATTTAATTTAAAAAAGGGTTTACGCACTTCCTGCCATGCATGACTCGATCTCTGATATTGTCTTTGGAATGTTTGGTCCCAGAATTTCATGTCCACTATCGGTAATATGAACATTATCTTCGATTCTTATTCCTCCAAAACCTTTATATTTTTTTACCTCATCATAAATTATAAAATCAGCAAGTTTGTTTGATGATGCCCAATCATCGATCAAATGCGGAATAAAATAAATTCCTGGCTCTACCGTTATTACGAAGCCTGATTTTAATTCTTTTGACAATCTTAAATATGCCAGGCCAAATTGATCGCTTCTATCAGAACCGGATTCATAGCCAACAAGATCCTCACCCAATCCCTCCATATCGTGAACATCTAAACCAAGCATATGTCCCAGTCCGTGCGGAAAAAAAAGAGCATGGGCACCGTTTTGGACCGCACTTTCCGTATCACCTCGCATTAAACCAAGGCTTTTTAAACCTTCCACGGCAATCCTTGAAGCTTCCAAATGGGCACTTTTAAATGAATTTCCCGCTTTGCAAAGTTTCAAGGCTGCTTCTTGCATCTTAAACACGATTGAATAAATCTCTCTTTGCTGAGATGAGAATTTACCGCTTACAGGAAAGGTTCTGGTTATATCGCTAGCATAATAATTTGAAGATTCAGCTCCTGAATCATTTAAAAGCAGCTGACCGTTTTTCATAAGATTTTGATAATTGTTGTTATGTAATATCTCCCCATTAATAGTAAATATTGATGGATAGGCCAACCGACTTCCATTGCTAAAGGCATAGCCTTCCATTTTTCCTACAACCGATTGCTCGGTGACCCCATCTGAGGAATTTTGCATTGCTATCTTATGCATTTCAGCTGTGATTTTTAGTGCAGATTCTATTTCTGATATCTCTTCTTGTGCCTTGATTGATCTTTGAGCAATGACTGAAGAAATCAATTCTTTTGAGGTATGTATATTTTGATTAAATAGACTTCTTAGAAAATTAATATGTTCAGCTCTGTATGCTGGCAAATAATGTATTTTTCCTTTGTAAGATGACAAATATTGTTCAAGTTTTGAAGTAGGCATACTTTCTTCAATTCCAACTTGTGTTGCCATATCCATTACTGAGATCCTCGAACCCTCCCAAACGATATCATCAGAAGACAAATCATCTCCAAACAAGACAGATCTCTTTGATTCGGTATCAATTATCACATTTAACCCGGGGAAATCTAATCCACAGTAATATAAAAAATTGCTATCCTGTCTAAATCGTAGGGTATTGGATGGATAATTCATTGGAACAGGATTATTTCCGTATAAAAATATTAATCCTGATTGAACTTTATCGCAAATTAGAGACCTTCTATTAATTAAAATATTTTTTTCAAACATTTTTATCTCTTGATTGGAGGAGGTCCAGGTGGTATCATAGGCTCATACCTTCTACTTCCTTTACGCTCTTTAAATTCAGCTTTGATCTCTTTGACAAGTTTTGGGTCTTCAAAAATATCTACCATGGTCATACCCAAGGCTTTTGATGCGTGAAGCATTCCTTTATGACCAATGGACATTCCAGTGCATGCGACCACAGCCCAGGAGTGCCAAGGTGCATCTTTAGGAGCAGTCGGTGTCCTTAATCTTACTATTGGTACTATTTGACTAACATCTCCAACATCAGTAGATCCCCCTTGAGCTGGGAGGGTTTCTCTCATTGGATAGATCTCACCATCCATACCAACTTGCGGCTTGTTGGTCGCTTTTTGGATTGCTTTGGCATACTCTGTTTCGCTCGCGCTATACTTTAGGGGGCCCAATAGCTCAAAATTTGTTTGTACAACAGCCGCTCCTCTTCTGTTTGGCAATATTTCATAAATTCCTGAGATTAACGAAACTTCATGTTCTACCTCAGCCATTAAAGCTCCCCCTGCGGCAATTTTCTTAACTCGTTCATATACAACATTTAGTGATTCTCTATCATTTTCTCTGACTCGAACCCAAATCTGCGCATAGTCTGGGACAACATTTACAACATCACCAGCTTTTTCAATTTGATAATGTATTCTAGTTGTGGGTTTTACATGTTCCCTGTAATAATTAATTCCAGTAGTAAATAACTCCATTGCATCAACAGCGCTGTAGCCATTCCAAGGGTCCGATGATGCATGTGCAGTATTTCCTGTGAACTTCACTCTAAAGTCGATCAAGGCTTTGCTACTTTGAGTTGACGCTTCAATGATGTCAGATGGATGCCAATCCATGCATACATCCAGATTATTAAATAACCCTTCGCGTGCAAACCATACTTTGCCAAATATGGTCTCTTCAGCTGGAGTACCATAAAAAACGATAGTTCCTTTCAGTTTCTTTTTTTGAATGAGTTCTTTTATTGCAATTGCAGCTCCAAGACTGGCAGTGCCAAAAAGATTATGTCCACAACCATGACCAGGCGCCCCCTCAATTAGAGCTTCTTTTACAGGTTTAAGTTTTTGTGATATGCCTGCGTTTGCATCAAATTCTCCCAATATTCCTATTCTGGGGCTACCCTTGCCATAGGATGCGATAAATGCAGTTGGCATACCTGCTACACCTCTCTCAACATCAAATCCATTTTTTTGCGCATAGTCTGCAAGCACTTTCGAAGATTTGTATTCTTCAAGGGCTACTTCAGCATGTGACCATATTGCATCACTAATTTTAATGAGCGCTTTTTCATGTTTTTCAATTGAGGATTCAATGTCTTTTTTATTTGCAGTCCAATCTATTTGAGCAAAAGAAATGGTATGAGTGATAAAAACGAGGGTAAAAAAAGGTAATAATTTTTTAATCATAACGTTACTCCTTGGAATTAAAGTAGCTATTTAATTTAAATCAACCACCTAAAATGTATATAAAAATCTTTTTCTAATTCATCTTTTAATCGGTGATCAGTCTTTTCTTTTCTTAAAATCTTAAAGCCTTTACCAATTGATATGCCAATAGCAGCTCCAAAAACCACATCTGACAAAAAATGCTTTTTATCCTTTATTCTACTTAAAGCAGTATTAATTGATAACAGATAAAATGGAACCGATAAGGGTATTCCCTCGATTTGATTAATTAATTCGGCAGCTAAAAAACTATTTGAAGTATGACCAGAAGGGAATGAGTAATTGTTAGAACCATCAGGTCTCTGGCGCTGAGATAGGCTTTTGATTGCATAGGTTGACATGATATTAGCTACAAAAGCATTAGAAACGTAATCTTTGTTCATATTGCTTTTTAACATTATTGCCCATACAGCAAGTGGGCTCAAAATACCCCAAAAATCACCAACTTGACTCAAACGCGATGGTAGAAGACTTTTATTTTCATTATTGGTTCTTATAGTGTTATCATATTTGCTGGCGAAAAAAGTAAGGGCTAAACCGCTGGTTAAAATAGCTTGAGTATTTTTACTATTTAGAGTGTTTGAAAGGCCATTCTCAATGTTATTAAATGATAATATTTGCCCATGTAAACGAACAATATTTAAAATCATTAACCATTTTATTATTTTAATCATTACTACTCAATGTTTTTTTTATAATTAAATTCTAATGTTTCTATTGATAAAAAACAATGCTACAAAATATTAAATAAATGCATCCATTAAAGAAAAACTTAGCCAATAAAGACTTATTTAAGGACATTGCCAATAAATATGGAACGCCTTGTTATTTATATGATAGAGATAGATTAGTCGAAAATCTCATTAATTTGGACAATACGTTAGAGGAAAATTTTGAAAAATATCACATTTGCTATTCAGCAAAAGCAAATAGCAATCCCCATCTATTAAAACTAATGATTGATACATTGCCAGATATGGGGACTGATTGTTCAAGCCCAGGAGAAGTATTCATATCCAATAAAGTTGGCATTCCAGGGTCAAGGATTTTATACACAGGTAATTATGAATTAATTAGCGATCTGCAGATGGCATATGATAATCATTGCAACATCAATTTAGATGATATTACATCAATACAAAGGTTGCAAAAAGTAGGCATACCTGAGATCATTTCATTTCGTCTTAATCCAGGTTTTGGGAATGGGTCATTTGCGCAGATTACCACTGCCGGACTTCATGCTAAATTTGGCATACCGCACGAGAACATAATCGATGCATATGAGAAAGCGCAGCGCCTTGGAATAAAAAGATTTGGCCTGCAATGCATGGCAGGTTCAGGAAATTTAGATCAAGAATACTTTGAAAAAGTATTTACTCTTATAATGGATAATGTTCAAAAGATATCTATGCAAACAGGTATAGAATTTGAATATATCAGTATGGGGGGTGGTTTTGGAATTCCTTACAAGGAGAATGAAAAACCTCTTGAGATTAATAGATTATTTCAAAGGCTTTCAAAAATATTTTACAAATACTTTACTAGGGATAATGCTCCCTCTCTTTGGTTAGAACCGGGCAAATACATCATAGCAGATGCAGGCTACCTTTTGACAAAAGTTGTTGCAACTAAGAAAAGTTATAAAAACTATATTGGAACTGATGCTGGCATGGAAACGCTCATGCGAAATGCACTTTATGGAGCCTATCATAAGATCTACAAGCTTGGTGAAGAGAGTGATGACAAAGAAGTGTATGACTTTACAGGACAAATATGTGAAAATACTGATCGCATAGCCACCGATCGATTATTTTCTAGTGTGAAAGAGGGCGATCTTCTTGCTGTAATGGATACAGGCGCCTATGGATACTCGATGTCTCACAACTTCAATACCAGACCCAGAGCTGCGGAAGTTTTAATTAGTAAAAACGATTTTAAACTTATTAGAAAAAGAGAGACCTTGGAGGATATCTTTTCAAACTGCAATGTTTAAAATAATAAAATTATTAACACTGTTACTTACTTCGTTTATTTTTGGTCAATACGATGACGCAATATTCATAGATCCTTCAATAGAGTCTCCAAAAAAAATAGAAACCGCTTTAAAAGTTCCCGTCAATTTGCATATTACCTCAAAAGATGAAAAGATTTACATTGATTTTTCGGAAGTTGATTCTTTGGTATCATATGAGGTCGCTCGTCAATTTGAGAACATGACTGACTCTTCATCCTACGGTACATTTACAGGGTCTCCAATAATCATTGACAAGGACGATGACGATGATATTTTCTTTTTAAAGATTAGGGCTTCCAAAGGAACAAGAAAAGGACCTTTCACTGAACTTTTAGGCGCCTCGTATGCATCCAGCCGATCGAAAATTTTAATTGTAAATGGTAATGATAGGATCGTTGGAACCAACAATACCTTCAATTATATATTACAACATGGAATAGCAATATTTGATAATGGTTATGATTTTGACTCAGCTTCCAATGAGGCTATTATCAATGGATGGATCAATTTATCAGACTATAATATTGTGGTTTGGATGCTTGGTGAGGAAGGAGTTTCAACGAGCTCATTTAGCGAGAGAGAACAATATTTGGTAAGAAAATATTTAATCTCTGGTGGAAAGATTTTTGTTTCGGGTTCTGAAATCGGATATGATTTGGTCCAGAGAGGAACTAATAGCGATAAAAAATTCTTTAGAGAGATTTTGAAGTCTCGGTATATAACAGATGCTGTGGGAGGTAGAAAAGGTGTTTACAGGATCAAATCTAGTGAAAATTCAATTATTGCTGGTATTAATTTTAATTATGATGATGGATCTGGCAATACGTATGACGTGGATTGGCCAGATGGCGTAATTCCAATAGGCAATGCAAATCGTCTTGCTGTTTTTAGCGGTCTTAGTCCCTCTGTTTATGGAGGGGCGGGTATTTACTATAAAGGATTATTCAAAGATGGGATAATGCCTGGTGCAATTGTCTATATGACAATTGGCTTTGAATCTATCTATCCTGGATACATAAGAAATGATATCATGGGACGTGTGCTAAACTACTTTGACGCAAAAACTATTACTCCAGAAATAAGCCAAAAAACCCTAGATGCCTCATATCAAAAAGGAATGGGAATTACCGGATTTTACAATAACCACGAAGATAAATCCATTACCATAGAATTTTATTCTAATGAATATGAACCATACTGTTTCCTCACTATTCAAGATAACAAAAATAATGAGATCTTTAAAATGCGCATTTATGAATTACCCGTAAAAAAACAAAGATTTAGATGGACAGGATTTACCAAGTATGGTGAAAAAGCTCCAAGCGGAGTGTATAGCGCATCCATTGTGCAAGGCAAAAAATCCGTTACTCGAAAATTTAAATTAATAAACTAATGAAATCACTAATCCCTTATCTTTTAATACTGTTATTAAGTTGCTCAGGATATACAATAAATAACACTTTTGAAAGAAGTTCAGTAAGTGATGATCCTCAGTCAGTCATTTTAGGTCTTGACGTCCTATTCGATGAAAAAATTAATTTGATCAAAAATAAAGATATTGCACTAGTTACTAATCAAAGTGGTGTCGATAAAGAAGGAAGATCCAATTATTTAAAATTCTTAGAACATGAAAATGTCAATCTTAAAGTTATTTTTTCGCCTGAACATGGGCTTTTTGGTGAGGCTGCTGCTGGTGAAAAATTAGACTATGATAAATTAAATGACATGCCTCAAGTGATTAGTTTATATGGAAATAAGAAAAGACCGTCAAAAAATGATTTAAAAGATATTGATATCATAGTATACGATGTGCAAGATGTTGGAGCGCGCTTTTACACTTATATTACAACTTTGGGCTATGTTATGGAAGTTGCATCACAAGCAAAAATAAAAGTTATAGTTTTAGATAGACCAAATCCAATAAAAGGCAATCTTATTGAGGGGCCTTTGCTTAATATGGATTATCAATCTTTTGTTGGAAACTATCCAATCCCCATTCGATATGGACTTTCGATTGGAGAGTTAGCAAAAATGATGGCTGGTGAAAAATGGATCAAAGGTGCACCCAAACTGAGTGTGATAAAAATGAAAAACTGGAAACGAAACCAATGGTATGATGAAACAGGGCTTCAATGGATTAAGCCTTCGCCTAACATTCCTGATCTCAATACGGCGCTTATTTATCCTGGCATGTGCCTACTTGAAGCTACCAACATTAACGAAGGTAGGGGCACAGATAAACCCTTTAAGCGTTTTGGAGCACCATGGATTGACAATGCTAAACTTTCAAACAGATTGAATGAGATAAAAATGCCTGGAGTTGAGTTCAAACCAGTTACTTATATTCCAACAGATATAGATGGCATGGCTATCAACCCAACATTCAAAAATAAGATCTGTAAAGGTATTGAAATTAAAATTATAGATCGCGATATTTACCAAAGTGTGCAAATTGGGTTGAATATCATTTCAATTCTTCGCGATGAGTATCCAAATAAATTTGTAATTAACGATAAAAGAATGATCAGCTTGTTAGGAGTTGATGAGCTAAACATTTTTAATGAGATGCCTATTGATTTAAAAACAATATTTCATAATATAGACTTTATTGAAACCTCAAAGAAATACATTCTCTATAATTGATATGCGGTCCTTAGTTTTTACCATATTTACAATTACATTACTCTCCTTTGTGCATACATCATGCTCAACTAATGAAGAATTTGATCCTTATGTAATTGTATTGGGTATTGCACAAGATGGTGGAGCACCTCAAGCTGGATGTATGAAAAATTGTTGCATAGATCGATGGGGAGATCCCGAAAAAAGATTGCTTGTTTCTAGCATTGGAATAGTTGATCCTAAATCAGACAGCGCTTGGATCATTGATGTAACGCCAGATTTCCCTGACCAATTGAAACAATTAACGAATAATGATCCAGCAAAATTTAAAGGGGCATTCATAACGCATGCACATATAGGGCACTACAGTGGTCTCATACATTTTGGAAGAGAGGTAATGGGCTATAAAAACACTCCGGTATATACTATGCCCAAAATGACGAAATTTATCAAGGCAAATGGTCCATGGAGCCAACTAGTAAAACTTAAAAATATCAAGATCAAATCATTAAAAGATGATAAAAAGATTAAATTGAATAAGAGAATTTCCATAACCCCTTTTCTAGTTCCTCACCGAGATGAATTTTCAGAAACCGTTGGATTTAAAGTTGAAGGTCCTAGTAAATCGTTAATCTACATACCAGATATTGACAAATGGCAAAAATGGGACAATGATCTTATTAAAATTGTGGAAGAAAATGATTATTCTTTGATTGATGGAACATTTGCTGAGCAAGATGAATTACCTGGGCGTGATATGTCTAAAATACCACATCCATTTATAGTAGAAACAATGGATATTCTCAAGCCTATGAAAGAAAAATCAAAGGTTCATTTCATTCATTTGAATCATACCAATACCGCTCTTATGCCTAACTCGCGCATTAACGATGAACTTAAGACTTTGGGGTATAAAATTGCCAGTCGGGGCTTAAAGCTTAAGATTTAGAAATAAGTGAATTTTCTATCTGCTGAAGGCTTACAACTAACAAGACATTAGCCAAGCTTGATATCAGCACAAACCAGGTCCAAGCAAACCCCCAGCTATCAAGAAAAAATACTAAGATCATACTAGAGACCAACCCTAATGGCGGATAGAGAGGATTGATTTTTAAATTAATTTTAGATAGAAAGAATAAGCCTAATAGACCTCCGTATGTGAAAGATGCTATCCTTAGACCAACCTCTATTATAGATGAGTTAGTCTCATCAAATAAAAAAGCAAAGATCATTAATACAATACCCCACAAAAGGCTTATCAATTTGGAAGCTTTCAAAGAACTATTCTTATCAAATATATCTACCACGGTTGATGTTGTGAGCGAATTGATAGATGAGCTCAATGTTGACATAGCAGCAGATATTGCACCCGCCAAAAGCAAACCTCTCAACCCTACTGGAACGTATTCAATGATAAATGTGGTGAATTCTCGGTCCTGCTCAATAGGTTCATTACCCATCAAAATGAAAATCAAACTACCAACAAAAAGAAATATTGTAAATTGAAAAAGTATCAAAATACCACTTCCAATCATTGCTTTTTTTGCACTTATAAGATTTTTGGTACTCAATACTCTTTGAACCATCATATGATCTATGCCATGTGAAGCAAGTGATAGAAAAATGCCCCCTATTAATGCAGATACAAAGTGATATGAATTACCAATAGGATTCCCGCTAAATTCAAACAATTGTAGTTTTTCTCTATTCGATAGATATGACAATAGATCAAAGAATGATAATTCAACATAACTTAAGCCGATAATAATTGCTGTTAGACCACCAAAGAGATATAAAATAAATTGAAAAAAATCTATCCAAAGAATTGATCTTATTCCTCCAAAAAATGAATATATCAGGGTTGTACATCCTATAATAAATATTGAAGAGAAAATAGACCAACCGGTTAAAATTTGCACAATTACTGCAGTAGCAAGAAACCTCACTCCGTCGGCAAGCAATCTGGTGGCTAAAAATACCAATGATGATATTCTTTGCATAGAAAGATTGAACCTCATACCAATGATTTGATATATCGATATCACTCCCTTTTCAAAATAAATTGGTAATAAAAGAACACTCACGCCTAATCTTCCAATGATGTACCCTAAAGACAATTGCAAAAAAGTCCAATTACCTGAATAAGATAAACCTGGCACACTGATAAAAGTAAGAACTGATGTTTCTGTTGCCACAATAGACATCATAGCCACATACCAAGGAATATTTCTACCGCCTAAAAAATAGTCTTCTATTGTTTTATTTCTCTTTCTTTGCAAATAGCCGTAGAGTGGAAAACCAATAATAAAAAAAGAAATTATTAAAAAATCAATCCAGTGCAAGTTTTACTCATCAAGAGGATGAAATGAAAAAAATATTACACCATCGAACCTGGGCTTGCCTTTTGGTAATAGATAATCTAAAAAATCCATTTTAACGGTTTTACCAAACTCCGAAGAAGCATGGATGATTTCACTTTTATCTATGATAACTCCTTCGTGGGACACTACCAATCCCATATCAAAATACGATTCCTTGACAAACGCTGCCCCAGCTACAATGGGCAATTTTTCTAGAACCTTGTTATCTATTTTTTCAGAATCTATATAATAAACTATTGTTGGTTTTTTCCAACCTAGCTCTAAAAATTCATTTCCATCCTTTTTTTCATTCAATGTCAGATAAACGCTACTAAGTTGTTCTTGGTCTATTAATTGAGAAGTGATATCACGCGTTGACGGATTGTCTTGTATTCTATCAGAGGTGAAGTGCCATCTAGATTTATAAGTAGGCATGCTAATGCCATTAGGATCTTTTTTGTAATGTATTTTTATAATATTGGATCTTGCTTCATCCCAATTTTTACTTTGAACACTTGCAATGGATGTCAAAATATGAACAGTACAATCTGAAACATCCATCCTAAAAATTGGATCTAAATCTTTGCCAGTTTCTTCGCCAAGACAAAATAATTGATATGGTTTTCCAACTTGCCATAACGAAAAAGCTTTAATTCTGTTTAAAAAGTTGGGGTATTTTTTTTGAAATAAAGGTAGGTAGCTAGAGAATTCTCTTCTGTTTAAGTTCCATGGTTTAGGCAATGTATCTAACCAATCGTACTTTGGCTGACAACTCATAAATAATATAAATAATAAAAAACGAATCATATTTATAAAGCTAAAATTATCACTTCCACCTATCTCTAAATTCGAGATTTGGATTCACGCTATTAAGTTTTATTAGCTCGTAAACAGAAGAATGAATTCTTTGTCTCCAATCGAAATATTTTGGATTTTTATATTCTCTTTTTGGATGAACTGCGTTCGTAAAAAGAATAACAAACAAATTGTTATCTGGATCTATCCATAGCGATGTACCTGTAAATCCAGTGTGACCAAAACTCGAATCTGATAAATATACACCTCCTGATGATTTTCCAGCAGGAGTATCCCAGCCCAAGGCTCTTGAGCTTTCTTTTACTATATTTGCTTTCATGGTAAATAGATTTACTGTCTCAGGTTTAAAAAAACGTTTCCATCCATACAATCCATTATTTAACATCATTTGAGAAAACTTGGCTATATCCATTGCTGTTGAGAATAATCCTGCATGCCCTGCAACACCGCCAATACTGAACGCATTTTCATCGTGAACGAATCCCAAAATAACTTCATTGGTAATTGCACTGATTTCAGTTGGAACAACTCTTTTCAGTTTATGTTTTGGAGGATTAAAAAAAGATGAATTCATACCCAGTGGATTAAATAATAATGAATCTACATATTGATCAAGAGGCTTTCCGGAAACCTTTTCAATTAATTTACCCAACACTATCAGCCCAACATCAGAATATACGGTCTTTTCATGTCGATCAAATTCTGGATCTGTATTCATCACAGAGTCAATCCTTGACTCCACATTGCTGTCCATCAAGTAATACTTTTTAAATGGTGGCAAACCTGATGAATGGGTCATTAAATCTCTTATGGTAATATTATCTTTTACTTTTTTTGATAAACTATTATTGCTGGAGAACTCAGGAATGTATTTTATGATTTTATCATCAAGGCTAATTTTGTTACGATCTACTAAAAACATAACTGCAGAGGTAGTTGATACCACTTTTGTTATCGATGCGAGATCAAAAATAGATCCTCTTACCATTGGTTCAGTTTGCTGGTAAGTCTTGTATCCAAAACTTTGATGTAAAAAAATCTGCCCATCCTTAGCTGCTAGGATAACTCCTCCAGGAAAAGCAGAATCAGAAACAGCTTCTTCCAACAATTGGTTAATTGATGAGATGTCAACATCGATCTCATCAGGTCTTATTCTTATTAACTCTTTTCCTGGTTCTATTTTTTTTTCTTTTGCTTTCCACTCTTTGGATTCAATATTGATACCTGTGCCCCTCATGGCAATCTCAGGAATTGTGACAGGTAAAATACCTTGAATGGAATTTTTTCCCATGAGCGCATTTACTGCAGCATTCTGCTGAAGTTGATTGCTGCTATAAGCGCAAAGATATGTAGACGCTTTTGGAAAATCCATTATTAAATAAGGACTTCCAAAACTAGTGATAATCAGATTTTCACATTTTTCAATTATTCTGTTAATAAAGTCAGCTTCAACCTCAGGTAAGAATATATTTTCCTTCCATTCAACAGGATTCGCATGAGCATTTAAAAAGACAATTGCATCAGAGGGTATTTGATCAAGAATGTGGTTTGCAACAACTAAACTATCGCTTTTATCCAATTGAAAAGAGTTTACTTTCCTCCCGCTTTGTTTTAAGGTTTTTGTAAAATGGCTTTCATTGTGATTATTTGCTCCATCATAAAGATCAATAACATATAGATATTCATCTAATTCGGGTGATAATGGTAAAATTTGCTTAGTATTTTTAACAAGAGTGATTGATTTAGAAGCAATCTCATCTGCGACAAGGAAGTTGTCTTTTTTTCCTATTGTTCTATGCGTATTGTAAGAGTTTATAAGTCGCTCTTTATGAAGACCGATCTTTTCTTTCATTTTTAATACTTTGAGAGCGGATCGGTTTATTTGATCCTCATCTATTTCATTTTCTAATACTGCTTTTTCAATAACATCAATAAAATGAGATAGTCGATCATTCTGAATGATGATATCTGATCCTGCTTTTATTGTTTCAACAATGGCATAATCATCCGAATAATTTTTAATTATACCACCCATACCCATAGCATCAGTGATCACTGCGCCATTAAAACTCATTTCTTTCCTAAGAATATCTTGAATCCAAAAAGAAGATAAGCTAGCTGGCACTTCAGAGTGTCTTTGAAAATCAGGTGCTGAGACATGGGCTATCATCACAGCATCGACTCCTGCTTCAATTGCATAGCGAAAAGGCGGCAATTCAATATTCCAGAGTCTTGCAGAATCACTGGGAATCATTGCCAGCGCAGAATGAGAATCTGTCTCTGTATCACCGTGGCCAGGAAAATGTTTTGCAGTGGTAAGCATTCCAAAATCTTTCAGACCTTTTATGAAATCCTTTGAATACTTATGCACAGAATCTGGAACTTCACCGAACGATCTGGTATTGATAATTGGATTTTTAGGATTATTGTTGACATCAACCACTGGAGCTAAATTAAAGTGAATTCCAACTGCTCTACTCTCTTCAGCAGAAATTCTTCCTGCTTCGTAAGCGTAATAAGAATTTCCTGTTGCAGCTATAGCCATCATTGGAGGCAGCCTGACCGATCCATTATATCTTCTACCTAGACCTGATTCTATATCAGCTTCAACCAAAATTGGCAACTTGGACTTTTGCTGCAAAAAATTCAATGTAGTCAATGAGCTTCCAACGTCGCCAAACCAAATATGAATGATACCTATACCATCAGTCTCTATAAGCTGAATAAGTTCTTTCCAATCTTTATTTTCAAAATTAACGTAATGCATATTCATTCTATAAACCATCATTTGAGCTATCTTTTCTCTTAATGTCATTTTTTTAATAACTGATTCAGCCCAAGAATTTTCAATGAGATTAGTTACAATGCTCGAGCAGGATAATAGAAATGCAAAAGATAGGATAATTATTTTTTTAGTTAGCATAGTCTAAAAATTAACTGAACTTGCGCAATAAGTCTTTAACTTTTATTTTGGTGCTTATGAATATGCAATATCCAGATGTGGAATCTATGATTTGTCAAATGATAATGATTGGCCTGAAAGGTTCAAATAAAAAAGATATAGCTAACTTTATGGAAACTCTCCCTTCGCATGATATTGGAGGAGTCATACTTTATGACGAGGATCTTACAAGCAAAGATATTTCTACGAAAAATATTATTGATTCTAATCAGCTTAAGGAATTCACTTTTTTTTTACAGTCACAATTTAATACATCCCTACTCATAGGAATTGATCAGGAGGGTGGTCAGGTAAATAGGTTGAAGAATATTGATGAATATAAGGACTTTGAAAGCTGGGCTGAAATAGGAAAAATTAATGAACCATTGAAAACTTCCAGCTTCGCAAAAAGAACAGCTGAAGCACTAAAATTACATGGCATCAATTTAAATTTTGCTCCTGTGCTAGATCTAGAAATGAATCCTTTGTCAATAATAGCTAAGAAAAGAAGATGCATATCAAAAAATTCTTCAGATACCATTGATCACTCAAAACTCTTTATCAATGAACATCGATCGCTCGGAATAATTTCTATAGCAAAACATTTTCCAGGCCAAGGAAGTGCAAAAGATGATACTCACTTATCATTGACTGACAACACCAATGAATGGAGTGAAGAAGAAATTCTACCATACAAACATTTGATAAAGGATAATTATCTTGACGGAATTATGACCTCTCATATAATTAACCGCAAACTAGATAAAGAATACCCGGCAACTCTATCTAAGAAGATATTGAATGGCCTTTTAAGAAAAAATTTGAATTTTAAAGGCTTGATAATAAGCGATGATCCTCAAATGAAAGCTATTGCTGACTATTATGAATTAAAAAATGTTTTACGTTTAATGATTAACGCAGGGGTAAATCTCTTCTGTTTTGGAAATAATCTTATTTATGATAAATACATTGCTAGAAAAGTTTTAGCATTAATAAAAGAGCTGCTGAGCGAAAAACTAATTCAGCTAGATTCAATTATTCACTCCTACATGAAGATTATCGATCTTAAACAAAAATATAAAATAATATGAATTACGTATGTATCGATGGGGGTGGAACTAAAGTTCAGGCAGCAAGAGTAAAAATCAACTCATCTAATTCAATAGATATAATTGAGCCTATTATAGAGAGAAAATATCTAGAGCACAAATCGTATAATCCAAACTTCATTCCAATTTCTATTGATGATCAAAAAAGAAATCATCCAATTTTGGATATTGAATCACATCAAGGAATGGTCATAGTTAAAACCATTGTTCAAATAATAAAAGATCTAAATGATGATGAAGATATAAAAATTGCTATAGCCATGCCTGGAGAAAAAACAAGTGACAAAAGAGGCATCAAAATAATGAAGAATGGCCCCAGAATGATGAATTTTTGTAAAGAATTAGAAGCTCAGATCCCAAATCTAGTAAAACCAATAATACAAATAGAAAACGATTCAAAAATGTGTGGATTGGGAGAAAATATCCATAAAAAAGGTTCATTTCGCAATATTAAAAATGGTTACTATTTAGGAGGCGGAACAGGTTTAGCAGAATGTTTAAAATTAAATGGTAATATTTTTGATATAAATGAAATTAAAGATTGGATTGGAAAAGCTTGGGAGTTGAAAACTGCAAATGGTTATGATTTTGAAACTCTATCTTCGCTTAAAGGAATAAATAAATTAATCAACAAAGGAAAGAAAAAAGATATCGCAATCGGGATCGCTGATCTAATTCTTGAAAGAATTACAACTGTACATCATGGCTGGGAAGATCAATTCATAATTGATCGCAAACTAAAACCAAAACATCCATATCTAAATAATTATTTGGACAAAATTATCATCGGTCAACAACTTTCTATCTTTCTAGGTAGCGATAATGATGGAATAGAGATTTTCAATACCATTTTAAATATTTTTGAATCGAAACTGAAAGCGCTTAACGGACAAATTAAAGATTTTTATTTGGATAAAAATTCTTTAAAAAGTGATTTTATAGTACTTTCTAAGCTACGCAAATCACCGCTTGTAGGGCTGGGATCAACAATACTGAATTAAATGAGTAAAAATCAAAAATTAACTATGCAAGAACCATTGATTAAAATAGGTCTAGTGCTTCCAGAGGATAGCATGAAGGTTTTAACAATAAAGATTTTTAAACCAAATTCTTTTTTGATTACTGGCTCTGAAAAAGATTATGATCCTAAATCGTCAAATAAATTAATTTTTAAAATAAAAAATGAAATGATTTCATGCAAGGAATTGAATATTCTATCAAAAGAAATAAAGATTAAGAATAAATATAAAGAAAGTGATGCAAAAATAAAAATTTATGGCCTAACAGCAGGACGAGGCTTTCATTGGCAGAAAGAGATATCTGCTTCATATTGGGGCTCACTTATTATAAAAATTTATGATTCTAATCTATTGGTTTATAATGAAATATTCTTAGAACAATATTTAATGTGTGTGAGTACCTCTGAAATGAGCGAAAAATGTCCGACAGAATTTTTAAAAGCTCAAACCATCATAGCGCGATCATGGTTTCTTGCCAATAAAGAGAAAAAGCATTCTTCGCTGGGTTTTGATATTTGCAACGACGATTGCTGTCAAAGATATCACGGTTGCAATCATATTTCTTCACACTCTATTAAAAGCGCAAAATCTACAAGAGGCAAAGTTCTTGCCCACAAAGGTATGATCTGTGATGCTCGGTATTCAAAATCATGTGGGGGAATTTCAGAAGATTATGAGAATGTATGGCAAGGAGAACCTGTTCCATATTTGCGATCTATCAATGATTACATAAATGACAAAACGCCCTTTTGCAGTAGTAAAAAAATAGATGAATCATTCTTAAAAAACTATATTGGTAATGTTGATGAGAATGGAAAATACTATAGATGGCAGATTGAACTCAGTAAAAAAGGCATTATTAAAAATGTTTATAAAACTTTAAAAATTAAAATATTTGACATCACATCACTAGTTCCCATGAAAAAGGGTAAATCGGCAAGGATAGCAAAATTAGAAATTAGATATTTAAATGAACTGAATAAAAACAAATCAATTATTTTAAATTCAGAATATGAGATCCGTAAAGTATTATCAAAGGACTTCCTTTTCAGCTCTGCTTTTGAAATTGAAGAAGTTAAAGATGGCTACCTATTGAATGGAAGAGGTTGGGGTCATGGAGTCGGCCTATGTCAAATAGGTGCATTGAGTATGGCATTAGAAAAATATGACCACAATCAAATCCTTTCTCATTATTACAGCAACACAAATATCATATCATTATATAAATGAAAAAAAATTCCTCTTCTGATCATTGGAAATGGATACCCTCGCTTTATTTCATAGAGGGCTTACCATGGGCAATAACAATGATAGTTTCAGTTGTAATGTATAAGAATTTGAATATTTCCAATTCAGACATAGCGCTTTGTACTAGCTGGCTATACTTACCATGGGTTATTAAACCGTTTTGGAGCCCAATTATAGATACAGTAAATACAAAACGATCTTGGATAATAGGCATGCAATTATTAATTGGCTGCTGTCTTGCGCTGATTGGCCTAACCATCCCTTTGGAATCTTTTTTTAAATATACACTAGTATTTTTCTGGTTAATTGCATTTAGCTCTGCAACACAAGACATTGCTGCAGATGGATTATACTTGCTTAGCCTATCTAGCCATGATCAAGCATGGTATATTGGCATTAGGAACACTTTTTACAGATTAGCGATTATAACAGGTCAAGGCTTGATTATAATTATTGTAGGATATTTGACTGATCTTACTGGTCAAATTAATCTTGCCTGGTCATTGTTATTTTTTTCCCTCTCAGTCACATTATTTATAAGCGCATTTTATCATTATAAAGTGCTACCTAAAAATGAACAAAAGAGGAGTAATAATTCTAGCCAATTATTTCAAGAGTTTTACCTCATTTTAAAATCCTTTTTTTTAAAACCATCCATATCTGTATCAATTATTTTTATTTTAATATATCGATTCGGAGAAGCACAATTAGTCAAGATTGCGCCATTATTTATGCTTGATTCATTGAAGGATGGAGGTTTAGGACTAAGCAATGTTGAATATGGCTTTCTCTATGGAACATTGGGAACAGCATGCTTAACAATAGGAGGAATTGTTGGGGGGATTTTAATCGCAAAACAAGGTCTTAAGTTTTGGATTGTATGGATGGCTTTGGCTATGAAATTACCAGACATTGTATATGTGTACATGGCGCATTCGCTACCCTCAAACAAAATTTTGATTGGCACACTGGTATGTATTGAACAATTCGGCTATGGTTTTGGCTTTACTGCGTATTTGTTATACATGATGATGATATCCGAGGGTAAGAATAGCACTTCTCATTATGCAATATGTACTGGTATCATGGCGATGGGGATGATGGTCCCCAGCATGTTTAGCGGAATGATCCAAGAATCATTTGGATATTTTAATTTTTTCATTTGGGTAATTTTATCAACAATCCCAGGACTGATAATGATCAAGTTTCTTTCAATTAAACAAAACTATGGAAGAAATAAAGCATGAATCATCCAACTCTCAGAAGAATACTTGCAATTGATGCTTTCAGAGGTTTGACTTTGGCATTTATGATTATTGTCAATATGCCTGGTTCGTGGGCTAAGGCCTATCAGCCACTGATCCATGCCAATTGGCATGGATGCACACCTACCGATCTAGTGTTTCCTTTTTTTCTATTTGTTGTAGGCATTTCAATGCGTTATTCATTTGAAAAATATGATATGTGCCTCACCAAACCATTGTTTTTAAAAACCTTTAAAAGAGGAATTTCCATTTTCTTAATCGGTTTGTTACTTAATGCATTTCCTTTCATCAGACAAGATTGGGATTGGTCTTCGTTGAGAATCCTCGGTGTGCTACAGCGAATTGGGATTTGTTATTTTTTTTCAAGTATCATCGTATTGAAAAATGATATCCGCAACATAGTAAAAATTACAATTGCTCTATTAATTGGTTATTGGGGGTTAATGGAGATCTTTGGCATCTACCATGGAACAGACCCTTATGCTTTACAAACAAATATAATTTTAGCATTTGATAATTTAATATTGGGTGAAAGTCATCTATATAAAGGTATGGGCATACCATTTGACCCAGAAGGAATACTAAGCACCATTCCCTCCCTCGCAACTACTAATTTTGGTTTCCTGGTTGGCACTATGATGATTACTAATAAAAAAATTAGGGATAATATCAAAAGAATGATTGTCTTAGGATTAGGATCTTTGCTAATAGGTTTGTTTTGGGGCATTTTAATGCCTATCAATAAACAACTTTGGACCAGCTCTTATGTAATGTTTACAGCTGGTATTGCGACTCTTTTCATTTCCTTTATGATATACATTATTGATATAAAGAAGTATAGAAGCGTAGCTAAAGGTTTAGCTGTTCTAGGGTCGAATTCAATTTTTCTTTTCATTATTTCAGCCATATGGACAAAGATATTGTTGAGAATTGATTTTCAATTAAATGAAAGTGTTGTAAACGGATACTATTATCTTTATAAAACAGTTTTTTTTGAACTGAATGAGGGATCTTTCGGGTCACTTCTTTTTGCAATTTTTCACCTTATCATTTTCTGGCTATTGCTATATTGGATGAAAAAAAAGAAAATATTCCTAAAGATATAAAAATTCTATTTGCGCAAAGAAACTAATATCGAAACGACGATAATAAGTGTCCCAATTAAATAAGTCTCTGAATTTAAAGCTTGACCAAAAAATAATATTTCCACCATAAGGCCTAAGGGTATAACAAGATTATTCATTACCGCTAATGTTCCTGAGCTAACAAAAAGCGATCCTTTATCCCAAAAATAAAATCCCAACCCTGATGCTCCTACTCCCATCCAAACAATCAATAACCAAGTTGCAATGTTATTTGGTAGAGGAGTTTTTACATCAGAAGATAAAAAGCCTATAGTTGTAAAAATTAGAGCTCCAATGTAAAAATATGCAAAGTCACTCATTCCATTGGGAGTTCTTCCGGTCCATTTTTCAAAATATTTATATAAAACCTGACCTAGTGCGAAACAAAAATTTGCACCTTGGATTAAAAAAAATCCAATTAAATCGTTTTGAGCAGGTGAAGTAAAACGTAAAAAAGAGGCGCCCACTATAGATAAAATACTTAACATTAAAAAAAATGAGCGAAATTTTTTCTCAACAAGGTCTGCTATAAAAGTTACGTACAGAGGCGTGGTGATTGTAAATAAGAGAATTTTTGACACTGAGGTAAAATGGAATGCGTTTAAATACATTAAATACATTATTCCTATTTGAACTGCACCAATTAAAATCATAAAAAGCATGTGCTTGCGAGAGATTTTAATATCAATAAATGGAATAAAAACTAAAAGAGCAATTAAAGTTCGAAAAAAAGAAAGACTCCAAGAGTCAATGACAGGAGAAAGATAGTGACCAATTAAACTAAATGAAAAAGCCCATATAAATGTTGTGGTGAAAAGATAAGCCATAGTTTTTAAAAAAGATTAATATATCAATCGATATCAAAAAGATAGCTATATTTAAACACTAAAGATCGAATATTCAAATCGGTAGGTATTCCATCATAATCTTGAGTTTGATTGTAAACAATGTAGAGGCCGGTTGCAGCAGATTGTTGCCATATGAATCTCCAGTTCATTGACCATTGATCGGATTGATTATTGTATTGCAACAAAGACTGAATATACATTTGTGGATTAAATGCATAAGTAAAACGCGATCTCAAAAGATGTGTATAGAATTTTCCTTCTGGTAATGACACGTCGTTGTATTTAGATATGACTTCTGAGGTGAATCTTTCGCCAAGCCTAAAACGAAAAGTAGTATCGGTATTTCTTCTATTTCCACTAAAAAAACCACCAATTTTACTAACGACAATTAGACTTATAGGCCTCGTTAGGTTAGAATTAAACCTTGTATGCAATTCACTATTAGCATAAGAATTATTTGAAACTGTAACACCGTTTACTATCTCAAAGGGGCTTTTGACACCTTCCCATATGAAATTAACTGCAGTATCTATTCTATATCCATTTCTAAATTCCCAATGATTATCAATGTGCAAATAACCTGACTGTTGAAAGCCATCAAAATCCCAATAACTCCAATAAGTAATATGGGGTCTTAGCTCTAATATGCCATAAAAATCCTTAGGTCTAGTTCTATTTAAAATCCGGAATAAAACCTTTCGATAGCCAAGCCTTCTAACATATCCCATTTCAGGATTAAAATTCTTTCCAACTTCACTGTATCGTAATTGCGTTGTTAAGGCTTGAGTATTTCGATTGGCTTCAAGCATGTAGGCATATGAATCACCATTATTGTCTGAATCAGCAGGAAGGTCAGAGGTAGCTAAAAAGCCTTTTAATTGAATTGTTTCACCAATCCCATACGCACCATCTAGCGCATATGCTCTATTATTAGCACTAGAATTCAAGACATTTTTAGACGTTATCAATGCTCCAAAATTAGTCCTATTGGGCAGTTCTTTTCTTATACGATAGACTCCATAATTTTCAGCTTTTGCAATGTTTTTGACCTCTTTGGTTTGCATGTTAAGAGCGCCTATTTTAAAACCTCCCATCTCTCCAGTCAGTCTACCACCCCCAAGTATAGGTACTAAAGAGCCATCATTAGCAATGCCAATACGCCTGCTAAAGAACATTTCAATATCAGGACCATAAAAAGTATTTTCACCAGAAGAAAAAAGGCCTGCATTTTCTAAGAAGAAAGAACGTTTTTCAGGAAAAAATAAGCTAAATCTGTCGAGATTTATTTGCTGTTCGTCTGCTTCAACCTGAGCAAAATCCGTGTTATAGGTTACATCAAGATTTAAACTTGAAGTAATACCAATTTTTGCATCAAAACCAAAATCACTTTTCGTCTCATCCGATTTAACATCTTCTTTATTAGCATCATTTGACAAGCCCAAAGCATAAGGCATTATCTTGATATTTCTTGATGAAGGAATATTGATTCCAGTAACATTTCCAGCAAGACTTAAACGATTTAAACTAAACTGTCGTGGAATTGGAGCCCAAAAAGACTGTTCATTTTTTTGGGCAATATTTCTTTGGAAGTTTATTCCCCAGTTCTGATTTTCTTGGCTTGAAAATCTTAAGGTTTTAAATGGAATTGCAAACTCAGCGCTCCAACCAAAGTCTCCGATAATTGTTTTCACTTCCCATGATGCATCCCAATTTATGTTTAGGTTGGCGCCAACCCCTACAGATTGTCTACTGCTATTCATAGACATTCCATCCCCTCCAATGACCTGCGCATCATATTCTATGCCTGCCGCATTGGTACCAAATACATATCCATTTTGTTGATCTTTGAATGTATCCAAAACAAACATAAAGCTATCAGTATTATTTAATGGAGCATCTCTTCTTGAGTCTGAAATAACAATACCATTCGGGTTTGAATCATAACAAACAACGCTTACATACAGAAATTTTGCTGAATAAATAAGCTTAACAATAGTTTTTTCAGAGCTGGGCTCTCCTTCATCTGGAGATTTTTGCGTAAAATTTGTTATTACGTTCGCATTATTCCATGCCATATCATCCAAAACATTGCCATCAATGTTAGGATTTGCAGTGGCTAGAGTGGCATTAGTAGAATTCTGAGAAAAAAGATAGGTTTGAAATAGAATTAAAAATAGAAATAATTTATTTTTTAATAAATAAGGCTTCTGAAAGCTTAGCCATCTTAATGCAATCATCAGTAACACCTCCTTGGTCATGTGAAGTAAAAGTCACGCTCACTTTGCACCATCCAATCGATAAATCTGGGTGATGGTTGTTTTCTTCAGCAATTAATGCCAATTTATTTACAAAATCTATCCCTGATAAATAAGTATCAAATGAATAATCTTTTGTAATGGTCTTTTCTATATAATTCCATTCAGGTAAATTTTCAATTTCTAAATTGATATCTGATTCATCTAGCAGAGGCATGATAACTCCAAATTCTATGTAGGAAGCAATTTTTTAAAAGCAACTTTTAACCATATTGATGATATTATTGATGCTATTATAGCAGATATTATCATTGAATACCACATCCATTCTAGTGGTTTATTTAAAATATAGACAAAATAATACGCCAAAGGACCCGCCACTCCTACTACTCTAATGATTGTAATTACCAAAGATGGCATTCCTAAGCCCAAACCATTCAATATTCTACCAACTGTAATTCCAATAGAAATCATAGGAAAGATCAAACAAATCATTTGAAGATAATTTGAAGCGATGGATTGAATAGCTAGGTCATTTGTAAAAATAACTGTAACCCATGGAGCACTAAAATACAAAAAAACCGAAGCAATTAATGTTATGAATATGGAGCGAGAGATACCATATTTTGTTATGAACCTAATTTTATCATATTCTTTTGCCCCAAAAAACATACCGATAATGGTTGTAAGTGCTGATGCAATACCCATTATTGGTAAAAAAACCAGCATATCAACCCTTCCGCCAACTTGATAAGCTGCAACTGCATCAGTAGAATATGAAACCAACATCTTATTAAAAACAACTTGGCCAAGTGACATAATTATCATTTGTATGGAAGTAGGTAAGCCGACTTTTATTATGTCCATTATTATAAAAAAAGATGGTGAAAAATCTTTCATCTTAAATTGAACATAAGCGTGTTCTTTGACAAAAAGCATATATACAAAAATAAGAAAGACAACGATCTGGCTTATGGTCGTTGCCCATGCTGCGCCAGCCACACCTAAGTCTAAAGCAAAGATGAAAATTGGATCAAGGATAGTATTTAGAACGGTACCTAAAGCTGCTATCATCATGGGAAGTTTCATGTCGCCCTCTCCTGAAAGAATGGACCGAAAAAATGCTGAAAAGATTAGGAATGAGATACCATAACAGCTTATTCTCAAATAATCATAGGAAAGATCTATAACATCATCAGTACAACCCATCAATATTAGAATGTCCTTTCCATATATTAAACCTAAAACAGTCAAGATCAGACTAAGAAGGAATGCTATCACTACAGAATGTTCAGCAGCATTATCGGCATTTACTTTATCATCAGCGCCAATAAACCTTGCTATGGATGCAGTAACACCACTACCTAAACCAAAGGTTAAGCCCATAATAAAAAAGAAGATAGGAAAATTAAATGCAACCGCAGCAATAGATTCACCTCCTAGTCGCCCAATAAATATCATGTCAATTATCGTATATAAAGTTTGTATCGCCATCCCTGCAATTATAGGTATCGCTAACCTCCATAAAGATTTGGATGGATTATCAATAAAGGACTTTAAACGATTATTTTTAGTTTTATTTGAATTCATTGAAATTGTTTAAAAAACCTCACCCTTTAAGCATTATGGTTTATGCTAAGAGAAAGGCCAAATTATAGGTATTAAAATTACAGCAAGTGTTAACAATATCAAAGATAGTGGAAGACCGACTTTCATAAAATCAAGAAACTTATATCCACCTGGTCCATATACCATTAAATTGGTTTGATAGCCAATTGGTGTGCTAAATGAAGCTGACGCGGCAAAACAAACCGCAAATATAAATGGTCTTGCATCAAACCCCATCAGAGAAGATACTGAAAGAACTACAGGTGTCATGATAATAGCAGTAGCGGTATTAGAGGACATCTCAGTTAAGATCATTGTAACTCCATAAATAATAGCCAGCAAAATATAGGGCTGAACCTTTCTTTCGTACCCACTCACCAAATTTGAAATACTGTCCCCAATATAGTCTGCAGTACCTGTGGACTGTATAACTGTTCCTAATGGTATTAAAGCTGCAATTAATATAATGACTTGCCAATGTATAGCTTGATAAGCCTCATTGGGCGTAATAACTTTCAGCAGTAACAAGATCACGCAGCTAAATAAAGCTCCTTTAATTATGGGTAGAATTCCAAAAGCAGCTAAAATTATTGTTACTATTGTTAGCAGTATACTTGACCACCATAATTTTACTTTTAATAGATCCGCTGTAACTTCACCCATTAGAATAAACTCACCGCTTGCAGCCATTTGCTGCAGCTGTTTTCTCTTTCCATAAATCAATAGCGCATCATAAGTATGGATAACAACATGTGCGATCTTTTTTCTTATTATTGCTCCTTCTCTTCTAATTGCTAAAATAAATGCACCAAATCTCTTTCTAAAATTTGAATCTATCAATGTATTACCAACAATTGATGATCTATCGGTAACCATACATTCAACTAAGATATTATCTTCTTGCTCTAACTCATTTTGAGTTAGTTTTTCGTCAGTTAATAATGTGGTCTTCTCAACTTCCTTCATTCTCAAAAAACTCTCTAAACTCCCTTTTACAAAAAGAATATCGCCAGCTTCAAGAACCTCCTGTCCAATATTATAGGTAATTAACCTACCTTGACGCTGAATGTCCAATATGATAACATCATAATTTTGATTAACATTCCTCTTAAAGCATGTTGAGCCAACTAATGGAGAATCCTCTGAAATTTTCATTTCTGTTAGATACCCAGCCATATGATAACTTTGGGTCAAGCTTGAAGTAACTGTTCTTGATGGTAAAATTCTTGGTGCTACTGCTAAGATATATATCAAGGCTATGATTAAGGCTATCCATCCATATTTTGCAAACTCAAACATACCTAACGGTTCATTGCCAGAATTGATATATATTGAATTAACAATTAAATTGGTAGAGGTTCCAACAAGTGTAAGTGTGCCACCCATAATCGCTGCATAACTAAGAGGTATTAATAATTTAGATGGACTAAGATGATATTGATGCGCTATTCTAATCGTAACAGGCATAAATATCGCCACAATTGCGGTATTGTTCATGAGCGCGCTTGCAATACTAATTGTCAGCAAATACACACCAAGACCAAGATTTTTTGATTTGGAAACGATCTTATTGATTCGAACAATTAAATATTCTAGAATTCTAGTTTTTTGCAGAGCATGGCTTAGAACAAAGAGCAAGGCGATTGTGATTACAGCCGGATTTGAAAACCCTGCCAACGCTTCATCGATCGTTAAAAAACCTCCAAAAAATAGAACACTTAGCAGAGATAGGGCTACAACATCAATGCTAAATTTTTCAGAAATAAATAAAATAAATGCCACTAGAACTAGACATATGACAAATATAATTTCAGGAGTCATGTAAAAATTATTTAGATTTTGACTTCATCAATTTGCTCAGGCTCAAGAAAACCATCAGCATATTTTAAATATATTTTTTCCTTAACAAAAATATCAAATAAATCGACATCTATATGAGCATCATCCTTCATGAATCCTAGTATTCTCATAGCCTGACTTAAAGTTTTGCCCTTCTTATATGGACGATCCCTTGCAGTCAAGGCTTCAAAGATATCAGCAATTGCCATTATTCGTGCTTGAACTGACATTTCATCTTTAGTCAAACCTTTTGGATATCCTGTTCCATCCAGTTTTTCATGATGGCCGCCAGCAAATTCTGGAACGTTTTTTAAATGCTTAGGGTAGGGCAATTCCTCTAACATTTTAATGGTTACTACAATATGATCGTTAATCACTTTTCTCTCTTCAGCAGTTAATGTTCCTCTGGCTATAGATAAATTATACACCTCATCTTCTGATAAAAAATTTTTCATCTCTCCGTTGGGCTGCCATTGATATCTAGAAATTTCATTAATTCTTTCTTTTTTATCTGGCGACATGAACTCGCCCCCAATATTTGATTCTTTTACGAAGTTTTCATCAACTTTAAGCTGTTCAATGGTCTTTTTAAACTCATCGTTAAGCTTTTTTATTTCTTGTTGCTTTTGATCAAAAGATAAAGATTCATTTCTTTCAATTTTTAGTTCTTTGTTCAGTTTTTCTATCTCAGCATCTCGATGAAGAACGACAAATCTTGTTCCGACTTCATTGATTCTATCATAGATGGTTTCAAGCTTGGTTGATTTATCAACAACAAACTCAGGAGTAGCGACTTTACCACAATCATGTAGCCATGCTGCAATCTTCAGTTCATATAATTCCTTTTCACTAAATTTTGTGTTAGCAAAAGGACCATAATTGGTATTGTGGACAGCATCAGCTAGCATCATGGTTATTTCTGGGACTCTCGCGCAATGCCCACCTGTGTAGGGAGATTTTTCATCAATAGCTGAAGCGATTAGTTTGATAAATGATTCAAATAGAGCTTCTAAATCTTTAATTAGATTTTTATTGGTAATTGCAACAGCTGCCTGACTTGCTAAGGCTTCAACCATTTCTTGTACTTTCTTGGAAAAGGAAATTATTTTTTCTTTTTCACTAGATTGTGCATTTAATAATTGCAAAACTCCAATGATTTCATCTTCGTGATTTTTTAATGGCACTGTTAAAAACGACTTTGACCTATATCCAGTTTTTTCATCAAACATTTTTGTTCCTGTAAAGTCAAATCCTTTAGCCTCATAAGCATCCTTAATATTCACCGTTTGGCCAGTCAGGGCAACAAAGGCAGCAATCATCGTTTCATTAGGTTTTCCATCATCTGTGTATAATTTAATGGGATAAAAAGGAATATCTTTTCCTGATGTACCACCCATATGAAAATCTAAGGAATCGGTCATCATGATTTCGAATCGCAGTCTCTGGTCATCCGTCATCATGTATAATGTTCCTCCATCCGAATTAGCAATCCTTTTAGCCTCCAGAAGAATCATTTCTAAAAGTTTTGACATATCTTTTTCTTTAGATAGTGCTAATCCTATATTTGATAAATTTGATATTTGTTTCTCAAGATCAGATATATAAAGATTAATAAAATCTGGCGCTCCAGTTAAATATTTAGCAACATCATTTGCATTATAGGAAGATTTTTTAGACATACTATTCTCTAATTAATTGATTATGTTCTGTGAAATGTAATGAATAAACTATTTCTAGTACAACATTACATAAATTACTACACCTGTAACAGAAACATAAAGCCAAATTGGCATAGTTATTCGAGCTATTTTCTTATGTTTTGGAAGGCTGTTTGTCCAGCCTCTATAGAGTGTAATCAAAGCCAAGGGTATAATTATAGCGGCTAGAATAATATGAGTTATTAGAATGAAGAAATATATTTCGGGGTATTCTCCAATATATTTTTTTGGTCCAGATTTGAACCAATGATATATAATATAACTAACTAAAAATGCCGCAGAAGTACCAAATGAGGTTAGCATTACATTTTTGTGTAGTGCTCTTTTTTTATTTAAAATTAGGAAGATACCGAGCATCAAAAGGACTGTTGTAACAAGATTTAGTGAAGCATTAACTAAGGGTAAGCTCGAAACATCAAGAGAACCTTCAATCCCCTCAGGTCGTGGCCCTAAAATTAAAAAAGCAACGGCACCTGAGATAACTATTGAAATAACATAGATTATTCTCAGCCAAAAACTATCGTTATTGTTCATGCTTTCTCAGATAATAACTTTTTAATATCTTTTTTTAATTGTGACATCTCTTCTGTTTTCATTCCATTGTAATAACCTCTGATATTTCCATTTCTATCAACTAATGCAAATTTTTCACTATGAAAGATGATATCTTCATAGTCTCCAATTTTAAAGCCATCTTTGATTATTTTTTTTATGGATTCTTCAGGCCCTGTGAGAAAATGCCATCTATCTATATTAGCATCGTATTGCGAAGCATAATTTGTCAATACCTCAGGTGTGTCATATTCAGGATATACTGATATTGAAACTGTTCTGACATCATTATTTGATTTAAAAGATTTATGCAAAATATTCATATTACCAGTCATGACCGGGCATGCTCCTTGGCAAGTGGTAAAAATAAAATCAGCGACCCACACTTTGTCAATTAAGTCTTCTTTGGTAATATTTTTATTCTCACTATCTACAAGTGTAAAGCTAGGAACTTTTCCAATTACAGGAAGCTTTGCAAGCGATTCAGATTTGTTAAAGAAATATGTTCCTGCAATAAATAGTGCAACTATACCATAAATAGTAAATCTAATTTTTCTACTCATGACCCTAATCCTTTATCAATGATTATTATAAACAGTAATACTGGTAAGTATAAAACAGATGCTTTTAATAAAAGCAATGCACTTTTGTTAGATCTATCTTTTGCTAAAGGTAATGCAGATAGAAAAAAGATAAATGTTATTATTGTTACACCAACTAAATAAATGATACCAAGATTACCTTGAATGACAGGCAGAAAGCTTAGAGGTATCATTAAAAGAAGATGCCAAAATATCTGTCTCATGGTTCGCGATCCAGATTCCTCAATTACAGGCAGCATTTTAAAATTAGCTTTAGCGTAGTCATTCTTGCAAAGCCAAGCAATAGCGTAAAAGTGAGGATGTTGCCATAGATACATAATACCAAACAAAACCAATGCCATAGGACTGATACTATTGCTAGCAGCTGTCCATCCTCCAATAATAGGTATTGCACCGGGAATCGAACCAATGGATGTGTTTAGCCAAGTAATTTTTTTTAATGGTGTATAGACAACTATATACAAGAAAGCGGTTAATAAGGATAAAAAACCAGTTAATAAATTGACAAAATATGCAAGCGTAACACTTCCAATAACGACCAATGCCATACCATATAAAACAGCAAATAAAGGTGTTAAAGTTCCAGAGGGCAGAGGTCTATTACGAGTACGATCCATTTTTTTATCTGCATCTCTTTCCAGGTAGTGATTAAGAGAGCCTGAGCCAGCTGCAGTAAGCGCTGTTCCTAATAAGGTTAAAAGAAGCTTGTTGTATTCCATTTCTCCATTACTACCTAAATAAAAGCCTAAAAAAGTCGCTACGAGAACTAGTGACAAAATATTAAGTTTACTTAGTTCAGCAATTTTACTTGATAAAGAAATGGCAGTAGGTTTGCTTAACTTCATAATGCTCTACGTCTTAATTCGTTAGGAATTAAATTCAAATATAGCAGGACACTCAGACCAAGCAATGCAGCTCCAGTTACAACATGAAAACTTGCAATGAATGGTGCTTTTTGTGACATTACAGTTGAAATACCCAATACAACTTGTATTGCAATAACAAATATAATCAAATTAAAAATTTTTGAACTCAACCTATCATGATTAAAATAACTTCTATAATATACAAAAAAATACATCAGGAATGATGATACAACAACTGCTCCCAACCTATGCAAAAAATGAATCAAAGATTGTGTTCGAATAACAAGGTCTAAGTCGTTTTCAAATAGGATAACATTTATATTGTTCATCATCTTGTCAGAAAAAGTTGGCAGCCACTGACCACCCATTGTGGGAAAATCTGGGATTGCTAAACCAGAAGCAGTATGTCTCATTAACGCACCAAGAACAAGTTGCATATATATTAAACCGCAGAATAAAAGGGCATTACTTTTTAATTCTTTACTGTAATTATCACCATTTTTATTAGAGCGCGCATTGGACAATGAATAAGCTATAAATATGGTTACTACAAAAAAAGTTTGCGCGAGAACTCCATGCGCCATAGAAACTATTGGAGGGAGATAAAAAAGTACGGTAATACCGCCAAGCATCCCTTGGAGAATTACAAGAAAAAGTGCGAAAAAAGCTGTTTTTTTCAACCAAAGAGGTTGATTTGAGAATGCAATAAGCAATGACTGGGACAAAGTTAAAAAACCTACTATCGTTGCAAATAATCGATGACCATGTTCATAAAAAATACCTCCAACCCATTGGGAAATAGGAAATGTGAACATGTTATATCCATAGCTTGAGGGCCAATCAGGAACAGAGAGACCAACTTCATGGCTTTTTATTAAAGCGCCTAAAAAGATCAAAAATAAAGTAGAAAAAACAACGATTTTAGAGAATTTTCTTAAGAATGGAACGCTTGTCAAAATCATAATAAAAGATGTAGTAATGGCAGAAGGAGAAGCAGGTTTATAAAATAGCAAAAACTACCATTCGTCATCGCCCCAATCATCTTCATCCTCTTCAAGCAAATATTCTTTTTGCTCTTCAAGCCAATTAGAATAACCTTCATCGTCGTGAACAGTCATATAACCAACCATTTTAGAATGTCCTAGACCACATAGCTGGGCGCATGCAATTTGAAATCCTTTGCCTTCTCTACCAGTTCCAACGCTCTGCTCAAGAAATTCCTCGCTTGTCATCGTAGCTTCAAACCAAACGGGAATTTGCATTCCTGATATTGCGTCTTGAGAAACTCGAAGTTCTGGCAATTTAAAATTATGAATCACATCCTTTGTTGAAAGAAGAATGTTTACAGGTGTGTTAACTGGTATGTGCAATTGATTGATGGTCCAAATGTCATCTTTAGCAAAATCATCTGATCGATCTATGCCAATTGGATTGTCTTGCTCATTAACCAAATTAACATCTGTTTTACCAAAAACTCCATCGTCACCTGGGTAGTGGATATTCCAAGCAAATTGCTGTCCAATTACCCTAATTTGTACAGTATCTGGGCCTTGAGGAACATCATTTATTCTACTAGCCCAAATAGGAAATGCAAAACCAAATAAAAGTGCAATTTCAATTAATGCCACCCCTGCTTCAGCATAAGATGAATAATGATTTTTTATACCTCCATAGTCAGCTTTTGGATTCTTTGACTCTCTAAATCTGAGTAATGTGTAAATAAAGAAAATACCCCAACCAACAAACAAAACAAGCATTAGCCAGTGTACCATTGAAATAATATTATCAATAGATGGTCCTTGTGTAGAGGCAGATACTGATGGAAGGCCGAGCTTTCTTAAAACTTCTAACATATAAGACTATTCTTTTTCATTTGTTTGGTTTAATTGGATTTTATCAGAATATTTTTTAGCTCGCTGTCTTAGAACAAATATTAATGAACCAAAACCCCCTAGAACGCCCCCTGTTACACCAAGCATAGCAGCAATAGCTTTATTCATTCCTTTTGTAGCCAGCGCATCAGGATCGCCAAAGCATGTTGCACAGGCTTGTAAGACCTCAGGTTGAATAATTGCAATAACTAAAACAAATGTCATTAAACGAAACTTCATTTGGGTAAAGCCTTTAATTTTTGAAATGTATTATAACCGTAGTAGATAAGAATAAAAAATGAAACCATTGAACCAATAAACATGGGAATTGATTCGCTCAGTGCCCAATTACTAACAAAAATCATTAGTAAGGCGCAAACTATAATAAAAAAAATGTGAAACGACTTTAACGACATAAATCAATAACCTGCGTTAGAAAACATTGTACTTAAAGGAACAAATATTAATATCATAAAGGATATAACTGTGGCAAATAAGGTCCATAATATGGTCTTTTTTTCATCAATCAAATGCATAAAATAACAAGCAACAAGCGAACCTTTAACGCTAGCAACTAATAGACCTAATGCTATTCCTGGGCCTACACCTATATCAATATAAGATATACCTACAGTAACAACGGTTAGAAACAGTAATGCTACAAAAACATTAATATAAATTTTAACGTGATGTTTTACTTCTTCGGGTTTCATATTATGCTCGTTTTTTTATAATAAATACAATACTGGAAATAAAAAAATCCAGACTAGGTCAACAAAATGCCAATAAAGGCCTGTTACTTCTATTCTGCTAGTAAACCTCTCAGGGTCAGTTTCCCACATCTTAGCGCCAGGAAACAAGAGAAAAGCAATAACTGCTATTCCACCAATAACGTGAATAACATGAAGACCTGTCATTGTAAAGTATATCCCCAAAAAATTGTCAGTACTGGGATAATAAGAATAACTGAATTTTGAGGAATATTCAAAATACTTAATAACTAGAAATCCACAGGCTAAAAGTAAAGTTGATCCAGCATATAATTTAAATTTTTTAAAATCATTGAGCTTTAAAGAAGCCCAACTCATCACCATAGTGACAGAAGATGTAATAAGGAAAAGAGTATTCAATGTAGCCATTTTTACATCAAGATATTTAGACCCCATTGGCCAGTCATCAACACCTGTTCTTAAAAAAATATATGCAGAAAATAGACCACCAAATAGCATTACTTCGGATGCAAGAAACAGCCAAATCCCTAATTTTGCATTATTTAATCCTGTATCAGGACGTTCTTTTACACCGTAGGGAATTTCCATCTTTAACCTTTCTCAGTTTGGGGAGTAAAATCTATTTTGGAACCGGGCACGCTATATTCATATGGACCTCTATATACAACGGGTATTTTTTCAAAATTACCGTGACCCAATGGAGGAGATGTGGTTTCGGTCCAATCTATTGTTGTAGCGTTCCATGGGTTAATCTCGCCAGTTCTAGCTTTAAATAATGTTAAAACAACATTAGCAATAAAAAATAATTGAGCCATGCCTAATAACCATGCGGACCAAGACATTATTTCATTCAAATAAATCACATCAGCAGCGTGCGCATAAGCTTGACCGCCATCAGCTAGTCTTCTTGATACACCAGCTAGGCCCTGAATGAACATTGGCATAAAGACCCCATTCATAAAAATAAAAGAAAAATAAAAATGTAATTTGCCCAAAGATTCATTCAAGCTTTTACCAGTTACTTTAGGAAACCAAAAGTAAACTCCTGCAAATAATGCAAATAAGGTTCCAGGCGCAACAACATAATGAAAATGTCCAATCACATAATAAGTATCATGAAGATGAATATCCGCTGCAGCTAAACCAAGCGGCAAACCTGTTAAACCACCAATTCCAAACATGGGCAAGAAAGCTAGAGCAAATAACATAGGAGTATTAAAGCGAATCGAACCTCCCCACAAAGAAAGCAATAATGCTGTTAATATCACTACCGACGGAATAGAGATGATCATCGTAGTAGTTTGAAAAAACGCTCCCATAGTTGTTCCCATACCTGTTAGATACATGTGATGGGCCCAAACAACAAATGACATAAAACCAAGGAAAGTCATCGCATATACCAAAGATTTATAGCCGCTAAGTGGCTTTCTAGTATTGTTAGCAATTATTTCAGATATAATTCCAAAAGCAGGAAGAATTAATACATATACTTCAGGGTGAGCCAAAAACCAAAAAAGGTGTTGCCATAATAACGGACTACCTCCACCAGCATTGGTTAGGACCTCGCCAGATACCACTAAACCTGTTGGAAGAAAAAAGCTGGTACCAGCTAAGCGATCCATCAATTGTAGTATTCCTGCAGCTTCAAGAGGCGGAAATGCAAGCAATAATAAAAAAGCGGTTATAAACTGAGTCCAGACAAAAATTGGCAATCTGAACCAAGTCATCCCTTCAGCCCTCAGTTGAATTACAGTGACCATTATATTTACTGATCCAAGCAGGGATGAGGTGATTAACATTACCATACCTAACAACCAAACAGTTTGACCAGCAGTAGCAACATCAGCTAAAGGAGGGTATGAGGTCCATCCAGAGTTTGCTGCACCGCCAGGGACAAAAAATCCAACTACCATTATAATTGAACCTAAAAAATATGTCCAGTAAGATGCCGCATTCAGTCTTGGGAAAGCCATATCAATTGCACCAATCTGCAACGGAACTAGATAGTTGCCAAAAGCACCAAATGCTAAGGGAACCACACCTAAAAATATCATTATGGTTCCGTGCATTGCGCCCAATGAATTGTACTTTTCTGGTAAAAGCAACTTATCTTCACCAAAAATCCATCCAATAAAAGGAATTTGGGTATCTGGGTAAGCAAGCTGATATCTCATTACCATCATTAAACCAAAACCAACTAATAGCCAAAGAAGGGCAGTAATGCCATACTGAATGCCAATTACCTTATGATCAATTGACCAAATATACTTGGTAAAAAAAGTTTCTTTTGTGTGATTATCGCTCATTTAAATGTAAATCCCTTAATTAGAACCTGTAAACTTATTTCTTCTTAGGGCGTTCGAAATTAAAGTTTAATGTTGCAGAACCACCCTTTACTGTCACTTGTTGCGATAGGGTTCTCTTGCTTCCAAATCTTTCTTGCCATGCTATGGCCTCATATGTTCCATCAGGTACATTTGGAATGGAAAATTTTCCATCAGTACCCGTAACAGCAAAGTAAGGATGATCAAAAACTTGAGTGAAGCTTTTCATCCATGGATGAACATCACATTTTACCACAAAAACGTCTTCAGATTTGTCAAAAGTTATGGTCTTTTCTTTTAAAGTTTTGGGCATACCAAAATTGAATTCTCTATTTATCTTTGGTAGACCATGAATGTTATGCATGGTTGCATCACTGTTTAAAATTTTTACTGGTTGACCAGCCATCACGCCCATGACATGAGGTGAATATACACAACCTGCTTGATCGAGCTCTACTGGTTGAGTAGGGGTATTACCAGAATATTTTACCCCTTTGAGATAAACAATCACATTTGCAAGATTTCCCTTTGCATCAACAATGAAAGTTTCCGCTTTTGCAGCTTCCTGGTGTGATGCAGCACAAACTGGATCAGCATCCATTCTTAGTCTTTTGGCTTTTGGTGGTTTACCAATGTATTTTACAACGCCTGTGATCTCTCCTGCGATCAATCCCCCAGTCACAATAAAACTTAATGTAATAGAACTTAATAGTTTGTTCATTTATATTACTCCTTATTAAAAAAATCTTATATGCTTGGTAGCTAAATTAGGAAAATTATTTAACTTAAAACAGCTATCTCGGAAGTAAAGTGATTCCTTCTTTACCATTCATCTCCCCAATCATCCTCTTCTTCAATGATAAAACCATATCCTTGTGAGTTCAAGTGTCTTTTGACAATACTTGACACATCCTTGCGGCCTTCCATGCCCCACATCCAATCAATTAAAGATTTGTATAATTTGGTACTATCTCTACTAATCTTAGCCACATCACTTCCCCATACTTCTCTTATAGAATTTTGAGGTTCTTCGGTAGGTATATAAGGGGCTGGCATCTTAGTTCCAGGCATTACATCTTGAGGATTTATGAACCATTCAACTAGCCACTCTGGCCTTAAACGTTCTTTAGTTAAAACTAGATTCGGTGCCCAAGTTAAAGCGTCTTGTTTGGGCTTTTCTGCACCATAAAAGTGGCAATTAATACATGCACCCATCTCAGCTATTCTTTCCCCAGCTTTAAATGACGATGAGTTTAAGGTAAAATTATGAGGATCCTCATATATTAAATCAAGATTGTCTTTTTGTTGAAAATATGAAATCAGATCATTCCATTCTTCGTCAGTGTAATCAAAACTAGGCATACGAACTTGAAGATGAGGCCTAATCATAGAGACATTTTTGAACCAATTCAATAGCCATTGTGGCTGAGTTTTTCTACCTTGGGTGTTTAACAATGGAGGGCTAAAGCTTTGCACTAAGCTCATGTCTTCAGCATTAGTATTATCAGCGACCTCTCTAAGCCAATCAGCAGTGGCTGGCCAAATCGCCCCACCTTCATCGTCTAATTTATGACAACCTAAACAATTGTTAGTATGAATGAACTGCTCACCCTTGGTTACAGCAAGATACTGAGGAGTCTTTTCGGGAAGTTTTGTTGGAGGTATTTCGTCTTTGACTAGACCCATAATCAACGTAACTAATGATGTAATCTCTTTATCCTCAAGGCCGTACCAAGGCATCCTAGATTTCTCTAGTGGTTTTAATTCTTTGACAGAAACACTGCCATCTTCATTAGGAATCAAATCAAATTTCTCAGGTTCGTTTATCTTGTTGTAGAACCAGTCCCATTTGGTGTGAGGTATTTCATCATGCCAAAATCCAAAGTCAAGTTTCGAAATAAGTTTACTTCCCTCATGATTGAGAGCAATCCCTATTGGTTTTGCATCTTCAAACCCTTGAATGTTGTGACAAGAATAGCAACCATAATGACCGATCAAATTCTTGCCTGAATAAGATAATTTTTCTTCAACAGACATTGACTCTAACTTTTGAGCTACTTGTGAGGTAGAGTTTAGCTGAGATAAAAAGTCGCTTGTAATTTCGTTAAGAATTTCTTGATCTACGCCAGGGACAGGAATTTCATCAAACTCTGTAGTCTTTCCTTGGATAAGATAAGCAACAATATCACTTGCTTCCTCATCTGACAATCTCATATTTGGCATTTTAGTGCCAGGGTGGTAACTGTAAGGATTCTTAAGCCAATTAAATAACCATTTTTCATTGGTCTTAGAACCCAAACCTATCAAGTTAGGCCCTTGCTCTAATCGTATATTTTGCATAGAAGGTACGTATTCAGGGTCTTGCTCTGGTTGTATTTGGTGACAACCCATGCATCCATAAGATGATACAAGAAGTTCGCCATTTTCAGGGTCACCCGAATAAGGTTTATCTACCTGTTCATAATCTTCAGATTTTTCATATAAATATTCGATCATTGCAAGAGATTCTTGCTCTGACCTCAAAATATCTTCAGGGCTGCTGTTATTTCCTTTTTTAAAGAAATGAGGCATCCAAGTATTGTGCCTAAATGCTCTTGGCTCCATAATCCAACGATATGTCCAATTGCGATCGGTCTTTGAAGCCATTTTATATAAACTTGGTCCTGGTTTTGGAGCGTCTGCCCATCTATCCATTTGATGGCATGAATAACATCCAGCTTTCTCAAATGTTGACATTCCAAGACTCAAAACGGGAGCTCCCTTAACAGGCATGTTATCACCATGACATTTGAAACAACCTGCTTCAGTATACTGAACAGGCAGCATTTTATTCTCCCAGTAATGCAAATAGTCCCAATTGTATTTCTTCTTCCATTCCTTCTTTTGTTTTTCATCTCGTGGCATATGACCGGATGAAATAAAATCTGTTCCTCTTCCTCTTCCACCATGGCAACTTGTACAACCATATTCACTCATCGGATGGGGAGAGCTGCCACCAGCAAACTCATCCAAACGTGGATGTGTAGTGTAAGGCTGTGGTGCATCCTCATAGCCAGCTTTGTCGATGCCAACATGGCAGGTCATACATCTATCAACTTTAGGCATTCCCATGTAAATAAGGTCTTCTTTGAGATCATTTACAACTACTTGTTTTACTTCATAATAAGGGTCAATAAAGTCAATTACAGGCAGATCTCGTACTATGTTAGCAACCTTGTTTGAAAGTGACATAGCTTCGGGGTCTAACTTGGATAGCTGACGCTCTAGAAGGTCTCTATCTTTAGTAAGGACAAATAACTCGTCATTCGTTTTTTTAATAGAAGCATTCAAATCTCTAGTAATCGATTCTAAACTATCAACTTGAAGTTGATAAGATTCTGAAATAAGAAATGCTTTCTTTGTTTTGATATCAAGTTGTTTTAACTGTTTTTCAAGCTTTTCAGTATTTTGTTTTTTAAATCTGGCATCCTCTAATTGGTATTTCACTGCATCAAAATCTGCCTTAGAAAATTGATAATTTTGATTGGAAGAATAAACAGCCCCTCTGATGCTTTCTAGTTCTTCATTTATCCCATCTACTCTATCTTGTTGTTTGTTGAACTCATCTTGTTTCAGATCTAATTGTGCAAGCAATAGTTGATAATCTTCATTTCCTTCAAGAGCTTCTTGCTTAGTGGATATTTCATTCCTGACTTTTTCTATTTCCATTTTACGAAATTCAATCTGATATTTTTTCCAAGGTCTATTGTAGTCATCTGCAAAGGTCAGTATCCAAAATGCGGTAAAAAGAATACTGGATATAGCAAACCATTTATTTAGTTTGAAAATATTATAATATCGTTCTTGCTGATCTGAAACCATTAATAATTATCCATTAAAAATTAAAGAAATACTCAGGCATTGAAATTACATATTTCAAATTAAAGAACCATCTCAAATACATTTTAACAGGCAACAAAACTCCTAATATCATCAATGATACAAAGATTGCATATCGAGAATATCCTAGTTCATCATAGAATTTTTTCAAAAGAGTTTTTGCAAGCAAAACAGGTAAAACACCTAAGATGATGAACATAATTATAAGGCCAGGGGCTTCACGCAACAAGATGTTTGAAGGCAATCCCATAGCTAACCATTTAACATAGAACAATTCTGACAAATTCACGTTAGTTAAGGCTTCAAGTCTGTGGGAGTCCCAATATTCAAAGGGTCCGAAAAATCCCCAATTAGGACCTCTTAAAAATGTGCCAATTACAATTAGAACATTCCATAGTACAAGCCATCCAAATAGATATATTGATGCAGATAGTTTTCTATTCTTATAGCTATAAAAACCTGAACCATTAGGATCCCTATCAATGTAAGGTATAGCCATTAAGCCTACGATGATCAAGGATGGCAAAACAACACCAGCATACCATGGATCGTAATATACTAACATTTCCTGTAAGCCTAAAAAATACCAAGGTGCTTTTGCTGGATTGGGAGATTCAGATGGATTCGCAGGTTGCTCAATAGGTGCTGGTAATCCGATGGACCATATGAGCATAAATGCAGAAAACAGGACCAAAGATATCAATTCTACGTAGACCAGATCTGGCCATACAAGTACTTTATCATTCGGTGCCTCATAATACTCATCAACGGGTTTGCCCTCATCCATTAACTTATCATTCTCATAAGCTTGGCTCATACTTAACCAAGTAAAAAATATTAAAAGTATGATTAACCCTGATATTGGTACGTTGTCTGGCTTTAAGACAATGGATCTAAAATCGCTATCACCCAAGCCAAAAACAAAAAACACAATGGTAACAGCTACCATTACAAACAAACCTTTTTTAGTCCATAGCTTGTCTATTTTCAATTTTTTGTTAACATTATAAAACCAATCATTAGGCGGAAAAACAAAAGGAAAGCCAACTAAAATTGCAGTGAACAATATTGTCGGATTAGAAATATAATTAATTAATGATTTGAAGCCTTCCATAGATTAAACTGGTGTTGAGATTCCACCATCCTTTCTAATTCTCCAAAAATGTACTGCCATAAATATCATTATAATAAAAGGCAATCCAATACAGTGTAAAACATAAAATCTCAATAACGTAGCCTCTCCAAGAAACCTGCCACCAATCAAACCAAATCTTGCATCGCTAGCTTTGGTAATAAAGTTAACGTCGCCTATTGCAAGTAATGATGCCCCAGGGCCCTCAGATCCTAAAAAAGGAGTAGCGCCAGCCATGTTAGAGCCTACAGCAATTGCCCATATTGCTAGCTGATCCCATGGAAGCAAATAGCCAGTAAAGCTTAATAAGAGTGTGAGTACTAGCAAAATAACCCCAACAGACCAGTTGAATTCTCTTGGCGGTTTGTATGAACCTGTCATAAATACACGAAACATATGTAGCCAAACAGCAATTACCATAGCATGGGCACCCCAACGATGAATCTCCCTCATAATACCGAACGGAACTTGCTCAGTTAAATCAATAATGTCGGTGTAAGCGTACTCAATCGTGGGCCTGTAATAAAACATTAAAAGTATTCCTGAAATGGTTAGGATGAGAAAAAGGAAAAAGGATAAACCCCCCATGCACCAGGTAAATTTTAACTTAACCGCATGCTTGGGAAGTCTGACAGGATGAAGGTGCAAAAACACAGAATTTAAAACAACCATCATTCTTTGTCTTCGTGTAGTTGGAACACCACCACCACGGAAAATAGATTTCCATACCTGACCTTCGCTAATTTTTTCTAAAATAGACTTTTTTTCTGACATAAATATTAAACCTTCAAAAAGGCTTCAGGATCGTTCCATTGGCCTTTTTCTTCTTGATATTTTTGAGTTTTATCAACAATGATTTCACCATTATCAGCAAGAGTTATCTTATACCTCTCAAGTGGTCTTGGAGCTGGGCCTTCAAAATGTATCCCTGTGATCCTGAAACCACTTCCATGACATGGGCATTTAAACTTTTGGCCAGATGGTTGCCAATTTGGTGTGCAACCAAGATGTGTGCAAACAGTAGATAGGGCATAAATGCCATCATCATTTCTAACCATCCAAACACCGAATTTTTCTTTCCACCTCAAGTCAACTTCACCTATAGTATAGTCATCCGGAAAGCCTGCGCGAAAAGTTTGTACTGGCTCAAAAAGGACATTGGGAAAGAAAAATCTCAAAATCATGGTAAAAAAGCCACCCGCAGCAGCCACAAACGCTAACCAACCAACAGCAATCCATGAAATAATGCTTCTACGGGGCGCTGAAATTTCTTCTTGGACCTTTCCTAATGCCGCTGGTGGTCTAATTCTTATTTTAGTTTTAACTTCTTCAGACATATCAATTTAATATAGTGAATTTTTCTAATTCTGAACGTGCCGCTTCTCTTATTTTCAAATTAGGATCGCTAGTTTTTAAACCTTCGAGAATCCTCATCAAATCTTCGTTTTCAACATGGTGAGACACTTTAATGGCAACTAAAATTATCTGAACCCGCTCCTTTTCATCTAAGTTTGAGAAAGAATTTAAATACTCTCTATCCAATAGGTCCATTAAAATCGTACGCGAAGACAAATCTTTTTGTTTCGCTAATCCAATCGCTGCATCCCATCTAACATTTGGTTCTGTATCGTAAAGCATTGTCCTTAACGGTTCGTTGGTTGAATTTGTTCCAATTTTACCCAAAGCCATCACCGAATGAAGTCTAGATTGAGCATCATTACTTTTTAATAGATCAACTAAAGAATTAACAGCTTTCTCATCACCTATATTCCCTAGGGCAAATGCACATGCCTGTATGACCCCTTCATTAGCACCACTTAAGCCATTAATTAGTGTATTGATATATCTTTTATCTTTAGTTGCACCCATGGCAAGAGCAAGATATTGTCTTATTCGATCATCTTTATCATTCGAATAATATTCAAAGGTATTGATCATCTCATTTACAAAGGAATCGTCCTTTGGTACCATTTTAGGATTAGATAAAAGCTTAGATAATTCAAAGGCGCCTTGCCATCTTTTAGTAACACCGCCAATTTTTACATCCTCTAAAAAATCTCTGGCAGTGTTTGGCTCTGATGTTAGAATCCTTATCATCAAAAATACCATAACAGCAAAAATTGAAATTATAAATGGTATTACAAAAAAACTGTGAATGACGACCTGAACAATGGATTTTTTTTCATCTTTTTGCTCAGTAGCAGCATTATTGTCTTGCATTGAATTTTCCGAAGTCAAAGTTTACGTGCCGCGGAAAGGACTCGAACCTTCACGCCATAAGGCACTGGTTCCTAAGACCAGCGTGTCTACCAATTCCACCACCGCGGCTATTGTTTAAGCTCTAAAATTACCAACTTCTGATGCTTTTGAAAACATTTTTAAGAAAAAATTTTTAAAAAAATGAAGAATTTAGATCATTGATTAAATCGCTACAATCTTCAATTCCAATCGATAGACGAATCAAGCTTTTGGTAATTCCCATTTCAAGTTTTGATTCTACAGGAACTGCAGCATGAGTCATGTCATAGGGAACACAAACTAAACTCTCAACACCACCCAAACTTTCAGCAAGAGAAAAAATTTCTAATTTTTCTAAAAAATTATCTCTTTTTTCTTCAGATCCAATATCAAAGGATATCATATTGCCAAATATTCTTTCACCATTAGGGTTCAGTTGCTGTTTTGCTGCTAGCGAAAACTGGGGGTGTGACTCTAGGCCTGGATAAAGTAATTTTTTTGTATAGTTTTTTTTATACAGCCATTCTGCAATCTTCATAGCATTATCACAAGACCTTTGGTAGCGCAATGAAAGAGTTTTTGTAGATCGCAATAAAATCCAATTATCAAAAGGACTTGGTACAGCACCAGTTGCTTTTAAAATAAAATGTAGTTTTTCATCTAATTCTTTATCATTTGTTGTCAATACTCCCCCCAAAAGATCAGAATGGCCTGACAGAGATTTAGTTGAGCTTTGCATGACCACATCTGCACCATAATCGATAGGTCGCTGACCGTAAGGACTCATAAAAGTATTGTCAACACTAAAAAGGATATTTCTTTGCTTGCACAAATGAGAAATTTTTTCAAGATCGCAAATTTCTAGCATGGGATTTGTCGGTGTTTCAACATGAATAAGTTTCGTATTCTGTTTTATGGCATTTTCAACATTTTCTATTTTTCTGGTGTCAACCCAATCAAACGAAATGCCATGCCTAAGAAGAACATTCATAGACATTCGATAAGTTCCACCATATGTATTTCTTGATATAATTATATGATCACCTTTATTAAAAAGTTGAAAAAGAGCAGTTGTGGCTGCCATTCCAGTGCTAAAACATGTAGCATATTTAGCGTTGTCTAAAGCTGCTAGATTTTGCTCTAACCTATCTCTAGTAGGATTGGATACTCTGGAATAATCATGACCACGATTTTTATATACAGAATCTTTTAAAAAGGTTGAGGTTAAATGAATGGGAGGAGATATTGAACCAAATTCTTTATCAGGTGTATTTCCAATATGAATAGATTTAGTTGAAAAGCCTAATTTAGATTTTTTTCCAGACTTCAAATTTGTTTATATCCTTGATTTAAATAATTATTTAGTTTTTTGTATTTGACTTGAATTCTTTTTCCACTAGGACTAACCAATTCAATTTTGTCATTTCTTCCCTTTTTTAAGTCATTCTGAATCGGCTGACTGCGCATATTTGATGACTGTGCTGCTTGTTCATTGAGAGGTTTTTCGCGAAAAATCATTCCTGTTGAATCTTGGTGATTCTCTTGCACATTTCTAACATTCGTTGAATTTTCAATACCTGGATTAGCATTTACACTCTGAATTTGTGTTCTGTAGAGTCTTTGAACGGTAGATTCATTTGTAGCGGATAACATTTGCTGAAACATTTGAAATCCTTCAGATTTATACTCTAACAAAGGATTTTTTTGCCCGTAAGCTCTCAAATTAATTCCTTCTCTAAGTTGATCCATAGCATAAAGATGATCCTTCCATTTTTCATCAATCGTACGCAATACGACAAACTTCTCAAAACCGCGAATTAATTTTTCTCCTAAAAGTGATTCCCTGTTTTTATAAACTGCAGAAGCTTCCTCAATTACTAAAGATTTAATATTATCAATTGACAATGCTTCAGAGTTACTAGGATGCAAGATTTTTTCTGTATTTAAATCAACTAAAAGATGGGATGAAAAATTCTGTTTTAATCTGTCCCAATCCCATTCTTCCAAATTTGGACTTTCATTTATTTCTAACTCTTCATCAATATAATCGGAAACCATTTCATTGATAGCTTCAGTTATATCGTCTTCATTTAAAGCTTGGTTTCTAATATCATAAACTACTTTTCTTTGCTGGTTCATAACATCGTCATATTCTAATAAATGCTTTCTGATGCCAAAATTCCTTTGTTCAACTTTTTTTTGTGCAGATTCTATTGCTCTTGTAACCATTTTTGCAGTTATGACCTCTCCTTCCTCAGCGCCTAACCTATCCATGACAGCTGCAATTCTTTCACTATTAAACAAACGCATCAAATCATCTTCAAGAGAAAGATAAAACACGCTTGACCCGGGATCACCTTGTCTTCCAGATCTTCCTCTTAATTGGAGATCAATGCGCCTTGATTCATGACGCTCAGTTCCAATAATGTGCAAACCGCCAAGTTCTTTTATTCCATTGCCGAGTTTAATATCAGTTCCCCTGCCAGCCATATTTGTTGCTATTGTAACGGCTCCTTTTTGTCCAGCTCGAGCTACAATCTCAGCTTCACTTTTATGCTGTTTTGCATTTAAGACATTATGCGGAACACCTTTTCTTTTTAACATTCTTGAAAGAAGCTCTGATGCTTCAACTGAAATTGTACCCACTAATGAAGGTTGACCTTTTCTGTGGCATTGCTCAATTTCATTTACAACAGCATTATATTTTTCTCTTTTAGTTTTGTATATCAGATCGTCTTTATCAATTCTGGCTAACGATCTATGTGTGGGTATAACAATAACATCTAAATTATATATAGTTCCAAATTCTTCTGACTCAGTTTCAGCGGTACCTGTCATTCCTGATAATTTGTCATACATTCTAAAATAATTCTGAATCGTTATTGTAGCTAGGGTTTGAGTTTCTCTTTCAACAGTTACATTTTCTTTAGCTTCCAAAGCCTGATGAAGGCCATCACTATATCTTCTTCCAGATAATATTCTTCCAGTGAATTCATCAACTATTTGAACGCGACCATTTTGCACAACATATTCAACATCTCTGTCATACATAGTATATGCTCTCAATAATTGAGTTAAGTTGTGAATTTTTCCAGAACGATCTGCATGAAGCTGATGTGCTTTTTCTTTCTCTTTGTCTTTATCCAGCTGGCTTAAAGCCTTATTAGTGTCAACATCATTCAACAATTCTCCAAGATCTGGTATAACGAACATATCTGGATTGTTTGGGGCCAAGGTATTGCGACCCTTTTCAGTTATGTCTATAACTTGTGTTTTTTCATCAACGCTGAAAAATAAGTCTTCATCCACCTCGTATAATTTTTTATCACGCATATATTCTGATTCTACTTGGAATGCCAATTTCTTAGGACCAGCTTCTTGAAACACTTTTAAAAGTTTTGGGTGTTTAGGCATGCCTCTGAGAGCTTGCAAGTATTTATAACCTGCTTCTTTTTCTTTACCTGATTCAAAAAAGTTATTTGCTTCGTTAATAATATCCGTAACCAAAATATTTTGTTTCTTTACTAGATTTTGGATTAAAGGTTTAAGGTCAATGAATGAAGAGTCAACAGGTGCATCTACAGCACCTGATATAATTAAAGGTGTTCTCGCTTCATCGATCAACACCGAATCAACCTCATCAACTATTGCAAAAGCATGTCCTCTTTGAACTTGATCTTCTTTTTGTAAAGACATGTTATCACGAAGATAATCAAAACCGAATTCATTATTTGTTCCGTATGTTATGTCACACAAGTAATTGGATCGTCTTTGGTCCGGATGCATCGAGTTCAATATGTAGCCTACTGATAAGCCTAATCTTCTGTAGACCTCACCCATCCACTCCGCATCTCTTTGCGCCAAGTAATCGTTTACAGTAATTAAATGGACACCTCTTCCTGCTAACGCATTAAGATAGATAGGAAATACTGCAACCAAAGTTTTGCCTTCTCCAGTTTTCATTTCAGCAACATTTCCCCTGTGAAGAATGATGCCTCCAATTATTTGAACATCGTATGGAATCATTTCCCATTTTGTTTCGCGCCCAACCACACTCCAAGACTTGCCACATAACCTCTTACACACTTCCTTTGCAAGAGCAAAAGCATCGGGTAATATTTCTTCTAAAGCTTCATGCTCTGCCAGAAGAATATGTTTTTTTTGCTGATCAATATCCGAGAATTTCTCTAAGGCATCTTTTCTTGCTGAATCTACTTTTTTTGCAATTACGCTTCTAAATTGTCCTGATTTATGAATTATTTCTCCATCTGAGATATTTTCTATTTCAAGGTTCAGTGAATTAATCTTTTCAACAAGTGGTAAAATTTTTTTTATTTCTTTATCTGATTGAGAACCAAAGACTTTTTTAATTAAATTTTCAAGCATTAATTGACTCGTTTCGTGACTGATAAATTTTATCTAAAACCCCATTTACAAAACCTGAACTCTCGCTAGTGCTATATTCTTTTGCTAGTTCAATTGCTTCGCTAATTGATACTTTGGGAGGAATTTCATCTAAAAAGTGAATTTCACAAATCGCTAAAGTCAGCAATATTCTGTCGATTAAAGCAACTCTATCAAATTCCCAATTATTCAATCGTGATTTTATCTCTTCTTCGCATTTAACCTTATTTTTTACTGATAAATTAAATAGTGATTCAATGTATTTTTTTTGATCATCATCAAATGATTTTCTTGAAAGTATATCGTCAAGAATTGAAGCAGATGGAAGTGGCCCCGTTTCAGATTTATCATTTACGTTATTATGAATCTCAAGAGCATACAAAGCCATCATAACAGCTTCTCTACTTTTCCTTCTAGGATGTTCAACACTGTTTTTCATATTTAATCTGTTAAAGGATAAATCCAATCGAAAGGGTCTGCTATTTCTTCTAACTGAATTGATAGAAGAGTTTCACGTAATTTTTTTGTTATTGGACCATAACCTTTGTTACTTAGAGAAATTTTATTATCATCTTTTGTAATACTTCCTATTGGATTTACAATTACTGCTGTTCCAGTACAAAAAACTTCATCAGCGGACAAAATTTGATCCACTGATAAATCTCCTTCGTCAACCTCTAGATCGAGCAAATCTTTTGCAATTCTGATTACAGAATTTCTAGTTATTCCTGGCAATATTGAACCACCGAGTCTAGGTGTAATTAATTTTTTATTTTTTACAGCAAAAATATTAGCAGAACCCATTTCTTCCACAAAACCTTCATTGGAAGCTCTTAAATAAATCATATCATTATAACCTCTTAACTTTGCCTCTTTCCCAGGAAACAAAGAAGCAGAATAATTGCCAATTGCTTTTGCATTTCCTATGCCTTTTGGAGCTGCGCGATGAAAATCTGATGATATTAGCATATTAAGAGGCTTTGCTCCTTCTGGAAAATAAGAACCAACAGGAGATGCAAAGACTATGAATTTATATTCAATTGAAGGGCCTACACTGATTGATGGTGTAGTCCCAAAAACGATCGGTCTTAAATACATTGCCCCTTTTTCAAAAGGAGGGACAAAATCAATATTATCTAAAATAGTAGCCTTAACAGCATTAATAAAATAGTCTGGCACCATTTTCGGAATGCACATTTTTTCAGTGGATTCTGCCATTCTATTTGCATTCATATGGGGGCGAAATAAAACGATTCTATCTTTCTTCGTATGATAAGCCTTCATTCCTTCAAATACACCTTGAGCATAGTTTAAAACACATGCAGCTGGTGAAATATTTATATTACCGTAAGGTTCAAGAGCTCCTCTGGACCATGTCTCATCATTAATACAATCTCCGACCCACATACTCCTAGTTTTTGAAGCATTAAATCCTAATTTATCCCAATCAATGTTTTGTTTTTGCAACATTATTAATCTCCTTTCAGTAGAGATTTTGCAATGACTTTTTCCTGAATTTCAGAAGTTCCCTCATAAATTTGAGTTATTTTTGCATCTCTGATTAATCTTTCAACACCAGTCTCTTTGACATATCCGTAACCTCCGAAAATTTGGACACATTCTAAAGCATTGCTCATTGCTGCTTCAGAAGAAAAATGCTTTGCCATAGAAGCCTCCTTTGAAAACTCTAAACCTTTATCTTTCAATATTGCAGCTTTATGAATTAATAGCCTTGAAGCTTCATTTTTAATTGCCATATTTGCAATTTTGGATTGAATAATACCAAAGTCTGAAATACTTTTGCCGAATTGCTCCCTTTCTTTAGCATATTGAATTGACCGATCCAGCGATTCTTGAGCTATGCCAAGTGCTTGAGTAGCAATTCCAATCCTTCCGCCATTCAAAATATCTAATGCAATTCTAAACCCCTCACCCTCTGTTTCAATTAAATTTTTAGATGGAACTTTACAATTATCAAAATAAATTTCACAAGTGTCTGAGCCTCTGATTCCTAATTTATTTTCTTTATTTCCAGTAGTTAAACCATCGAATGTTTTTTCCACAATGAATGCAGAAATACCTTTATATCCAACATTTTTCTTTGTAAGGCAAAGTAAAATGACAATATCCGAAGATGTACCATTTGTAACCCAATTTTTTGTACCGTTGATAACAAAATCAGAGCTTTCTCTCCTTGCAAATGTTTTCATATTACTAGCATCAGAACCAGATTGAGGTTCCGATAAGGAGAAAGAGCCTAAACTCTTGCCGGAAGCTAATTTTGGCAAAAATGTATTTTTTTGATACTCGTTGCCATATTTGTAAAGAAGATTGCAAACTAGAGAATTATTAACGGACATTATTACACCAACAGAAGCATCAACTTTTGAAATCTCTTCAAGAGCTAAGCAATATGACAATGTGTCTAGGCCTGAACCTCCAAATTTTTCAGGTACCATCATTCCCATAAAACCAAGTTCACCCATCTGTATGATCTCATTCTTGGGAAAAAGACTCTTTTCATCTCGTTCAATAACACCAGGACGCAAAATATCATTTGCAAACTCCCTTGCGGTCTTTTTAACTAGCTCTTGTTGATTATCTAAAATAAAATCCATACTCGGTACATTCAAATCAACTTCATTTTAAAAATTATCATTTTTATGTTTAATTCAACTTTCAGCTTCATACGCATCGATAATTTCTCTAACTAATTTATGCCTAACAACATCTTTCGAGGTTAAGTGAGCAAAACCAATACCATCAATATTTTTTAACAAATCAATTACTTCAACTAGTCCAGATTTTACATTATTGGGCAAATCAATTTGAGTTGTGTCTCCAGTAATAATTGCTTTAGAATTATTCCCAAGTCTGGTCAAAAACATCTTCATTTGAGTTTTTGTTGCATTCTGAGCTTCATCTAAAATCATAAAAGCATTATTTAGTGTTCTTCCTCTCATAAATGCCAACGGGATTATCTCTATGACCTTATCTGCTATAAGTGGCTTATATTTTGATATAGATATCATTTCTCCAAGAGAGTCGTAAAAAGGGGCTAAGTAGGGATCGACTTTCTCTTTTAAATCTCCAGGTAAAAAACCCAAATTTTCACCTGCTTCAACTGCTGGTCTACACAATACGATCCTATCAACTTCTTTCGAGGTTAATGCGGAAACAGCAAAAGCTACAGCCATAAAGGTTTTTCCAGTTCCTGCTGGACCAATTGAGAACGTAACATCATTTCTTTTTACTATATTATAATAATCTTTTTGTCCTTTAGTTCTTGCACAAATAGCACCTTTAGAACCAAACATTATTTGATAATCTAGGTTTTTATTGAAGTCTATATCTCCTCTAGAAATAATATTTAACAAAGATGATACATCTTTTCTTGTTAAAGATCCCTTAGTATTTAAAGCAGAAGTAATACTATCAATAGCTGTCAAGGATAGTTGAACATTATCTTTTTTTCCTAAAACTTTTATTCTATTATCACGTACGATAATTTTTGATGCAAAAGCATCTTCAATTAATTTTATATTTTGGTCTTGAGGTCCCAAGAAGCTATTGATATCTATACCGTTTAATTCAATGATCTTTTCCATGAAACAAAAAAATATTAGTTAAGTTTAAAAAGAGAATTTAACTAATTTATTCTACAAATGACCTAAAATGGCAATAAAAAAGAAAAAAATAGAAATTCATTTACTTTTAATTCTTTGCATAGGAATAGGTTGCTCAAACAACAATAATTTCCTAAACATGATCATTAACAAGCGTGCTAGTAGAAATGTGAATTTTGAAAGAGGTAAAGAGAATTGGGAAAAAAGGGCTAATAAGAACAATATTTATGAATCATTAAAATATTTGACAAAAGCAATTAATGAGAACGGTGAAAATTTGGAAAGATCAAAGCTAATGTCTCAGGCTTGTCACTTTACAGCTGAATACATTGAAGATGATGAAACCAAATCAGACTCTCTTTATTTGCTTGGGAAAGATACTGCATGGAGCTTTATAACTAAAACAGACTCATATATTGAAGGGTTTAATAAATTTTCCGGTGATCTTGATGGTAAAAAGATCGCAGGTATCGATAATATTTCTGAAAACGATATTGAAGTTTTGTTCTGGTGGGTAAAGAATTACGTCAGTTTCATTGCAAATAAGCCTGTTACAGAAAGATTAAGTGCCCGCGAAGAAATTGAAACTGCTCTTTACAAAATATTATCTCAAAAGCCTGATTTTTACTTTGGAGGTTGTCATCAAATTTTCGGCATCCTTTATGCAAGACTGCCAGGAGTAGAATTAAATAAATCAATTTCTCAGTTTGAAACTGCTATTACAAAAGGACCAGATTTTTTTGGCAATTATGTTGCTAGAGCTAAATATCTCTATCCTAGAGTAAATGATAAAGATAGCTTTGAAAAGGATATAAATTATATTTTGGGTTTAGATCCATCTAACGTACCAGAGATTGGTCCAGAAAATTTAATGGAACAAGAGATTGCAAAAAAACTTCTTCAAAAATCTTCCAGCCTATTTAAATAACTAACTCTCATTAATCTTTATATTTAGTTCTTCAAGTTGAAGATTTGAAACATTGCTAGGAGAGTTATCCATTAAAGAATTAGCAGAAGTGGTTTTAGGAAAGGCAATAACGTCTCTAATATTATCAGATCCTGATAATAGCATTACCAATCTGTCAAACCCAAAAGCTATTCCTCCATGAGGGGGAGTGCCATATTTTAAAGCTTCAATAAAAAATCCAAACTTAGAATCAATTTCATCTTTATTCATTTTTAACAATTCAAAGATTTTAGATTGGATTTTAGGATCATAATTACGAATAGACCCTCCTGCTACCTCATTGCCATTTATTGTTAAGTCATATGCTCTTGATAATATGTTCTTTTGATCTAAATTAAGATCATTGATATTATCAATCTTAGGTGCGGTAAAAGGGTGGTGCATTGGTGTCAGTTGATCCATATCATCATGATCAAACATAGGAAAATCTGTTATCCAAACAGGTTTAAAAACACCAACATCGATTAAATTTAAATGTTTTGCTATTTCAATCCTTATGGCTCCCAATGCAGTGCATGCTACTTTATGAGAATCAGCAACAATAAATAAAATGTCATTTTCAGAGAGATTTAAAGTCTCGATCATTTCTAAAGATAAGTCCTCATCAAAAAATTTTGATATACCTCCAGATAATTCATTATTACCAACCTTAAACCAAGCCAATCCTTTAGCTCCACACGTTTTTGCAATATCGGTTAGATTGTCAATTTTTTTTCTTGTAAAAAGATCTGCATTGTTTACAATAACAGTCTTGATCGCATCAGCTTCAAAAAAAGTTTTAAAACTGGATTTTAAAGCATATTCCTTAAAATCAGTAAGCTTAAGCTCAAATCTTAAATCTGGCTTATCCGAACCGTAAGAGTCCATTGCTTTTGACCATGTCAATTTTTCAAAAGGGGTGTCTAATTCGATATTTTTTACAGTTTTGAAAACATGTTTTGTTAATTTTTCCATGTAATCCATTACATGATATTCATCAACAAATGACATTTCAATATCGATTTGGGTAAATTCAGGCTGTCTATCCGATCTAAGGTCTTCATCCCTAAAGCATTTTACAATTTGAAAATATCGATCAAAACCTGCAATCATCAAAATTTGCTTGTATAGTTGTGGAGATTGAGGCAAAGCATAAAACCTTCCTTCATGTATTCTACTTGGTACTAAATAATCTCTAGCCCCTTCTGGTGTAGATTTCATCAATACTGGTGTTTCAATTTCTAAGAAGTCATTATTTGAAAGATAACTGCGAACAGCCTGATAAGCTTTGTGACGAATAATAAGATTATTCTGAAGCTCTTCTGTACGTAGCTCCAAATAACGGTATTTTAACCTTAAATTCTCTTCAGCGCTATTTCGGTTAGATATTACAAATGGTAATGGCTTGGCCTCATTAACTAATAGAATATTAGATACTAAAATTTCTATCTGACCTGTTATGATATTTTTATTGAAAGCTGATTGTGCTCTGAGCGAGACAATTCCTTCAATCGCGAGAACGTCTTCTAATGATAATTTTTTGACAATTTCAAAATCTCCCAGGAATGTTTTAGAATCAAATACTAACTGGGTTTTGCCATATCTATCTCTCAGGTCAATAAAAATAATTTGTCCATGCAAACGAATGCTATTGACCCAACCATTTAGAACAACTTTAAGATCATTTTCTTTTGAGGTTAGCTGGCCACATGTATGAGTTCTATGTTCCATAGTCAGCTAATATTATCATTTTGATATGTTTAGAGAAACAAAAAAAAAATTTAAATTTCTATCGCTTTGATACTGACAACCTACTTAGGGCTCTCGCTAAGGAGTGCTCTGCTCTAGGAATGTCAATATCAACATTACTTGATGACAATCTTTCTTTTGCTCTAGTGACCGCATCACGAGCTCTTTTTTCGTCTATTTCTTCTTGAGACTCAACAGAATCAACCAGTAAAAGCAGGCGATTGCTTGAGATTTCTGCATAACCGCCACTAGTTGAAAAGTATGATTCTTTTGAGTTGTTTAAGACTTTGATCTCACCAGCAGCGAGTGAAATTACACTATCTGTATGATTTGCCATCACTCCAAATGAGCCATCAAGGCCTGGGCACTTAGCATATTCAACATCCAAAATATCGAAACTCCTTGTTGGGGTTATAAACTCAATATCAAACAGTGCCATAACTATCTATGCGGACTCTTTTTTAGCTTTTTCAAAAGCTTCATCTATTGAACCTACATAGGCAAATGCTCCTTCAGGTATTTCGTCTGCTTCTCCAGATAAGATAGCTTCAAAACCAGAAATAGTATCTTCAAGCTCAACATACCTACCAGGAGTTCCTGTGAATTGCTCAGCAACAAAAAATGGCTGAGAGAAGAATTTTTGAATTTTTCTGGCTCGCGCAACAGTGGATTTATCCTCATCTGACAATTCATCCATTCCTAGAATTGCGATAATATCTTGTAAATCTTTATATTTTTGTAAAACACCTTGAACGTCTCTGGCAACATTGTAATGCCTATCACCAATCACCCTTGGATCAAGAATTCTTGATGTGGATGCCAAAGGGTCAACTGCGGGATAAATTCCTAATTCAGCTATTTTCCTTTCTAAAACTGATGTTGCGTCTAAATGGGCAAATGCTGTAGCAGGAGCCGGGTCAGTTAAGTCGTCAGCGGGAACGTATACTGCTTGAACAGAGGTAATAGAACCTGTTTTGGTTGAGGTTATTCTTTCTTGTAAATCTCCCATTTCAGTTGATAAAGTTGGTTGATAGCCAACAGCTGATGGCATTCTGCCAAGCAGCGCTGAAACCTCAGATCCTGCCTGTGTAAATCTAAATATATTATCAACAAAAAGTAGAACATCTCTTCCTTCGTCATCCCTGAAAAATTCTGCCATTGCTAAACCACTAAGTGCAACTCTTAATCTTGCTCCAGGTGGTTCATTCATTTGTCCAAAAACCATGGTTGTTTTATCAATCACACCTGATTCTGTCATTTCATTGTACAAATCATTTCCTTCACGTGTTCTCTCACCAACACCAGCGAAAACAGAATAACCTCCATGCTCAGTTGCGATATTGCGAATGAGCTCCTGAATTAGGACAGTTTTACCAACTCCAGCACCTCCGAAAAGTCCTGTCTTGCCCCCTTTTGTATAAGGCTCCATTAGATCCACAACCTTAATGCCTGTGACCAAAACTTCTGTAGTGGTAGCCAAATCCTCGTGTCTTGGAGCTGAACGATGTATCGGATTTCTTTTTTTTGTTTCTAAGGTTTCTTTGCCATCAATAGTGTTCCCCAAAACATCAAATAGTCTACCTAATGTTTCTTGACCTACTGGGACTGATATCGGTGAACCAGTATCTAGCACCTCTACCCCCCTAGTAAGACCATCGGTCGTATCCATGGCAATTGTTCTAACCAAACCTTCACCAAGATGCTGCGCTACTTCAAGCACTAAAAGATCATCATCGCCTCTATCAACATTTAGTGCATTCATTATTTCAGGGAGATAATTATCTTCAAAAGATACATCAACCACTGCGCCCATTATTTGAGAAATTTTACCAGCCTTATTTGACATTATATTGTTATCCTTTCAAAGCTTCAGCGCCACCAACAATTTCAAGCATCTCAGTTGTGATTGCTGCTTGGCGTGCTTTATTGAATTTTAAAGTTAAATCTTTTATCATTTCTTCGGAGTTAGATGTAGCATTTTCCATTGCAACCATCCTTGCTGCTTGTTCAGATGCAAACGACTCTAGTAAAAATCTCCAAACTTGGACTTTTACATGTTTAGGAGCTAGATGATCTACAATCTCCTCTTTGCTTGGTTCATATAGCAAGTCAGTGTTTTGTAATAGCTCGGGATCTTCTTTAAACTCTAAAGGCAACAAGGTCTTAACAATAACTTTCTGAGTGGCCACATTTACAAATTCATTAAATATCACCCTAATTTGATCAACTTTTTTATTTAGGAAATGATCAGTGATAAATTTTGATATTGTTGAAGCGGTGCTAAAGTCAAGATGATTCCAAAATTCTGACTCATTTAAGATTACGTTATAATTTCTTGCTTTAAAAAAATCACTGGATTTTTTTCCTATACAGAAGACATCGACATCAATGTTTTCTAAAGCATCAATTTCTTGCTGTGCCTTTTTTAATACACTGCTATTGAAAGATCCTGCAAGACCTTTATCTGAGGTTATGACAACAAAAGCTATTTTTTTTACTTCTCTTATCTCTGTTAGTGGGAGATCTAGAGAAATTATATCAGATTTTAAATTATTGATTATTTCAAATAACTTTGACGCATAAGGTCTAGCTTTTTCCATATTATCTTGAGCTCTACGCATCTTAGCAGCTGCCACCATTTTCATTGCTTTAGTTACTTTTTGTATACTTTTGACCGATTTAATTTGATCTCTAATATCTTTGAGATTTGCCATTACTTTGCTTGAAATCCTCTTGTGAACTCCGAAATTGCTTTTTCTAGATTCTTTTCAACTGAGTCTGAAATCAAGCCTTCTCTAACTATTGCTTTTAAATCTTCAGAATTATTTGCATCAAGATAGTCAAACAAATCGTTTTCATAAACTGAAACCTTTTCTACATCAATATTGTCTAAAAAACCTTTAGAAGCGGCAAAAATGATTGATATTTGTCTCTCCACATCCATAGGCATGTATTGACCTTGCTTGAGAACCTCAACCATTCTTTCTCCTCTAGTTAATTGAGCTTGTGTGCTCTTGTCAAGGTCAGAGCCAAATTTTGCAAATGCTTCCAGTTCTCTATATTGAGCAAGATCGAGTCTCAAAGTACCTGCGACACCTTTCATTGCTTTTATTTGAGCGTTACCTCCAACTCTTGATACTGAGATACCAACATCAATTGCCGGCCTTATACCTGAGTTAAAAAGATTTTTTTCCAAATAAATTTGACCATCAGTAATTGAAATAACATTAGTTGGAATATACGCAGAGACGTCTCCTTCTTGAGTTTCAATTATAGGAAGTGCAGTTAAAGAACCTCCACCCAATTCACTAGAAAGTTTTGATGCTCTTTCAAGTAATCGACTGTGGAGGTAAAATACATCGCCTGGAAATGCTTCTCTGCCAGGAGGCCTTCTCAAAACCAGCGACATCTGTCTATATGCCACGGCTTGCTTGGATAGATCATCATAAACGATCAAACCGTGCTTACCGTTATCCCTGTAATATTCTCCCATCGCACAGCCTGAATATGGTGCAATATATTGTAGAGGTGCCTCATCTGATGCATTTGCCGCTACAACAGTTGTATATTCCATAGCGCCATTGGATTCTAATTCGGATACAATGGATGCAACAGTTGATGCTTTTTGCCCAATTGCAACATAAATACAATATACAGGCTGATCAGTTTGATGCGTATATTTTTGATTAATTATAGTGTCTATTGCAACAGCGGTTTTTCCTGTTTGCCTGTCTCCAATTATCAATTCTCTTTGACCTCTCCCAATTGGTATCATACTATCTACGGCTTTAATTCCAGTTTGTAGAGGTTGATTTACTGGGGATCTGGCCATAACACCATGTGCCTTGCTTTCTATTGGAAGCGATTCTTTGGTATCAATAGGGCCCTTGCCGTCAATTGGCTGGCCTAGCGGGTTAACTACACGCCCAAGCATCGCATCACCTACTGGCACTTCAACCACGCTTCCAGTCCGTTTCGCTAAATCTCCTTCTTTAACCAATCTTGAATCTCCAAAAAGAACCAAACCAACATTATCCTCTTCCAAATTTAAAGCCATACCATAAATTCCATTTGGAAGCTCAACCAACTCTGAGCTCATCACATTTTCAAGGCCACTAACCCTAGCAACACCATCACCAACATCTATAACTTCTCCTACTTCAGATACATCGATAGAGGAGTCAAATTTTGAAATTTGTTCTTTGAGAAGACTAGCTATATTCTCAGTATTAATACTCATTTTTAACTAATTCCTTTTTGATTCTATTAGAGATCGCTTCATCTCTGATAATTGACTTTTAATAGTTGAATCTAAAAACTTATTGCCAATCCTAACTTTAATCCCTCCAATAAGTGCTGGGTCTTCAATGATTTTAAACTTCAACGATTTTTTTAATTTATGCCCAAGAATTGATTTAATTTCATCAGAATCTGAGTTAGCTAAATCAGCGACGTAGGCTGTAACGTTTACAATATCCATTCTTGACGAATATATCAATGAAAAGTGCTTGAAAATTTTTCTGAATAATTTCAAATTAAAATCAATATCGATTGTATTTATGTATTCAATAAATATCGAACTGGATTTATCCTTAAATGATTGATTCAATAATTTTGATTTTTCCAAGTTTTTAACTTTTTTTGACTGAATGAAAGAGCGCAATTCTGGACTAATTTTTATGACTTTTGCAAAATCTTCCATAAAGCCCATTAATGACTCTTGCTGATCAAGTTTATGTGAAACTTCAAACAGAGCAGTTGCATGATTTTTAGCATAAGCCTCAAGCTTCATAATTACCGACCTGATCTAAAGAATCCTTAATAAGTTTTTTATTATCTTCAGAAGAAAGATTTTTAGAAATCAATTTTTGAGCAACGTTCAAAGAAATATCAGCTATTTCATCCTTAATTTCACTCATCGCCTTTTCCTTTTCTGCTTCAATTTGTTTCTTTGCGTCTTCAATAATTTTAGCAGATTGGTCTTTAGCGTCAGAAATCGTCTGCTGTTTAATATTTTCAGCAGCAGACTTTCCATCTGCAAGTATTGACTGTGCTTCGGATCGAGCATTTGTAATAATGTCTTGAGATTCCTGATTTATATTTTCAAGCTCTTCTCTGGCTTTTTCTGCATCTTTGAGAGAATTACTAATGAAATCCTCTCTTTCATTTAAAGCATTAAGAAGTGGTTTCCAAGCAAACTTTCTCAGGACAAAAAACAATAATAAGAACGTTATTATTGTCCAAATATAAAGACCTGGTGTAGGTTTTAATAAAAGTTCAGTTGGTGAAGCAGCAGCAGCTAAAAATATATATGCTGTAAAATTCACTTTTTATTTCTTTTGTTGATATTTATAAGAACAACATCAATAAAGCAAATACCTCAGCCAAGATAGCAACTCCTTCGAGCAAAAATAAAGGGAGGTTAACTGCTCCGGTGATCTTGTCAGCAGCTTCAGGTTGGCGAGCAATACTCTCTGCAGCTGCAGCAGCAAATTTACCTATTCCAGCGGCAGCGCCAATTACGATCATGCCAAGCCCTATTGGGAGTAGTAGTGTTGAATCCATTTTTTATTTCCTTATTATTTTAGTGATGAACATTTATTGCCATTCCAATAAAAACAGCAGTTAATAATGTAAAAACATATGCTTGAACAAGAACAACTATGATTTCAAGCCCAGATATTGCTGTAGCCATTGGCACAGAAATTGCAGCAACGCCAATTCCAGCTACAGCAGATTGAAAAATTTCAGCAAAGATTGCAATGAGTGATAGCAACGCCAAAATTGCAATATGACCACCTGTCATATTAGCAGCCAATCGCATTGTTAAAGCAAAAGGCTTAACAAACATTCCCATTAACTCTATTGGAATTAATATGATGTAAACAGGCCACGGGAGACCATGAGGTACAAGATTTTTCCAGTGGTTAATAAAACCATGAGCTAGGGAACCAGCTATCATTATAGCAAAAAAAGTAATGGTTGCAAGGCCTGCAGTAACATGAAAATTTCCAGTAGCAGTAGCACCGCCTTCCGTTAATCTCTTTAAAAAATAACTGTCAAAGAAAAATTTGTTTAGCAAGCTGATAACATCAAATACTGGCACCATCCCAATACCATTAGCAAATAAAATGAAAAAGAAAAAAGTTAAAACAAGCGGTGTCCAAGTATTGACCCATTTAGCGCCTACATTTGGAAGAACGATCGAATCTCTAATGAATTGAACAATGGCTTCAATGCCATTAGACAGTATACTAGGTTTGTAATCACTGTTTCTTAAAAATTTCCTGACAGGTAAAATAATTATTAATGAAGTAATAATGGCAACGAACCAAAGCATAAATACATGTTTTGTTACTGACATATCTATGCCGAAAATAGATGGAATTTTTATTATAGGGTTTGCAGAATCTGAATTTGAAACATGACCAATAATATAATCCCCGACTTGTTCGATTACACTGGATTCTTGATCTTTATCGCCTGGAAGAAACATAAATAATTAATATTTTAAGTTAACAATTAAACAAAATTTTTGAAAAATTAAGGCGGTCAATATTACGCAAAAAAAAAATGCCTTTAAAAGCAATTAATTAGTTATTTATTTTTAAATATGCCTTTTCCAAGAATGTAGAATCCACAAACTGTTCCAACGATAATGCCAATTATTTTTCCGATATTTTTATCACTATATTTCAGGTCATAAAAATGGCCAATGATGATAAAAAATAATATTGAACCTATAACTGAATATGAAATTGATGCGGAATTAGCTGAATTCTTAACAGATGAATTTAATCTTTGTAGAAATGATAATAATTTAAATTTTTGTATAGCTTAAGCTTGATGTTTATTTTTTCTTAGACCCTTTTGAAGATGAAGAATCTTCATTTTCAACTAAGATGCAATGCCCCTGAAATTCAGCACCCTCCTCAATGACTAAACTTCTGTAAGCTAGGTCTCCTTTGAGTGAGCATTCAGCACCCAGCACTACTCTATTTTCAACTCTGATGTTTCCATCGACTGAGCCGCCAATTTGAGCATCGTTAGCCTGAACGTTACCATGAACCTCGCCACCCTTTGCTATCCTTACAGGGCCCTCTGAAATTACATCGCCAAATACTCTTCCATAAACAGCAACGCCCCCTTGGCAAGTAACATTGCCTTGTATAACTGCGTCTGCACCCACCATTGTGTGAACATCTCTGTAATCATTTTTTGCCATAATTTTAGTTCTTTACGCTAATATTTGATTTGTTTAAAGCTGGAAAATACAACAACGGATCAATCGCAACACCGTCTTTCCAAATTTCAAAATGAAGATGTGGACCAGAGCTTAAACCAGAATTTCCAGAAGTTGCTATAACATCACCAATATCTACACTTTTATATTGATCTACTAATATTAATTCATTATGCCCGTAATATGTGAAATAATTATTCCCATGATGTATGACTATTAAATTGCCATATTTGGGAGTCCAATCTGCAAAAACAACATTGCCAGAGGCAGATGCAAAAATAGGCTCACCCTTTGGGACAGCAATATCAATTCCAAAATGATTGTTAACGTCTTCCTCATTGTTTATAATCATTTCTTGAGTAACCATTCCAGATATTGGCAGTAGTGATGGAATATTATTTAAATAACCAGACCTAATTTCTTCATTATTGTGAAATTCACCAAGTCTTTCGTCTAAACTAGAGTCTTCTTTAAGGTTTGACCCTAATGCTTTTTGAACAACTACTTCAATTTGTTTCATTCTCTCAAGATCCCTGTATAATTCAATTACCTTAGCTCTTTCACTCATGACATTATCATAATTATTCTTCATATTTGAATAATCAAAATAGCTTGGAATAGTCACAATTAAGAAACCGAAAATAACAATAACCACAATGATAAAAAAAGATAACAATCGAAAAAGGTTTGAACGGGAGATTGAAAATTTTTTATTAGAGCCATCGTTATCTGGCACAAGAATGAAAGTAAATCGTTCAGATTTCATTTATTTTTTTTCAATACTTTTTAATAATTCCAGCAAACGTTCTAAATCATCGTTTGAATAATACTTTATCATTAAAGAACCGGATCCGTTTTTTTTGTGTTTCACGCTTACTTTTGTGCCTAATAAAGATATCATATCCTTTTCAATTGAATCAATTTGAGAAGTAAATGATATTTTTTTAATTTTTTCAACTCTTAGTGATTTTATACTATTTTTTGATAGCTCTTCTGTCTGCCTCACAGATAATTTATTACTCAAAATTTTCTTCCAGAGTTTCAACATTGCTGATCTAGTATTCAAAGCAAGTAGTGCCCTGCCATGTCCGGCAGAAATTTCGTTTCTTATGAGGCTTTTTTTTATCTCAGATGGAAGCTTCAACAATCGCATTGAATTAACTATCGTTGATCGATTTTTGCCAACACTTTCAGCTATTTTTTCAGGAGATAGATTGAACTTTTTTTGCAATATTAAATATGCTTCCGATTCCTCGATCGCATTCAAATCTTCCCTTTGAATGTTTTCAATCAATGCAATTTCCATCAATTCCGAGTCTTCAGAAATGTTTAATATGTAAGCAGGAATATTTTTTTTTCCTGCAATCAACGATGACCGATATCTTCTTTCCCCAGCTACTATCATATAACCGTTATTATTTGGACGAACAGTTATAGGCGTTATAACACCTTTTTGCTTAATTGAGCTTGCAAGGTCACTTAAAGCATCCTTTTCAAAATTTTTTCTCGGCTGATTAGGGTTAGTTGTAATACTATCTAACGGTAATAGAGTAACTCCTTTTTTAGAATCTAAAGGATTAACATCAGTTTTAATAATGGCGCTTAAACCCTTGCCAAGTCTTTTAGTTGCCATTTTTTAGTATCTCCGCAACCAGATCAAGATAGTTTTGTGCTCCCATAGAATTAGCAGCATACATTAAAGCTGGCTTTCCAAAACTAGGCGCTTCGCTTAATCTGACATTTCTTTGAATGATTGTTTCAAAGACTTTGTCATCAAAAAAACTTCTCACCTCATCTGCAACCTGTTTTGACAAATTAAGACGCTGATCATACATTGTAAGTAATACCCCTTCAATCTCCAGGTTGGTATTCAATTGTTGCTGAACAAGTCTTACTGTGTTGAGAAGTTGCCCTAACCCTTCTAAAGCATAATATTCGCATTGAATTGGAATCAAGACCGAGTCTGAGGAAGTTAGAGCATTCAAGGTAAGCAATCCCAACGAAGGAGGGCAATCAATTAATATGTAATCATATTTTTCTAATAATGGCTTTATGGCTAAAAAAAGCTGCCTCTCTCTGTCTTCAACACTTACTAGTTCAACTTCAGCTCCAACCAATTCATTTGTAGATTTGATAACATGTAAATCTTTAATCGAAGTACTTGAAATAGATTCATTTGCTTTGCCTGATATTATTAAATCATAGACATTTTTCTCAACTGGGTCTAAAAGTTCAGAAAGTCCTGTAGAGGCATTTGCTTGTGGATCTAAATCAATTAATAAGGTTTTAACCTCAGATACAGCAAAACTTACAGCGAGATTTATAGAAGTCGTAGTCTTTCCAACACCGCCTTTTTGGTTTGCTATAGATATTATTTTTGCCATTCAAATAGTATAAATATGTCTAAAATTATAGATTAAAATAAACTTTTATATTCTATTTGTGAATTATTATTCATGTAATTTTGGAAACTTATTAATCCATAAAAGAGCATCCAAAAATATACAATGAAATGATATTGCAGATAAACCAATTACAGCTAGATAGTATTCATAAGAAGATGGTCTATCATTTATAAAAATTATTCCTAAAAAGATTGCCAATACTGATAACCCTGTTGACCAAAGTTCTACATTTATGAGAAACCATTTTGTTTGAGATGGTTCATTTAAATGAGAAAAAGTAGTATGAATCCATAAAGCCGCAGATAATAAAAAAATGATTTGAGTAATTAATATGAATCTCTCTCCAAGCAGCCCAAAAAAGAATTTAAAAGGAATCCCATCATCCAATAGAAGAAATTTCATAGCATAACAATATCCAAATGCTGACACAAACATCATTCCAACAATCCAAGATCTGTAATTTTCTGGAACACCTCCCCATAGTTGCATTCTATTTGTTGGATTATTTATAAGAGCATATACATACCCGCCCAGCACAAATAAACCACCAATTATGTTAATTATTATTAATTGATTTTGAATTCGCATATATAGTTAATTTTTTTTTATTAAGTTTATAAAGATAATAATTTGAACTTATTCATTTTTATAACTTAAGAAAAGTAAATGAAAGCTCTTGTAAAGAATATTGGTGAAAAAGGTATTTGGTTAAAAGATGTTGCCAAACCTACAATAAACACAAATGATGTAATGATTAAAATTACCCATACAGCAATTTGTGGCACAGATTTGCATATTTATAAATGGGATGATTGGGCAAAAAAAACTATTAGAACCCCCTTAGTAATTGGTCATGAATTCTGCGGTGTAATATGCAAAATTGGCGCAGGGGTAAAAAATTTAAAAGTTGGAGATAGAGTTTCTGGTGAAGGTCATTTGACCTGTGGAAACTGCAGAAATTGTAGAGCAGGTAAAAGACATTTATGCCACAAAACAATAGGAATTGGTGTTCACAGAGATGGTGCTTTTGCTGAATATTTATCATTGCCGGAGTCTAATGTATGGCCCATCCACAATGATATTTCATCTGAAATTGCCTCATTTTTTGATCCACTAGGAAATGCTGTCCACACTGCCTTGTCTTTTGATATAACTGGAGAGGATGTTTTGATCACGGGAGCTGGTCCTATAGGATTAATGTGCGTGGCTATTTGTAAATATTCAGGTGCTAAAAATATTGTTATTACGGATATTAATGAGTACAGGTTGGCAATAGCTAAGGAACTAGGTGCCAGCAAAACAATAAACATTAAAAATGACTCAATAGATAATCATCTCGAAAAACTGGGAATTAAATATGGTTTTGATGTAGGGTTGGAGGTTTCAGGCAATCCAACAGCTTTTAACAGCATGCTAACTAATATGTATCATGGAGGTTCAATTGCTCTACTTGGGATTTTGCCAAACAACACTAAAATAGATTGGGATAATGTGATTTTTAAAGGGTTGAAAATCAAAGGGATTTATGGTAGAGAGATGTATGAGACATGGCATAAAATGGTTCAGATTTTAAGAGGTGGTTTAAATGTAAAAAAAATACTTACCCATACCTTTCCCGTAAGTGACTATCAAGAAGCATTCAACATTCTCGATATTGGACAATGTGGAAAAGTAGTTCTAGAATGGTAAAAAAATGAAAAATTATCAAAATCAGTTTAAATCAACCTTAAGTGAAATAAAAAAAAATGGACTTTTTAAGGAAGAGAGAATTATAAACTCCTCTCAGCAAATCAAGATTAAAACAAAAGATTTCGGAGAAGTTTTAAATTTTTGCTCAAACAATTATTTAGGATTGGCAAATGATTACAGATTAATTGATGCTGCCAAGCAAGCATTAGATAAATATGGCTTTGGCCTTGCATCCGTGCGGTTTATTTGTGGAACTCAAGACATTCACAAAGAACTAGAATACAAAATTTCAGAATTTTTTGGAACAGAAGATACAATACTATATCCATCATGTTTTGATGCAAATGGAGGTCTATTTGAGACCATACTAACAAAAGAAGATGCTGTCATTTCTGATAGTTTAAATCATGCTTCTATCATTGATGGGATTCGTCTATCAAAAGCAAAAAGATACCGCTATCTTAATAACGACATGGAAGACCTCGAACAAAAACTAATTGAATCCAAAGATGCAAAAATAAAACTAATTGCCACTGACGGTGTTTTTTCAATGGATGGTTACATAGCTAAGCTTGATAAAATCTGCAGTTTAGCTGAGGATTATAACGCTTTAGTAATGATAGATGATTGTCACGCAACAGGTTTTATTGGAGAAAATGGAAAAGGATCAGCAGAATATAATAATGTTTTAGAAAAGGTAGATATTTTTACATCCACACTCGGAAAAGCACTTGGCGGAGCATCTGGAGGTTTTACTACAGGCAAAAAGGAGATCATTGATATCTTGAGACAACGTTCCAGGCCTTATTTGTTCTCCAATACACTTGCTCCTGCTATTGTTGCAGCTAGCCTAAAAGTTTTTGATATCATTTCTTCGTCCAACGAACTGATAACAAAATTGAATGATAATAAATCTTTTTTTAGAAAAAAGATGATGAACTTAGGTTTTGATTTAAAAGAGGGTGACCACCCTATTATTCCGGTAATGCTTTATGATGCAAAGTTAGCTCAAAAAATGGCTAAGAAATTATTTGAGAAAGGTGTTTACGTAGTTGGCTTTTTTTATCCAGTTGTTCCAAAAGATCAAGCTCGTATACGAGTTCAGATATCTGCAGCAATGTCAATAAATGACATTGAAAAAGCGGTTAACGCTTTTGAAGAAGTTGGAAAAAGTTTAAACATCATTTAATTGTAGATGTTGTTCAAAAGATTTAGGTAAGGTATATTTCTCGACCTTATTTTAAAAAAATAAAAATATCTCATTATGAATAAAGACTTAACACCTAGATTTATTGTGATCACATTGGTTTTGCTTTGGGGAATTTGGTCAATATGGCCCACCCTAAAATTCCAAAACTTGACCGATAAAGAAAGATCCTTTTTATCAGAATCTGGAAAGCTATTTGAATTAGAATCAAAAGCTATCAAACAAGGACTTGATCTTAAAGGAGGTATGTATATTGTTTTAGAAGTTGATGTTCCTACGCTCATCGAAAATATTGCAACTAACACCGATGCTAGGTTTGAAAACTCCATGATTGAAGTTAGAAACAATTTAAAGGAAAACCCTGAATCTGATTTTTTCAACTTATTTGCTGATATTTCAACAAAAAATGAACTTCGACTTACGCGATATTTCTTTGATTATGGTTCAAACAATCAAATTATTGCTGATGCTTTAAAAACTGAATCCGAAGATGCAATAGATAGGGTATTAGAGATTCTACAAAACAGAATTGACCAATTTGGTGTTTCTGAACCTACTATTCAAAAACAAGGCTCACAGAGAATTATAGTAGAATTGGCTGGAGTTCAAGATTCTGAAAGAGCAAGAGCATTGCTTGAGAGCACAGCACTTCTAGAGTTTTATATTGTTAAAGATGTGACCTCTACTAATGAGGTTATGTTAAAAATTGATGCTGCTTTAAAAGACAACAAAGAATTGATTTCAGAGCTTAATACTTCTGAAAATGAAATAAGTTCAATGTCTGATGAAACAGCAACTGGAGATGAAACCGTATCCGTTGGAGATCTTTTTGGTCAACCCAAAATTGAGAATGACGAAAGTGCAGATTCTCTGTCTGAGCCTGCCCCCCAATCAAATATAGTTTTTGACAGACCCTTTTCCTCCATGCTCAGAAATTTGGGAAATTCGATTGGAGTTCCTGAAAAAAATATTAACAATGTCAAATCCATCATTGATAGACCTGAAGTTCAATCTCTTTTATCAAATATTGGTGGAGAGTTTCTATTTGGTCATAAGATTGAAGAATTTGGTTTATCAAATGGTGGAACTGAGAAGATGTCTGAGCTTTACCTTGTTGAGGATCAAGCTGAACTAACTGGCGGAGTTGTAGAAGATGCTAAAGCGAATCTTGGCCCCCAAGGCTCAACCTCAGCGGGTCAACCAATTGTAAATCTCACAATGAGCACAGATGGAAGCAGAAAATGGGCAATAGTGACAGGCTCTAATATTGGCAGGCAAGTTGCTATCGTTCTTGATAAAAAAGTTCATATGGCACCAAATATTCGTGAAAAGATTAGTGGTGGAGGTACTCTAATAGAAGGGTTTGCAAACATTGATGAGGCTAAAGACATAGCTATTGTGCTTCGCGCTGGTGCACTTCCTGCGCCAGTTGATATTATTGAAGAAAGGGTGATTGGTCCATCCCTAGGGGCTGAATCTGTAAGAATGGGGTCTTTATCAGTTATTGTAGGGCTTATAGCTGTGCTTATTTTTATGATCACATATTATAAATTAGCCGGCGTAATAGCAAATTTTGCTCTCATATGGAATATTATCCTGGTTCTTGCAATACTTGCTTCTTTAAACGCTACGCTCACTTTGCCTGGCATTGCTGGTTTAATTCTCACAGTAGGAATGTCAATTGATGCAAATGTAATTATTTTTGAAAGAATTAGAGAAGAGCTAAAAAAAGGCAAGGGGCCCAAAGCTGCAGTTGACGGTGGTTACCAACGAGCTCTTACTACTATTATAGATGCAAATATGACAACCGTTATAGCTGCTTTGGTTCTTTGGCAATTTGGAACTGGACCCATAAAGGGTTTTGCTACTGTACTTTTCTGGGGGATTTTAATTTCAATGTTTACCTCTATTTTTGTCACAAGAACTATTTTTAATTTTTATACAAACAGAAAAAAATTATCAAATCTTAGCATATGAGAATAATTAAAGAAACAAAAATTGAATTTATGGGCCAAAGAAAATTTGGTTTCATTCTATCGGGAACTCTCTTGATTGCCGGTTTATTATCACTCTTAATCAACCAAGGACCCAAGCTAAGTATTGATTTCAAGGGTGGTACTCTTGTTTCCGTTCAATACAATTCAAATATTGAAATTTCAGATGTGAAAAATTCTTTAAAAAGATTTTCAATAAATGGTGAAAATTTTGATTTTAGCAGCGAAGAGGTGAAATATTTTGGTAGCCAGTCAGCCATTTCTGTAAGAATTCCATTAATTGAAAATGCTCCAGATAATTTTGCTCAAAATATTGTAGATCATCTATACAATTCCTTTCCAAGTAAAGTATCTGAAGACAGGAGTGTCTTTGTTTTGAATAAAGGGAGCGTTGGGCCAAAAATAGGTGCGGAACTTAGCGGTAAGGCTGTTATGGCAATTCTGTCCTCACTAGTTTTAATTTTACTCTATATTTCATTTAGATTCGAATTTAAGTTTGCATTAGGAGCAATTGCAGCTCTAACGCACGATGTACTCATTACGCTTGGAATTTTCTCAATCCTGAGATATGAAATTAGCCTCCCCGTAATAGCTGCATTTTTAACTATTGTTGGATATTCACTTAATGACACGATTGTAATCTTTGATAGAATTAGAGAAAATATAAAGTCATCAACCAAAACTAATTACGATGGCATAATTAACAAAAGTATCAATGAATCTCTATCTAGAACCCTTGTTACTTCATTGACAACATTTTTTGTTGTGTTTATTTTATGGTTTTTTGGTGGTGAGGTAATAAACACATTTGCCTTTGCTATGATAGTAGGAGTGATAGTTGGAACCTATTCTTCAATATATGTAGCTAGCCCCATAGTACTTTTATTAAACGAGAAATATCCTTCAAAGTAAAAATTTCTTTATTACTCTTTCTAATTTCTAAATATTGTTCCCTCTTGATTGAAGGAATAAACGCACCACATGATTGACAACCCCGCGTAAGCAAATAAGGATAAAAAAACCTCAATCATATAAAATGTTGTTATTGATCCAGCAATTACTTCTTTAGTCGCCAACGATACATTTAATATTGGAACCAAAGCAGTATAAGCATTTAGTTCGGTTCCAGGCAAAAGTGTCAATAATACTGGAATGATAATTAAAAACTGAAACGGAGCAGAAATAGTTTGCGCCTCTTTAAATGATTTTGCATATATTGATATTGCAAGAAGAATGGATGCAAAAAAAACGCAAATAGGTATAATCAAGGAAAATACGGTAAGTATTGTGGTGACATTGATTATATCATCAAATAGACTAATCATTTGTGTAGGTATCTGTGGATTAGCTTTGAAGCTCAAAAAAATTCCAATAATTGCAGACAATGATGATGCTAAAGCTGATAATGTAACAACAATCACCTTGCCAATAACAATGTCAAGCCTGCTCGCAGGAGAGGATAATAATGTTTCAAGGGTTCCTCTTTCTTTTTCACCAGCGCCCAAATCAAGAGCTGGATATAAAGCACCCATAAAACCAAGTAAAATTAAAAAATAGGGAAGATAACCCCCAGCTGATTTGCCAATAATTTCTTTCTCTGAGGCAACATTTAAAATTTTGAAATTAAATGCGGTCAATATATTTATATCTAATTGTAAATCTTTTGCTCTATTTTTTATAATCTCTTTTTCAACATTTTTGATTATTCTAGATATTCTTTCTTGAGTGACTCCAAAAGAATCTGTTCCTTTAAATTGTAGCTGTAACTGTGCTTGTTTATTATTGGATATTGCAATTTGATAATTTTTATCAATATATATTGCTGCATCTATTAGCTCCTCTTGAATATAATTTTCAATACTATCTTTGTTTATATCGTTTAAAATTGTTATGTCACTGATATCAGAAAAAGCTTTATTTATTTCTGGGGCGTATTCACCACCATAGATAACAATCTTTAGGTTTTTTTCCACTGCTTTTTCTTGGGCCTGTTTAACATATGACATGCCTCCAATAAAAAAGAGAGGCATAAATAACAAAGGAAAGCCAAACATAAACATTAGCGTTCTTCTGTCTCTAGTTAAATCTAAAATTTCTTTTTTTGCAATGATTAATGACTTCATATTCATGCCTCCTCAATTCTGACTATAAATTCGTCCTCAAAATTATCTTTTGTCATTTCAGCTTTAAATTTTTCTAATGGATCATTGCAAAAAAGTTTTCCACCAAAGATAATAGCTATATCATCACAAACTTGATTTATCTCACCCATTCTATGGGTTGAAAAAATTACAGTTTTGCCTTCCTCTTTGCATCTTCTTATTAGATCCATAATAGCTCTAGAAGTCATTATGTCTAAACCTGAGGTTGGTTCATCAAATATCATGACTGGTGGATCATGGATGATGGTTCTCACAATTGAAGTCTTCTGCTTCATTCCTGTGCTAAGCTGACCTATTCTCCTTTCTGCGAAACTGGTCATATCCAAAGAGCTAAAGAGCTCATTTTTTCTTTTTTCAAATGTATTATGGTCTATACCGTGCAAATCTGATATATATTTTACCATTTCGGTTGGTGTCAATCTATCATACAATGCAGTTTGACCTGTCATAAAACCGATTTGCTTTCTAACTTCTTGAGCATTATGCATGGTATCAAAACCTGATATTGAAATTGATCCTGAAGTTGGCTTGAGCATTGTTGCTATCATTCGAAGTGTAGTTGTTTTGCCAGCTCCATTCGGCCCTATTAAACCAAATATCTTACCGGGGCTGCATTCAAAAGAAATATTATCGACAGCTTTAAAGATTTTAACATCTTTAAATTCATCTCCCATTTCTTTACGTTTTTGTTTTGACAATTTAAATTCTTTTGAGAGGTTTTTAACTTGAATCATAATAACCTTTATATTTTAAGATGTAGAAAATATATATTAAAAATATAGGTATCAACTACTACCTTAATTATTAAATTCTTATATGTGGCAACGAATTAAAAGAAGGATCTTAGCTGGACTACTAGCTATGCTACCCCTAGTTGCGACCTACTGGGTTGTAAGTATTTTATTCAAATTCCTTGGAGATTTAGCATCTCCCTTTCTTGAGCAACTAGGAATAAAAATACCTGGCCTAGGTATTATTCTAACATTGCTTGTAATATTTTTAATTGGTTTATTTGTTACTAATGTATTAGGCAGAACCATTCTTACATGGGGGGAGAAAATTCTCTCACGTCTTCCAATTATAAACACAATCTATGGGACCGTTAAACAAATAACTAACGCTTTCTCAGGTCCAAATGTCAAGTCATTCAAAAAGGTTATATTAATTGAATATCCTAGAAGAGATCTTTGGACAATGTGCTTTGTAACAAACAAATCAAAGAATAATAAAGGCACATTATTTTATCATGTTTTTGTTCCAACTACACCCAATCCTACTTCTGGTTATTTTATAATTATTCCTAAAAAAGATACTATTGAATCAGAAATTTCCGTTGAAGATGGTTTCAAAACAATAATATCTGGAGGAATACTAGATTCAGGAAAATCTCTAAGCTCAAAGATTAAAATCTAATAAGTTTTACATATTACGTTTAAATGGATTTATTCCAATATTTACCATTGCTTTTTTACTATCTATTTGGCTCAATACCTACTGAAAAATTTTACAAGAAACTTCCAAAAAAAGTAATTAATAATTTGGGTCCCATTTTATCTAAATCTTTTTTCTTGTCAATTTCAGATTTTTTTAAGGGATTAGTTGGTGCAATTCTATTATCCATATTTCATGAATCTTTTTCTAATTCGATTGACATCAGTTACTTTCAGATTCTTTGCAGCTTATCTATTGTAGTAGGCACTTCATTCAAAATTTTTAATAATTTTCAAGGAAATGACTGCTTACCTGCATATCTTGGAATAGTTTTTATTTTATATCTACCAGCTTTCATATCTGCATTAATTTTTTTTACTTTTTTGGTGATAAACATAAAAAAAGTAATATTATCTTCTATTGTAACAACATGTTTTATACCAGTGTTCCTTTTAGCGGTGGTTCCATTATTAAGCTTCAAAGTACCTCCCTTTAGTATAATCATTATAAGTGTTGTAATGCCATGGGTGTCTCTTTTTTACAATCGAAAAAACTTGAAAAATATTTTTAAGAATAATTGAATTTTATTAAATCTTATTTGAAATGCCTATGTGAAAAGATTTATCTGAGAGCTTGTTCTTGTAAAAACCAAAACCATATTCTAATCTTATTACACTAACAAAAGGCAATTGAAATTGGAGTGATATTCCAGTGCCAACAAGTGGATCTTCCTTAAACACATCAAAAAAATCGTTTTTCCCTATGTAGCCGACATCAATAAAGTATGCTATATTAAATCCAAATTCGTAAAGATCATCAATTGGCATTCTTGGAACAACAACTTTTCTAAGTTCAATTGATGTGATGAATGTATGATATCCAAATCTGTATGAATTTTTTTCATTGGCAAAATCAACTCTGGATGGATATGACCAGCCTCTTACCGTATTTGCTTCTCCTAATACAGATTGAAATCTCATATCCTTCGATCCAAAATTAGTTTTACTTTTAAATCCAAATGCCAACAATAACGGATTGGATTTATTAGTCTTTGTTAGATTTTGGTAAAAACCAATGGACTGAAACCAAGTAAAATTATTTTCGTTTTCTTTTTTTAAATCTAATCGTGAATAAAATGACTGCCTAAACAAAATTCCCTTTGTAGGATTAGAATAAATGTCTCTTGTATCGTAAACGAAGAAGCCTTGAGGTGCAAAATACTGATAATTTGAAGAAGAATCTGAAGCAATAAAATTCCAATCTTCTAATTCAAAACCTATTGATGTTTTTATTTTATCGCCAAAATATCTTCCACTATTTAGCTCAACTGTGTTGATCTGAATATCATACGCCAAAAAAGGATGCGAATAATCCATAATTGCAAGATCACCATCCAATGATACGTGATCTCCACTAATCCATGGATTCGAGAACTGGAAACCAAAAGTGTTTCTTCCGCCTCTTGAAAATGCAAAACCTATTGATTCATTTCTGCCTCTAAAATTTCTTAATTGCCCTCCTCCTCCAAATGACCAACCAAGATCTTCCTCATAAGCAGGTAAGGCTGCGCCAATGAATCTTCCTCCGAAAAATTTACTATTCTCAATAATTTGATATTCTAATCTATACGAAAAATCTTCGAGTGGAACTGCTTTCCATTTTACTTCCGCAAAAATTCCAAGATTGATCAATCTATTTCTATCCTGAATGGCAATTGAACTATCTAAAGGAACATTGATAGGATGTTGTATTTCTCTAGTTATTACATAATCTTTAGTGAAGCTATTTCCAGAATGTGTTATTTCAGAAACAAAAAAATTTTGCGAAAGTAGTAAATGGGTGGATATAGCTAAAGCCAATCCAAAAAATTTAAATGAGAACAATTTTAGGGATCAATTGAGCGAAGCAATAATCTTTTTTGATATTCTATACCCTCAACAGAATACATATCCTCAATCGCAATATCCAACTGTTCTGAGACTTCAGGGCTATTCATGAGGATTTGAACATGACTTTTATCAAGCTCACGTACCTTCAAAACAGTTTTAGAATTATCATAATGATGAAAACCGTCGCTAAATTCTCTAGGTGTACCATAAGTCATCAAATATTTATACTTTATAACATCATCCGCTGTTAGTTGAGGAAAGCCAGTTGGTTTTAGTTCAATAGCTCTAATGACTTTATCCATAATGTAATGTGAAGGTTCGTGATTGGTTGCGCTGTAGATATGATTAATGTTTAAAAAGTGCAATTCCACGGTTTCAATTGTTAAGCGAGTTATAATTTGAAACATTACTTTTGATCTTTTTATTGGGACTTTATAACCTGTAGGCAAATCAAGAACTTCTTCCCAGTATTCAACTGTTTGAGCTGAATCCAATACATTTGAAAGTACTGTTGGTAATGACATCCCCCATTTAGCAACCGGGTGCCTATCGACTGTCCACCCCTCTGGTAAAGGCTCAATATTCAAACTTGGACGTACTCTGTCAATACTCACTAATTCTGATGTAGAAATATTTCTAACAGATTTTACTTCTTTAGGAATAATATTCGGTGATACTTGATTTGGGATAGATCGATTTTTTTTCTTTTTTGATATAAATGGAGGCTTGATCGAGCACCCTAATACCATCAAAGAAACAAGCATAATTGTAGCGATTTTATAATTTTTCAACTTAAATCAAAGTTTATTTGTGGTATGCAGAAGTCATATATTTAAATACAAACTAGTAATTATTTACCATATAATATAACATTCAATTTTGATAAAGGCACATAAATTGAATAATGAACCTATATCATTCATTTTCATTAATTGAGTTCTAAATAGTAATCAATTTTTATAAGGTCGTCAATAGGGATAAACATGAGAGATGGTCTTTGAACCTTAAAATCCGAAAGTTTGATTGATAATGATCCGTTAACAGCGAACTTATCGGTTTGATCGATTAAGGCTGATGAGTTGATTTTCTTGGTCACATTATTAAAAGTTAAATTTCCAATAACATTTACAGAATCATCTATGAGTTCAAAATTTGATAATTCAAAGGTGACATCAGGATAATCTATAGCATTGGTATAAATTAACATATTCGAATCTCTACTTGGAACTTTGCTATCAAAAGATGATAATGGAACAACTAACCTAACACTTGCAGTTCCTTTTTGTACATCATAATTGAAATCGCCTTTGATGCTTGACGAAATACCAACCCAACTATGAAGAAAGTGCTCTCCGTAATATTTTATTTCACCTTTAAAATCTTTCAAAGCTTGAGAATAAAGAATCGAAAGAAAAGAAAAAAGTATAATCTTTCTAATCATTAATAAGGTAGAACAGTTAATAGTGCAGAAATAGTTAGTGAACCAAGCGTAACTAAGGCTACATTTTGATGCAATCTAACTGCATTGTCATAATCAGAAGATTTTACAATATTTACACCTAGTAAAGGAGCAGCCATCATTCCTGTCAAATGCACATATGACAGCAAACGATGAATTTTCATAGAGCTTATTTTTTTTTCATATTTTAACGCTGGTGGGGCAAAATAACTAAGCGAAGCTGAGGTCATATACGTTACCCATGCTATTCGACTAAATTTCTTATGGTCTTCATAGTAAGAATAGTCACCATCCAACATTTTATTTCCTAAATTCGATTGATATGCAACTAGACCCAAACTAGCTAAAGCTAGCTTTTGGTGGGTTTGGAGCATCCTCACTCTTAATTTTAATTCATCTTTTCTATTGTCGGGTGCTAGATTTAATTTTCTGAACAACCCAGATTTCCCCCAAAGTAATTTTGTATGTAAAGGCATATGGTCATAGCCTTCAACTCTTAGTTCTTGTTGAGCAAAAAGGATGTTTAGAAGAAATAAACACACTAAAATTTTTTTCATATTTTGAATAATAACTTTTCTAAATTCTAAAATAAAAAAAGCCCCCACAAAAAGCGGAGGCTTTTTCTTGAGGATTTAAATGCTTATTTACGCCCTCTTGCCATGGGTGATCGCCCAACATTGCCATTCTTATCTATAAAATATAGATAACCAGCTTCGCGAGTTACACCAGCATCTGCAACTTTCTCAGCATTTCCACCGCCTTTTCCAGCGCGAGCCATTTGAGAACGCCATACATGCCCATCTTTACCTAGATAATATAAGTAACCAGATTCTTTAGTTACTCCAGTTTCTTTTACAACTTCAGCCATAATTATGACCTCCTTCGTATGTTATTTTTTGGTAAATATCACTTTGTTGGTTCAATTGTACGATGTATCTAGAATAAGATGCAACATTTTTCTCGTCGATAGACCGAGGAGAAAATTTTTACTTTTTTTACCATATTCAAAAAAATAATTACTTAATTTATACACCTATTCATAATCATTATTTGCCCCGGTAGCTCAGCTGGATAGAGCATCTGCCTTCTAAGCAGAGGGTCACAGGTTCGAATCCTGTCCGGGGTACTTACTTACTTGCTAACCAACTTGTCTTTAATCACTTTAAATTTATTTTTAAAATGGTCTGAAACTCCTCTCATGTTATCCTGAATTATATCGACTCCATCTTTTAAGTTAGTTGATATATCTTTAGAATATAAATCTGGCAAGAATTGATCTTTATTAGAATTGCTTGATTTGCGATTTTTTTTGTTATTTGATTTAAGGTTGCTATTTGAAAAAAGTAATTTGTATTTAATCTCATAAAAATGTTTAGATTTACAAAAATACAATGTCTTTGATTTGTAATTTAAGCTCAAAGTTTTCTTTGTAAAAATCCCCCATTTACCACAAACGTAACATTGGTAATGTTTTCTGGACCAACTAAAAGCACAATTTTTAGAACAAAATCTTTTCTTAGTACCTTTAAAGATGTATTCATTTATTTTATTTTTACTACCACACCAAGCACATTCCTTATTAAGCAATTTTGGTTTATTTTTGACAAAGACAAACCATAAAAAAGCAAAACACAGAAAAGATAGGATAATTTGAATTTCACTCAACTTTATTTCCTTTTAAACATCAACCCGTAATTATGTTCTAAATAAAAAATTAATTCTTAAGTTTAGAATATATCACCTTTATTTTTTTTTGTTATTGATTTAAGGAGAGTCAAATGAAACGAGTTACAATTTTTCTTTCAATTTTTACTAGTTTTTTAATCGCACTAAATAATGACAAACCAAATTTTAAAAATTTAAATTTTAGATTCATTGGACCGGATGGTAATCGCGCTATAGCAATAAGTGGCGTTTCTAGTGATCACAATACCTATTATGTAGGAGCAGCTTCAGGAGGTTTATTTAAAACTACAAATAAAGGAATCTCCTGGGAGCCCATCTTTGACGATCAAGATGTTTCTTCTGTAAGTGCAATTGCTATTTCTCAAAAAAATCCTAACATTGTTTGGGCAGGCACTGGTGAGACTTTTTTAATCAGGCCAGCTCACGCTATAGGAGACGGCATTTATAAATCTGAAGATGGTGGTGAGACATGGAAGAATATGGGGTTGCAAAAAACAGCAAGAATAGCAAAGATAGTTATTCACCCCAAAAATGATAAGATTGTATATGTTGCTGCTTTGGGCCACACTTTTGGCCCACAAGAAGATAGAGGAATTTACAAAACTACAAATGGTGGTAAAACATGGAAGAAAATTTTATTTATCGATCAAAATACTGGTGGCATCGATATTGCCTTAGATAGAAAAAACCCTAATTTTTTAATCGCCAGCATGTGGGAAATTTATATCAATACCTGGGGCCTCAATAGTGGTGGTGAGTCTGGAGGCGTATTTATTTCAAAAAATGCAGGAAAATCATGGGAAAGACAAGACAAAAATGGACTGCCTGGAGGCAAAGGAAAACCTGTAGGAAAAATTGCTGTATCAATATCACAAAGCAATCCCAATACTATGTATGCACTATGTGAGGAAAAACATCCCGGTCTTTACAGAACTGACAATAAAGGAAAATCATGGTATTTAGTTAGCAGAAATCATACTTTGGCTGAGCGAGCTCCATATTATATGAGAATGGCAGTAGATCCAAATGATCCTGAAAGAATTTATGTTTTAAATGTGCAGTATAGTGTTTCGGAAAATGGAGGAAAAACCTTTAAATCTGGATATAGCGCAGGTGGCGATAATCATGATATTTGGATAGACCCCGAAAATGGAAAAAGAATCATGGTGGCCCATGATGGTTGTGCAAGCATAATGGAAAATGGAAAAGACTTTAAACGCATTGTCCTTCCAATCGCACAAATGTATCATGCGCATGTGGATGATCAAATCCCTTACAATGTCTACGGTAACAGGCAGGACGGTTATTCATACAGGGGTCCAAGCAACAGTAGGGAGCGTGGAATAAATTTGGGACACTGGAGAGCATTCGGAGGGTGTGAATCAGGCTTCGGAATTCCAGATCCCAATGACAACAACATTGTTTGGTCGGGCTGTTACGATGGTGGGCTTGAGGTTTATAATGTAAAAACCGGACACGCCCGAAATGTAAGAGTTTGGCCTGAAGCGGCTTATGGTTGGGCACCCAAAGATTTAAAATACAGATGGCACTGGACATTTCCTATTCACATTTCTGAGCATAAAAGAAATACAGTTTATGTTGGGAGTCAATATGTACACAGAAGTTCAAACCAAGGACAATCTTGGGAAATAATCTCTCCAGATTTAACCCTTAATTTAAAAAGTCACCAAGAAAGCTCAGGGGGCATTGCTATTGATAATCTAATGACATTTGATGGCTCGGTTCTTTTTGCAATTACTGAATCTTCCATTGAAAAAGATCTTATTTGGGCTGGAAGCAATGATGGGCAAGTTCATATTACCCGAAATGGTGGAAAGACATGGAAAAATGTTACTGATAATATCGATATGCCACCATGGGGTACCATCTCAAACATTGAAACTTCTAAGTTTAAAAAGGGTAAAGCATATATCAGTGTAGATCTTCATCAAATGGCAGATTTTGACCCGTATATTTTTGTTACAGAAAATTATGGAAAATCGTGGAAAAAAATTACGAATGGTATTCCAAATAGCTATTCAAGCTTCGTTCATGTTATAAAAGAAGATTATTATGATAGTTCAGTTTTATTTGCTGGAACGGATAACGGATTATATTATTCTGTAAATGATGGAAATAATTGGAACAGATTGAAAAACAATCTTCCTCCAGCGCCTGTCTATTGGATTAGTTTGCAAAAACGGTTTGATGATATGGTTGTGGGTACCTATGGCAGAGGTATATATATAATGGATGACATTAGCCCAATAAGAGAACTAGCAAAAAAGGATCTTTCAATCGATCAATTACTGCCAACTCAAAGTGCATATCGATTTCAAATGCTACAAGCTATGAAAAGTGATGGGTCTAGCCTAATTAACGGAAGAAATCCAAGCTACGGAGCTAATATAGATTTTTATTTAAGCGACGAAAATAAAAAATCTATTTTCATAGAAATAAAAAATAAAGATCTTGAAGTTGTGAGAAAATTAGATGTCAAAAAATTCACAAAAGGGGTTAACAGAATAATGTGGGATTTACGTTATGAACCAACTACAACCCCCAAGCTGCGTGTTGATCCAGATGGTGTAGACTGGGTTAAATATAATTCTGACGGTTGGAGACCTTTGAGAACATGGGATCTTGATGTTAATGCTGGCAAGCTAGGGCCTTTGGCTGTTCCAGGACAGTATAGTGTGACGCTAAAAATTGATGGAAAGGAATATTCAAATAAATTTGAAGTATTAAAGGATCCTAACACAATAGGCACATTGACTGATATAAATGATCAATTTCAGTTTTTGTTTACGCTTAGAAATACTATAAACGAAACTGTTGATCTAATAAATAAAATTGAAAATATTCGATTTGATCTTCAAAATAACGATAAATCATCTAGATCTCAAAAATTAGAAAGAGAGCTTTACAGAATTGAGAGTAACCTTTTTGATACCAAGCTCACTGGTGCCAGAGAAGATGCCTTTAGGAATCCTAACAAAATCTATGGACGCTTAGCTGCTCTAGGGAGTGATCTGACTAGATTTGGATCTGATTTTAAACCAACTGATCAGCAGGTTGAAGTATATAATGTGTTATCAAATAGGTTAATTGAGCAAAAAAAAGATTTTGACAAGGTGATGAAAAATGAATTTTGGTATTCAGAGAATAAATAGTTTAACTATCATTTGTCTTATCACTTTCTCTACTATCTTTAATATATTTCATTGAAAGTATGACTCCTCCAGATGCTATTAAAATTGTTGCAAGGCCAATCAACGTATCACTCATAAGAAAACTAATGAATTTTAAAAGCAACAATAAAGCACCAGCGATAATCAAATATACCGCTATTTGTCTTGATTCCATGTTATTTCCTTTTATTATGATTATTATATTATAATATACTTAGATGAATTTTTCAGTTAAAAGGGAATAAATTCATCTATTATGCCTGAAACAGATTTTTCAATTAGGAGCTTCAAAGGTGGTTTCGATAATAACCTCAGTTACTTGGTCTCATGCTTAAGAACCGGAAACCAACTAATTGTTGATGCCGCACTACCGCTAAAAGAACTTAGGCCTTTTATAAATAGACGTGGTCTTATTGCAGTCATGATTACACACACTCATGGTGACCACATTCAATACCTTAAAGAATATGTTGATGCTTATCCAAACTTAGTGGTAATAATTTTTAAAGAATCAAAAGAAAAAATCAAGAGTAATTACATTAAACCTGTAACTGACCAAGAGATTGTAACCGTAGGTCAATTGAGCATTGAGATTATTCACACACCTGGACACCACCCAGATTCTTTATGCTTTTATATCGAAAATGTTCTTTTTACAGGTGATACATTATTTGTTGGAAGAACAGGTCGAACTGTGGGAATAAAGAGTGATACTAAGGATCTATACCATTCAGTTTTTGAAAAGATTATGAAATTGCCAAAAGATACTGTTTTGTATCCGGGGCATGATTACGGCAAAAAGATGAGCATCACTTTAGAAGAAAATATTAAAATAAGTTCTCTTCTACAGGCTAAAGACGAAAAGGATTTTCTAAAAAAAATGAAGGACTACGAAAAAAATCGAACCAAAGGTTCATAATTCTAAGGAGAATATCTATGAATGATCTAAAAAAAGGATTTATTGCTGGATTAGTAATTTCAACATTGTTTTTTACAATAACAGGTTTCGCTCAAGCAAAGGATGAAAACCTAAACAATATGATAGAAGAAATAGATACTTATGTGCAAGATCAATTAAATAACAAGGGAAGATTTCAATTGCAATCTTTTCAAATAGAAAGAACCCATTGGCACTATATGCTTGATACCGCAACTGGCAAACTTTATCGTTTAGAGCCTAGCAGATCTCCGGGTAATTCTAAATGGATTTTAACCGCAGACTCAAACTTTTAGGTCTTAACATTGAAGAAGATAATTCTTTCAGCGCTATTTATCTTAACAACGCTTTCCTGCGATGAGGATAGCAAATGCAACAAATGTGGTAATATATCTGGGGGAATGGTAACAATGAAAGTATCAGCAAGCGATCTTGCTCGCTATGAAGGCCTTGCAAGCGTTAATGATGTATATGTTGGTACTTGCATTAAAGCATATATCTATGAAGAAGAGTTATTTATCAATTCAATTATGGTCTTGGATGAATGCTGTTGTGAGCTTTGATTTATACACAAAAAAAATTATAAAAGATAAAGAATCAAAATATGCAATTATTGGAATACATGGATTTAATGGAGATGAGAACTCTTTTGATCCTGTTGTAGAGCTCATCAATTTCAATCAGGCTAGCTGGTATTTGCCTCGCGCTCCATATGTGTCTAAATGGAAAAACAAAGAGGGGAACTCTTGGTTTTTTGGAAACGATGAGATTGGATGGGAATACAAAAAAACTTTCAGCGGAATGCAAAATTTAATAAATAGAATTATGCAAGATGGTTTCAGTACAGAGAAGATTTTTTTGATGGGTTTTTCCCAGGGGGCCTGTTTAGCCCTTGAATTTGGATTACGATTACCTTTTGAAGTTGGAGGACTGATACCTATAGCAGGTTTTATCAAGTTTAAGGATCTCCTCATTAAAGAAGCATCAATTGAAAGCAAACAAAGTCCCATATTGTTGATGCATGGATCAAAAGATGATGTTATTCCTATAAGTGCAAGTGAAACAACTTATCAAATTCTAAGTGATATGAATTACAAGGTTAAATTTTTAAAATATGACCTTGGTCATAAGATACCTATTAACAAAAGGGATCAAATAAAGAATTTTATTATCAATAGAAATCATGCCAGATCAACATAATTTTTTGTATAAAGAAAATTTAACACCACACAATTAATTGTGTCTAAATTGTTAAAATAAATAAATCATAATTTTTAAAATATTTAGTTTTATATATGCAAAAAAATATCTCAAGAAGATCATTTTTAAAGTTCGATGTTAAAGAACAAGAAAGAATTGTATGCATCAAACCAAACTTTCCTTCTCCAGAGATAGCTCAACTGGAACTTGAAAACATTGAAAACGAGCCTTTCATTTTCAAGCTCCCAGTTGTAAAAGATAAAGCAAAAAAAATTGAAACTATACCAACCTTAAAGAAGCTGAATTCAAGTGAATGGGACATGTCAAAAACAGCTCATTTATTAAGGAGGATTTCTAACACTGCAAATTATAAGGATATTGAGCAATTATACAATAAAGGCTTAGACAATACAGTTCAACAACTGCTTGATAATGCAAAAAATACAAAGGCTCACCCTCCTGGAAATTGGGTGTATGAAAAAGTGCCGAATTTTTCTCAATTGTCCTCAGGCGAAAAAAGTGAAATTCGCAGTCTTTATAGTGATAGACGAAAAATATTGATTGATTGGTGGCAAGATCTGATTCTAAAAGATGGTATTTCTTTGAGAGAAAATATGACATTGTTTTGGCATAATCATTTTGCGACAAACGCTCAAAGTGTATTTTTTCCTCAAGCCATATTTGAACAAAATGATGCGATTAGGGAAAATTGTATTGGAAATTTCAAAACGCTCTTAAGAAGAATCACATTTGGTCCAGCAATGATGATATGGTTAGATTTAAATGATAATAAAAAAAATGCACCAAATGAAAATTTTGCAAGAGAGCTAATGGAGCTTTTTACAATGGGAGTTGACACCTACACTCAAGACGATGTAATAAATGCCTCAAAGGCTTTTACAGGCTATTATACTGATGGATTCGAGACTAATTATTATAGCGATTATAAAAGAGGTGACGGCAACTATTGGCAAGCCCATCACGACCATAATTTGAAATCATTCATGGGCAGAACAGGTTATTTTAATGGCGATGATATTATTGATATTATCTTAGAACAAGATATTGTAGCCGAATTTATTTGTAGAAAGATCTATAAGTGGTTTGTATATGAGATTCCAGATGATAATTTTGTTGAAAAAATGGCTTCCATTTTCCGTGATAACAATTATCAAATAGAACCTGTATTACATTTTCTATTTACATCTGAGCATTTTTACGACGAAAATTTTTTTGGAGCTAAGATACCAGATCCAACTTTTCACACACTAGGAATGATTAATAAGCTGGGCCATAAAAACACAACGTTCCCTAATAGATATATTTATAGAAGCATTCAATCTATGGGTATGGTTTTATTTTATCCACCTGATGTGAATGGATGGTCAGGGTATCGCTCTTGGATCAACTCAATTACTTTGCCTTTTAGAAAGATGGTCGTTTCTCAAATTGCTAATCCAAGTTTAAATAAAAGTCTAAAATTTGAAACGAATTTAATTGAAATCCTCAATGATTTATCTAAGCCACAAGATTTAAGACAATCCATCAAGGATCTTGCATTAGTTTTCATTGGCATACCTCTTTCTAAAGCATTGGAAGATAAACTAATAGATAACGTTATGGATGGTGCATCAGAATACGAATGGGATCTCAATGCAGATGGAATTGAAAATCGAATAAATATATTGTTTCAAAATTTACTAAAACTCCCAGAGACGCAGCTGATATGAAAAGAAGAGACTTTGTAAAATCATTGACAGCATTATCAGTGGCAGGTTCTCAAATTCCGTTAATGGCATTCGGCAGACCTAAACACTTACGAACGTCTTCTGGCAAGTGGAATCCTGATAGAATTGTAATTATGATCAAATTAAATGGAGGAAACGATGGACTCAATACATTGATTCCCGTTCAAGATCAAATTTATTACGATCTTAGGCCAAACCTTTCTTTAAGGACAAATGATTGTCTTCCATTGACGTACGATACAAAACTTCATCCTTCAATGAAAAATACCAAAACATTGTTTGATCAAGGACTGGCTTCTGCTGCCCAGGGTGTTGGATATCCATCAGGCAATCTCTCTCATTTCAGGTCTTCTGATATTTGGGTCACTGGTTCAGGCTCGGAAAAGATATGGAAGACCGGCTGGCTAGGAAGAATGTTTAAATATGATTATCCTGATTATCCATCATCGATTCCTGAACATCCCATCGGAATTCAAATGGAAAGTTCAAATCTTTTAGAATTCCAAGCAGAAGATGTTAATATGGGTACAATTATAGGGAGTAATGATTCTCTGTACAATATTATCAAGCAAAATTATTTTCCAGGAACCAATGACCCCGCTAATGATAATTATGGCGGAAGTGAGCTTGAATACATAAGGGCAATCGACAGGAGCACTTTTGAGTACTCAGATACTATTCAAAATGCTGGCAATCGCGGTTTAAATAAAGTAGAATATCCCAATACTCAAATTGGTGTGCAGCTTGCAGTTGCTGCTAAATTAATTTCTGGAGGGCTAAAAACACCTGTTTATAGACTAAATCTGGGAGGATTCGACACACACGCAAATCAATTCTTTTTTCATGCTGATCTTCTACAGCAACTTGATGATGCTGTTTTTGCTTTTATAAAAGATATGAGCGCACAAGAAATGCTTCAAAATGTATTGCTAGTTACTACTTCTGAGTTTGGAAGAAGAGTAAAAGAAAATGGTTCAAAAGGGACCGATCATGGAACAGCGGCGCCTATATTCCTTTACGGTACCTCCCTAAGAGGAAAAATACTTGGCTCGCAGCCTAATTTGAGCGATCTTGATAGTAAAGGCAATGTTAAAATTCAATATGACTACAGGCAGATCTATTCTTCAATCATGAAAGATTGGTTTGAGCTTCCTGAAATAACCGCAAAAGAAGTGCTTGGAGACGATTATACACCGCTTGATCTTATAAAAGAACCATCACTCAATATTTCTAATGACATTCAAATTCCGTCATCATTTGAATTATCTCCAGCCTATCCTAACCCCTTCAATCCATCATGTCTTGTAAAATATAGACTTCCTAAAGGGAGTGACGTTACTATTTCCATTTATAACTTAAACGGTAAAGAGATATTAAAAGAGCAACTTGGATATAAAAACAGAGGTATGCATCAATATACAGTTTTGCCTAATAATTGGGCAGGGGGCACTTATCTTATCAATGTCAAAGCATTAGGTTCTAGCAAAACTCATAAAATAACTTATTTGAAGTAAATATTAGCCTGGCCGCACATTGACCGCCTTGTCCCCCTTCATATTGTCAAATTCAACATCAAAGAGAACTTTTTGACCTGAACGCAAGCCAAAGTTCTTTAATTTTGGCCCTAATCCATACACATGAACAAAATAATCTTCTCCATTCTCTCCAGCTATAAAACCATATCCTTTTGAATTATCGTATTCCTTCACTATTCCTTTCATTGATTTCTCCTTTGACTTAAAAAAGCCTTACAAAAAGTTCCAAAAAGAACCAGTAATCCTCCAATTATAGACCATCTACCAACTGGTTCATTTAAAAATATATACACCCAAAATGGGTTTAAAATAGGTTCTATCATGCATAATAAAATAGCATCCAAAGCAACAACTGACCTCAATGCTCTAGTATAAAGAACATAGGGAATACCTAACTGAAAAAGGCCCACAAAAATCATTAATGATGATTCAAATTTGCTATCAATAGCAATGCTATTCAAAATAGAAATAGAACAAATTAATGCAGTAAAGAAATTTCCAAAAAAAACTAGGTCTACAGCATGTTTCTTTTCCTTGCGAAATAATACCGTTATAATGGCGAGAGCTACACCAGCACCTAGAGCTAATATATTTCCCCAAAAACCGCCCAATGTCAACTCATCAATGAAAAATAGAATCATACCACTAAAAATGATACACATGACAAGAACATCTAGTTTATTTATTTTTTCATTTAGCAGAAAATATCCTAAGATAATTACATAAATTGGAGCCGTAAACTGCAGAAAAATAGCGTTGGCAGCTGATGTCATTCGGATGGATATCACATACATGATCATCATGCCCACATAAGAGATTACACCAATAATAAAATAAGGTTTCCACTGCCACCTTGGAGTTTTAAGATATATCCACAAAACAAGAGCTGCACCTAAACTCCTCAGTCCAGTGATCGCAAGTGGGCTTAGATCAACGAATTTTATAAATAGACCACCAAAACTCCACATCAAAGCTGCCACCAGCAAAATAAGATGTGCTTTTGATAAATTCAGGATCTATTTCTCTTTTACAGATAGTGTTATGACAAATTCTGCTACGGGTTCATCACCAAATACACTGGGTACAGTTGCAGTAACAGGGACGGGTAAATTGACGCGCTCACCTGTGTCAATTGCTTTGCTTATCGCATCATTGATCTGTTTTAAACTATTACAAGAAAAAAGGGTGTCACCTTCCGCTCTTTTAATAAAGTCAGCTTTGAGATCTTTAAAGATTACAACGATTTTTCGATTCTTTTTTTTCGTTTGTAAATACGCTGAAAATCCGACGACCAAATCAACTCCAACCACCATGGACCCTATATACATAGACTTTACATGATTTCGCGTTTTAATATTTAATGGCACATTAATAACAGCTTTAGTATCATCAATATCTACAATTCGTGGACTAACAAAGTTGATCATCCTTACCTTGGTTAATCCAAATAACCAAAGGTAAAAATTATAATTAAATCTTTCTTTTAACGATAAGGACATTTACTTCTCAAAAATATTATCTATTACCCATGATATAGACCAATTGTGTCCAAGTCTCCTGCCATCTTGAAACTGTGGTGGTAACTCAATGACCGTGCTATTTGGAATGTTCACGATCTGGGGATCTACAGCCATGTTTTTAAAAGCGCCATCCTCTTCTTTAACTGTTCTCCACTGAAAAAGGTTGTTTGCTATAGTCATATTTTCATAGCCATTAAAGTTTGCACATCTATTTATCAATCTCTCATACGGGATCATGGGCGCTGCGACAGTATGGATACTCATAGTGACAGCGGTAGTTTCATCAGCTAATCCTGCAACTAAAGTTCCTCCATAACTATGGCCAACAATATTTAGGTGATCTATTCGTGATTTATCAACAATTAGATCTTCTAAAATTGCTAAAAGTTTTCTTTCAGCATAATCAGGACACGTGTTCCAATCCCACCTGTAGTAATAAAGTTGAAATCCTTTTTGCATAATTTTTCGGAGCGGTTTAATCCATTCATATCCCTCTGAGGCATATCCATGTACCGCAACAAATACAGTGTCAGCTTGATTGTTTGTCGCATTTAATAGGGTCAATCCCATGGGAAGGCTTTGTAGAAGTTTTCCTGCCTTTCTAACATCATCCTCTTTAAATATTTTACTGATTATTTTTTGTTCAGTTTGTGAGCTACATGAGCACAAAAACAAAGAGAACGTAAAAACTAAAAAAAAGAATTTTGTCATGTTATATCATTTCAAGAGCATTTAAAAGTTTATCGATCTCTCTTTTGGTATTGTACACATGCGTAGAGATTCTGATAGCATTATGCCCGTCTCTTTGATGTTCGTCAATATGCGTTCTTATTTTCTTGTAGACTATATCAACAGCTTCAACCGCGTCTAACCCTTCTTTTTCAAATATCGTTGAGCCAGGTGCAGATATTTCGCCATCCGCGCCGCTTAGGATCTTAACATCATTAAAATTAGCTAATCCCTGCTTAAGATAATTAGATAGATATCTGCACCTTTTATTGACTTTTTCTAATCCTATGGTTTGGAGAAAGTTTACAGCCTCATAAATAGCTGCACGCAATGGAAAATCCTTTGTTCCGGGTGGTTCATAAGAGGGGTTCTCAGCTAAAAAATCGGGATCGAATAAAGTTCTTATTCTTTTTCGAGATTCTTTCTGAATATAAAGAAATCCCGTTCCAGAAGGCGCTAAGATCCATTTATGTAGACTTGAAGCATAAGCATCGCACCCCAAATCTGTAATATTAATTGGAAATTGACCTACTGCTTGAGCACCATCAACTAATGAGAGAACATTTCTTTTGCGGGCCTCATTGCATATTTCTTTTACTGGATATAAGTGACCTCCCCTAGTTATATGGCAAAAACTTAGAGCTTTAGTTTTAGGTGTGATCTCTTTAGTAATCCTATTAACCGTATCCTTCTTGCTTATTAGTGGGCTTGGTATAAAAACATTCTTGATAATAATATTATCATGATTCTTGCGATACATCCAGGGCCTTGATCCTGCTGGATGCTCTTGAGATGTTACTAAGACCTCATCACCTGTCTTAAGTTCAACTCCCATTGCCTGTAGAAACAGAGCTTCAGAAGCATTTCTTGTCAATACAATATCATCTTTATAAACATCAAACATCCTTGCAAGCGCTGGAAGGGTTTTCGATCTTATTTTTTTTTGTAGTTCGCGTTTTCCAATCAATGGTTCTACAGATATAGATTTGTAACCATTGGTTACAGCATTAACAACTAACTTAGGTGGCATTCCTAAGCTTGCATTGTTCATATAAGTAACATTTGATTTTAAAATAAATTTTGAACGGACCTTGCGCCATTCGCGATCGCTATTACCCTTTGGAATATCGTTTGTTGTAAATCCTGCATTTGTAAATGATAATGCTTTTGTTGGTAGAATCATACCTGTTGAACCAAGCAAGCTTTTTAGTAAAAATGAACGCCTAGTTTTATCAAAGAGATCGCTCATTTTAGTCCATCATTTTCCTACAACTGAATTGAAAGATTTTATATGTTAACCAAGCTCTTTGTTAAAGCCTTTGTTAAAGCTTTCCATTTCCTCGGGTTTTGCTATACTTAATCTGCACCAATCAGTGTAAGGTGGAAATGGTCGTCCAACAAGCACCTTATGTTTCTCCATTGCTGGCTGGAACTTTTTTATGTCGATTCCTGTTTTGATAAAAATAAAGTTGGTTTGAGAGTCAAGATACTCTATACCCTTCTTATCCAAGTAATCGGTAACAATGGTTCTTCCTTCGTTGTTTTTCTCGATACTGAATTTTTGAAATCTTTTATCTTTATATGAAGCTATAGCCCCTCTTAAACCAACAACATTCAAAGATCCATTCATGTACGAATTAAGACGTTTGATAATTTTAGGTGTTGAAATAGCATATCCGACTCTTAAGCCAGCTAAACCATGAACTTTGGATGCTGTCCTTGAAATTAAAACATCACAACCTTCGTTAACCAGACTTACCATAGACCGGTATTGTTTGTCCATAACGTATTCGTGGTAGGCCTCATCTACAAAAACAATAGATTTTTTAGAAGTTTCTTTACAGAAAACTTCTAGCTCCTTAGGCTTCATAATCACCCCTGTTGGATTGTTTGGGTTACATAAATAGACCATATTTGTTTTCGAATTGACCATTTGACCAGTAGTTTTAAGATCAATCCCTATTTCTTTGGTCATTGGCACCCGAACTACATTAGTCTTCATAGTTTTAGAGGCGAATTGATTAATGGCCTCAAATGTTAAGGTAGGGGAAATAAGTTCTCCACCCTCTATTCCATTCATAATAGCTGCTTTATTCAGAATCTCTCTTGATCCAAATCCAATGGCTACATTTTCAGGCTTTACATTGTTCAATTCAGCGATAAGATTTTTAAATTCTGATAAAGCTGCTCGCATGGTATAAAGATTTGATTCAGAGAATGCTCTTCGCATTGCTCTTTTTGCGATATCAGAAGGTCCATACGGATTTTCGTTGTACATCATTCGTACAGGCTCTTTTAACAAAGAGGCGCCCTTTAATGGGGAAAAACCGATCATGGAACCAAGGAATGAGCCCCCAATAACAGTTGCGCTTTTATTGATCCATTCTCTTCTTGAGATATTTTTTTTCATAATTTTATCCTTATTTTAAAGTGGCAAAACACTCGATCTCGATTTTTGCTCCAACTGGTAATGAAACAGCAAATGTTGAACGGGCAGGCCTTCTATCTTTTGGAAAGAACTTTTTATATTCCGCATTCATTGCATCATAATCACCTATATCGCTTAGCATGCACAAACATTTAACTACATTTTCCATGGATGATCCATTCATTTCCAAAGTATTTTTAACATTTTCTAAAGCTTGGCGTGTTTCAGGAACAATTCCTCCTGCAGCTAATTGTGTCTCTCCAGACTTTCTACCAATAACGCCTGATAAGTATAACATATTACCTACTTTGACTGCTTGTGAATAAGGCCTATCTAAAGCAGCATGAGCATCTGTCTGCAAATATTCGGGTTTTTCTTTTGATGTGCTTTTATTGCTTAGATTCGAATTGGCTTCACAGCCAAACAGAAAAATAAATAATAAAAATAGAGTAGATTTTTTTTTCATAATTAATTCCTATATTTATCAAACCATTCCATTATTGACTCTCCACAATGCTGAATGAATTTGGGTTCTCGAATTCCATGTGGCATACGAGGATAAATAATCATCTCTGTATCTACCCCTTTTCGCTTTATAGCTCTATAAAACTCATATCCTTGTGAAACAGGTACTCTTACATCTTTTTCTCCGTGAATAACCTGTGATGGTGTCACGACGTTGGCAATATTAAAAAGAGGTGAATGTCTAATATATTTTTCCACATTATCAAAAAATTCTCCCTCAAAATGCCAAGGGATAAAATCATGGATATCCGTTGTTAACATCCCAACTAGGTTAGGTACTCCAGCTCCAACGCTTGCCGCATTAAAGCGTTTAGTCTTAGTAACAATTGCGGATGTCATATATCCACCGTAACTCCATCCCATTACAAACAAACTTTTTGGATCAGCTACTCCCATCTTGATGACATAATCAACGCCAGACATCAGATCATCATAATCTTTTCCGCCCCAATCCGATCGATTTGCAAATCTGAATTCCTTTGAATACCCACTTGATCCCCTAGGGTTAGGACGTAGGATTGCATAACCCTCTTGAGCAAATGCCTGTATTGGATATACTGAACTTCTTCCTGTATAGCTTTCAGTGAAAACACCCGCAGGACCACCATGAATGTTCAATACTAGAGGCACCTTTTTGCCTTTTCTATAATTAATTGGATAGGTTAATAGCCCCTCTATGATCAAACCATCGGTAGAGCGCCAGCGAATGATATCAGTCTTACCGTGGGCCATATTCTCAAACGAAGGATTCATATTGGTTAACCTTTGCGGTTTAAATTCACCCATATTTGTTGTAAAAACATTTCCTGGTATATTCAATTGCTCATGAACAAAAACCATTTGCCCGAACTGATTGTAGGATAAGTTGGAAAAGTTTCCTGGTCCAATGGTGATTGCGCTTACTGAACCGCCAACACTTGAAGGAACATAAAAATATCTACGTGATGTTTTATTTGCCTCTTGAACTATAATATAGCTATCATCTGGAGACCATCCTTCAATTGCATTAACATATTTACTTGGGGTAGGCTGCAATTTCTTCTTTCTAACCCCACTAGATGACGCGGTATATACATAGTGCTCTCTTCCCCAGCTTGGATTATCTCCATCAGAAACAAAAGCTAGCCTTTTTCCGTCATTGGAAAACTTTGGGGATGCATCAAAACCTCCCCAATCTACAATGACTCTGGAAGATCCACTTGCCAGACCAACAATAGAAATATTGCTTGTTGAAGAAGAGTTTGCCGTAGGTATTTCAGTGTGATCATAAACTATTTTAGCACCATCAGGTGACCAATCAAAACTTCCAACGTTCATTTCTCCTTTGGTTAGTTGTCTTGGCTTCTCAATATCTTTAATATTAACAACATATAAGTGATTGTATTTGTAATCCTCATCAACAATCTTCCAATCGCGTTTTTCTTTTTTTCTTTTTTTGTCATCATCCGTTTCTGGGTCAGCCATAGTGAAAGCGATCTTCGTAGCATCAGGTGACCAATCAAATCGATTGACCGATGATGCAACATCGGTTATTTGAATCGATTCACCTCCAGAAACAGATATTATGAACAATTGTCTCGTTTTTTTCTCTCCTCTAGCAGATAGAAATCCCAACCATTTATTATCAGGAGAAAATTTTGGTTGCGATGAAGAGGTCTTTCCTTGAGTCAATTGAAAACGGCTTTCATCATATGTTGATAAAAGCCAAATCTGTGAATGAAATTCAGATTTTTCTGATTCAAGGATTGGTGTTGATATTTCATAGGCAATGAATTTTCCATCCTCAGATATAGCTGTTGATGATAGTCTCTGATACTGTATCATCATCTCTGGTGTCCATCGGTTGGCAAAAATAGAACTATTCAAAACAAAATAGAATGACAATGCTATCAAACATCTTGAAAATTTTTTCATGGACATCTCTCTTTATATAGTAGTATGACTCAAATTAATAATACTATGACAAAAAGAAATTAAAAAAATTCAAATATTTATTTTTTTTGACAACGAGAACAAAAATGCGTTCCTCTTTGAGAAACAAAGATTTTAACTATTTTACTTTTCTTACATCGAATACACACTTCACCGGTTTTGCCAAAAACATTTAATTTTTCTTTGTAACTCCCGATCGAATCATTTCCGAAAGAAAAGTTAATTATGGTTGTGCCATTATGCTCAATTGCTTTTTTTAAAATCATCGGTATTGCATCAGAGAGTCTTCTAATTTTTATACCACTAATGGTGTCTGATTTTTTTTCTGGATGAATTTTTGCAAGCCATAAGGATTCATCAACGTATATATTACCAAGGCCAGCGATAAATGATTGGTCAAGTAATTTTGACTTAATCATACTCTTTGATTTTGATAGACCATGTTTTAAAAATTGATAATCAAAATCTTTAGAAAGCGGCTCACAGCCAAGCTTATTTTCTAAATAATTGAGATCATTAAAATAATAAATTCTCCCAAATTTTCTATAATCCTTGTAGTAAACAGACTTTTTATTGTCTAAAATAAATTCTACACTGATATGTTTCGCATCGCTCTCATTATCGGAGCTAGTTTTAAAATTTCCCGTCATTCGCAAATGAACAGCTAAATATCCACTTTCTAGTTCAATGAGAATATATTTTCCTTTTCTGAAAACATTTTTTATCCTCTTATTGAGAACTAGACCATTTAATTTTTCTAGTGAATGAGTTGCGAATACGCTCTTGTATGAATTTGGGTTTTTTATTTCTATTATTTTACGAGATAAAAATAATGGCTTAATTGAGTCAACGACAGCTTGAACTTCAGGCAGCTCGGGCATTTTACTCTTGAACTATTTTTGAGTTTGAACTATTTGATCTTGCCAAGTTCTTGGTATTGCCTTGCAGTTTCAACAATAGCATTTTCAACGTTAGTAGGTTTCCACTTAAGAACTTCTTTAGATAATTTACAGTCAAATATTTTATCCTTGCCTAGAGATGCCACCACCATTCTAACTTGAGCATCTACTAAAGAAAATAATTTAACTAAAAAATTTGGTGCAACCCGAACTACTGCTTTTTTGAAACCATTCTTTAGTAAGATTTTTGCTATATCGTTTAACCATACTGACCTTTCTGATAACAAAAATCTTTTTCCATCTACTTTAGGATAAGTTGCCGCTCTCAAATGCATCTCAGAAACGTCTTCAATATCGACAATACCAATATTGATTTGCGCATTAAAAGGCAATGACCCATCAACCATACGCTTTATGATATCATTTGATTTGCCCATGTCTTTGGTTAAGGATCTACCCACAACAACAGCAGGGTTAATGGTACATGCTTCAATTCTATCTTTAGGATCCAATGTGTCTAAGTATTCCCATAGAGCTTTCTCTGCCAAAGTTTTGCTCTTAGAGTAAGAACTAAGTGATGGGTCTGAAAGATCTACCCAATCATTATGATCGTAAACCTTTTTTTGATTTTTACTATCAGAATAAACAGCTGCAACAGATGAGGTCATGACAAATCGTTTTACTTTGTATTTGACAGCAGGTTTTAATGCTCTTAAAAGGCCGTTTTTAGCTGGATCAATAATCGAATTCTCATCGGGCAAATTTTTAAACACTACTGGAGATGCCATGTGAATTACGCGATCGCAGCCCTTGACAGCCTCTTCCCATCCTTTGTCATTATTAAGATCTAATTGACAGAACTCTAGATTCTTTTCCAGTTCGTTATCAACAGCATTTCTAATTTCAGCTTCTCTTGACGTTGACCTTATAGATGTTCGCACTGAAAATCCATTTTTTAAAAATTTAACTATACAATGTAGAGCTATATAGCCAGAGCCCCCCGTTATCAGTACTTTTTCCATATTTGATCCTATTTAAGCTGGTGTTACCGGTGTTCCGCCTGAACCATCACCAGTAGAATTATAGTCTGTTCCTGCTAATGACATCAATAATATTCCAACTAACAGAATTGAGCCAAACAAAAGAAGAACATTTTTAAATGATGATGGTGTAGTAACTGTAGGTAGCGAATCAACCATTTGCTGTTTGATCGCTCTCGCTTCTGCATCCATACGCTCATAGTATCGCAACACATCATAGCGAAATGAAGAATTTAATTGAGCATTGTATCTGTAGAACTCTCCTTGTATCATGACCTTTCTGTCATCCGGAGAAACGTTTTTAAATTTGCCAGCAAAAATATAAGCTACATCCATCTTGTCCGCTACTTGCTTAAATCTAAAGTCATTTATTTCACTAAATAATGAGTCTAATTCTTCGCCAGCTACATCCAAGACATTTTTATCATCGATCATTTGATCAGTAATATCTTCAAAAATTTTATTGAATTTCTGTTCAAACTCCTCTTTCATCCAACTTTCTAACCCTTCAATCTTTACACCAGCATATAAAACCTTGGATGACTGATCTTGAGCACTGAGTTTGTAAAAAAGAATTGTTGAAAGAATTATGGTATAAAAGGTAAATGATCTAAGTATTGTCATTATAAAAAGTAATCTTTAATCATATTTAGAACAAAAAAAAAAGGGCCCATTATTCATGGGCCCATTTTCAATCTAAACCGCTAGTTAAGCGATATTATCGTATTTATTGATTGATGTTTGGATTAGCTCTGATTTCCTGAATAGTAATTGGGAAAAAAGAACCTGCAGGAGATTGCTCCACTGGGTCCCAAACAACTGATTTTTCGCCAAATCTATACATGTCTGCTAACCTTCTACCTTGAATGAATAGATTTGCTCTACGCTCATGCTTAAAAGCAGCTGCTGCATCTTGACTAGAAGCGTAAGCAGCTAAACCATCAAAAGCACGGATTGCATTTAGCTCAGCTAAGCACCCAGCATTGTCACCTCCAGCTAATTTGCTTTCAGCGATAATTAAGTGCATTTCACGTAAAGATACTATAGTTATAGGAGCGTAATCAGTTCCATTTGCAGTATTTTTAAATAGGTCAAACTCTGCTTGCATTCTAGTGTCTGTGGTTCCAGTTACAATATCATTTGGGAAAGTGTCTCCATTGCCAACTGCAGCATTGTAAAGAAGATCCATCTCTTGACGACTATTGATCTGTCCAGACATGTAATTACTTACAGTGCTAGCACTATAGTTCATCTTCCATTTGTAGTCTGCTGACATTAGAGCAGCTGCGGCTGCGGCTTCAGTTGCACCTGCGGAAACGTAAGGAGCGCTAGTATTAACCGAAGGGTTAAGCTTTCCCCAAACTCCTTCAGCGTGTGCTACTCTCGCTTTCAGGGCAAGAACCTTAACCTTATTCGATGCATCTGCAATTGACTCTGCCCCATTAAGCAGATCCATTGCTTGGTCATACAACTCATGCATATTTGCTGCACCAATAGGAGTGCCAGAGACAGTTTTATTAGAATACACAAAATCATCGAAGAAATCAGCAATGTATATTCTAACCATAGCCGCTGTTAGATGCGCCAGGACAAGATCCTGAACATCAGGAAGCGTACCTGCAGAATTGAATTCGCCTAAACGCGTTACGGCTTCATCTGCCATCCATCTTGCTTCAGATATGTATGGCCATGCCTGATCAACAAATTCATTATATTCGTTGGTCATCCCACCCTTATCAATTTGACGCCATGCATCTCTTGAGCCTATCCATACAGATTCATCGCCTGCAACAGTGTAAGGCATCATCATATAGCTAATACCACGTAAGGCAGCATTCCAAGCTCCATTAGCAACTGCAGAAGCAGCTGATGGATCTTTTAAGTCATCTTCCAGCAAACTGTTAGGATTGTTGACCTCTAAGTCACAACCAACCACAGCAAACGTAAGAATTAAACCAATTAGTTTTGATTTTTTATTCATGATCATACCTCCTTATAATCCAACTTTGACGACCAAATTCCAGGAACGTGGAATTGGTACCCCAAAAGCATCAATTGATTGTTGGAAATCAGAAATACCACCATTAGATCTACTAATAGCATTGGTTTCTGGGTCGATACCAGAATAAGGAGTAGACAGCCAAAGGTTCTTACCTGAAATAGCGACGCTCATACTTCTGAGGCCAAAGCTACTAGCTAGCTCTTGATCCACAGTATATGATACACTAAGCTCTCTTAAGCGAGTAAATGATGCATCCTCAATAGTGTTAAGTCCACTATAAGGAGACAGTGCTAGGTAGGTAGTGACCCAATCTCTAGCAGCGTCCATTCTCGCTTGGCCAGCTTTAGCTGGATTGATAAGATCACTCTCGGCTTGAGCGGCATCTGGAGTGTTTCTACCAATTAGACCATGAGACTTACGAAATGCATCAGTAAGATTGGTCACATGGTAGTTACCAAATCTAGATTCAAACAGTATGTTAAAGCGCCAGTTCTTTCCATAGGTAGCATTACCTCCAAAAGTTGCACTATAATCTGGAGTTGGCTTCCCTAAGTACCAATCTAAGGATCCTGTACCTTTAGCTCTACCAGCATCTACATCAGCTTGAGTAGGGGTAACCATAACTGGATTCCATCCAGATCTTACTCCACCACCACCAGTAGTGAAGAATGATAGTAAAGCAGCTTCGCTATCTGCTGCTCCATCACCGTTAATGTCGATTGGGTATTCAACAGATCTATCAAGCTTAGCTCCAAAGTAGGATCCTGGTGCCCAGCCCTCAGTTAAGAAATTTCTATATCTTGGGTAAGATCCACCAACCTTTTGCTCAGGAGCACCTCCAAGACTAACAATCTCTTCTTCTAGGTAAGAGATACTACCAGAAAAGTTGAGAGAATAATCAGAAGTACGCAATACAGTTGCTTCTACGCCTGCCTCCCAACCACTAGCCTTTAACTCACCAATATTAGATAGCTGTGTGCGGAAAAAACCACCAGAGGGAGCGTATGCTCTCTGAATTAGTGCATCTTCTACAGCTCTATCCCAGTATTGGAAATCAAAAGCAATTCGGTCATTTAAAATTCCAATCTCACCACCAACTTCGATTTCTGTCGAAATTTCAGGCTTTAATTGTGGGTCTCCAACATTACCAGGAGCCAATCCAGGACCGTACTCACTTGCCCAAGGCAAGAAAGTGGTGAACTGATCAAATGCTCCAGGCTGCTGTCCTGCTTGTCCCCATGCCATACGTAATCTAGCAGTAGAAACTGGACCAAGCTGACCCAATTGAGCAGTTGGTATGTAGGAAACATTAAAACGAGGATAAGTGATAGTAGAAAATTCAGAACCGAATGCACTGTTTGCATCATTTCTGAGACCTGCTGTCACATAGATCCAATTTTGAAAACCTAGCCTAGATTGTAAAAATGTTCCAGCTTCGATTACTTCGGAAAATCCTGAGCCTGCAGTAGTAGACCCTAAAGCTCCTAACACTTCCAAACCGGGACCAGGGAATTGAGAACCATAACCGTTAATATTCTTAATGGTGGTTCTGAAAGACTGGAAACCTAGCAAGTTCTCGAGCTCAATATCGCCAAAACGCATGGTATTGGTTCCTTTGAGGTCTAATGAATAGACTTGCTTATCATTTTTCTGCTTTTCAAGATAACCCTGAATATTGGAGGCTATCTTACCATCCACATTATAGCCAAAAGGCATTAAATAATCATATTTATTAAGCGTAGAATTCAAACCAACTGTAGCAGATAAATTCAAATCATCATTGAACTTATAACTGGTCTGTAAAGAAAGAACGGTATTCTCACCTTCATTGGTTTGTCTTCTATAGGTAGTTTCTCTAGCCGTACCAAATGCCATGGAACCTGTACCATTTTCAGCGGTTGCATGTTCTGGTTTTCCCATTTGGATTAGAGAAGTTGTTCCATAAATATTGTTATTATTCTCAATGATACTATGATTGGTTTGAGAATAATTAGTTGATAAACGAATTCTCAACTTATCAGTTGGAAGTAGATTCAAGGTTGCGCTTGCAGCAAACTGATCGCGCTTATCATCCGCGCCTGGCTTGGTTGGATCACCAGCACCAACAACACGGCCAAGAATCTTAGCATTTTCATCGTAGGGGCCATCACTTCCATAATAGCGTAAGCTTGCAAAGTAGGTTGCACCTGGTGCACCACCTCGTACGGAAGCTGACATGATGTTGTTCACACCAGTATCATATATCCATCCAATCATAGGAATACTAACCACTTCATATGGCTTTAAGCTACTGCTAACACCATAATCTTTGAAGAGTGTTGCCATGTTTGAAGCGGTAGCTGCATCTCTAGCAAAACCAGAGTTAGGCTTCCATCTGCTCTCATCATAGCTCATAGTTGTTCTACCGTATTCAAAATTAAATTGCGGTTTTGATATAGAACCTTGTTTGGTAAAAATTTGAATCACACCATTTGCCGCTTGTGTTCCATAAAGTGCTGCTGCCGCTGCGCCTTTTAAGATCTCAACACGAGCAATCGCATCAGGATTGATTTCATCCAATCTAGACGGAGTTCCTCCTGGGCCAGGGCCACTAGAAGAATTATCTAATCTCACACCATCTAAATAGATAACAGGTTCATTAGACTGTGATAGGGTTGATGTACCACGGATCCTGATTGAAGCTCCCTCGCCATTCAATCCACCATTTGGTAGCATTACAACACCTTTTTCACGTCCTTGTAAAATATCTGTCATGTTTGTAATTGGAGCATCTTCCAATGCTTCCATATCAACAACACCGACCGAGTTTCCAACTTTTGATTTTTCAACTGCTGTACCAGTACCTGTAACTACAACTTCGTTCAGGTTTAGCGCTGCAACAGCAAGAGAAAAAGCTGCGTTTGCAGATCCATCAGCAGGTACGTCAACTTCCATGGTAGTGCTTCCATACCCAATATAGTCTGCTTTTAAACGCTGTGCGCCAGCAGGTACATTGCCTATCGAATATTCACCATTAATGTCAGTTGCAGCACCCAAGTTGGTTCCCATAACGGTAACGTTAGCACCAACTAGTGGATCGCCTGTATCGGTATCGGTGACACGTCCTGCTACAGTTCCAGACTGAGCTAGTAGAAGAGATGAAACTCCTAATGTCAGCACAGAAGATAGCAAGAATCGTTTGATTTCGTATCTTTTCATCATATGCCCTCCGATGATTTTCCTATGAAAGTGCACAAATTAGAGTTCATGCACTGTATTTACGTATGAACTACACTAAGGTTATATAGGGCTACAAGTCAACACTTTTTTAAGAAATTATTAAATTTGTATAAATTGATTATGAGTGTTTATGGCCAAACAAACATAAGGTACCATGAAAATCGCTACTACCATTAGCGTACCAGGAGTGGCAATCTAAAAAACCTGCGCTTTGAAAAATCGAGAGCCACTCCTCTTTAGAAAGAAGTGTCATGTGAACATTTAGATCGGTGGGCCATGAATGGGATTTTTCATTTTCGAAATAAAAATCAACTCCAGATACAAGCTTTCCATTGGGTTTAAGCCAATTTTTAAATATGTGGTTCAGTAGCTTTAAGGGTTCTTTAAAGTAATACAACACCTCCATACTATGGACTATATCAACTTTCTGATCAGGTATCCAACTTAATAGATCTTCGCAAACATAATTTTCTTTAGGGCCATTTAATTTTGCTTGCTCTATCATCGTTGATGCTCCATCCACACCAACCGCATACTTACAAAGGTCATTTTCCAACACTTTTCTTATCACCCAACCGTTACCACATCCAGCGTCAATAAAAGAAAAAGGGGAAGAGATGGCGGTTAATACATGATCAAGCATTTCCTTAACTGAAGGAGCATGGGTATTTGCCATGCGCTGATCTTTGCCTTCTTTAGCCCAATTGCTAAATAAATCCGTTGCTTTAATTTGATCAGCCATTAAAAAAACTCAGGCAGCATCCATGCAGCCATAAATAACATGATAAAATTTTCAATAAACGTTGCTTTTGTCATTGGAAGCTTCATCCATGTGCCTAAGCAAGCACATTCTATTTCAGTATCTGACATCAAGACCTTAATTACTCCATAAGTGGTAATTGAAAGTAAAATTATTGTTGAAACAATAGCAACAAAAGGAAAAAACTGTGCTATGAACATCAATCCTAAGGCAAGCTCAACAAAAGGATATGCCCAGCCATAAAAACTGAATTTAGAAGCGATTGGGTCATACATAGCAAAGGATTTAGGAAAATTTTTAAGGTCGATAATTTTCGATAAACCAAAAACTATAAAGTAAATACCCATGAAAAAATTCATAAAAGTATTAATCGAATCCGATCCAATGCTCAAATACCATGCAATCAAAGATATAAAGGAAAGTACGATAAATAAGGGTGCTAACTTATATAGATCAGACTTTTGGGAGTTGGAAGGGGTAGCGGTAGTTTTTTTTAAGTCATTATTTTCAGAGATTAAAATAACACTATAACCGGCTGACTCTATAGAACTTTTTACAGTTTCTTTATCAGGAGAGCCATCTATTACTGCTGAACCAGAATCTAAATTGATTTTTAAATTATCGACTCCACTAATGTCGTTGATTATAGTTGTTAAACTGTTAACACAAGAAGAACAATGCATGCCCTTTATCTGAACATGCATTGTCTAAGCTGATTTGATTGGATTAGATAAATTACGGGTTTGTTTTATCTTATTAATATCTAACCTATTTTTACTTTTTTGTGTTCGCTAATACGTAACCTTTTTTAAATGATTTGTCTGAAAACAGAAAACTTTTTCTTTCAGATTCAGCCATTTTAGTGGTCTTTTTTAAACATCCTCCACAGCATAGCGCAACATCTTCACCACCAACCTTAACGATCTTAGCTTTGGCGCCTGTTTTGTTCTTGATTTTTCTTCCTGTTGATGGGCAAGTCTCTTGTACATATTGGTTGGTCATCACCAATTGGAAGTTAGCTGCGGCTGAATATTGCTTGGTATTTTGTTCAAAATCTGAACTACATCCTGGGCAACAAAAATATAACTTTCCACCTTTATAATTGACAGTTTCAGCACTTTTGATGTTAATTTCCTCACCAGATACTAGGCATGTTGTATTCTTAGGCTTAGCTTCAAACGCATTTACTGAACCGACTGCAACTAGAACAGCTAAACTGCTTAAAATTATTTTTTTCATTTAGAACCTCATTCTTTAAATGATTAAATTGAGCTTTATGAGCGTTTAATATAGGAAAAATTTTATAACAAAGAGATAAAAAAATGAAAATTATAAAAATATTTTTTTCATTATCAATGGTTTTACAAACTATTTATGCAAATGAAATTCTAAAAATACAAAGCGCTAATCCATTTGGCTTCAAAAACATTATTGACGGTCTCGATGACGAAAAAAAACAAACTGTTGAAGGCGTATTGAAATATCCACAAGGCAATGGTCCTTTTCCTGTAGTGGTAGGTTTAGCAGGAAGTAATAATTGGTCTGAACATCATTTGGATTATATGGAATTATATAGGGATGCTGGTATCGCAACGCTTGAGCTTCAAAGTTTTGCTAGCAGGGGCGTAACCTCAACAGTTGGTTCCCAAATATCCGTTACGACTGCAATGATGATTCTTGATGCCTATAGATCCTTGGAAGCACTTTCTAAAAATCCTAAAATAGATGTTAATCGAGCTGCGATAACCGGGTGGAGCTTAGGGGGAGGGGTTGCGCTTTATGCTGGATGGAAACCGCTTTATCAAGCAATAACAAAAGAGTTCACATTTGCGGCGCACTTATCAATATATCCTCCCTGCTTAGTTGAACCTCTATCTATTGATTTCACCTCATCGCCTATGCACATTCTAATCGGAGAGGAGGATGATTGGACGCCAGCGATAGCATGCGAGGATTTAGTACCTAAAATGATAGCATCAGGAGCGAATATTGGCATTGAAGTATATGCTAACTCTCATCACTCCTTTGATAAGAATGCATCGAAAAAGTTTCATGAAAATGCATACAGCACAACAGATTGTAGATTTAAAATGAAAGATGATGGTACAATTTTAATGAATTTTCTTTCTTTACCAATGTCAACACCACTTCTACAAAAGATCGGACTTGGTTTATGCGCTAAGAGAGGGACAACAACAGAAGGTAATTTAGAATCAAGAGCAAAGGCACTAAAATTTGCTCAAGAATTCATGAAAAATAACCTCCTCCAATAAAAAACTATTTAAATCTCATTTTACCTAGACCCGCTATTGATAGCAGCAGAACTGCTATAATGTGCCCTACAGCAATGTAAAATTGCCCTACGAATAAATTGTATACGATCAACCCAAGCCAAAAGACGATTATTATGATAAAAAACCATTTTGTATAAATCCTCGAAACATTCTTGTATGAATCTCTCATTATTTGGGATACCTATTTTTCATTATCTTTTTTCTTAGACCAGAAAAAAACATGATCTTCATCCAAAAAACTATCAAATATATTTCTATCAATATTTTTCTTTTGATTCCTAAGCTTTAAGGGCAAAATGACAACGATCAAAAGCAAATAAAGAAATCCAATGGTTATTATTGCATAACTAAACATTAAATCTATTTCATTTTAAAGTTTTTTGGCTTGTAATAAAAATATTCAATATCGGTAAAAACCATTTTTTTATGCAATTGGTGTATCTCATCAGAATATTCAGATTCAAGATCATAATGTTTATCTTCAGGGGAAAATTCCTTTTCTATTTTAAAATACTCCTTCAAGAACTTTACCCACATTTTTTCCTGCTCCTTGCTAGGAGCTTCACCAAATATATCTTTAATGGAAATGTCGGTTTTAGATTGAAATCTGAGCACTACATCTTTTAATTCTGTTTTGTTAATCATAAAAAACTCTCATAGTTATGTTTTATATCGTTCAAGCAATTCATTAGCAAATTTTTGATAATTATCAATTAACTCATAATCTTTTCCAAAAGACGATCTTTTGATTAATCTAAAATGTCCAATGGAGGTTAATATTTTTTCTTTCAATTCTTGCCTCCACTCAATAATCATGACTTTGCTTAATGCTTCCGAGCTAACACACTTGTTATTATTTGAAATATTTTTGTTAGCTTCGTAGATGGATAATATGGTAAGTATGTATACTAATTCTTTGTTATTCATTTTAGCCTCTAGCAACTGGTTTTGCTTTGTTAGGCTAATATTTGTTTCATCAAGAAATTGAGACAATTCAAAATCAATTTGGTCTGCTTTTTTAGCATCCTCTAAATAATATCTGAACTCTGTCTGAGCTATAATTAACGCATTTAGACAAAAAACATATACAAAGATTCTGTTCATAAATTTCTCACATTAGTTTTTAATGGCTTCAGCGACGATTGCGATATAATTATTTCCACGATCAAGCGATATTCTGGAAATATTGGTTAAATCAAATTCCTTAAAATCAATTACAAATTTCCAATCTTTATCGTAGCCAGGGTGAAAAGAAAACAAAGAATTTCCATCGGACATTAATATCACTCCATTGTTTGTCCACGTAAGGTCCTCAGAGCCTTCTACGGTGTTTATGATTGTTGATGTTTCTTTGCTAACTGGGTCAAATGAATTGATAGACCATGAGTCCGTCTTTTTGCTAATATAGCTCATCAATTTAGAATTGGGAATTTTATGAATGGATCTACCAATAATTTCATCTATAAGGATAGATTCATTGCTTTTTAGGTTGATAGATTGCAGAGAATTGGGCTCCCCAAGCACAAAACAGAGAAGCTCTTTTGAGTTTATCCATGCGTAGTAACCTATTTTTTTATTTTCGACTAAAACTTTGGAATGGTTTCTAAAGATTTTGTAACTATAAAGTAATTGCTTTCCGTCAGGGTCGAGCCTCACTGCAGATAAATGGTTTTTACTTATCTCTCGAGGAGAATATTCTCCGCCAATAGTTTGAGAGATCCATTTTTTCTTATCATTTTTAATATCAAATCGCAAAATATCAGTTTGTCCATTTCTCGTTGATGAAAAATAGATAAATTTTCCATTTTTAGAAAATGAAGGCTGATTATCATAGCCAGGGTTGTTTGAAATGTTCTTTGGATTGGTGAGTATTGGCAAAGGTTTGCTATTTGAATAATCAAATAAATAAACCTCGGTGTCCTGCTGTGAGTAAATGATAAAAGTTGATAATAGAATAGTTAAAAATTTCATTTATTCACCCCTGGACAATTTTAGCCGCTTGTTCACCAGCTCTTCCACCTTCGGATATAGCATTTCTATAATTCATCCTTGAGCCTAATTCAGAATGCCCATAGAAGATTCTTCCATGTCCTTTTTTCATTGGGTCTGTAAGACCGGTATTGCTTGGCCCGCCAAAGTAAAACCCTGGTTGGGGAGAAATATAGGCATGACCCCATCTATTTAATATAATTCCTGCGATATCCTTTTTTGCATTAAAACCTGCAGAGCCAAAGATATCATTCATATGCATCCTTATTTGACGCTCATAATCGATGTAAATTTTTCCTAACAATTCACCGCGACCCATTGTTCCCTGATCCCTGATCGAATTGCCAGGATAATAGAACGGGACATAGAATGTCATTACCATTGGTTTATCAGGATGAAAAGGGATGTCCCGACCTCCAATGTTCATAGGTGCGCGTATACTCCCAAAATACCCAAATCCATCGTACCAGCGCCCAGCACTAAAGCCTAGCTTTTCTAGAAAATTCCAATTATTTAGTGCTACATTCACTACTAAAGCTGGCCCATGGTGAAAACGATTATAGTTTTGATATATGTTTTGCGGCATTTTTGAGACCACATTTTTTGCCATAAATCCAGGAGCTGCTAATACAACTGATTTAGCTATGATGCTTTCTGGCTTACCATTTCTGTAGTAAACTATTTTAACATGATCATTGGCTTCATAAACATCAACAGCTGTCGAATTCAACCGAATTCGCGTAGATTTTCCTGGCTTATCCAATGCGCTAAAATTTATCTTATTATAGGTTATATCCTCAAAGCTATTGCCCTTGATTGAGTCGGGGATTAAGTATTTTACGATATGTCTAAGGTAAGTGGTGTTGCCTCCAGGAAAACTATATATCTTTTGATCTGTCAGGCTCGAGGTGGGATCAAAATTGTGAAATCCTTGCATGCCTGGAAGAGCCAACAGATAAGCACCATAAGCGGATATTACGTCACATCCAAAACCATAGTTTGCTATAGCTAAAATAGGATCTAAATGACTAGTAACTCCAGGATCAAGACCGAGCTCAATTTCAAGAAAATCTTTGTAGGTCATACTGTCGAGCCAGGCACCAAGGTTTTTTTTTGAAAAGGAATTTTCTTGAGATCTGAAAGCTCTGAGCATATCTTTTTTTAGAACATCGCTCCAAGGGGTTCTTTTAAGGTCATCCTTCCAAATGTTCTTAATCCAATTTGATTTTCCATTTTCTCTAAAATGATAACCAACATCAAATTTATTCTCTCCCCAATACATCGCATCATAACTATCATACGGTGTTCTAATTCCAAAATCTTCTTTATTATCGCTAAAAGAATATTCCATTGGCATACCGATTATTCGATAAACCTCATCTGACAATGTGTTTACTGATTGTGGAACTGCAAAGCCATTTGAACCTTGAGGTCCAAACAATCGATATCCATTCACATTGAATTCATTCTCTTTAGCTTCCCCACCAAAAACAGGATGGTTATCCATAATCAAACAGGATTTGTTTTCAGATTTTGCTTGAAACTGGTAAGCTGCACCAAGCCCTGAAAAGCCTCCCCCTATAATGACTAAATCAAATTCTTCACCCGTTGGTGATGCTGATTTAACGATAGCAGGTTTTTCTTGATCGCGCAACTTATGAGAATCCAGCATAACCTGTCTTGTATTTCCATTCGATGTTGCATAATCCCCAACACCTCCAAAACCCGTCCAAGGATCATCGTACTGCCTACTAGTCTTATCTATTAATTGCTTAGGAGGTGATGTGCAGCCGAGCAAAGCAGATCCAGCTCCAATCAACATGGACCCAACAAAATCTCTTCTAGTAATTGCTGTATCAATTCCCAAAGCTTTATCCAAACTTTTCATTTATTCTACCTCAATTTGTTCAATACTCATTTGAACCTTCCCTTCTTTCCAAGAAATTGTAAAAAGATCTCCATATTGTTCATCATCTATCACTACCTCATTATTAATGCCCAATAGTTTTAAAAGACCAGGGATAGTATTTGAGTGTCCGACAATGATAACATTCTTACTACAAAGCTTTAATACTTTATCGATTTGTCCTTGAGGGTCTTTAGCGGTATAAATATTGATGCCTACATCCCATACTCTAGCAATCGGGTTTGCAGTTTGCTGTGTCCTTGCATATTCACTAGAAAAAACTATTCCAGGCTGTTCTTTGGATAAAAAACTAGCCAAAGCATTAGCTCTTAAGAAGCCTTTTCTTGTTAATTCCGGATTATTCTCACCTCTTATTTTTTGTTTTTCAGCATGGCGAAAAAGGAATACTTTTTCAGGAAAACATTGATATATATCATTAGCTAATTGGGTTTTGGTTTTACCGCAACCAACTATTAAAGTAACCAACACGATGCTTTTAAAAAGAAATTGCTGCATGATTAAAGTTAGCTGAACTAAAATTAAAAAAAAATATAACACCGACTACAATGTGTGATATATTTTCTATGCACACCTATGTATGAAAAAAAATTTAAATATCTAATCTATGCAGTAATATTAATTATTTTTTTTGGGGCTTGCAGCGCTGTTGATAATGAATATTTTGAAGAGATTGATAATTTTAGAACAAAAAGAATTGACTTCCTTCAATCTCGTCAAGGCTATATGAATCTGGTTGGTTTATATTGGATTTTTGATGGTAAGTATACCATTGGTTCAAACAAAAGAAATGGTATCGTCTTACCTGATAATTTTCCAAATTACTTTGGCACGATGCATGTTGATAAGGATTTTATAGAATTCACTTTTAATGAAGAAGTACTTTTGGATAGCACTACAAGCATTCTTAATTATAAACTATCTAAATCAGATCTTGATCATTCATTCTCATGGAATGACTTGGAATGGTACATTATTAAAAATGGAAAAAATCTTGCATTGAGAGTCAAGGATTTTAATAGCCCACTAATCAAAAAAATAAATGAAATTCCTATCTTTAAACCTAGAAAGTCATGGCGAATTGCAGCAAAATTCAAATCTTATGAAGAAATCTCCGAAAGGGTAATTGAAAATATCTGGGGACACCAGGTTACTCAACCAACAGCAGGTATAGTTAGTTTTGAATATAAAGGAAATATGTATGAACTCGAATCGAATATTGAAAGTGGTAAGTTAGCAGTTATCTTCAAAGACCAATCCTCTGGAAAGCAGACCTATCACGGAGGAAGACAGGTATATTTAACTGATCCAGATGAAAACGGAAATGTAATAATTGATTTTAATAAGTCTTTTAATTTTCCTTGCGCTTATAATGACTTTACAACATGTCCTGTTCCTCCTCAAAGAAATATACTACCTTTTCAAGTAGATGCTGGCGAACAATATGATAGAGTCAAATCATAATGGATGGGCAATTGAAGTAGAATGTCAAAAGTAATTATAAAAAAATTAAGCAAGAATGAATTCAAAGAAAAAGGAATACAAAAATGGCAGATATGGGCATGCGAAGCGTCTACTTTTCCTTGGGAATACACTGATAAAGAATCTTGCTATATTTTAGAGGGTTATGTCGATATTGAGCTTGAAAATGGAGACAAATTATCGATAGGTCCTGGTGATTTTGTAGTTTTTCCAAAAGGGTTAAAATGCGTATGGCATGTTCAAAAGGCAATTAAAAAACACTTCATATTTGATTAACCGTTTGATTTGATTAATTGAAATTTGTATTTCTAACCGCATTAAAAACTGAGGCCAAAGCCTTAATTAAGGAATATGATCTAAAAGAAAGCAAAAATAACTCTTTTTTTAATAACAATAATTTTTCTCTTTTTATCACTGGAATGGGGAAAGAACAGACCTTAAAAAATATATCACATTTTTTGAGTTTTTATAAGGATCTGGATGAAACTATTGCAATCAATATTGGGGTAGCAGGTGGAAATCCCAAAACAACATCATTAGAAGATTGCTATCTTATCAACAAAATTAAGAACGAAACAAACAAAGATGTGTTTTATCCGGATGTTTTGATCGAACACAATTGGGAAGAGCGATCACTGATAACTGCCAAGAAAGCAATTGAAGTCCCATCAACAAACTATCCAAATATTGTTGATATGGAAGCGAGTCACATTTATGCATCATTGATCAAACATCTCCCTTCCCATCGTTTAGTGTTTCTCAAGATTGTATCTGACCATATGGATATCCAGGATTGGAAAAAGATAGATGTTGATCATTTAATAACAAAAAATATTCCTGCAATTAAAAAATGGTTAAATAAAGAAGAATGGAAATTTCTAAAACAAAGGAGAATCCTATCCAATGATGAAACTAAACTTATAATTAAATATTTTAATAGAATAAAACTTACTATATCTCAACAACATCAACTAATTGAAATACTTGAGAGCTACAAAAAACGTACCAATGCATTACCTGTGCTTTCAAAGCATTTTAAATACGTTCCGAAGTTAAAAGCGGATAGGGACAAAATCTTCCAGGGATTAAAAAATGAATTTTCTTCCTGATTTTTCTCACATCTACGTAGAATCCCAAAGCATTGACAGCGATATTGCTAAACAAAGTTTCAAACGTTTTCCGAAAGCCAAGATAATTGAAATTGAGGATTACAAAAAAATATTCAATAAAAATGGACAAGATTTTCAAATACAAAAACTATCAACTAAACTTATACTTGCAAAAAAACAACCTCCTTTCATCTATCCTGCCACTGATATTATTCAGGATAGTGGGTTCAGTAATTTTTATTATTGTACCCCAATTCTTAATTGTATTTATAATTGTGAATACTGTTTCTTACAAGGAATGTACAGTTCGGCAAATATTGTGGTCTTCACCAACACTGTAGAAGTAAAAGATGCGGTAAAAAAACAAATTCTTGAACGCAAGTATCCAGATGAGCCATTACTATTATCGCTATCTTATAATACCGATATTTTGGCCTTGGAGAATATCCTGCCTCTCACCAAGCAATGGATCGATTTTGCAAACAATACCGATGATCTTTTCATGGAGATCAGAACTAAAAGTGGACTAACTAGCTCATTTAATAAACTGAAGCCAAGCAAAAAGATTCTTTTCGCTTGGACACTATCTCCCAATAATATCATTCAAAAATACGAGCATAAAACACCTTTGCTAGAACGCAGAATTATGTCTATTCAAAAAATAGTGGATAGCGGATGGCCAGTAAGATTGTCTTTTGATCCTATATTGATTTATCCAAACTGGAAAGAGGATTATAAACAAATGTTTGAAAGAATTAAAGAAACTATAAGTGGAGATAAAATCTTCGATATAACGATAGGCGTTTTTAGGATGAGCGATGATTTTTATAATAGAATTAAAAAAACAAAGCCGGATTCAGATTTATTCTACAATAATTATGATAACTCTAATAATGTTAAGACCGTGACAAAAGATCAGAAGGAAATGGTTCGTGATTTTGCCTTGAGCCAATTAGATGGTTATTGCAATGGAGATAAGATTAATTTTTGGGATTGATATATTAGTTACTACTTCTTAATCCCCACCTTTGGTAGACTTTTTTTTGATCATCACAAGATGTAATTGATAAATCACGGATCAAGTGGACTGGTTCACCTCCTCCACCTTCTCGAGATTCCTTATCAGAAGCGGTCAAACATAACGATGGGTCATTCGCAAAAGTAATTTCACCTTTATCGGTCAATTTCAAATTTTGTGCATTATTTGATAGATCGCATGCACTTAACTTGATCTCATACGTATCATTTTGGGGTGATAATTCAATACACACCTCAAAGCCAGGTAAGTAGAACTGGCCACTGTTCATTCTATCTATATCAAAACCCTGGTCCACAGCAATACTTCCTTGGTAAGAATAACACGTATGAGCTTGGAGACCTCTAGTTGGATCTGCATTGGTCTTGTAACCTTTTATGTCTAGGCAGTAACCGCGATTTTCGTCAAGATTGTTTAATAAAAAAATTTCAGCTAGAGTTAATTCTACCTCATCTTGCTGAGTTTCCACACTATTTAAGGCTATATTATCAGAACATGATAATAAAAAAAAGAATACTACTATTAAGATCGAATCAATTTTTAATAAATCTGTCTTCACGTTTAACTTCTTTGCGGGCGGTATTCTTTTTTACGTCATTCTCATAAAACCAGACATCTCTCAATTCACTTTTTGAAAACAGATCTAGTTGGTCTCCATTATGTGGCGAATCGGTTTCAGTTGAATTGCCATAACTTAATAAGGCCTTAGCTTTAATCTTCTTACCAAACTCGACTACGGATACCCAGGAGTCTCCTCCACCAACAAGCATATTTTTTTTATCAGTTTTAAATGGCCATACGACTCTAAATATACCCAACCTACCATGTGAACCATGAGAGGGTAAATTCTTATCGTTATATACGATTCGGTAATAATCTCCCCATTTAACATCCAATTTCCCAAAAGTTGCTAGAATTTGCTCAATGGATTCCTCGAAAAGCATTAACGCTTTTGTTGGGTCAGCTAAACCACTAGGAGTAGATATGGGGTTATTGATATCCCAAGGCGTTTTATAGGTTTCATTTGAAAAGACCTTTAATTTACTGGCCCAATCATGAAATAGTAACATGGCTTCGCTTTCTGTGTCCGCTTTTCTATCCCAATTCATGAGAATTTTTTTAGCTTTTTTAGCTTTAGTAGAACCCGATCGATCAATCGCTAACATTAGATCATCTAAAATCCTATCAGCTAACTCGATATGAGTTGAATGCTTGTATTGAACAAGCTCATCCAACGTTTTCGAGCTATCCCTTATTATCATTTTGGCCGATATCTGTGAACGAAGATACATGTGGACAGGTGCCATATACCCTGGATAATCATTGTGATTTAGCGCGATGGGAATGGTTGAGGTCCAAGGAGGATCATTGGCGTTTTGCAGCCAACCAGTCTGCGGATTCTTTAATTTAGGTAGTTCATCGTAAGAGTGATACTCACTCCATATATCTTCAGATTTTCCTCCTGGTATAATTTTGTTCCAATACTCCCAATCTTGCTGTTTTCTCTTAGGAACCAATCCATTGAAAAGATAAAAAATGTTACCCTCCCTATCAGCATACATTACATTCCAAAAGGGTATTTGTGCCATTTTAAGCGCACTTTCAAAATCACTAAAATTTTTGCTATTGAGCATTTTCCACCATTGCAGAAACATATTGGACCTATCTGTTCCAGCCAATCTAATCGCAATCGCTTTCTCATTAGATTTTTTAATAACAGGTCCATGTTCGCTTTTAAGTATAGTCAGATCCCTTTTTATGGTTGTTCCATCAAGCTGTTTTACTTGTATGGTCTTTTTTCGTGTTTGAAATTTTTTCTGCTTACCATCTAAAAGATAATTTCCATCAACGAGATCTAATTCATAAGTATCAGAATTATCGATCGTGTTGTCAGTGTGACTCCATCCTAAGCTCTCATTAAACCCTATAGCGATCCCAGGCATTCCAATGATGTTGGCCCCATAGAGGTTTCTTCCATCTAAATTGAAGTGATACTCAGTAAAAAGGAATTCATTTGACCATGGCAAATGTGGATTTTGAACCAAAAGCGCATTGCCCGATGCTGATCTTGAAGGACCAATCGCATATGTATTGGACCCTTTTCCGGTCCACCGTTGCGCTAGTCCAAGATCACTACCGCCAATGAACCTTGTAAAAACAACAAACATTCCATGCATGTTGACATCATGTTGGGTTACGGGTAGGACGACCTTATTTTTTTCATTTATTCGTTCAGGATAAAATTCAGTAAAAGCATTTATACCTTTGACAAAATTATTATACATGGATTTTAATTCTGGCAATTGATTTAAATCCCACTCTTTAGAAAGTTCTTCAAAACCCAAAGTATGAATTAGAATATCATTTTGTAAATATTGTTCACCCCAATATTCAGATGCCCTTCCTCTAGATTTACCGTATAGCTCCAAAACCTTATTGGCATGGTTTTGCATCAATGCCCAGCCCTGAGCAAAAAACAAATCGTCAGTGGACTTTGCCTTAATATGTGGTACACCATATCTATCCCAACTGATAGATGTTTCCCTGCTGCTATCTGAACTGCATGAATTAAAGATTATGGTTGCTGAAAGAATGATTAAATAAAAAATTGTAGTTGATGATGGTTTCATGTTCGTCTTTTTTGATTGATTGCTAATAAAGAAGATTAAAGAAACTATATACAATAAAAAAGGGTGAGATAAAAATCTCACCCTAAATGGTAAAGGTTAAAGGAGAGAGATAAAACCTTTACATAATGCAGTAGTGAATAATTGGAGGGAATTAATCGCTACTATTTCTTATTGTTTTATATACAAATATCATGCCATAATAGTTCCATTCAATTTTTGATATTTAATTTATTTGACGAGAAAAAGCGGAAAAAGTTAATTTATAATTAAAAAAATTTAATTAAATCTATCTGGTGATAACATTTGCATTTCATAGTCAAAGGGCTTTTTAGCAATTATATCGGTTACTAATTTTCCAGTAATTGGAGCCAAACTTACACCAAGCATGGCGTGCCCAGTAGCGGCAACGAGATTCTTGCATTTTGCAAAAGAACCAATATAAGGTAATCCATCTGCAGAAAGGGGTCTCAAACCAACCCAAGGCTTTAGCGCTTCTGTCCATTCAAAATGATATTCTGGGTAAAAATTTTGTACATTTTCCCTTATTGCGGTAAGTTTTTTTTCATTTATCTTCGCTGAGTTTTCTGTTACTGTCATTGTTCCACCCACTCTCCAAGAATCGTTAAAAGGTGTTGATGCAATTCTTGAATCAACTAGGATAGACGGAATATGGGGTTTTTTGGGGGGATTTTTCATTGTAACACTATATCCCTTACCAGACATCATTGGTAATTTTAAACCCACTTGTTTAGCGAAATTGGAGGAAAATGACCCTGCAGCAAGAACAAAATATTTTGCGCTGCAGGTTCCTTTTGAGGTCGAAATTGAAGTTAATAGTTCATTTTGCCTAGCGAAAGTATCGACTTTGGTCTCATAGAAAACCTTCACTTGCATCTCCTTTAGGGTTTTATTCAATGCATACAAGTACTTTCCAGGATCCAAATGAGCATCAAGCGGATAGAAAACACCTCCAGAAGAGCTAATTTTCATTCCTGTTTCCACTTTTGCAAGTTCGGATTGATTTAATGTTTGAGATTTCATGCCAAGTTCATTGGCCATCTTCGCAATTTCAATCTCTTCTGCAAGAAGTTCAGTTTTTTTACAAATCATTAAAATACCATTATTCTCAAAACCAAAATCCATGTTATCGCTTAGTTTTTTGTAAATATCTCTGCTTTCTAGACTGATTTGGCGTAAAAAGTTTGCTGCTTTTACTACATGCTTTTTATTGGCTGCACTACGAAATTTTAATAGCCATGAGATCATGTTCCAATTGGGTTTGAATTCAATAGAAAAAGGGCTTTTTGGATCCAATAACCATTTTAAGCCTTGTTTTATAACCCCAGGTGCAGCTAGAGGCACAATGTGACTAGGTACGATCATGCCGGAACTACCCCAACTGCATGAATGGTATAGATCGCTACTGTTATTATCGAAAACCGAAACATCGTACCCTTCTTTTGATAGAAAATAGGCACATGACAATCCAATAACGCCTCCTCCAATTATAGCAACGTCAGTTCGCAATACTAAACCACTTGAAACCCATGCGCGTAGGGGTCATCATTTGTATCTACAATGATTTGATTATAGCCATAAACTTTTGCCCATCCCTCAATGCTGGGGACAATGGCTTTATACCTATCAACCTCTGTTGTGCTCTCGATCCTGCCAATAAATTGACTACCAATGATACTTTCATGGATGAAATTATCATCTATAGAAAGTTTTTTATTTGTGAACCATTGAGCCATCCTAGCTGAAGTTCCAGTTCCACAAGGAGATCGATCGATAGCTTTTTCGCCGTAAAAAACAGCATTTCTTGCAATGGCGTTTTGATCGATTGTACTACCAGCCCATAAAATATGGGTACAGCCCTTTATTCGCGGATCAAGTGGATGCTCAAAGGTATGACTTTCATTAATTTTTTTTCGGATTTCTCGACTAAATGTAGCTAGATCGGCTGCAGAGTAGGAGTCAATTCCAGAAAAGTTTTTTTGTATGTCAATGATTGCATAAAAATTTCCACCATACGCTACATCCAAAGCGATCTTTCCAATATGCGATGAATTAATTTGAATATTTGTCTTATATAAAAAAGAGGGCACATTGACTATTTTTACATTCGATACCTTGCCATTTTTTACTGAAAAATAAGCATCAACCCTACCTGCGGGGGTTTCCAAAATAACCATACCTTTGTTTTTCGGTATGACCAATTTTTCTTCGATCATGATTGTCACAAGCCCAATAGTCCCATGCCCGCACATAGGCAAGCAACCGCTGGTTTCAATAAATAGAATGCCAACATCAAATTCATCGCTCTTTGGTTGGTATAAAAATCCTCCAGACATAAGGTCGTGACCTCTAGGTTCAAACATCAAGCTTTTTAATATCCAATAATAGTCTTTTATGAAATGCTCACGTTTATCCATCATATTTTCTCCAATTAATTCAGGTGCACCAGAACGCACCAAACGGACAGGGTTTCCACAAGTGTGAGCATCGATACAATCAAAAATATGTTTAGCCAAAGATCAATCCTTGGTAAAGTTGCCGTCTACCATGCGCCAAATTTTTAATGGATTGTCAAATTGCAATTCTTCAGGCAATCTGTGATTTGGCCAGTCTTGATATGAAACAGGACGAACAAATCTTTTAATCGCCATCGTGCCCACTGAAGTGAATCGTGAGTCTGAAGAGGCTGGATAGGGGCCCCCGTGATGCATAGCTGAACACACCTCAACGCCAGTTGGAACCCCATTAAAGATCAATCTTCCAACTTTTCTTTCAAATTTATTTATAATATTTGAAAAATCGTCAAAATCTTCCTCTTCTCCAAAAATTGATCCAGTTAATTGCCCATCAATTTGATTTAAAATTTTCTTGATTTGTTCGATATCCTTGCATTTGATGACAATACTAAATGGTCCGAATATCTCTTTAGACAATTCAGGGCTTTTAATGAATTCTTCTCCAATTACAGATATAAGTACTGGTTTAGCAAAGTTCTTCTTTTTCAAAAAGAGATCTTTTGTTTCGATTTTGATATTATCTCGCTTCAAGCAGATTTCAATAGAAGAGTTATAGGTATTACAAATTATTTCTGACAGCATTGCCTGGGGCTCTATGTTAGATAGATCTGTGGCAAGATCTCGAATAAAATCATCTAAATCAGGACCATCTATTCCAATAATAAGACCTGGTTTAGTACAAAACTGACCAGAACCCAATGTTATTGAACCTGCTAAAGTCTTAGCATTGCTTAATTTTAGTGAGCTTGGTAGCATCACAATGGGATTCACACTTCCCATTTCAGCAAAAAAAGGGATTGGAATTTCTCTCTTAGAAGCCATATCAAATAATATACGCCCTGCTTTTTCTGAACCTGTGAAACCTGCTGCTTTTAATAATGGATTTTGAATCAATGATTGACCCACTTCTCTCCCCGATCCATGCAATAAAGAAAATACTCCATCAGGCATGTCTGTGCTTTTAGCTGCCTTTATAATTGCTTCAGCGATCAGGGCACTGGTTCCTGGGTGCGCGCTATGCGCCTTAACAATAACAGTATTGCCTCCAGCTAAAGCAGATGCCGTATCTCCTCCAGCAGTGGAAAATGCTAGAGGAAAATTGCTAGCAGCAAATACTGCAACTGGGCCTAAAGGAACCAACATCCTTCTTAGATCTGGTTTGGGTATAGGCGATCTTTTTGAATCACCATTTTCAATTACCGCTTCAACCCAAGATCCTTCTTCTATTAAATCAGCAAACATTCTAAGTTGAGAAGTAGTTCTACCACATTCTCCCTTTACTCTCAATAAAGGCAATCCACTTTCAGCACAGCAACGTTCAATTAAAACCTCTCCTAAGTTCTCAATTTCCTCAGCTATAGCTCTTAGAAATTTCGCTTTTTCCCTGCCTGTTTTGGTTCTATAAGTCTCAAATGCTAGAGCAGATTTACTAACAGTATCGGTTATTTCCTCATCTGTAGCATTGATAAAATCTCCTGGAAGTACTTCGCTTGTTACAGGGTTAGAGCCTCGAGTTACTCTTTCTCCCTTAGCGCTTAATGTATGGCCGATAAAATTCTTTTCAATCATAGGGAAGGCATTTCTGGTCTTGAAGCCAATGCTTCATCAATAATATTTTGGACTCTTTTTCTCTCCATGCCGGAAAGAGGTAGTCGAGGTGGTCTAACAAATTCACTTCCTAATCCTGTAGCTACTTCAGCAAGTTTTATATTTTGAACTAATTTTGGATGGATGTCAAGCTCGAGAAGCGGCATAAACCATCGATAGATTTTTCGGGCCTCTTTAATCCTATTTTGTTTAACCAATTCATAAATAACAACTGTTTCTTCAGGAAAAGCATCCACCAGACCTGCAACCCAACCATCAGCGCCTAAAATGAGCTCTTCCAATGCTAAAGTATCAACACCACAAAGAATCTTTAAATCATCACCAAAGGCATTTTTTAAACGGGTCACATTGGTTACATCTCTAGTTGATTCTTTAGTAGCAACGATGTTCTTGATTTTTAGCAATTCTTCAAACATGGATATGGTGATCTCAATTTTATAATCGTAGGGATTATTATAAACCATAATTGGAAGATCGCAGGAATTAGCAACCGATTTATAAAATTCAACAGTTTCATATGAATCTGCGAAATAGCGCATGGGGGGAAGCATCATTAACCCATCAGCTCCAGATTTCTGAGCATTATGAGCTGCTTTCACTGCTTTCGCTGTTGATTGCTCGGCTATGTTCATTACAACTGGTATTCTGCCATCAACATGAGCGATAGTTGCATCTAATAGTGATATTTTTTCTTTTTGAGATAGGGTACTGGCTTCTCCCAAACTACCCGCAATAACACATCCATGTACTCCTGCATTGATTTGTGCTTCAATGTTTTTAAGGTATAGTGGTATATCTAACTTATCGTCAGTCGTTAATTTGGTCGTTAGAGCAGGATAGATGCCATTCCAATCTGGTCGCATTATATTTACCTTTTAATTTTAAATTAATTTATTTCAAAAAAAATGTTAACGCAAAGTGGTTCTGGCGATATAAAAATTCAAGTAAATAATTGTTAAAAAAGATAAAAAAAAAGGCCTCTTGAAAGAGGCCTTTAGAAAGCAAATTAACTTTTAATTGAAATTATTCGCCAGCAACTGAAGCTTTGCGATAATCTGTAACAAGTTTTTTGATTTCGCCTAAAGCTTTGCGAGCTCTACTGCCTGCAGCTTTGTTGCCATTCATATTCTTGTTATGCTCTTCTTCAAAGGTTGCGTAGAGTGACTGAATCTGATCAAATAATGAAGTTGTTTTTGACATTGTTTATCTTTCTATTTTTTTTTTAATTTGTAAAAATTAATTAATTTTCGTCGCGAAACTACAATGGAACATGAAATAAAAAAATCAATTTAATTTTATTTATCAAATAAAACTTTTATTGAGACATGAATTTAGTTTTATCAAAGATAACAAATAAATTCAGCAATATTAACCGATGGCTTCTGAACCTCTTTCTCCTGAGCGTATTCTAATACACTCCTCAATGGGCAATATAAAGATTTTTCCTCTTCCTTTGTCTCCATCCTTTTGGGCAACCTTTGTTATTGCTTCAATAGCATCATTGACAAAGTCATCGTTTAGTGCAATTTCTAATCTGACTTTGTTCAGCAAGGTTACTTCATGGGACAATCCTCTATATACTTCTTGAACAGGAATTTCTTTTCCTTGGCCTTTAGCGTTTGTAACTGTGAATTTATATATCTTCCTTTTAATCAATTCTTCTTTTATTTGTGGTAATTCTTCCGGCTGTATAATAGCAATTATAAGTTTCATTTCTTCTCCAAAATTATTCGACTGTAAAAATTTGAAAACCAGAGTATGCTTCCATATCGTGCTCACCAAGATCTAATCCAGTCAATTCTTCGTCCTCACTTACTCTTAAGCCTAATAGTTTATCAATTGATAGAAATAATATGAATGAAGAAATAATGCAAAATACTGCATAACTAAAAACACCTATGAATTGTGTAATAAAACTGTGCTCTGCACTAAAAATCCCAACAGCCAAAGTTCCCCATATGCCGCAAACTAAATGCACAGAGATTGCACCAACGGGATCATCGATCCTGAGCCTATCAAAAAATAAAACTGACGCAACCACCAAAAGGCCAGCAATATAACCAACGATGACAGAATTCATTGGACTAATTACATCTGCTCCTGCGGTGATACCCACTAAACCTGCAAGAGATCCATTTAAAACCATTGACAAGTCTGGTTTCTTGGATAAGTACCAAGACAAAGTCATTGCGCCCAATACTCCCGCGGCAGCGCCAAGAGTAGTGGTAACAAACACTAAAGATATATTACCAGGATCAGCGGAAAGAACTGAACCACCGTTGAACCCATACCATCCAAACCACAAAAGAAAAACCCCGATCGATGCAAGAGGCATACTGTGCCCCATAATTGGAATTATTCCTTTGTTTCCATATTTCCCTATTCTTGGGCCCAAGATATAAGCCCCAATTAGAGCAGCCCAACCGCCCACGCTGTGGACCAGAGTTGAACCTGCAAAATCGTAAAAACCTTTTGAATCAAGCCAGCCCTCACCCCATTTCCAAGAACCAGCGATAGGGTAAACAAATGCTACATAAATAGTTGAGAAAATTAAAAAACTGGATAATTTTATTCGTTCTGCCACAGCTCCAGACACAATGGTCGCTGCTGTTGCAGCAAACATGGCCTGAAAAATAAAATCTGTAAAATAGGTATATTGGCCATTAAAGTAATCAATCAAGCCAGCTGAACCTTCTGGTGTTGAAATTCCCCAACCACCAAATCCAAAATATTCACCAAATGCGAAATTTCCCGGATACATTAGATTAAAACCGCATATTGAATACGTCAAGATTCCAATCGCCAGAATTGATACATTCTTAAATAATATGTTTACTGTATTTTTAGCTCGAGTAAGTCCAACTTCTAGCGAAGCAAAACCTAAATGCATAATGAAAACAAGAATAGTTGAGACCAGCATCCATACATTATTGATTGTAAAAAGGGCACTATCAGCTTTAGCTATACCATCCATAATTTATCCTTAATTTAAATATTTAATAAATTCTGATTTAATAGTTTAATTATTTTATTATAATTATTCAATATATTAAATAAATAAGGTATTTATATAGATAGACAGAAAAGATTAAAATATAATAAAAACAAAAGAGTGGGGAGAAACAATAGCCGAACTCCCCCGAAATTCGACTGAAATATCCGAAGGAGGATGAATCAACCCCACTCTCTACGTATGAACCTTACACCACAATGTGGTGCAAGGTAGTAGTTACAATTTATGAGTGCGATTGTTCCATTTTTTTAAAGTTAGGTCGTAACTATAGCAAAAAGCCTTTATTTTTGATAAAAGCTAGCAATTACTAAGGATTGAATTGGGTCTTCTTATCCAAATCATTATTAAATCTTGACAGTGCAAAGAATGAATCTATCCCTTTGTTGCCAATTACACGATCTGCCACAAACTCTCCGAGCGCAGGACCTAATTTAAAGCCATGTCCCGACCCTCCACCGATTACCCAAGTATTTTCTGCTTCTGGATGTTTATCAATAATGTAATTTCCATCAGGGCTATTTTCATATTGGCACACTCTCGATTCAAGCAGAGGGGCATCTTTCATCGAAGGGAATCTTTTTGCTAGATAATTACGAGCAGATTCTAGTCCAGTTTCAGATGCCGTTCTATCGCCTGATGTTGGGTCAAATTCAGCACCTCTAGTATCGTCTGCCACTTTAAACCCCCTCCAATCTGCACCAGGAATTCCATACCATATTTTTTTACCAAAATCGACCCATACAGGCATATTTGACTCAAATAAACTTGAATCACCATAAGGGGTACCAAAAAAGAATACCTCCTGACGGGTTGGCGTAATAATATCTTTTAATGCATCGGGAAATACCTTGGATAACCAAGGGCCACAAGCAAATACATATGAATCGGCATTCAGTTTAGACCCATCAGAAAGAATCAATTCACTTAGTTTATTGTTCAGAATTTTGCCTGGTTCTACAGCCAATTGTTTGTATTCTCCCCCTTTTTTGACAAAATTTTCTAGGACAACTTGACAACAATGTCTTGCAGGTAAATATCCTGCCTCATGTTCAAAATAAAAGGATTTGAGACCATTTAGATCTATTTGAGGAAACTTTTTTTCAACTTCCTTTTTTGATAATTGCTCAGATTTTAATCCTGCTTGGTTTACGATCGGAAGGGATTTTTGTGCATAAGTATCGTCAACTTGAAAAAACCAAAGGGCCCCGGTAGGAAAGTAAAGGGACTGTTGCCATTGTTTTTGATATCGTTTCCAAAGCTTAAATGAGCGAGCTACCAAATCCACATATATTTTATCTTCACCGTAGATACCTCTAATGACTCTTGAATCTCCCCCCGAACTTGCTCGCGAATTACCTGGACCAAAAACATCCAATAGTGTAACATCATAGCCTTTTTTTAGTAAATGATGGGCGGTCCATCCACCGAAAGCGCCTGCACCGATAACTGCGATATGCCCCTTTTTAATTTTCATCGTTTTGGATTGTGCCATAGCTTGTATTGGATTTGCTAAAGCAGCCATTATGGATGATTTCATAAAATGGCGGCGATCCATTAGACCTCCTTATTTAACAAATGTAAAATCTGAGAAATTTATTACCAAGAGAAGTATAAGAAAACAATTTCTAATTCTCTTCTAGATTATTTTTCTTAGAGTAGTTTATGTAGTAGTATAAAATATAGATAGATATTGCGAAAAACGATAAAGAAGGCACAATTAAGGAGGGTCTACCCAGATAAATATTTGCTGCCATAGCTCCGAACATAAAAGCAGATAGTAAAAGACTAGTAAAAATGGTAATCCTATGAGAGTATTTCTTAATAAGCAATGAAAGGGAAAACCCTAATGCACAAACAAGTTCATAAAAGCCAATGAATCTTACAAATTTTTCAGGAAAATATTGTACCCAGTACATATCAGTTGCTAAAAATTCAATGGGAAGAAACAATTGGGGAAACCCACTTAGGGTACATGAAACAATAATGATTAATTTAAATGCTACAAATCTTCTTCTCATTAGGAATTGCCCTGAATTATGTAGGTGTTATGAGTATAAAACTTAACTTAAATAATGGAGACATTAAGGAGATAGTTCCAATAT
>CACMQQ010000004.1:0-165000 GCA_902615915.1 uncultured Fidelibacterota bacterium
TAAAATCTAAGGCAAGAGCTCTATGTATTTCTTTTAGCATAGAACTATCTAAGTTTGGCCGAACGGTCAAAGATTGATGAATTTTTATTGCACCTAAGTAATTACCTTGAGTTCTTAAAATATTACCTATTTGTATATAGGCATATATATGATCGGTATTATCAGTGACGATTTTACTGAGGAGTTTTAATGCTTTTTGATCTTGGCCATCAAAAATTGCATTTAAAGCTAGAATATATAAGTTGTCGAGTGATTTTTTTTTTCTAAAATTAAAAAACAAAGTAAAAAACTAGTCTAATAAGGATTCAATTATTACCATCGTTATCGTAAATGCTTTCTTCAATTGATACATTTCTTAAATCATTTAATTCATCTGATAATTTTTTGTTTTTATTTTTTAATAATCTAATTTCAGATTTGCCTGATATAATAATAGCAACCGCTGCTGCATAACCAAATAATATACCAACTCCTAATGATCCAAGCATAACTACAGAAACTGGTGCATTTGGGAATTCAACAAATATCAAATCAACAGTTACCAATCTTGTATTTTGTAATAAAAAATATAGAACCATAATCACGACCAAAAGGCCAATAAAAATCTTAACTAATTTCATTAAGCAATCTCCATTTCTTGAGATGTAACAATGTCACCCTGTAAGGATATTCCGCTTGTTTGATTAATTTTAACATTTACAATATCACCAACATGCGAATACTTTTTATCGAAGGCAACCCATTTGTTTGATTCTGTTCTACCGGTCCATTTTAATTCAGATTTTTTGCTTTCCTTCTCAATTAGAACACTTTCAATATTCCCAATTATCTTCCTATTATTGTACATGGAATGTATTTTTTGTAAATCAATAACTTTTTGTAGCCTTACTTGTTTTTCAACCTCATCAATATTGTCATTATAATTTGCAGCTTTTGTTCCTGGCCTAGATGAATATTTAAATGTAAAGGCAGAGTCAAATTTCACTTCTTGCATAAGTGAAATTGTATCTTGAAAATCCTGATCCGATTCTCCAGGAAAACCTACTATTATATCAGTTGATACACCCACATTTTTTAATTTCTCTTTAATAGAAAAATACAAATCAATAAATCTTTCACGAGAATATGTTCTATTCATTCTTTCTAAGATTCTATTGCTTCCAGATTGCAAAGGTAAGTGTACATAATTACATATATTTTCATAGTCATTCATTACGTTAATTACCTCTTCTGACATATCTTGCGGATGAGGCGATGTATATCTTATTCTTTTCAAATCCTTAATTTTAGCGATTGACTCTAATAAATCATGAAATTCAATATTTTCGAATTTGTAAGAATTAACATTTTGCCCTAGTAAGGTTATTTCTTTGTAACCGCTATCAACAGCATCAATAACTTCATTTAAAATACTATCTAGACTTCTTGATCTTTCTCTTCCTCTAGTGAAAGGGACTATACAAAAAGTACAAAACTTATCACAACCTCGCATGATCGGTATCCAAGCATTTATGCCTTTATTTCTTGAGGGTAAAATATCACTGTACACTTCATATCTAGAAAGATTTGTATCAATAGATCTTAATTTTTCTTTTTTCCTATTTTGAATTAGGTCAATAATTTTTCTGTATGAATCAGGTCCTAATACAATATCAACATAAGTTTTATTTTGCAAAATGCTATCTTTTAAATTCTGAGCCATACAGCCCAAAACTCCAATAATTATTTCTGGCTTATCTTTTTTTAATTTGTTGTAGAACCCCAATCTTGAATGAACTTTGTCCTCCGCATGTTCTCTTATTGCGCATGTATTTACAAAGATAATATCTGCATTTTCAATGTCGTCTGAGGGTTTTAAACCCTCTTTAATCAACATACCGCTTATCAATTCTGAATCTGCCACATTCATTTGACAGCCATATGTTTCTATAAAAAAAGACTCGTACATATTAATTAAATATAAAAAAAAGAGTAATGCTATGAAAAGCGTTACTTAAGGGTGCCAGAGAAAAAGTAATCCATAGGGTTTTGAGGTGCTCCATATTTATGAACCTCATAATGTAAGTGTGGGCCAGATGATCTGCCAGAATTTCCTGATTCTGCAACCAAATCACCTCTCTTAATATCCGAACCCAGCTTAACAACTATTCGGGATAAATGAGCATAGACAGTCCTATACCCATTTCCATGGTCAATCTTGAGAACTTTTCCCCATCCGCCTTGACGACCGACAAATTTAACTTTCCCATTAGCAGGAGCATAAACCTTAGTTCCGATATTAACAGCAATATCTAATCCGTGATGAAACCTGACTTTTCCATCAAAAGGGTCTTCTCTATATCCAAAGTTTGAATTGACATAGCCAGATTGCACAGGCAAAATTGAAGGGGTTGTTTTAAGATTATCAGAATGTTCTTTTACTAGATCGTATAAGTTGGAATAACTGTTTAATTCAAGCTTAACTTTCCTGGACATATTGTTTACATCAAGTTCTATTTCAGATATTCTTTGTAAAAGATCATTCGGAATATTTTTGTAGCTAGAATTTCCAATAATAGTACCTCCGCCAACGCCTAATTTTCTAATATCATTATCAATTTGTGGAAGACCTGCATATGTTCTAATTGCTTTATCTTTATCTTCAATTCGTGACATTTCTGCAGTTAATTCATCCAATTCTTTTTCTAAGCTGACAATTGTATTAGTTAGATTTTCATAGTTTGATCTAAGATTAGAAATTTTATTTTTATAAATGAAATTAGATAAAAAGTTAGCTGACAAGAAAAGAGCTGATGACAAAACAACAACTGATAGCACAAAAAATCCCAAAACTCTTTTCTTACTAAAATGATACTGCTTTATACCTGAATCTTTTTCTGATACAAGTATATAATTGTGATATTTGTTGCTATTTTTTTTCTGGTAAAACATAGTTTGAGTGAAATTCGAGCGAAAATTAATACTAGTTCTATTAATATGCTATTACAATATCAATCTTCTTTTTTGTCTGATTTGATTTTAGATTTTGATTTATCATTCAGTATCGTATGATCTATTGAATTATCAGAATCATTTTCTTGAGCTTCTAAATTTTCATCAGAAGACTTTGTAGTTTTTAAATCACCATCATCATCGTCATCGTTTTCAATATAAAATTCACTTTTGATATTTTCTATTTCCAACTCTTTTGAAGAAATCTGGTTTTGTAAATCCTCAATTTTTTCTAAATAATTTAGAAATTCATTGTTGCCAGCAAAATTCACGATATTAGATTCATCTGCTTGAGAAAAAACGAATTTCCCAAATAAATAGGTTTCTTTTTTAACTTCTCGTTGGATGTTGTGTATATCTAGTTTGATCTTACTAAGCTTAGTAAGTTCCTCAGTTTTAGCAACCGCAACCTTGCTAACTTCTTCTGCTTTCTCAACTGCAACAGAACTCCAAACTTTGACACTACTTTTTAAATCGTCCCAAATTTTTGCCATTTATGTCTCTTTTTTATGATAAATAGTATGAAAAATTTAATTATTATTTTTTACCTAACAAACTATTAGAAAAATAAAAAATCAAACTGCTAATAATTAATGAATTTAGTTCCAAAGCAACATTATTATCTCTTATGCCCCAAACTAAACCTGAAAATAAAATAACTAGTGATAAAATCTGAAGGCTTCTAAGAAGAATATATCTCATATTTATGTTTTATCTTTCTCAGAGAGACAAGATCCTTTACATTCCATTTGTATGCATTTTCAAGAATTGAAAGAGGCTTCGAAGCATCAGAGAACTTCAAAGCAACCTTGAACATTTGTTTATCGTTTAATCTTTCATATAACTTTCTATTTATAAAAGATAATTTCATTTTTTTTCTCAGTAGTTTAAAATCTGAATATGCTGAAACTTTAGAACCTGAAATCATTTTTGAAGCAGCAATTCCAGATAGCATTGAAAATCTAATTCCAAAACCAAAAAGTAAATCTTGAAAACCTCCAACTTCACCGACAAAGAAGGGATGAGAAAGTTTTGTTTTTTTGTAATTAAAACTTCCTTTTCCTCCAAAATATTTAATATTGTTAAATTTTATATTTCTCGTTGCAAAATAATCAACACACTTTTGAAGAGGGCTTTGGTTTTTAATTTTATTTTTTTTAAAAACTGTTGCAATAGTGCCCTCGCCATTAACTATTAACATGTAGGCATAGCCTTTAGGCGCAAATGAGCTTCCAAGGAGTAAATGTGATTGATTTTTAGCATTTGTCTCAAAGTTTATGCCATTTACATATGCCGTAGCTTTTTTTGATCCAGTTGCGTAAATATCAATGTTATCAATTTTTTTTGAATCAAATACAAATCTAACATCATTTTTGAGACATTGTTTATAAAGTTGATAGTCGATGCACTCTTTTGTGGAGCCTCTTTTTACTAGGTTGAAAAATGGTAGGTTGTTCTTAACTAAAATTGGAGTAGATGAATCTGTGTGGACGTAAAATTCATCAACTGGATATTTGATTATCTTTTTATCATTGAAACCTATTTTTTTTATAAAATCTGAAACATTTTCTGAAAAAATCCAATTTTCTATTCCCTCGTAATCACCATCTCTGGAATCGCCAACAAAACTACATTTCTCATATATTGTAACCTTAAAGCCAGATTGTGCAAGAAAATTTGCAGCTGACATTCCTGCTATTCCAGCTCCTAAAATGTTTACAGATTTCATAAAATTAGCAATTCAATAATTGAATAGACTGAACTTCATCCAATGAATTTATTTGATCAATAACTTGTTGTGAAGGAATTAAATCAAGCCGAACTACGCTAAATGCTAGTTCGCTAGACTTTTTTTTGCTTAAAAGGAACTCTTTAATATTTATTTTTGCGTCACCCAAGATTGTACCAATCTTTCCAATTACACCAGGCCTATCAATGTTTTTAATAAATAACATTATTCCATTTGGTTCAATATCTAATTCGTAGCCGAACAAATTAACTAACCTTGGTCTATTTCCTTGGAATAAGCTGGCACATATTTTTAACTCATCATCATCTGATTTGACTACAGTATTAATCATATTTTCATAAGAAATATTTTCATTGCTAAAGCTGTATGTAACATTAATATTGTTTTCTTTTAATAAGGTTTCTGCATTTATGTAATTCACTCTATCGGGATTTCTATGTGATAAAATTCCTTTAACGAAAGCTAACATTATTGTTTTGGATTCTTTAATGTTTCCATATAACTCAATGATTATGGATTTTATGGCTTTTGAACTTAATTGCGACTGAATAACGCCTAATTTCTCCGATAATTTTAAATAATATTTTATTTCATTAAATTTTTCGAAGTCTGTAATTGGAAAGTTTAAAGCATTAGATATTTTATCATTTAATAAATAATCGATAACTTGTTTGCAGATTGCTGTGCTTACACCTTTTTTTGCTTCTTCAGTGGAAGCTCCTAGATGTGGTGTTAAAATAACATTAGGTGCATTAATTAATGGATTATTTTTTTCAATAGGCTCTTTTGAAAATACGTCAATAGCAGCTCCTGCAATTTTATTTTTTTTTAGAGCATCTGCTAAATCTTGTTCATTTATAATCCCGCCTCGTGCTACATTGATGATTCTAACATTGGACTTCATTAAACTAAAGCTTTCTTTATTAATTAAATCTCTGGTATTATCATTTAATGGAACGTGCGTACTTATGAAATCAGAATTAGAAAAAAGCTCATCAAGCGACACCAAATCTACTTTTTCACGCTCTATGAGAGCTTTGTTAGCATAAGGATCATATGCAAGTATCCTCATATCGAAGGATAAACATCTTTTCATAAGTTCTCTACCAATCTTGCCCATACCTATAATACCGATTGTTTTGGCACTTAGCTCGGTACCAATAAGTTCATTTCTATTCCAATTGCCAATTTTAATAGATTGATCGCCAAGTGAAATATTTCTGGACAAAGTTAGCATTAATGCAATAGTATGCTCGCACGCGGAAGTTGTATTAACGTCTGGCGTATTTGTGACAACAATCCCTCTTTTTGTTGCATATTCAATATCAATATTATCAACACCAACCCCTGCTCTACCGATAATCTTGAGTTTTTGGGCTCGATCTATAGCTTTTTTGTTAATAGTTGTGCCGCTTCTAATGAGCCATGCATCTACATCGCGGGATAATGATATTTTTTTTTCTATTGATGCATTTGTGCCATCTATGACTTCAAAATTAACGTTTTTCAGCAATCTAATACCCTCATTATGCAGAGGATCAGTGAATAAAATTTTCAATATTTACTTCTTTTGATTTCTAATAAGATTTAAAGCAGATCCGTTTTTGAACCACTCTATTTGAATATTATTATATGTGTGATTGCAATTAATTTTATCAATACTACCATCAGTATGACGCACAACTAATCTTAAACTGTTTCCAGGAGAAAAATTTACTAAATCTTCAAATTCAAAGGTGTCATCCTCCATGATGAGATCAAAATCGTTTTTATTCGAAAAGGTCAATGCCAGCATGCCTTGTTTTTTTAGATTTGTTTCATGTATTCTAGCAAAAGACTTGACTAAAATAACTTTTACACCTAGATGTCGAGGCTCCATAGCTGCATGCTCTCTTGAGGAACCTTCACCATAGTTTTCTTCACCTACAACAATAGTGCCTATGCCATTGAAAAGGTAATCTCTTTGAATATTGGGAACCGAACCATAATCACCTGTTAGTTGATTTTTAACATTATCAGCTTTATTATTAAAGAAATTGATTGCGCCTGTTAGCATATTGTTTGAAATATTATTTAAATGACCTCTATACTTTAACCATGGGCCAGCCATAGAAATATGATCAGTCGTACATTTTCCTTTAACTTTAATTAAAAGTTTTAAATTTCTAAAATTCTTACCATCCCATGCATTGAATGGCTCCAACAGTTGCAGTCTTTCAGAATTAGGATCAACATTAATTTCAATATGAGAACCATTGGCTGATGGACTAAGATAGCCTAAGTCCTCTACTTCAAATCCTTTTTTAGGCAAACTGCTTCCTTCAGGGGTGGATAATTTAATTTTATCATTGTTTTCGTTGTAGAGCAAATCTTCGAGAGGATTAAAAGTTAAATCTCCTGCTATAGCAAGAGCTGTAACAATCTCAGGAGAAGCAACAAAAGCATGCGTGTTAGGATTCCCATCTGCTCTTTTTGCAAAGTTTCTATTGAATGAATGAACAATGGTATTTTTTTCATTCTTTTCAGCTCCACTTCTAGACCACTGACCTATGCATGGGCCGCAGGCATTTGCAAAAACTTTTGCGCCCAAACTTTCAAACATATCAATCATTCCATCTCTTTCTATAGTATATCTTACCTGCTCTGAACCAGGAGTTATGGTAAATTCAGACTTAGTTTTTAGCCCTTTTTGTGTTGCTTGCCTGGCTATTGACGATGCTCTAGAAATATCCTCATAAGAAGAGTTTGTGCATGAACCAATTAAACCAACATCAATTTTTGTAGGCCAATTATTCTTTTTAGCAACCTCTTTCATTTTTGAGATTGGGGTTGCAATATCAGGAGAGAATGGGCCATTTATATGTGGCTCTAATAATGACAGATCAATAGTAATCAATTTATCATAATATTTTTCAGGGTTATCTAAAACTTCACTATCAGCTTTCAAGTATTCTTTGTAGTTATTAGCTAAAGCTGCAACTTCATCTCTTCCTGTCGCAATCAAGTATTCTTCCATTTTATTATCGTATCCAAAGATAGAAGTTGTAGCTCCAATTTCAGCTCCCATATTGCAAATTGTCCCTTTTCCAGTGCAAGATATAACATCAGCACCGCTTCCAAAATATTCTATAATGCACCCTGTCCCCCCTTTGGCTGAAACAATACCTGCTAATTTTAGAATTACATCTTTAGGCGATGTCCAACCATTTAACGTGCCTTTTAATTCTACCCCTACTATCTTAGGAAATTTGAGCTCCCATGGCATTCCAGTCATAGCGTCAACAGCATCAGCGCCCCCCCCCCCAATAGCTATCATGCCAAGTCCACCAGCATTAACAGTATGACTATCTGTTCCAATCATCATTCCACCTGGAAAAGCATAATTTTCTAAAAGAACTTGATGGATAATGCCGGCTCCAGGTTTCCAAAATCCAATTCCGTACTTATTAGATACAGATTGCAAAAAGCTAAAAACCTCATCGTTATTTTTTTTCGAGGTTAACAGATCTTGTCCTGCATTTATCTTTGCTTGAATAAGATGATCGCAATGAACTGTAGATGGAACAGCAACTTTTTCCCTACCCGCCATCATAAACTGTAATAATGCCATTTGCGCTGTTGCGTCTTGCATCGCTACTCTATCTGGAGAAAAATTTGCGTATGACAATCCTCGATCAAACTTCGTTAATTTAGAAAAATCGTATAAATGAGCGTAGAGTATTTTCTCAGATAATGTTAATGGGCGATTTACTACATTACGTAAATCTCTAATTTTATTTGGGAGACTCTCATAGAAACTTTTAATAATATTTAAATCAAACAATTTTGTTCCCTGGTTTGAAAATTTTAGAATATTTTATAACATAAATCTAACAAAAATTCTTAATTCTATTCAATTTGTAAGAATTAAAAATCAAAAAAAATCAATGATTTTGTTTTTAGGCATGTTAAAAAGACACTTCTTCATTCTTGTTTTAGTCTGTTCACATTATTCATTTGCTCAAACAAAATGGAAAATAAATAAGTCAGACATCAATGAAATGATAATTGAATTTTCTACAGATAATGTAGAAAATTATAATTATGTGCCAGTTCACATTGTCATAGGCATTCCAAATAACATAATGCCTCAACTTGAAGTAATCAATTTAGACAAAATTTCTATAAATAAAACAAAAATAGAAAAAGTATTAAGGACAGAATGGATAAATAAGCAAAAAATTAATGGTCTTTATACTGCCACACTCAGATATAGCCCACAAATAGAAAAAGGCTTAGTTTCTTTAAAAAGTCTTATAAAAGTAAGGTTCAGCAATGAAAAACCTAGAGATACAATTCAACCAAAAAAAATACATCACGAAATTTTAAAAAATAATATTGAAAACTGGGATGTAGCAAAAAATTGGATCTATGATAATAAAATTAAAAAAATAAAAAATAATAATTATCCTCCTGGAATATGGATAAAATTTTATGTTTCTCAAGATGGGGTAAAAAAAATAAATGGCCAAGACTTAAATTCAATTATAGATGAAGAAATAGATTTTGACCCTAGATCTATTATGGTTTTTACTTCCTCCTCTAAGGGTAGATCGCTAACGGAAAAAATTACCAATGACCCCTACAACATAAAAACTGATTCTCAAAACCTAATAGAACTACCAATAAATATTATGGGAGAATCTGATGGAAATTTATCAAATGGTGATTACTTAAATTTTTATGCAAATGGTCCTAGTGGTTATGACATTATAGGAAAGGATTTGAACTGGAATCAAAATCTTTACTTTAATAAATCAACATATTGGCTCTTGATACCCGATGACTCTTCATTGAGAGGCAAGAGAATAAAAACTGTTAATAAATCTTCACCATCAAATTTTATCATTAACTACGGGCAAAGTAATTTAAGAAGTGAAATTGATATCATAAATCCAAATTTATCAGGCCTATTGTGGGGCGAAAAATATATACAAAAAGAGTTAGTAGAATTAAAAGAAGTTTTAATTGAGAACCCCTTGCCAATATTTAATTCTGTGGTCAGAATTGGTTTGATAGGAAGTGAAAATAATAAAACACCATTCGGTAATACAAATCACAAGATTGCATTTGAAATCAATAATAGTAATATTGGTCAGGTGGAATGGTCCCATTCTGGAAAAAAAGTTTTTGAAACCTTTATAAATAAAGAATTAGTCATTAATGGTATTAATTCAATAAAAATGAGGAATTTTGCAGAAAACATTAACTCAAGACCTCTTTTTGATTATATTGATTTGAATTATAGTAAAAAATTAATTTATAATTTTCCTTTTGACTTTTATTCACCTTTTTTCAGTACTAATGTCGATTTTCAACTAATAGGTCAAGATTTAGTAGTATGGAATACGACAGAATTTGATAAACCTCTGAATATGCCCCTAACAGTAAAAAATGATACCACCCTTTTTACAACTTTCCTTTCAAACGATAAGAATCAAAAATTTACTGTTTTTAAGCCTGATGACATACAAATCATAAATGAATTTAAATTAATTGGAACTGATATTGATTGGACCTCTTTAAAAGATACTAAAAATAGATATGAACACATCATAATTGGGCCTAAAGAATTTGAAGATCAAACTAAAAAGCTTGTAAATCATAGAAAAAATTCAATATTTGTAGATATAAATTTAATTTATCAACAATTTTCTGGAGGCAATAGGGACCCTATAGCAATAAGGAGTTTTTTAAATTTTGCTAATAATGATTGGGATGTATCTCCAATTTATGTATTTCTAATAGGTGATACGGATTTTGACTACAGAAACATAACGCTTCAATCTAAATCGCTTGTTCCCTCCATTCAAGTCGGTTACAATGATTCATTCGTTACTGATGATCGTTTTGTGGCTTTTAACGGGCTAATACCTGAAATTTCTATTGGTAGGTTCCCAGCTCAAAACGAAACAGAAGTGATTAATTATATTGATAAGCTAATTGAGTATGAAGACAACCCTGTTGAAGGTGATTGGAAACAGAGAATAATTTTAGCTGCAGATGATCCTGTTAGACCTGAAAAAAATATATCTGATCTATATGTAGGAAAGAGTCACACACTTAATTCTGAAAAACTAGATAAAATTATACCTAATTACATTGATGTTGAAAAAATTTATTTAATAAATCATGAAGAGATTATTCAGCAAGACGGTTTTGAGGTTCAAAAACCTTCTGCCACAACAAAATTGCTTGATAAGATATCTCAAGGAGCTGGAATAATAAACTTTATCGGACATGGCAATGCAACACAATGGACTCAGGAAAAACTTCTTGAAATGAATCGTGATCTTAAAAAGATAAATACAAAAATGAAACTTCCACTTTGGATAGCTGGAACATGTAATTGGGGACAATTTGATGCCATTGATCAGGAATCTTTCGCTGAACAATTAATCAGGCTTGAAATGAACGGAGCTATATCTGTGATATCAACAACAAGAGGAATAACCGTATCAGGAAATATAAATTTTCTAGAAAATATGTTTGAAAAAATTTTTCAAAATGATTCAATTTCATCTTCGAGCATAGGATCCATAATGCAAACTGTAAAAAATGGAAGCAGAGAAGGGCAATTATTTCAATTAATGGGAGATCCTGCAATTAAAATTCCTGCCTATGCAATTGTTAACAATAAATCTAGGCTATCATCTGATACGCTAAAAACGCTAGAAGTTGGCTCCATAGAGTCGAATTCCAGGATATCTAGTGGTAACGGGTATATTACTGTTAGAGATGCTCCAAAAATTAAAAAGAAGAAATTTTCGTTAGGGTCGCAAACATACGAAATTGATTTTTATGAAAATGGAAGCAATCTTTTTAGAGGCGCCTTTGATTTTCAAAATAATTATTTCAAAACACAATTTAGAATTCCTAAGGATATTTCTTACTCAAGTGAGAATGCAATTATTAATTACAGATTACTTAATTCTAATGAAATTGAAATAGGTTCAAATAATAAACTTTTTTTAAGAATTGGTAACCCATCTAATGATGTAAATGGCCCTTTAATCAATTTTGAAACAACTAATGGTAGATTATTAAGAGATAATGATTTTTTCAACCCGGGTGAAAATATTGTAGTGGTGATTTCTGATCCGATGGGTATAAATATTACAAATGAGGAAGGTCATGAAATCATTTATTATAATGATAAAGAAAATGCCAAGGACTATACAATAATAACGGATAAATTTTTCTATGATAAAAATAGTTTAACAGTGGGAAAAATTATAATTGATAACATTGATTCAAACCAAAATTTACAGCTTGGTATTCAAGCATGGGACAATGCCAATAATCCTAGTGAGCGTTTTATAAATCTAAAATTTATAAATACAAAAAAATTTGAAATTATAAATGTAATGAATTTTCCAAATCCATTTAGTAATCAAACAAAATTTACTTTTGAAATTAGCAATGAAGCTGAAGTTCACATTGACATTTACACCTTAGAAGGAAAAAAGATAAAAATTTTAAATCCAATTTTTTGTCAAGCTGGTTTTAATAAAATTAATTGGGACGGTAAAGATGAATTTGGAAATATACTTGCAAATGGTGTCTATTTATATAAAGTTAACGCAATAAACCTAGAAGGTGAAAAAATTTACAAAATTGGGAGGCTGGCTATATTTAAATGAATATTCAAAAAACTAAATATATTCTAGCTTCACAGTCCCCAAGAAGGAGTAAGCTATTAGCTCAAATAGGTATAAATTTTGAAACTCTTCCAAGCGATTTTATTGAGGATATATCTATTAATTTACCACCATCTAAGCTTTCTATGAATTTCGCTAAAAACAAAGCTAAAGCAGTTGCAAAAAAATATAAATCGAGATGGGTCATTGGTGCAGATACCATTGTAACGTTAAGAGGTAGAATTTTTGGAAAACCAAATAGTTTCGGCGAGGGAAATGAAATGCTTAGAGCTCTATCTGGCAAAACCCATGATGTTTTTACAGGCGTATCGATTCAAAATATAGAAAAAAAGATTAACTTAACATTCTATGAGCGAACTAAGGTGACGCTAAAAAAATTAACGGATGAAGATATTTTTTTTTATTTGAAAAATCACAAACCATATGACAAGTCAGGAAGTTATGGTATACAAGGGTACTTTTCTGTATTTGTAAAAAAAATAAATGGATGCTATTTCAATATAGTTGGGCTTCCTCTTCATAAACTTTATTTAATGTTAAAATCTATAGAAGAAGAATTCTAAAATTAATTAAATTCAAATATTAGTAATTTATTTAAAATTTATGTCAAAATATTATGCCAGAGTTTATAAAAGATTTAGTTGAGCTGAGAAAAAGCCAAGACATTAGCTTAGAAGATATATATGAAAGAACAAAGATCAGTATTGCATCTCTTAAATCAATTGAAAAAGGAAATTTTAATGATTTACCCATAACATATGTAAGGTTGTTCTTAAAGGCCTATGTAAACGAAATTGGAGGTGATTCAGTAAAGGCCCTAAATGATTTAGATATCTATCTATCTCCTAAAGAAAAAATAAAGATTCTTGATATTTCAAGTGATGAAAATTCCAGAGAAGGCTTTTTAACTAAAAAATTAATTAATTATGGCAAGAATAAACCCCCAAAAAAGATTCGTACAGACTCTATAAAGAGCATTATTTTAGTTTGTATTTTTATTTTCACAATCTATGTAATTAAATCTGTAGCATCAGAAAGAAACGCAGCTAAGCCTCCTATATATAAAAGTGAATTTGAAGAAGAAGGACCTGTGAGTTTGAACTTACTTGAAAAAGAATTCAACAAGGAAAGTATTTATGAAAGAAAGCTAGAAATCTCTGACCCTTATAATCTAAGAATCGCATCAGATCAAAGAATATGGTTCAGTTATAAAATAGATGATGAAAAAAAGAATGAAAATGTTTTACCATCTGGAGACAATAGATTATTTCCGTTCAATAATTCTATTGAATTAATTCTAAAACATAGCTTAGGCTTAACTTTGAATTTGAATAAAATAGATTTAGCTATTCCTCAGTCAATAACTAATCCTTTAATGATTAAATTTGACTCAATCGATAATATTCTTATAGTCAATACATTTTCTCCAAAAAACTAATTTATTAAAATATTTCTCCCAGCGATACATCAATCGCTTAAACAAATAATATATAATTTTGTTGACAAAAGTGGGTAATAAGAAATATATTTTGGGTAGATGTGGGTAATTTACCCTATCAATTAATAAGATGACATTAACAAAAAATATATTTACTGGAGAATATTCCTATTCAATTGATTCCAAAAATAGGGTCAACATTCCCTCTAATTTCAGAAATTGTCTTAGCTCTGATAATAAAAAAACTTTCGTAATTACAAAAGGTTTGGATAGTTGTATTTGGGTATATCCATTAATATTTTGGAAAAAAATTGAGAATGATTTAAAAAAATTATCATCTATATCAAATACTAATAGAGCATTTATTAGAAATACAGCTAGATATGCATCTCCAGTTAAGTTTGACAAACAAGGTCGAATTAATTTGACTAATGTATTGGTAGAATATGCTAGTCTTGATAAAGATGCTTCTATAATTGGGATGATCAACAAAATTGAAATATGGAATCCATCTATTTTAGATAAAGTTGACAAAGAATCTTCAAAAATTAAAAATGATGAGTACGATGAGCTTGCAAACAAAATCATCATTTAATGTTAAACAGAGCGATTCCAAATCAAAAGAATTTCATGTGCCTGTTATGATAAAAGAGGTCATTGAATATCTCAACATCCAAGAAAATGGAATTTATGTAGATGGAACCCTTGGATCGGGGGGTCACTCAGCAGAAATCCTTTCAAATATTAGCCAAGGAAAACTTATTGGTTTAGATAGGGATGCGGAGGCACTCAAAACTTCAAAAGAGCGTTTTAGTGCCTCTGCCTGCCCGATAATTCTTGAAAAAGAGTCATATCATAATTATTTAAATGTCTTAAAAAAAAATAAAATTAAAAATGCGGATGGCATTCTTTTAGACTTGGGTTTATCTGCAATGCAGCTTCTATCCTCAAATCGCGGTTTTACTTTTAAAAAAAATGAAAAACTTGATATGAGATTTGATATCGATAGCGGGATTAACGCATCACAATTTTTACATCAATTAAGCCAGCAAGACTTAGCTAAAATTATTAATAAGTACAGCGACGAACGATTTTCATTAAAAATTTCAAAGGCCATTAAGGCAAAGGAAAATTTAAAAACAACTTTTGACTTAAAAAATGCCATTGATGAAGTCACCCCTACTCACAAACGTTCTAAAACATATGCTAGGGTTTTTCAATCAATAAGAATTGCAGTAAATGAAGAATTGCAAAAATTAAAAAAATTTTTTAGTCTTTTTTTGTATGGACTAAAAGCAGGCAGTAGGGCAGTTTTTATATCTTACCACTCCATTGAAGACAGGATTGTTAAGCATTCTTTGAAAGGTTTAAAAAACGATGGAAAAATTAAAATTTTGACGAAAAAACCCATTTTACCTCAAAGAAAAGAAATTATAATCAATCCTAAGAGTAGAAGTGCAAAGCTTAGAGCAATTGAAGTATTATGAGAAAAAGAAGACAATCATTAAAGAATAAAGAATTCTTTGAATCGATAATTTTTTTTAGTTCATCAATTTTATCTATTATCGGTTTGATTATGTATTTATGGATTTATACTGAAATTGATCAAAACATGTTAGCAATTGGTACTCAGAAAAAAGTAAAAAATGAACTTGAGAATAACTTAAATGAATTAAAAATGGAAATATCTCAACTTTCAAGGGGAGATAGAATTTCAAAGTATGCTATCGATGAGCTTGGTATGATTCCAGCAATTCCTGAGACTCTAATAATAGAAATTAATAGTTATAATTAAAATTGACTAAGACATATCAAAAACTTAGATCTAGAATAGGACTTTTATCTTTTTTTATTATTTTTTCATGGATTTCATTGACATCCAGGCTATTTCAAGTTATGATCATTGATAGCGAAAAATATCAAAAAAAAAGTGCAGAGAAAACAACAAGAAATAAACAGATAGCCCCATATAGAGGAAATATTTTTGATAGAAATAATGTTCAATTAACAAGAAATGTTACACATTATGATGTTGGAGTTCATCCTCAAGATATAAAAGAAAAGAAAGCTTTCTCACATATGTTAAGCGAGCATTTTGGAGAAAATTTTGAATATTACATTAGCAAAGTCAATAGCAACTCTAACTACAAGACAATTCATACAAAAGTTACCAAAGATAAAATAAAAAGCTTGCTATATGATACTCCAAAAGGATTAAAAATCGATAGATATGCTAGAAGAGTATATCCTCATTCAAATATAGTTGGTCAAATAGTCGGGTTTTCTGATAAGGATGATATTGGCTTGACCGGTATTGAGAAAACATTTAATAAAGAATTAACTGGATTGCCAGGGTGGGAAGTAAAAAAGGTCGACAGAAAAGGCAGATCTCACTACAACAATAATCTACCCAAAAAACCCGCGATAAACGGTTCAAACATAAAACTATCAATAGATATTGAATATCAAAGTATTTTAATTGAAGAGCTCAAAAGAAGAAAAAGTGAAATGAATGCAAAAGGTGCAATAGGAATTCTTGCAAACCCACAAAATGGTAAAATTTTAGCTATGGCATCTTTACCGGATTTTGACCCCAACTTTCGAGATAAATTTCCAATTGAAAATCAAAAAAATAAGGCTATTGTTGATCTTTTTGAACCTGGTTCAATATATAAAATTGTTACTTCTACAGCCGCACTGAATTCAAAAACAGTTGACATTTTAGATGAATTTTATTGCGAGGATGGTGAATATAAATTTGCTGACAATGTAATATCAGATCATAAGAGTTATGGCTTGATGACATTTTCTGAAATTTTTGCTCACTCAAGCAATATTGGCATGGTTAAAGTTGCCAAAGAGCTCGGCCCAGGACAAATTTACAAATATTCTAGAGATTTCGGATTTGGAAGCACAACAGGTATTTCATTTCCTGGTGAAGCTAAAGGAATATTAAGAAGTGTTAATCAGTGGAGTGATAGATCTATCATCGGTGTTCCAATAGGTTATGAGGTGGGAGTCACTGCACTTCAAATGATTATGGCATATTCAGCTATAGCAAACGGTGGATATCTTTTAAAACCAATTATTGTTGATCAGATAATCTCTCCAGAAAATAATGCTGTCTTTGAATCCAAAATCGAGGTCATTAGAAAAATTGCATCAAAATCTACAATGAAAAAAATGAAGAACATGCTAGGTCAGGCTGTAGACTATGGAACCGGAAGGAAAGCTAAGATTGATGGCTGGTCTGTTGCTGGTAAAACAGGGACAGCTTATAAATTTATTGATGGCAAATATTCTAAAAATTTCATTTCTAATTTTATAGGTTTCTTTCCTAAAGAAAATCCCCAAATAGTAGGCATAGTTATTATTGATGATCCTAAGCCAAATAATGGAATGCATACAGGTGGCGATGTGGCTGCTCCAGTTTTTAGAAGAATAGCATCGAGATTAATTAACCTCGACGATAGTATCCAATTTTATAAACCTAAAAATCAAAAAAAAATGAATACTATAATAGCTTCTCTAAGCTCAATTGAAAAATATGAAAAATATACAGACGGATATAGCATAATGCCAAATGTTAGAGGAATGAGTCTTTTAAAAGCAAAGAGAATATTAATAAACGCGAATATTTATCCGAAAATTATAGGTTCGGGAACTGTTGTTTGGCAGTCACCAAAGCCCGGATCCAAGATTAATCCAGAATCCAAATGTGAAATCGGATTAAGATGAGGTTAAGGCCCTTAATTGAGGATATTGTGAATGATGTTAATCTATACCCAAATGTAGAAATCAATAATATTTCAACAAATTCACGTGCTATTAAAGAGGGGAGTTTGTTCTTTGCTATCAAAGGATCAAATCACGATGGACATGAATATATAAGCGACGCAATTAAAAATAAAGTATCGGCAATAATTGCAAACAAAACATTAAAAAACTTACCAGTTCCTTTAATAAAAGTTAAAGATACAAGAAGAGTGCTCAGTAAAATTGCATCTAAATTTTATAAAAATCCTTCTAAAAAACTAAAGATTATTGGTGTTACAGGAACTAATGGAAAAACGACAACGTCCTCATTGATAAAATCCATATTTGATAGTGCTGGCATTGATGCTGCACAGCTAGGAACTAATGGTCTTATAAGCAAATTTAATTTCTACAACAGTAGCTTAACCACTCCAGACCCAATTTATTTAAATGAATTAATCTCTATGCTGGTTGAAAAAAAAGTATCTTATTTAATTATGGAAGTTTCATCGCATTCTATAGATCAACATCGTGTGACAGATATAGAATTTGATACAGCAATCTTCACCAACCTATCGCAAGATCATCTTGATTACCATAGAACAATTAGCAATTATTTTAATACAAAACTAAATCTTTTTAAAATGATTAAAGAGAAGAGAAAGTGTATCATTAATTTCGATAATAAATATGGAAAAATGATCGATAAAAAGATCAACAAAGAAACTGTTAAAAGCTCTATAAATCTTAAAGTTGACTTTTATTATAAAAGCCTAACGTGTGATATGGATGGAATAAATGGAATCATTTCGCATGACAATGAAAATATTCCAATAAGTTCAGATTTGGTTGGAGAATTTAATGCTGAGAACATACTATTAGCTGTTTCGGCATGTAAAATAATTGGATTAGATGCAGAATATATAACTAAGGGTATCAAAAATTGTGTCAAACCTTCTGGAAGAATGGAAATTTTTAAAAAAGATGATATAAAAATAATTATCGATTATGCACATACACCTGACGCCTATGAGAAAGTTCTCAGCTCAATTAAAAATCTAAATAAAGGCAAAATAAATATATTATTTGGATGTGGTGGTAATAGGGATGAAACTAAAAGAGCGACAATGGGCGCAATTGCAGATAAATATAGCGACTATCTTTGGATTACCCCTGATAACCCAAGGCTTGAAGATATTGATAAAATAAATAATCAAATAATTAATGGAATCAAATCAAATCATTATTCATCTTATAAAGATAGAGAAAAAGGGCTCAAAGATGCCCTTGGTACGTTAAAAAATGATGATATTTTAATTGTTTTAGGAAAAGGTAGAGAAAATTATCAGTTGATAAAAAATGAAAGAATTTTTCATTCAGATTACGAAATCATTATGGAGTACATAAATGAGAATTGATCTACCTAATTCAAATGAATTCAAAAAAATTTTGTGTGATTTAACAAAAAAAACAATTGATTATAAAATCAATGGAATTTCTACTGATAGTAGAAATATTAAGGAAAATGATCTATATATTGCTATAAAGGGTGAGAAATTTGATGGAAATGAATTTACAAAAGATGCTTTAAATCGCGGTGCAAGCTTTGCCATAGTCCATCAAATTCAAAATGAAAAGATTGAAAGACAATTTCTGAACTCAAATCCAATAGGATTAATAAGTGAAATTGCTACCATATGGAGAGATAGGTTTAACATACCAGTTATTGGTATTACTGGTTCAAATGGTAAAACCTCTACAAAGGAACTACTTAAGCATATCCTATCAGCTAAATTTGATATTCATGCGACTGAAGAAAACTTTAATACCTCAATTAGTTTGCCACTTACACTATTACAAATAACAAAGTACCATGGTGCCTCAATCATTGAAATGGGGGCAAATCAACCTGGAGATATTCAAAAACTTTGCAATATTACAAAACCAACTCATGGATTAATTACTAATATAGCTCCTGCTCATTTGGAGGGATTTAAAAACATTGAAACTATAGCATCTACAAAAGGAGCATTATTTAAATCGCTCAAAGATGGAATTTCATTTGTAAATGAGGCTGATAAAAGAGTGTCAAGTATATCTTTTGAGGGTAAAAAAATTACATATGGTGTTAGTTCAAATTGTGATTATCCAACTGATATTCATAATGAGAACGATGGAACGCTTTCACTGACTATAAATACTCATGAATTAAAAATAAAATCATCAAATCTATCATTTGCAAAAAATATTATAGCTTGCTGCGCGGTAGCAAAAGAATTGCAAGTTGAGTGGGATGCAATTGAGGATAGAATACACACGTTTACCCCTCCTAAAGGGCGATGTGAAGTCAAAAATAATGGTAGCTACATAATAATCGATGATTCATATAATGCAAATTTAGAATCGACTTTGGCTGCTTTAGACTATTTAAATGCTTTTAGTGGACGCGGTAATAAGATATTTATTTTAGGTGACATGCTCGAACTTGGAACTTCTTCTGAAAACCAACATAGAGAAATCGCAAAAAAGTGTAATGATATAAACATTAATGCAATAATGACCTATGGCACGGAAACAAAAATCACAAATAAATATGTAAAAGAATCAATATACAAAAAACATTTTGATAATCAATCACAACTTTGTGAGGAATTAAAAGAAATAGCTAACAAAAATGATAAAATTCTTATAAAAGGTTCTAGGGGGATGAAAATGGAAAATATCGTTGAAAGCCTGATGGGTATTTAATGCTCTACGAATTATTATACTCATTACGAAACGAATTTTCCCCTTTCAATATTTTTCAATACATAACGTTTAGAAGCGCACTAGCTGCAATTTTTGCTCTATTGATTAGTTTTATAGTTGGACCGATTATTATTAAAATTCTGAAAAAAAGGCAAATAGGTGAAGAGATAAGAGAAAATGGCCCAATTTCTCATAAGTTAAAAAAAGGCACTCCAACAATGGGCGGGATAATCATTCTAATCTCTATTTTAATTCCCACAATACTGTTGGTAGATATGAGCAATATTTTTGTAAGAATTTTACTTATATCAACAATTTGGATGGGATTGATAGGATTTATTGATGATTATTTAAAAACAATAAAAAAAATGAAAAAGGGGTTAATAGCGAGATATAAACTCCTTGGACAATTTTCACTAGGAATCATAATAACAATTATTATTTATTCTACACCTGAATGGTCAGATATAAGAACAGTAACCTCCATTCCTTTTTTAAAAAATACTAATTTAGATTTTGGAATATTTTATCCTGCAATGATAATACTTGTTATCATGGGGACATCAAATGCAGTTAACCTAACAGATGGGTTAGATGGTTTAGCAACAGGTTTATTAGCTATATCATTTACTGTTTTTGCTGCAATTGCTTATATAAGCGGTCGAGTAGATTTTTCCGATTATCTAAATATAATTTATCTACCTGGAGCAGGAGAATTAACAATTTTTTCTGCTTCCTGCGTTGGTGCGTGCTTAGGTTATTTGTGGTATAATTCTGCACCAGCTGAAATATTTATGGGCGATATCGGATCATTATCAACTGGGGCAGCTTTAGGAGCCCTGGCTTTACTTTTAAAAAAAGAACTCCTACTGATAATTATTGGAGGAGTTTTTGTAATTGAAGCATTATCGGTTATAATTCAAGTAGGCTATTTCAAATACACTAAAAAATTTTATAAAGAGCCTGTAAAAATTTTTAAAATGGCGCCAATCCATCACCATTATGAATTAAAAGGAATTCCTGAATCCAAAGTTGTGATTAGATTTTGGATTGTTGGTCTTTTATTCGCATTGCTAACAATAACAACTTTTAAGATTAGATAATGATAAAAAACTTAAAACCAATTCTAGACATTAATGGTTTACAAATTTCAATTATCGGTCTAGGTAAAAGTGGGTATTCAGCTGCTAAACTGGCATCTTTTCTTAACGCTAAAGTGCATGTATCTGACAAAGGAAACAGCAAAATTATTAAAATTTATAAAAAAGAACTTGAAGAGCTAGGAGTGGTTGTGGAAGCTGGAGAATACTCTGACAAAATATATAATTCACAATTATGGATCTTGTCTCCAGGAGTAATGTTGCCCAAAGAAATAATTCTTAAAGCTAAATCAAAAGATATTTTAATAATAAGTGAGATTGAATTTGCAAGCTGGTTCGCGAAATTTCCAATTGTTGGTGTTACTGGATCAAATGGTAAAACTACAACCGCAAATTTAATATATACAATTTGCAACAATCAAAATATATGCCCCAAGCTTGCTGGTAACATAGGAATTCCATTTTCTCAAGTGGTTTTAAAGGATTTAATAAAAAAACCCAAAAAAAGACTATATGTTGTGGAGATATCAAGCTTTCAACTTGAAAGAGTAAATCTTTTTAGAGCAAAAATTTCAATTTTTTTGAATATATCAGAAGATCACTTAGATAGACACAAAACAATGAAAAATTATATTAAGGCTAAAATGGCATTAATAAAAAATGTTAAAGAAAATGATTATGTCATTTACAATTATGATGATAATGTTTTAAAACAAGAAATTAAGCCCTATAAGTGTATAAAAATTGGGTTTTCCATTCAAGAAAAAATCAAAAATAGCATAAATATTAAAAACAATTTTATCTATGACCTTTTCGATAGAAAATTGATTGATTTAAAAAAAGTACTTATTCCAGGAAACCACAATATTCTAAACATTCTAGCAGCAATAAATGTTGCATTGTTATTGAAAATTCCAACCAAGGAAATCTCTGCAAGACTTTACACTTTTAAAGGCGTAGAGCATAGAATTGAATATGTGGCGAATTTAAACAATGTCAAATATTATAATGATTCTAAGGCAACTAACATTGATTCTGTTATTGCAGCTATTAATAGTTTTGAATCTCCTATTACACTTATTCTTGGTGGTTTAGATAAAGGTGCTGATTTTAAAGCTTTAAGAACGATTGTAAATAAGAAAAAAATTTCAATAGTAGCATATGGTAGTGCTGCAAAACGAATCTCGAAAACTCTTAGGGATGCGGCCAACTTATATTTAACTGATAAGTTGAAAGAGGCAATTGAGATTTCTTATAAGGTAACACATCCTGGTGAAATTGTTTTATTATCACCAGGATGTGCAAGTTATGATCAATTTTTGAATTTTGAAGAAAGAGGAATGTTTTTTAAACAAACAGTTAAAGCATTTGCCATAGCATGACCTACTTAAACATCATCACAAAAAGATTTGATAAATCGCTAGTATTATTAATTTTTTCTCTTTGTGGATTAGGAACTGTTATGATGTATAGTGCAAGTGTATCTGAATCATTAAATATTTCTGGTGGATTATCAAATTCTTTATTTTTGCAATCTCACATAAAAAAACTCCTTTTAGGATTTTTTTCATTAATTTTCTTTGCCAATTTTGATTACAGAAAATTAAAGCCATTTTCTCCTTACATACTTTTTTTAAGTATTGCTCTACTCATTGCTACCAAAGCTAGTTATTTAATTTCAGGAGATCAATCTGCAGCAAGATGGCTTAATCTCGGTTTATTTTCATTACAAACATCTGACTTTGCCAGGCTATCATTAATAATTTATTTAGCATACTATATCGATAAGAAGAAAGAAAAAATAAAGGATTTCTATTCAGGATTAGCCCCTGCCATAGTAATAATTTATATTATTCTTCTAATTATTCTATTTCAACCAGACTTTAGCACTGCATTTTTGATTGCCGCTTTAGGATTTTTACTCCTTTTCATAGGAGGTGCAAAACTCTCCCATCTTTCATTATTAACCTCATTAAGTATAATTGCTCTAATTCCTTTATTGTTAATGAAATCGTACAGATTTAAACGGGTTATATATTGGATAAGTACAATTTTTAATAATTCAAATTTAGAATCAGACCTTGGTACAGGCCATCAAATTCAACAATCATTAATTAGTCTGGGTAATGGAGGTTTTTTCGGACTAGGACCCGGTAATAGTATGCATAAAAACCTTTTTTTGCCAAAACCGCATAATGATTTTATCTTTTCGATAATTGGTGAAGAGCTTGGATTTGTCGGAGCAATGATTGTCTTAACAATTTTCTTACTGATATTTAAAAGAGGTATTGATATTGCAAAAAATACAACTGATACTTTTGGTATTCTTCTTTCGTTGGGAATCGCAATAAGTATTGTTATGTATGCATTTGTAAATATTGCGGTTGTAACTGGTATTTTTCCAGTTACTGGTCTTCCTATGCCGCTAATTAGTCATGGAGGAAGTAATCTTGTCATTAATATGTGTAGTCTTGGAATTCTTTTAAACATAAGTAAAACAAAAAAGGGTTTAAATGCAGGGCGGAATTGGGTAACTTTATGACTTCAAAAAAATTTAATGCTATAATTGCTGGGGGCGGTACCGGTGGTCACCTTTATCCAGCCATAGCAATAGGTGAAGAAATAAAATACAGAGCTCCTAATGTAAACATACATTATGTTGGATCAATTTACGGAATTGAGAAACAAGTACTTCCAATCCTAAATGAGAATTACAGCTTATTGCCTATAAAAGGATTGCAGAGAGGTTTAAGCTTTTCATCCTTACGCAAAAATATTATACTCCCTCCTCTTCTTTTAAAATCAATAGTAAAAATAAAGAGTATTTTTAAAAGTTTTAAACCCGATATTGTTATTGGAACGGGGGGTTATGCCTCGGCCATTCCTATTAAGGAAGGATTAAAAAGAAACATACCCATATTTCTTCAAGAACAAAACTCATATCCTGGAATTACTACCAGATTTTTTGCAAAAAGAGCTGATAAAGTGTGTGTTGCATTTAAAGAAGTTCAAGACAAAATTAAAACTAAATGTATAATTACAGGAAACCCGGTTAGAAAAGTTATAGGAAAAGCAAACAGAATTAAAAGTTTGGAAAAATTTAAATTAAACCCAAAATATAAAACAATTTTCGTTTTTGGGGGAAGTCAAGGGTCTTTACCGTTAAATAATTTTATCAAAAAACATCATAAAGAATTTGTAAATAATAATATACAAGTTTTGTGGCAAACTGGTGAAAGAGAGTTTGAGAAATATAAAAACTTTAAAAACAATTTTTTAAAAATCAAGCCATATATCATTGATATGGCAAGCGCTTATGCTTCAAGTGATCTGATAATTTCAAGATCGGGGGCTTTAACCTGTTCAGAAATCACAATTTGTAACAAGCCCTCTATTTTAATTCCATTGCCATTTTCTGCTGGAAACCATCAACTTAAAAATGCTGAAGCTTTGAATAGGGCTGGGGCTTGTGAAATTTTACTAGAAAAGGAATTAAGTAACTTCAATAGCATTTATAAAATTATTCAAATTCTTAGAAACAAAAAAAAATTAGAACTAATGCAAAAGAATTGTAAAAAAATATCAAAACCAGAAGCAACCATGAAAATTGTTGATCAAGTAATGATGTTAATAAAATGAACTTTAAAAAAATTAATAATATTCATTTTGTTGGAATTGGTGGAATTGGGATGAGCGGTATTGCTGAATTATTAATTAATCTGGGATTCAATGTTTCAGGAACGGACTTAATTGAAAGTGAACTTACAGATAAGTTGAAACGAAAAAATGCAACAATTTACTACTCACATAATCCAAAAAACGTTCATGATTGTGACATTTTAGTTTATTCTAGCGCTATTGATATAAATAATGTTGAATTGGTTGAAGCAAAATCAAGAAAAATTCCTATTCTCAAAAGAGCTGAAATGCTTGGAGAACTGGTAACTCTTAAAAAAACTAGCATAGCAGTAAGCGGAACCCATGGTAAAACAACTTCTACTACAATGATAGGAGAAATTTTAACTACCGCAAACTTAGACCCTACCTTGGTTGTTGGCGGCCTAGTAAAAAATCTAAATACAAATTCTAAAATTGGTGACGGAGATTATATTGTTGTAGAAGCTGATGAATTTGATAAAAGTTTTTTACAAATAAAACCAACTATAGCTGTATTGACTAACATTGAAGAAGAACATATGGACTGCTATAATGGAATAAATGACTTATTGTTTTCATTTACAAAGTTTGCAAACTCTGTACCATTTTACGGTTCTGTGATAGCATGTATAGATTCACCCTATATTAAAAAAATTATTAAAAATATTAAGAGACCTATAACTACATATGGAATATCTAAAGACGCAATTATTAGAGCTTCAAATTTAAAATTTGATAAAAATAAGTCATCTTATGAGTTGCTATTCAACAATACATCATTTGGACAAATCTCATTAAAAGCTCCTGGTCATCATAATATATTGAATTCTCTTGCTGCAGCTGCAGTTGCATTTGATCTACAGTTAAATCCAAAAATAATATTAAAAGGGATTGAGAATTATAGCGGTGTTAGAAGAAGGTTTGAAATTAAAGGCATAAGAAAAGATATTTTAGTTGTTGATGATTATGCTCATCATCCAACTGAAGTTATTGAAACAATTAGAGCCGCAAAAAAAGGTTGGAATAGAAGGCTCATTACAATCTTTCAACCACATCTATTTTCAAGAACTAAGGCATTTTACAAGGATTTTGCTAAAGCTCTTAATGAGTCAGATATAATCATCTTAACCGATATTTACCCTGCAAGGGAAAAGCCTCAAAAAAATATTTCAAGCAAATTGATCTTCAACGAAATTAAAAAGCATAAACATAAAAATTTATTTTTTTTAGACAATATTGAAAATATGAATCCATTTCTTACAAATATTGTTAAAAGAAATGATATGGTTTTGACTATGGGCGCTGGCACTATTTGGAGATATGGACAAAAGTTTTACGATTTTTTAAACAAATGATTAAAGAAATGAAAATTGAAAATAAATTTCTTAAGAATGAGCTAATGTCAAAGCATACTTCTTATGGGATTGGAGGGCCAGCTAAAATCTTTTTTACACCCGCTAACAGAGATGAATTGATCCAAGGACTTGAATTTTCTAAATCAAATAAAATGAATATTTTTTTTATTGGTTCAGGCTCAAACCTGCTTGTTTCAGATCAAGGTATAAATGGCATGGTTGTCTCAATTAAGAAAAGTTTTAGAAATTTCTCAATTAATAATACTAGAGTTTTTGCAGAAACTGGAACAATACTTGGCAGAATTGTTAACTCTACCATCAAGGAAGGATTGACAGGGCTTGAATCTCTAGTTGGGGTGCCTGGTACTCTTGGAGGGGCGTTAATTATGAACGCAGGGGCTTATGGAAGTGAAATTTCAAACTATTTAAAAACTGTAGAAGTTGTCACAAAAGAAGGTATAATAAAAAAATACCAATCCGATGATATGAAATTTAGCTACCGAAATTCAAATTTTTCAGATGAAGAAATATTAATTAGTGCAGAGTTTGAACTCAACAAGGCAAATAAAGAAGAAATAAATAAAAAAAAGATTCATGCAAACAAAGGTAGGAGGTCTTCACAGCCATTGAAATTCAGATCAGCCGGAAGTGTTTTTAAAAACCCTAAAGAGGGGCCAGCTGGTTATTTCATTGAAAAAGCTGGTCTTAAGGGGCTTCGATCTGGAAACGCTGAAATATCAAAAAAACATGCAAATTTTTTTATTAACTATGGAGATGCGAAAGCAGATGATGTAGTTAAATTAATATTAACTGCAAAAAAATCAGTAAAGAAATTATTTAATATTAATCTAGAGTTGGAAATACAGACTCTTGGTTTTAAAAAAGGAACCTTTGAATTATGATTTTCAAAAAAAATCTTATGAATTTCATTATTATTTCAATTGTGTTTGCATCAATTCTTGTGTCTAAGAACTGGGCTTTATACAGAAATGCTACTAAAATAAAAAAAGTTTATTTTTTTGGAAATGAATTTGTTGATAATAATTTTCTTAACTCATTCAATGATGAAATAAAAAATAAAAATATATATGATATAAATATAAATGAGCTATCAAAAGTTTTTGAGGATAATCACTACATTAAAGCTGCAAGAGTAAGTAAACATTTTCCTGACAAAATAAAAATTGAAATAGTTGAAAGAAATCCTATTGCTGTAATCAATAATATAGAACCAATATTAATCGATGAAAATGGGATAATCTTACCAAATAATAAGGAAGCATTTAAGAAAATTATACCCTTCTTATCAGGATTCAATCAAAACAAGCTATCATATATAAATGGGGAAAAAACGACTTCACCAAAACTTAACAAAGCAATAGCTCTATTAAAAAAAATTAAAGAAAAAAATGAATCACTATACAAGAATATTTCAGAAATGGCACTAAACACTGATAAAGAATTTGTTTTGGTATTAATTGACTATCCAACAAAAATAAATCTTGGATCAAGTGACTTAGACAAAAAAATACAAATAATTGAAAGTTTTGACTCATCAATAAATCCTGATGGATTGTATGCATTTAAATCAATTGATCTTCGATATCAAAATCAAATAATTACACAGGGTAAAAGATGATTAAAACTAATCTTAAAGAGAAAATTTTTGAATCAGGAATTGATATAGGATCATCAGAAATAAAGTGTACAATTGTCGAAATTGATTCTATTAATGAATCGGTAAAATTAATAGGAATTGGTCGCTCGCAAACAAAAGGGTTGAAAAAAGGTTCAATTTCAAATAGAGAGAAATTAATTGATGAAATAGAAGCGAGCATCAATGCAGCCGAGTTAATGGCCAATAGAAAAATAGATAAAATCAATTTGGGAATATCTGGTGAGTTTATAAGGGGAATAAATACACAAGGCGCAATAACAATTGGCAATAATATTAATAATAATTCGATAAATGGTAATACGATAACAGATAATGATGTAAAAAATGTTCTTGATTTGACAAAAGCAATATCTTTACCAATTGATCAAGATATTTTGCACGTGATTCCGCAAGAATTTAAAATAGATTCTATGAACCTAATAAAAGAACCAGTTGGGATGACCGGCAGAAGACTTGAGGCAATGGTACATCTCATTACAGTTACATCAGCAGCAATAGATAACTTAGTTAAATGTATTGAGGAGCTTGGAATAGAAGTTTCGGAGGTAATCTATCAAGGCCTTGCATCAAGTTTGTCTACGCTATATGAAGACGAAAAAGAACTAGGTGTGGCTTGTGTGGATATTGGCTCAACCAAAACGGATATAATCATTTATTGTGATGGCGGAGTAAAATTCACTTCAACAATTAATATTGGATCAAACAGTATAACAAATGATATTGCAGTTATGCTTCAAATTCCTATTAGCAAATCAGAAGAAATTAAAAAAAAATATACTTCTGCTAAAGCAAATCTGTCTTCAGATGAATTAAGATTTGAAATACCTTCTATGGAGGGTCAGGTTAAGAGAAGTATTTCAGAAAATGAGGTTTCTAAATATGTTGAAGCTAGAATGATTGAAATTTTAGACATAATCAAAAATGAATGCGAACAATCAGGATTAAAAGAAAAATTGACATATGGCATAGTTTTCACAGGAGGTGGTTCTAGTTTAAAGAATTTTGAAAAGCTTGCAAAAGAAGTTCTTGATATGCCAATAAGAATTGGTTGTCCTCAAAATATTAGCGGTGCTGTTGAGCAAGCAACAACTCCATCTTATGCGGTAGCCTTAGGTTTAGCACAATGGAAAATTTTCAAAAAGCAAATAGTAAATATTGATGATGAAAAACCAATATTTAAAAATACAATGAAAAAAATAAAATCAATTATTAAAGAATTCTTTTAAACACATACCAAAAAAGGAGAAATATCATGTTGTTCGAATTTGATAGTTTGGCAGAACAAAAGGCAAATATAAAAGTTATCGGTGTTGGAGGCGCAGGAGGAAACGCTGTTAACAGGATGATTCAAGATGGGATGGATGGTGTAGACTTTTTAGTTATAAATACAGATGCGCAAGATCTAGATAATAATTCAGCTGAAAATAAATTGCAAATAGGAAAAAATCTAACTAAAGGGTTGGGCGCTGGAGCGCATTCACAAATTGGTCAAGAAGCAATTGAAAGCGATAAAGACGTAGTAAAGACTATGATTGAGGATGCTAATATGGTTTTCATTACTGCCGGCATGGGTGGTGGTACCGGAACGGGAGCAGCTCCAACAGTTGCTCAGATTGCTAGAGAAATGGGAATTCTAACAGTTGGAATAGTGACTCTACCATTTAATTTTGAGGGTCCAAAGAGAATGAAGAGAGGTGTTGCAGGTGTAGATGAACTAAGAAAAGCATGTGATACATTGATAGTTATTCCTAATCAGAGGTTGATGACAATCATTGACAAAAATACTACTTTAGTTGAATCATTTAAAATGTCAGATTCAATATTGCATCATGCCTCAAAAGGCATATCAGATTTAATCAATTTGCATGGTCTGGTCAATTTGGATTTTGCAGATGTTGTAACTGTGATGAAAAATATGGGAGAAGCAGTTATGGGTACAGGAATTGCATCAGGAGAAGAGAGGGCAGAATTGGCAGCCCAACAAGCAATATCAAGCCCGCTGCTTGAAAATGCATCAATTTCAGGCGCACAAGGAGTATTGGTGAATATTACAGGTGGTCCTGGACTTACCCTGCTTGAAGTTGATCAAGCGACAAAAATTATCTTTGAACAAGCTGGAGAAGATGCGAATATTATTTTTGGTGCAGTTATCGACCCAGATATGGGAGATGATATGATGGTTACTGTTATTGCAACTGGTTTTAATCAAAAATATCGAAATGAATTAGTAAATGAATCAAATAATACAGAAAATAATAATCTAGTTAGAGAAAAAACATTTCATAAATCTGAAAAAGAGAACGTTCCTCTTTACAAAAAGAATGATGATTTATTTAAAGAAGATGATTCTTTAAATAAAATTAAAAGCTTTGGAAGTAATGAGAACCCTTCAAAGAATTTACATAACGATTTGGAAGTCCCTGCATTTATAAGAAGACAGCATAATTAGGATAAAAAAAACCCCATCTGAAAGATGGGGTTTGGTCTAGAATAACACTAATGGATTAAATTTATATTTTCTTACCATTGGCTCTCATTTTTTTAAGAACTTTATTGATTCCTATTTTGTCAATTAATCGAAGACCCTGAGTAGATACATTTAGAGTAACCCATTTTTTTTCATCAGGCAACCAAATTCTTTTTTTTTGAAGATTTATATTAAATCTTCTACGAGTTTTATTGTGCGCATGGCTAACATTATTACCATACATTGGTTTTTTTCCTGTTACATCGCAAACTCTGCTCATATTAGTACACCATTTATAAATTTATTTTAAAATACTGAATGCAATTTTATGTTTAATGTTATGATTTTAAAAGGATTATTTATTATAGTAATTCCTTAATTTGTAATAATGAAAATTGGAAAAATAGATCTTAATTTGCCTCTAATTCTCGCTCCTATGGCTGGAGTAACTGATTATCCATTTCGTTTATTATGTAAAGAACAGGGAGCTGCTTTAGTTTTTTCTGAATTTGTTTCTGCAGATGGAATTATAAGAGAAAATGCCAAAACATTAAAAATGATAAAATTTACTGAATTTGAAAGACCTATTGGAATTCAGATATTTGGTGATTCACCTGAGGTTATGGCTCAAGCCGCAAAAATGGTATATAATAAATTTTCTCCAGATATTATAGATATAAACTACGGTTGCCCTGTTCCTAAAATAACTAAAAAGGGTGCCGGTTCAGCCGCTTTAAAGGATCTTTGTCTGATGGATGATATTACACTAGCTGTTGTTGAATCTGTTCCTGAAATACCGGTTACCGTCAAAATGAGAGCAGGTTGGGACAGCTCAAATATAGTAATACCCAAAGTGGCAAATAGACTGGAATCAGCTGGCATTAAAGCAATAACTCTACACCCTAGAACAACAAAGCAAAGCTATTCTGGCAAGGCAGATTGGAATCTTATCAGAAGACTTAAAGAGGCTACAAATTTACCTATAATCGGAAATGGCGATATAAAAAATCCAGAGGATATTTTACGAATGTTTGAAAAAACAAATTGTGATGCTGTGATGATTGGAAGAGCATCCTTGGGCAATCCATGGTTTTTTAGTCAAGCTAAAGCATTACTATCAGGAAGACCGGTCCCCCCTACTCCGCCTCATTTAGATAAAATTTCGTACTGCATAAGACATTTCAATCATATGATTGATTGGCATGGTGAAAAAAGAGCAACTGATCTTATAAAAAAACATTTTGGATGGTATATAAAAGGATTTGATGGTGCAAGCAAAGTTCGACAAGCGCTTGTAACATCAAGAAATAAGGAGACAATGCTATCCATTTTAAATTCTATTTCTTAATATTATGTTCATTATTATAAATAAATTTTTCTATTAGAAATAAGAGTTAAGCCATGCAAAATGCTAAAGTAGTTGTTCCAAAACCAGTAAACGAACCCGTTTTAGAGTATAGATCAAACTCTCCAGAAAGAATATCGCTTATTAATAAAATTAATGATCTTAAATCGCAAAATATTGAAATACCTATAATAATTGATGGCAATGAAATTAAAACAGGCAATACTGAAGAAATAAGAATTCCCCATAATCATAATCATATTTTAGGTGTATACCATAAAGCATCTGAAAAAGAAATAAAGATGGCCACTGAATCTGCGATGGATACTTGGTCTTCGTGGTCTAAAATGCCCTGGGAAGACAGGGTTGCAATTTTTAAAAAAATGGCTTCAATCTTACAAAGGCATTACGATCAGACCTTAAATGCATCAACCATGCTCAGTCAAAGCAAAAATGCCTATCAAGCAGAAATAGATGCATCTTGCGAGATGATAGATTTTCTTAATTTTAATTGTTGGTATGCGCAAGAATTATACACTCAACAACCCACCTATTCCCCAGATGGTATTTGGAATAGATTAGAAAATAGGCCTCTGGAGGGTTTTGTATTTGCCATTACTCCATTTAATTTTACTTCCATAGCAGGCAATTTACCAACTGCGCCAGCCCTAATGGGAAATGTTGCTATATGGAAACCTGCATCCTCTGCAGTGTATAGCGCACATTTTTTGATGAAACTTTTTAAAGATGCTGGTTTGCCTAGTGGTGTTATAAATTTTTTGCCAGGAAGTGGCTCTTTAATAGGTCCCAAAATAATTCAAAATCCCAATCTTGCTGGTGTTCACTTCACTGGCTCTACTTCTGTTTTTCAGGGCATGTGGAAATCAATTGGTGAATCTATTAATCATTATAAATCATACCCCAGGATTGTTGGTGAAACCGGTGGAAAAGACTTTTGTATTGCTCATGAATCGTCAGATATAAAAGCTCTATCAACTGCTATGATAAGAGGAGCATTTGAATATCAGGGTCAAAAGTGCTCTGCTTTATCACGAGCATATATTCCCAAATCAATTTGGCCCGATCTCAAAAAAATATTTATCAATCAAGTCAATCAAATCAAAATGGGCGATGTTGAAGATTTTTCAAACTTTATGAATGCAGTAATTGATCGAAACTCATTTAACAATATCAAAAAATACATTGATAATGCAAAAAAATCAGATGACGTCGAAGTCTTAACTGGGGGTAATTGCGATGACACAATTGGGTATTTTATTGAACCAACAACTTTGATTTCAAAAGATCCAAAATATGAATCAATGTGTGAAGAAATTTTTGGACCTGTTCTTACTATATATTTGTATGACTCAGATAAGTGGGATGAAACCTTGCTATTAGTAAATGAAACATCACCATACGCTCTAACAGGATGTGTCTGGGCTAATGACAGAAATGCAATTAATGATGCAACTGAAAAACTAACTCATGCTGCTGGTAATTTTTACATTAATGACAAACCAACTGGAGCAGTTGTTGGGCAACAACCTTTTGGCGGTGGCAGAGCATCTGGCACAAATGATAAAGCTGGATCTATTTTTAATTTAATCCGCTGGGTCTCACAACGCACCATAAAAGAAACATATGATCCACCAACAGAATTCACTTATCCATTTATGAAAAGTTCAAAATAAAATTTAGGAAAAAAGAATGAAAATTCATGAATATCAAGGCAAAGAGATCTTTAAATCTTTCAATATACCAGTTCCAATTGGATATGCTGTTAACAAATTAGATGATGTTGAAAAAGTCATTAAAAAAGTTCAAAATGAATCAAAAAAAGATGCTGTTGTTGTAAAAGCTCAAATTCATGCAGGTGGCAGAGGAAAAGGTGGCGGTGTAAAGTTTTCATCCGGCTTATCAACAGCTGTAAATAATGCTAATAAGATATTTGGAATGAATCTTGTTACTCATCAAACTGGAGAAAGAGGTCAAAAAGTCAGAAAAATTCTTATTGAGGAAGCATCTAATATTTCAAAAGAATTTTATTGCGCTATAACTCTTGACCGTTCATTAGGACAATTTGTTTTTATGGTATCGACAGAAGGTGGTATGGAAATTGAAAAAGTTGCTGAAGAAACTCCTGAAAAGATTGTAAAAGTATGGATTGACCCATTGATTGGAATGAAATCTTTTCATGCAAGAAAATTAGCTTTCGGGTTACAATTGACCGGTTCAGCATACAAAGAAGCGGTAAACCTTTTTTTAAATTTATTTAAATGTTTTATAAGAACAGATGCTTCGCTTGCTGAAATAAATCCATTAGTACTTACTAATGACAACAAAATAGTTGCTCTAGATTGCAAACTAAACTTTGATGGCAATGCATTATATAGACAAAAAGATATATTATCACTAAGAGATACAAATGAAGAAGATCCCACTGAATTAGAAGCTGATAAATTCGACTTAAACTACATAAAACTCGATGGGAATGTAGGATGCATGGTCAATGGAGCAGGTTTAGCTATGGCAACAATGGACATTATAAAAATATCAGGAGGAGAGCCAGCAAATTTTTTAGATGTTGGGGGAACTGCATCTGCAGATACTGTTAAAAATGGATTTAAAATCATACTTTCTGATAAAAACGTAAAAGCAATCCTTATTAATATCTTTGGGGGTATTGTTAGGTGCGATAGAGTTGCAAATGGCGTTGTCGAAGCTGTTAAAGAGCTTGGACTAGATGTTCCGGTTGTCGTTAGGCTTGAAGGTACAAATTCCGAAGAGGCTAAAGAAATATTAGCTAGGTCCAAACTATCAATTATTCCTGCTTCAGATATGAAGGACGCTGCTTTGAAAGTTGTGAAATCCATTTAAAAATTAAAGGATAATTATGTCAATTTTAGTGAATAAAAATTCAAAAGTAATTGTACAGGGCATAACAGGCGGTGAAGGCGCTTTCCACAGCCAGCAAATGATTGACTATGGAAGCAATATTGTAGCCGGGGTAACTCCAGGGAAAGGTGGTTCATTTATTCTTGAACAGAATATTCCAGTTTTTAACTCTGTTGAAGAAGCACAATCAAATACCAATGCTAATGTATCAATTATTTTTGTTCCTCCTGCTTTTGCAAGTGAGGCTATTATTGAGGCATCAGAAGCAAATATAGAACTAATCGTTTGCATAACTGAGGGTGTGCCAATAAATGATATGGCGATCGCTATGAAAGTTTTAGAAAAAAATAAGACCAGGCTTATTGGGCCAAATTGTCCCGGTATCATCAGTGTTGATGAATGCAAACTTGGTATTATGCCTGGATTTATCTGTAAAAAAGGGACTATTGGAGTAGTTTCAAAATCAGGAACGTTGACTTACGAGGCCATTGGACAACTTGCTTCTGTTGGCTTAGGTCAAACCACTGCTGTTGGTATTGGGGGTGACCCAATCATTGGAACGACCATGAAGGAAATTCTAGAACTATTTGAAAAAGATCAAGAAACAGAAGGCGTTGTTATGATAGGTGAAATTGGTGGTCAGATGGAAAATGAAGCTGCTTTGTGGGCGAAAAAAAATATGACTAAACCTTTAGTGGGGTTCATTGCTGGGCAAACAGCTCCTCCTGGAAGGCGCATGGGACATGCAGGTGCAATAGTTTCGGGTGGTGATGATACTGCTGAAGCAAAAATGCAAATAATGAAAGAATCTGGAATCGAGGTTTGCGAATCTGTTGCCGATATTGGGGAAAAGATGAAAAAATCACTAGAAACGATTTAAAATGAGGTATTATGAATAATCAAACTTTTGCAATGATAAAACCTGATGCAATTAAAAATGGTCATTTAGGAAAGATCATTAATCATTTATTAAATGACAATTTTACTATAATAGGATTGAAATTCCTAAAAATGAGCAAAGATCAAGCGAAAACTTTTTACAGCATTCATTCAGATAAGCCTTTTTTTGAAGAGCTGACCACTTTTATGTCATCTGGGAACATAGCTGTGCTTGCTCTTCAAAAAGAAAATGCTGTATCAGAATGGAGGAAAACAATTGGAGCAACTAATCCCCAAGAAGCCGATGAAGGAACAATTAGAAAATTATATGCAACATCATTAGGAGAAAATGCGGTACACGGTGCAGATAGCGATGAAAATGCTCAAAAGGAAATTGATTTTTTCTTTACTAGAAGAGAATTGATTTATACTACCTAATTCTTGCATATTTTGATACAATCATTGAAATTGTAGTACCCAATTATGACTTTCAAAATAAAAAATATGAAACTATTTAATTATTTACTTTTGGCATTCCTGGTAAGTTGCTCAAAAGATAATCCTACAGCCAATGTGGGTGAATCAATTTTGGTAGTGGCTGAACTCCCTGAGGAGAATCAAGACCTTGAGTTCTTGTGGGAGTTTATCGATCTTCCCGAAAATAGTGTCCTTGAAAACATTAATTTGAGAATTGGCAATGATAACTCATCAGTTATCTTCACTCCTGATGCCCCAGGCCTATATAGTTTAAATGTTTCAATTTTTCAATACAACGATGAAGTAAGCAACCAAAGCTTTACCTATGAAATTCAATCTGACGAAGACGGTCAACAAATTTCAAAAAAAATGGCTCCAACTGATACAACAATCAATGATTTAGGAAACGCTCCTAAAGATTCAATTCAAGAAATAGAATCTAAAAAATGGTATGATTCTGAAATAGCTGCTCAAGCAGTTGAAGAAATCAATAATAATGAAAATAAAAAAATAGAAACTGCAGTTGAAAAATCCCCTGTCAAGCTACCAATTAAAAAGAGTAAACCAAAATCAGTTCCTCAACGGAAAAAATCTAAAATTAAAAAAGTTGGAATGTCCATCCCTTATGATAAAGAAAGATTTACCATACAAGTTGCATCAAAAAAAAGGTTAGATGATGCAAAGAAAGTTGCAGCTAATCTTATAAATAGTGGTTACGATGCATATATTCAAAAAGCGTTTTTCAAAGAAAACAACCAAACATGGTATAGAATCAGAGTTGGTAGCTACAATGATAAAAGCATGGCACAAAAAGTAGCGATTGCGATATCTAATGAACAGAAAGAAAAGGCTTGGGTCGATCACGTTCGAATTGAAAATTAGCCTGTACTAACATTTCTTATCAAATCAGCTTTATATAAAATTAAATATAATGAAAATATTGTTTTCTGAATTACGGAAAAATTTCAAAAACAAAACTTTTACATTTAATGCTGATGATATAGATCTTCCAGAAGTAAAGTTTAAAAATAATCTCCAAAAACTTATTTTAAGTGCCAGTAGCGAGAATGAAGAATATTACGTTATTGGAAAAATAAATTCCATTTATATAGAAACTTGCGATAGGTGCTTGCATGATTTTGAAAAAGCATGGAATTCAAGTTTGGACTTTATTATAACTAGCAAAAAAAATGCATCAAATAATTATGATGTAATTTCCTTTAATCAAACACAAGAATTCATTAATATCAGTGACATTTTAAGAGATCATTTTTTCATAAATAGACCATATAAAAAACTTTGCAAAATTAATTGCAAAGGTCTTTGCGTGGAATGTGGTATTAATTTGAATAACAATACCTGTGAGTGTGGATCAAGCTATATAGACACACCTTGGGAGAAATTAAAAAAAATTAAATTTTAAGGAGTATTCATGGCACTACCAAAAAGAAGGCAATCAAAGGCACGTGGTCGCAAAAGAAGGACTCATTATAAAGCAGACAATGTTAATACAAGTAAATGTCCACAATGCGGTGAATTTAAACTTCCACATAGAGCATGTCCTAACTGTGGTTACTACAAGGGACGTCCTGTATTAAACGTTAACTAAAAATTCCTTTTTAAGTTTTGAATACTACAATTACTGCAACGGCTAAGTATATCCCTGAAAAAATCCTTTCTAACTTTGATTTAGAAAAAATTGTTGATACGACTGATGATTGGATAAAATCTCGAACAGGCATAACTAAAAGGCATATAGTTCAAGAAAGTGAAGCCACTTCAGATATGTGTGCAAATATTGCAAAAAAACTATTAGAAAGCTCAGGCAAAACGCCTGAAGAAATTGATATTATAATAATAGCCACTAGCACTCCTGACCATTTTGTTGTTTCTACAGCCGCGATAGTCCAAGACAAAATAGGGGCAATAAATGCATGGGGTTATGATCTAACAGCTGCATGCACGGGATTTATTTTTGCTTTAGAAACAGGTGCAAGACTAATTGAGTCTGGGAAATACAAGAATGCAATCATCATCGGAGCTGATACGATGAGCTCTATCATTGATTATAAAGATAGAAATACCTGTGTAATTTTTGGTGATGGTGGCGGTGGTGTTTTAATTGAACAAACAGATGATGATTATGGTATTGTTGATTCCATTCTTAAAACTGATGGCAGTGGAAATCAATTTTTAACTGTGCCAGCTGGAGGGAGCAGAAAGCCCGCATCAGAAACTACAGTTAAACAAAGATTGCATTATGTTTATCAGGATGGCAAAACGGTTTTTAAATATGCAGTTAATAGGATGAGCGAAGTAAGTAAGGAAATAATTGAAAAAAATAAACTTTCCTCACATGATATAAAGCTGTTTATACCACATCAAGCCAACCAAAGAATTATAGATGCAACTGCAAGAAAATGTGGACTAGATCTAGATCAAGTTTTTGTCAATATTGATAAATATGGAAATACTACTGCTGGAACCATACCAATTGCAATTGATGAAGCCAATAAAATGAATTTGCTTAAAAGTGGAGAGCTTCTTCTTTTGGCGGCATTTGGTGGAGGCTTTACTTGGGGTAGCATGTTAATAAGATGGAATAAAATGCTTTGAAAACTGCCTTTATATTTCCTGGACAAGCATCGCAAAAAGTAGGCATGGGTGAAGATCTATACCTTTCAAATTCAAATGTTAGAAAAAGCTTTGAAGTTGCAAATGATATTATGGGTTTTGACTTTAAAAAAATCATTTTCAATGGTCCTGCCGAAGTATTAAAGAAAACAATTTACACCCAGCCTGCTATTTATTTGATCAGCGTTACAATAGCCAAGATATTAATCAAAAAAGGGGTCAAACCACAATGTGCTGCTGGACATAGTTTGGGTGAATATTCTGCTCTCACAATAGCTAATTCTTTTGATTTTGAATCAGGCTTTGAATTAGTTAAGCTGAGATCTGAAGCAATGCAATCAGCATGCGAAGAAAAAGATGGAACTATGGCTGCTGTTTTGGGGTTGGATGATGCGCTCGTTGAAAAAATTTGTAATGACTGGGATTCTGGAATTGTTGTTGCCGCGAATTTTAATTGTAAAGGCCAGGTAGTTATTTCTGGAGAATCAAATTCAATAAATGAGATATCTCAAAAGCTAAAAGAAGCTGGCGCCAAAAAGATATTGGAGATCAACGTAGGTGGAGCTTTTCATTCACCGTTAATGACCTCTGCAAAAGACAAATTAAAGAAAAAATTGAACCAGACCGCTTTAAATGATTCAAGTATACCTGTTTATTCAAATTTTACTTCAAAAGCCGTGACAAATAAAGATGATATCCTTGACTCACTAATAAATCAGATAGATAGCCCTGTTTATTGGCATCAATCAATTACAAACATTAAATCTGATGGTTTTGATAATTTTATTGAGGTTGGCCCTGGAAAAGTTCTCCAAACATTATGCAAAAGAATTGATTCTACATTATCAATTTCAGGCGTAGAATCAAATCATCAAATTAATGAATTAACAAATGTTTAGTCTTAAAAATAAAGTTGCTATTGTTACTGGAGCATCGCAAGGTATAGGTAAAGAAATATCTTTATCATTAGCCAAAAATGGTGCCAACGTAATTTGTATAAGTAGGAACGAAAAAGCCTTAAAATCTGTTATTAGGAATATAAAAAAATTTAAAGGTGAAGGCTCATACGCTATATGTGATGTTACCAATACAAAAAATGTACAAAAAATCGTTGAAGAAATAATCTTGAATCACTCAAAGATAGATATATTAGTTAATAATGCAGGAATAACAAAAGATTCATTATTATTACGGATGTCAGAACAAAATTGGGATTCTGTCATAAATACAAATTTAAAAGGTTCATTTAACTTTATTAAAACAGTGTCGAAATATATGATTAAATCAAAAAGCGGTAAGATAATCAATATTTCCTCAATTGTAGGGTTAATGGGTAACGCTGGTCAAACAAATTATGCTGCATCTAAAGCAGGATTGATTGGATTGACAAAATCTGCTGCAAAGGAACTTGCAGTGAGAAATATCCAAGTTAATTGCCTAGCTCCTGGATATATTTCAACCGAGATGACTGATAAATTATCCGAGGATGCAAAAAAAAACTTATTAAAGCAAATTCCATTAAATAGAATTGGTAGTCCTAGCGATATTTCAAATGCTGTATTATTTTTGTGCGCAAATGAAACATCATATATAACTGGCCAAACCATTACTATTGATGGAGGAATGGTAATGAATTAAACAAAGGAGATAAAATGTCTACATTTGACAAAGTAAAAGAAGTGATAATAGATAAACTTGGTATTGAAGATAGTAAAATAGAATCTGGATCATCTTTTGTTGATGATTTAGGAGCAGATTCATTAGACACAGTTGAACTTATTATGCAACTTGAAGAAGAATTTGGAATTGAAATTCCTGATGAAGATGCAGAAAAAATTACAACTGTTCAAGCAGCCGTCGATTATATCGAACAAAATAAATAAATGTCAAAACGAAGAGTTGTTGTAACCGGCCTTGGAGTCCTCGCCCCCAATGGAAATTCCGTTGAAGATTATTGGAATAGCATCTCAAACGGTATAAGCGGAATAAAAGAAATATCCAGTTTTGATGCTTCTGGTTTAAGTGTCAGGATCGCAGGTGAGTTAGACGGCTTCGACCCTAATGAACATTTTGATAGAAAAGAACTAAAAAAACTTGATCTTTTTACTATTTACCACATCGTATCATCCAGAGAGGCCATTGAACAATCTGGTTTTAAAAAACATAATATTGACCATGACAGAATTGGAGTAATTATCGGATCAGGGATAGGTGGTATTCAAACACTTGAGCAGCAAGCAAAAATTTATAACGAAAGAGGACAGAGGAGAGTTTCCCCTTTTTTTGTTCCAAGAATGATAGCCAATATCGCAGCAGGAAACTTGGCAATAGAATTTGGCCTTAAAGGTCCTAATCATACAGTAATTTCTGCTTGCGCTTCCGGTACTGATGCTATAGGATGCGCAGCGAGAACAATACAATATGGAGATGCAGATGTAATTGTAACGGGAGGAACTGAAGCAAGCATAACTGGATTAACTATATCTGGATTTGCAAATATCAGAGCGCTATCTACACAAAATGATTATCCTTCTAAAGCTAGCAAGCCCTTTGACAAGGATAGAGATGGATTTGTATTATCTGAGGGATCAGCAACAATCGTATTAGAAGAATTGGAACATGCAAAAAAAAGAGGGGCCAAAATCATTGCTGAATTTGCAGGTTATGGATCAACAGATGATGCTTATCATGTCACTCAACCATCAGAAGGAGGAGTAGGGGCAATAAAAGCAATGTCAAATGCACTAAAGGATTCAAACTTAAATACAAGCGATATTGACTACATTAACGCTCATGGAACTTCAACTCCATTTAATGATAAGACCGAAAGCTCAGCAATAAAAAATCTTTTTTCTGAACACTCAAAGAACTTAAAAATAAGTTCTACAAAATCAATGATTGGTCATTCATTGGGCGCAAGTGGTGCTTTAGAAGCAATTGCTTCAATATTAGCTATTCAAAACAATAAAATCCCTCCTACAATAAATTACAAAACACCTGATCCTGAGTGCGATTTAGACTATGTTCCAAATGTGTCAGTTAAGCAAAATGTAGATGCTGTAATGTCAAATTCGTTTGGATTTGGAGGGCACAATGGAGTCATAATTTTTAAAAAATGGAATGATTAATAATTGATTATAAAAAGATTTTTTAAAAATATATTTTATAGCTATGACAGCGAAATAGAAAAAATTATAAATTACAACTTTAAAAATAAATATTACTTATCACAAGCTTTAACACATAAATCCATCTCCAATGACCCTGGTAAAAACTATGAAAGATTGGAATTTTTAGGAGATGCAGTAATAGACATTATAGTTAGTGAAAAACTCATGATCGAATATCCAGAGTGTGATGAAGGAATTTTAACTCAAAAAAGATCAGCATTAGTACAAAAATCATTTCTTTCCTATGTAGGAAAATTCTTAAACATCCTAAATTATATCGAAATTGAAGACAATGTTGATCTATCTCAGGAAAAAATCGCTGACAAACAATATGCAAATCTTTTTGAAGCTTTAGTTGGTGCAATTTACCTTGACAGTGGATTTGAAAATTCAAAAATGTTTGTTGCTAATACATTATGGAAAAACAGAGAAAAGGCCTGGGGTTCTATAAATTATAAAGGTCAATTAATTGAAATTTGTCACATTAAACAATTATCAAATCCAATTTTTCAAGTTTCTAATGTAACAGGGCCAGATCATCAAAAACTTTTTGAAGTTAATGTGTTGATTGACAAAAAAAGGTATCGAAGTGGTATAGGAAGTAGTAAAAAAATAGCTGAACAACAAGCAGCAGAATATGCTATTGAGAGTTTAACGACTAATCATTAAAAAATTTAATTTTATCTCTTAATTTAGCCGCAATTTCATAATCCTCTCTATCTATAGCTTTTTGTAATTGATTTTCAAGAGACTCTATTTTTGTACTTTGTATTATATTTTGATCATCATCTAAAATTGCTAATTGATTATTATTAATGTTATCAAGTAAAAGTTCGTTGACAAAAATTGGACAATGCAGTTTTAACGCTAAAATAATTGCATCACTTGGTCTAGAATCAATATTCTTTTCAACTAAATTTGGAGAAACAATATTTATTGTTGAAAAGAAAATCTCATCTTCACAACTTTTAATAGTAACATTTTTTAAACTCAAGCCCAAGCCTTGTAAAACATTTATTAGCAAGTCATGAGTTAAAGGTCTTTGAGTATCAATAGATTCCATAGCAATTGCAATAACTTGCGCTTCATAAGAGCCTAACATTATAGGCAATCTTCTATCCCCATTTATTTCTTTTAAAACAACTGCATAGCTCTTATTTGAACGGAAATAAGAGATTTTGCTGACAAGAAATTCTATTAACTTCATACATTAATTATAATTAAAAAAAAAATTTTATCAAATACTTTCGCTTAATTTATTTTTTAATATGTCAATTTTTTTAACAGGTGTTGGATCTATTTTATGAAAAATTGCACACCAATAACTTAACCAATCTCCAAAATGAATAAATTTTAAATTCCTTTCAATGTCTGTATCACCATTTAATTCAACAAAATGTTGATTTGCACTAAAATTTTTAATTAATAAATTGGTATGATTCATTCTGAGAATATTTCTTTTGTGATTGCCTTTATCTATTAACCAGATTATTGATATTTTTTTTAAAAGCTGGGGATTATTCTCCCACCCTACTATTTCATTATGGTTCATCTCAGGTAAAACATTAGAAAAGGCTAACATTTTTGAATTTTCATTTAATTGGCCCTTCCATCTTCTAGCTACTATTGAAGTAGTGTTGTCTTGTGTATAAATTACTGGGAATGTTTTAAAAATGTGATGAGCTAAATTATAACTGGGATTATTTTCGTTGTCTTGTGAATATAAATCTCTTGCTTTACGTAGTTCGGGTAAAGAATTTTTTAATTTTTCTAAAATTTCCTGGCCAATGATTCCTATTTTAATTAATAAAAATACTATCGGAACAAAAGAAAATGCCAAAGCAGCCCTTGGCTGCAATCCTGAAGGTATTTTTATAAAATCAAGATCGTTTTTGTTTGTTAAATCTTTTAAAATTCCCCCTGTGGAGATAGAAATGATTTTGGAATTTTTAATTTTAGCATCATCAAATGAGCTCAATGTTTCTTCAGTGTTACCAGAATATGATGAGCAAATAACTAACGAATTCTCATCAACCCAGCTTGGCAAATTATAATCTCTAGAAACAGTTATTGGAATGTTGTTGCTTGAGGATAATAGAAGACGGACTACATCGCCTCCAATAGCAGAACCGCCCATGCCTGCAATAACCACTCTATTTATGGAATTATAATTATTGTTCAATAAGATTTTTTCTCCAATTTCGAAAGCAGATTCAATATTGCTTGAAAAATCATAAATTGATTTAAACATATTGCTATTATCTACACTATTAATCATTGTTTATTAATATCTCCTGTTTAAAATATAATTTGAAAAATTACCTAAAAAATTATTTTCAAAAGAATGAGCAAATTCAATACATCCACTTGATCTATCAATATAGTATTCAACAAGTTTTTTTATTTCATGATCTATTCCGTTTACCAAGAAAAAATCCCTATAGCTTTGTAAATCTTTTTTTTGAGAAGTAAGATCTTCCCATTTTTTTTCATTTATGCTTTTCGCTAGAATTGTCATTGCTGTTTGCTTTCCAGAGCATATATCACTTCCAAGACTTTTGCCCATTAATTTTTGATCGCCAAATATTTCTAGATAATCATCTTGAATTTGAAATGCCAAACCAAGGTTTACACCAAAAGAGTAAAGCTTAGAACGAATGTCAATTTCCTGTTCTGTAACTATAGCCCCTAATTCAGAACATAATCCTAGCAATGAACCTGTTTTTTTTGTAATCATATCTAAATATTTATCCATTGAAATGGAGTTATCGTTTTCAAATTCTTTGTCAAGCGCTTGCCCTTCGCAAACCAATAACGATATTTCGCTTAATCTATTGTATGCATCTATGTCAAGACTGCTTATTGAGAGTTGAGCTAAAGCGAAAATTGCATCACCGGATAAAATTGCAGTTGAAATATCCCATTTTTCATGAAGTGATGGTTTGCCATGCCTAATATCATCGCCATCCATGATATCATCATGAATTAATGTAAAGATATGTAGCAATTCAACTGCAACTGCAGCCTTCATTAAATCGTTCACATTTGACTTAAATAGCTTACCTGATAAAAAAACTAATATTGGCCTCAGTCTTTTTCCAGAATTATTTATAGAATATTTAATTGGATCATAGAGGTATTTTGGTTCGTCTTTAATTAAAATTTTTTTTAAAGATCTATTTATTTCATCTTTTAAAAAGCTTATCTCTTTATGAAAATCATCATTATCCTTCTTCAAATTTTAATTCTCCAAACTGAAAGAGTTTATCCATTATCATATTTTTAATTTCGATCATTCTTTCTTCATTTTTAGCTTCAAACCTACATACAATTACAGGTTGAGTATTCGATGCTCTTATTAATCCCCACCCATCTTCAAATAAAATTTTAACACCATCTATCAAATTGCATTTATATTTGCTACTAAAATGATCAATCGCTTTATTGGTTATTTTAAATTTTTCTTCATCTGATTCAGTGTTCAATCTAATCTCAGGCGTTGAAAAGTATTTTGGAAGAGCTTCTTTTAGGTCAGATAATTTTTTATTGGACTTTGCAAGCATTTGGACAGCTCTTGCTGCAACATATATAGCATCATCATAGCCAAAATAGTCATCTGCCATAAAGATATGACCGCTCATCTCTCCACCAAATTTACATTTTAATTCAGCCATTCTTTGTTTAATAAGTGAATGACCTGTTTTCCACATTTCAGGTTTTCCATTATGTTTCAAGATCATATCTTCTAAAACTTTTGAGCACTTGACATCAAAAATAACTTGATCGTTTGGATTAATAATTTCTGGAAGAAAAAGCGCCATTAGTTGATCTGCCCAAATGATAGAGCCCTTATTATCAACCACCCCAATGCGATCAGCATCGCCATCAAATGCGACCCCAATATCATATTTACCAGTCTTCATTTCATTTATGAGATCTACTAGATTGGCTTCAACTGTTGGATCTGGGTGGTGATTTGGAAAAGTAGGATCAATATCAGAATATAATTCAGTTAATTCAACATTTTTTAATTTTTTAAAAATTCTAGGAGCACACAATGCTCCTGCTGCGTTTCCACAATCCATCACAATTTTTATTGGTTTTTCAATATTAATTTTACTCAATATCAAATCTTCGTAATCATTAATAGTCTTTCTATACGGAGCTTCCGTTCCAGTGCCAAAATCAAAATCCTGATTTTGTATTATATGTTTTATATCTTGGATTGTTTTGCCAAAAACAGATTTTTTATTTCTAGACATTTTAAAACCATTAAACTCAGGTGGATTATGACTTCCTGTTATTTGAACAGCTCCAGCAACCTCCAAATTATACATTGAGAAATAATTTAATGGTGTTGGTAATAGACCAAGCTCAATGACATCAACACCTGTCGAGAGAACACCGGTTTTAAATTGATCTTTTAGAATTGGAGTTGAATCTCTGATATCCCCACTCAATGCTATTTCCATACCACCGGCTCTTTTTATATAGGTGCCAAACCCTTTACCCAGGTTAATTACAACTTCTTCAGGAAAGTCCTCAGATACTTTTCCCCTGATATCATATTCGCGAAAAATAAATTCGTTTAAGTTCATTATCAATTTTTGTTAATTATATACACAATGAAAATAATTAGAATGTATATAATGAACTAACTAAAATACTTTTAATAGTCTGGTTTTTTTCTTAAAAATTTCTTCTCAGATCTTATTTTTTTATTTTTGAGTCTTTCCGATACTGATTTAATCGAAGGCTTTGTGGCTAGTCTTGGAGGTTTTATAAAATTAATTTCATTTAATTTTTTTCTCAAAAGATAAAGTGCAAATTTTTTATTCAAATATTGGCTTCTATTTTTTTCACTACGAACTTGTAATCCTGTTGGGATATGTTTTATCTGGACTGCAGTTTCAACTTTGTTTACATGCTGTCCACCTTTTCCAGAAGATCTAGATGTCTTAATCTCACATTGATCTAATAACTTTTCATCATCTTTAGGAATATCAATCATATTACTTTATCTAAGAAACCATCTGACTCTAATAATTTTTGACATGCTTCGCTATAAGAACATGATTTCTCAATCATAATTATTGCACACTTAACCGAATTATTTGCTCTGGAAAGTGCTTTTCCTGCTTCATCTTCGCTTGATTTGGTTATTTCTTTAATAATTCTTATACCTCTATCCTTGAGCTTTTTGTTCACAACTTTTAGATCAACCATGAAATTTTTGTAAACCTTTCCAAGTTTTATCATCACAGTAGTTGATATCATATTTAACACTAATTTTGTAGCCGTTCCAGCTTTCATTCTTGTCGATCCTGTTATTACCTCTTCCCCAGTTTGAATATTAATTAATACATCTTGATTTGTTTTAAAGAATGGTTCTTCATTGCAAATGATGTAGGCAGTCTTGGCATCGCATTTATTGGCAAATTCTATAGCTGATACAACATACTTGGCTGCGCCGCTTGCACTTATTCCAATAACGACATCTCCTGACTTTAATTTATTTTTTTTAAGATCTTTAATTGCATTTACTCCAATGTCTTCTGCACCCTCAATTGATGATTTGAGCGCTCTATCTCCACCTGCAATTATTCCGGTGAATAAATGATTTGGTACTTTAAAAGTAGGAGGCATTTCAGAAGCATCAAGAACTCCCAACCTTCCCGATGTGCCTGAACCAACATAAAAAATTCTTTTTCCATTTTTAATAGCTTTTACACAAATATCAACTAATGCTTCTATTTTATCTAATGAACCTCCAACGATCTTGGGAATTTTAATATCTTCATTATTAATAGTTTGCAAAATATCATAAGTGCTCATGCTGTCGATATTAATTGAATTTTTATTTATTGATTCTGTTTTTAGGTCACTTCTTTTATTGATGGGCATATCAATAAGTTAGTTGTTGATTTCTTATAAAAAAAATTGAATTTTTGTGACGAAGATTAGTCTTCTTTTAGAGACTGTATTAATCTTAGAGAATACCAGCGATCTATTAATTCATTCATATCTCTTAGATATTCTTTATAAATACGCTTTACTATCTTTTTCTTATTATTTATCATTGGGTCGCCATTCAATTGAATGTTGTCTAAATCCGAAAGGGCCATTTCAATGTTATCTTTTTCTTTTAATATCCAGGAAACTGGCTCAAACATGCTTGTTGTTACATGATTGTTTGTTGTTTTATTATTAATATTTACGGGAATATTATCTTTCTGCATTGCTCTTATTTTAGTCTTGATATAGTTTTCCGTCTTACCGGTTCTTATTGCAAGTTCTTTAACCGATATGGAGTTGGGAAATTGTTCCAATACATCAGCTAGTATAATGGAGGAGCATTTATCAAGACCACGCTTCTCAAGTGTGGCAGCGTATTTTTTTAACATTTTTTTTATTACCTCGAATAATAAATAAAAATTGGTAAATTAATATACAAACAATAATTATAAAATCTTAAATTATTAATACTGCATTAATACGCATTAAATTATTTTACTGATATAATAATAACAATCACTTAAAGCCTTAATGATAGCCAAATACTCATTTATTATTTTAACAATAATTTTTAGCAATCAATTATTAGCTAATAATGATTACTTCGTTAAAAAAAATAGTCAAGCAATTAGAGATTCATTAAATGCAATTAAATTTGTTAATCCAAATGATGCTGTTGAATTTTCTTTTCAAATTCTAGAAAATTACTCTGAAAAAAGACCAAATAGAGTTTTTGGAAGTGTTTATGCTGCCTTAGGTCAAATTTATCACATAAAAGGGTTGCCTCGTCAAAGCATTGATTATTTACGATTAGCAGAAGAAGAGTTCATTGCAGCTATTGATTACGTACCCCCCTGGCAGATAATCAATTTTGGAAATATTTACTTTGCAAATGGATTTTTCGATGAAGCGTACAAATCATATAAAAGAGCTTACGATCTATTTACAGAATTTAAGGATAATCAAGAATTCTTAGAATTCAACAAAGAGCAAAACTTCATGGCTGGGCAAGCCACAAGTCTTAATAATTTGGCATTAATAGAAATTGAACGTAAAAATTTTATTCAAGCTGAACAATTTTTTAGACAAGCGCTTGAAATTAGAAAACTAAGGAATGATAAAAGCGACAAGCCCCATTCGTATTTGAGCTTGGCAGAATTATATTACAAGTGGGGAAAGTTTGGTAGGGTTTCAACAATGTGCGACAGTTCAGATATTGCCGTTAAGAACTATAGTATTTCTGATAAATCTATTGAATCAAGGTATCTAGGTATGGCGGAACAATATAGAGCTATTTTTTATGACCATATTGGCAATTCAATCAAAAGTGCTTCATCTTTCAATAAAGCGCTAGAACATTATGAAAAGCTTCCAATTGAGAAAACAAGACTTTTGTCTATTATCTCGTCCCTAAAGTTTGAAAAAGGGGAATTGAGCGAAGCACTTTCCAATACCAATGAAGCATTATCCATAGCTTATGAGCAAGGATTGAATCGTGAAAAAATTAATCTACTCAATGATAAAAAGGAGATCTTATATAAACTGGGTGATCTAGCTAGAGTTCAAGGCATAAATGAAGAGCTTTTACAAATAAATAAAGCCAATGTTACCGAGCAAAATAGAGATATGCTCATCAATATTGAACTTAAAAATGAATTGTCTGCGGGATTGGCCTTATTAAACAAACAAAAAGAACAGAGAAAGTTAATTTTAGCATTTTCAGGTTTATCAATTCTCATTTTAGGTTTAGTTATTTTTTCTATCAGAAATCAATATTTAGCCTCAATTCAAGCAAAAAAATTAGCTGAACAAAGCAAGCTTGTTGCTGAGCTTGAACTCAAAACAACGGAAAGAGAATTAAGAAATGTAAGTACCGCAATAATGGAAAAGAATGAAATGCTTGAATCGTTGAAAAAAGATGTTAATTATGCTTCTCAATTTCTGTCAAATTCAGACTCCAAACATCTCATACAACCTTTAAAAGTAAAATTAGACGATGCTTCATTGGGAAAGTCAGATTGGATAGAATTTAAAAATCATTTTGATCGTGCATATCCAAATTTTTTCGATGAACTTTCAAAAATTAATAAAAATCTAACTATTCAGGATTTGAGATTGTGTGCATACTTAAAGTCAGGTCAAACAACAAAAGAGGTTGCTCAATTTACAGGGTTATCTGTCAGGTCTATCGAAAGCAGAAGGTATAGATTAAGAAAAAAATTAGGATTAGGCCGAAACAATTCATTATTTGATTTTATCCAAAAATTAAAGCTCCCAGAGGTTTCCCATACAAATTTTAATTGAGTATTAATGCAGTATTAGTTTTTTTTTATTATTTTTTTAAAATCAAAAATGGATAATGTAAAAAACCAACAAAGCTGGGTAACGTTTTTATCTAATTTTGAATCTGAAAACAAAGACTTCATAGTTGCCCTTTCCTCAAAACATCCTGAACTCACAAAATCACAGTTTCAGGTTTGTCTGTACCTTAGGTCAGGTTTTGATACAAAGGCGATAGCAAAAGCCCTCGATTTATCCATACGATCAGTAGAAAGTCATTGCTATAGAATTAGAAAAAAACTTGAGCTCCATCACAATACTAATCTTGGAACATACCTATATTCCATCGCATAATGATTTTAAATAATAACAATATTTTATATTATATGCGTAATTTTGAAGTAATTGAAAGTAAACTTTCTTAATTTAATTTTGATATTATGATTAACTACAAAAAATTTAAAAACACACTATTAAAAGCCTTACCTATTCTTTTTATGGGGTCGCTTTTTGCTCAGCCTACTGTTGCTGTCCTTGATTTTGCAGCAAATGGTTTGCCTGACTATGAAGTTGAGACTTTAGTCGAGAGACTTAGATCTGAAATTCCAAATACAAAAGCAATGCGCCTTGTTGATCGTAAAATGCTTGAAAATATTTTAAAAGAACAGGGGTTGCAACAATCCGGCTGTACCACAGAAGAATGCGCTGCTGAAATTGGAGAATTGTTAGGCGCTCAATTTATGATAAGCGGTTCTGTGGGTAAATTAGGGTCAACATTTTCTGTCGATGCTAAGATGGTCTCTGTTTCGACTGGTGAAATGACAAGAACCAAAAGTGTAAGCTTCGATGGTACTGTTGGTGGTTTACTTATTGAAATGCAAATTTTAGCGTGGGAAATGATGGATTTAAAACCTCCTCAACCGCTTTTACTACAAAGAGCTGGGGGTGATGGCGTTGATAAAAAAGTTACTGTTGCTGTCATGGATTTTGATCCTCGCGGCATAAGCATGCTTGAAGCGCGTACGTTAACAGATAGATTCGCTACAGAGCTTGATGCTACTGGAAGAGCAATTTTAGTTGACCGTAGATCAATGAATGAAGTTATGCAGGAGCAAGGGTTTGATGAAGCAGGATGTACATCAGAAGAGTGTGCTGCTGAAGTAGGTGCGCTACTTGGAGTAGAATTCATGATCAATGGAGCCATTGGCAAACTAGGTGATACCTACACAATAGATGCAAAAATGTTTGAGGTCGCAACAGGTGCAGCTTCAAAAACAAAGAATGCAACTTACACCGGACCTGTTGATGGATTAATAACAGAAATTGAAATTTTAGCTTGGGAAATGATGGGTCTTAAAGCACCGAACACGCTTACTAAAAAAAGAAAAGGAACCATAGTATCTGAGACCCCTAAGGTGAAGACTCCTGGAGGAGCGGCATTAAGATCTTTACTCATTCCAGGTTGGGGGCAACATTACAACTTCTCTTCTTCTGAAAACCCCTCTGATGCGACAAAGAGATGGCTACATTTTGGTATGGATGCTGCATTGATAGCTTTATTAGGCGTCTCCTATCAGGCATTTTTAACCTCTGATGATGATGCCGTTGCTACACACGTAAATTATAAAAGCGCAACTGATACGCAACAGATTGAAAGCTACAGAACCACTTCGTTAGGGCATAATGAGGACGCAAAAGCTTCTGCTCAACAAACAAATATTTTGATATTTGCAGTCGCGGCTATGCATCTTTATAGTTCTTATGATGCCTTTACAAATGGTCCTTCTGATGGTCAAGCATCGAATAGTAAAAAGTCAAAATTTGATTTAGTCTACAACCCTAACCTAAAACAGCCAGAATTGAGGTTTTCCATTGCACTTGACTAAATTTAAAATTCATTTTTTGCCAATTTTGATATTTCTATTGGCATGTCAAGCGACCGAACTTGATTATGACAATCCATTGGATGTTCCTTCAGATGAAGTTCCAGCCATTGTGTTCGAGCCCTCCATAGAGCAGATTCCACTACTCTCCTCCTCCCTCATCAATGTTTTTGCTGTCGAGGTAGAGAACGTAACTGGAATACGCGCTGAAATAACATATGACAATAACATATTACAGGTATCCGATGTTGCTAGAGGAGATCTATTTGGACAAAATAGTCAAAATTCTCTATTCTTTGTTAATTTTCAAGATAATCCAGGTACTATCGTAATTGATTATTTTTATCTTGGTAATAGTGAATCCCAATCTGTCAGCGGAACTGGAAAAATTGCATCAATATTATTCAAAGGTAACGCCGTTGGAGTATCAGGTCTAGAATTTACCTCTAAAACAGAACTAGTAGATAAAGATGATATTCAGATCAACATCAGGTCTCGGGGACAAGGAAATATTGACGTAATACAGCAGTAAATGCTGATATGTAAAAAAACCTACTTTCCTTTCTTAATTTTTAATTTAGATCAAACAATAAATGTTTAACCTTAGATCTAGCCTCACTTTTCCCTTTATTTTTTTTCTTCTTGCTTGTGCATCTACTCTGTTTGCTCAAACAACCTATACATTTACTAACGCAGGAGCGACTGGTCGATACGGACCAACACAAAGTCAGATTAATAATACCTACGGTTCAGGAAGCTCTTTAAATGGATCGGTGACAATAAACACCCAAGGTATTCAAGAGTGGACGGTACCCGCTAATGGTACCTATACCATTGAGGCTTGGGGTGCTAGAGGTGGAGGCGCTTCTGGAAGTAATTATGGTAAAGGGGCACGAATGAAGGGGGATTTTACGCTCAGCCAGGGAGATGTATTAAAAATAGTTGTAGGTCAAATGGGTGGACAACAAAATTCTGGCTCTGGAGGGGGAGGAACCTTTGTTGTAAAAAAAACTGGTAATAATGCATCTGATATAACTGCATTGATCGTTGCTGGTGGTGGGGGTGGCGTATATACTAGTAGCTCTGCTATTCACAACTCCCACGCAGTAACTAGTAACAATGGACAGAGCACTCAAAATAAATCAGGTGGCTCTAATGGTGGTGGAGGTAGCGGTGATACAGGATCTGGTGCTTCTGGTGGGGGTGGCTTAACAGGAAATGGTACTTCGGGAAGCTATGGAACCTATGGTGAGGCCTTTATAAATGGAGCTGAAGGTGGAAATCATAGCTCTTATTCACAATGTGTTGGTGGGTTTGGTGGGGGTGGCGGAACACATGGCAATACCGGTGGGGGTGGCGGTGGCGGTGGCTACTCTGGCGGTGCTGGCGGAAGACATGATAGTAATTACGGTAATGGTGGGGGTGGCGGATCTTACAATAATGGTAGCAATCAAAGTAATGAAGCAGGTATGTGGGATGATCATGGAAAAGTTGTTATAACTGCTTGTACAGGATTTTGTTTTGAAAGTTTAGGAATCTCTAATGATAACACTTATGCAGACCTGACCCTTTCAGCTGGTGGTTATAACACCAATGGTGGAAGCGGTGCTTTGGAAGCAAACGACTTTTCATTTACTTTTTCTCGAAATGGTGGAGTAGCAACCAATGCGACCATTAGCAGTATAAAAAAGAATAATAATACCTCTGAAGGAAGTGCAAGCGCATTAACAGGCGGAGAAACGGTTATACGTTTTTTTCTAAACCTCACTGGTACTCCTGTAGGTATAGAGACCATAACTATAGCCCCTGCTAATGGATCAAGTATTTATAATACTAGCGGAACAGCAATGTCTAGTAGCGCATCCATACAAGATGCGTTTACTGATAAAAACGGTCCATATATTACCGCAGCAAGCATAAATAGTGAGAACACACAAGTAAGTGTAACTTTATCTGAGACAGCATATAGCACAAATGGTGGCAGCGGAGACCTTGCTAAAGAGGATTTCTCCCTTTCTATTTCAGGAGGTTCTGCTTCTTTGAGTAGCGCTACACCTACTGCACTATCTAAAAGCGGTGATATCTATACCTTGACATTTGGTGTCTCCGGAACAGCTTCAGGTCAAGAAGTTTTAACAGTATCCCCTGTTGCAAATTCAATCTATGATGCAAGCGGCAATGCATCAACCGCTTCTCAAAGTAATAATACTGTGTTTTTATATGATAAACGATTAGCTCAGAATACAAATCTTGAACATGATCTAAACTATGGAGTTTGGAATAAACTAATTAAGATGAATCAAAACGCATTTGTCCTTCAATATAGTGGAAGCAGCTCAGATGGATTCTTACAAACTTTCACTACAAGCTCCGATGGCAATACTATTACACAAGTACTGGAGAAAGAATGGGGTACCAAGAATGATGTTTACTACCCCTCTTTCATCCGAATGTCTGAAGATACCTATTTAATTGCATATTATGGATATAACTCAGGAATCAAACATGATGGAACTTCTGTTAGCAATACTTGGGGACAATGGCTATCCGTCTTTCAAATTAAAAGTGACGGAAGTGTTATCAACGAATTAGGAAATTTTTTACATGACACATACACCAACTCAGATCCTTACAATGATTTAATAAAAATTGACGATGATACCTACGCGCTTGCTTACAAATCCTATAATTATGGGCCACAAACTTCTGGTAGTTGGGGAGGTTGGATTAAAACGTTCAAAGTGAACGGTGGAAATATCAATCAAGTTAATGAATTGCAACACTATGCTAGTTCAGACTCCTATTGGCATTCCTGGGAGAGGTTAAGTGCTACCACTTACGCACTTGCCTGGCAAGGAAGTGGTGGAGATGGCTACATCACTACATTTACGATATCTACGGATGGAGCTACCATTACTGAAATTGCAGAATTAGAGCACGATGGCAACAACGGCTCGTATAATTCTTTTGCCAAACTTGATGATGATACCTATGTATTAGCGTATACGGGAGACGGTAGCGATGGACATATTTCTACTTTTACCATTCCTACCAATGGCGCATCTATTACTAAAGTCGCAACACTTGAACATGACAATAGCTATGGTATTTTCAATTCATTGGTTAAAATCGATCAAAACAAATTCATGCTTGCCTACAAAGCATCTGATAATGATGGACATGTAAAGATGTTCACTATTCCAGATGATGGTAGCTCTATTACTGAAGCCCTTACTTTTGAGCATGAAACTAGCTATAATCAATGGAATAGTTTACAAATTTTAGATTATGACAATTTTATTCTAGCTTACGAGGGAAGCTCAAATGATGGTTATATAAAGACCTTTAACTATCCTCAAATCGCTACAAGCACACTTCCAAGAATAAGCACATCAACGATCGCAGCGAATAACAGCACTATCGCTGTTACATTCAACGAACCAGTTTTCAATACCACTGGAGGTAGTGGTAATTTAGAAGCATCGGATTTTAGTCTAGCGCTTTCTGGAGGAAATGCTACTTTAGCTTCTGCTACCCCTACTTCAATTTCAGCAAGCGGGAACACCTACACCTTAGGCATGAACTTATCTGGAGAGGCTTCAGGTTTTGAGAAGATCACGGTCACCCCTGTCAATGATGGTATATTTGACGCATCGGATAATGAAGCAACTACAACTCAGCTTAATAATGAGGTATATTTAAGAGCGATTGGTGCCCCCATCATCACTGCTACATCAGTAGATGCATATAACACCAAATTAACGGTTAAATTCCTAAAACCTATCTTTAATACGAACAGTGGTTCGGGCTTGCCTGAGGTTTCAGATTTTAGTCTGGCGCTTTCTGGAGGAACTGCAACCCTCACTTCTGCTACTCCAACATCCATATCAGGTAGAAATGGACCAGAGCTTGAATTTACTTTTTCAACCAGTGGAGTAGCTGATGGTAATGAAACCATTACGATCACCCCAGTTCAAAATGCATTATGGGATATTGATGGAACTGTGGTATCAAATTCACAATCAAACAATACAGCAACCTTAAATGCATCTTTTATGAACCCCATCACTAATTTTGAGCACAATAGTGGCAACGCCACGCATAACTCTATGATCCATATATCGGGAGATGTGTATGCGATCGCTTATGAGGGGTCGAATAATAAAGGAACTATTCAAACCATATCCATAACTAGCGCTGGCGGCGTGACGAACAGCAGCTATATTGCATCCGAAGAGCACGATGATAACAATGGAGAATACAATCAACTGGTCCACCTTACCGGGACCAAGTATGTCTTATTCTACAGGGGTCAATCTAGTGATGGTTTTGCCAAAGTTTTTAATATATCTAACAATGGTCAAACGATCGAAGCAATTAGCTCTGCATTAGAGTTTGCTACAAATGATGCTCAACATATTTCTGCTTTAAAAATAACAGACTCAACATTGGTAGCTGCTTGGCAAAGAAGCAATGATGATAATTATATAACGACTTTTAAAGTTTCATCGGATGGATCCTCCATTACTTCGACCGTGAGCACTAACCACGATGGCAGTTATGGCAGATCGAATTCTTTAGTCCGGGCTGATGAGGATACCTATATCTTAAGCTATAACGGAAGTAGTAACTATGGAAGGGTCCAAACCTTTACTATTCCCCCCGATGGTAGCTCCATCACGGAAGTTGCCAATGCTGCATTTTCAGATAACAGTTACAGCTATTGGAATAGTATGATTCAGATCGATCATGACACCTATGTCAATGCGGGCTACTCCTATAATACTAGCGGAGCGAATGGATATTATGGCGTATTAGAAACATTTACTATACCTCTAGATGGATCATCCATTACTTCTGTCGCAACCTTGAAATATACCGATCAAAACCTTGGTACGCATAACAAACTGTTTAAACTGAATGATAGTGAATTTGTGTTAGCTTACGAAGGAAAGAATGGCGATGGATATCTAGAAATGTACAGCGTCTCTTCAAACGGTGCCACCTTAACAAAAAAATGGCAGAACGAATTCGATATATCCAATATGGAATGGCCTTCAATAACTAGACTAGATAAAAATACCATAGCCATTGCATATGCAGGAGGGTCAAGCGATGGATATATCCAAACATTTGATATTGGAACTTCTGATAATACTGGACCTACTATTACCTTCAATTCCTTAAACTATGATAATAATCAACTAACGGTCGGGTTGAATGAAAAAGCGTACGATACAAATTCTGGCAGTGGAGATCTTGAAGTAGGGGACTTCGCTTTATCTATAACTAATGGAGTAGCTACAATAGGAAGTGCAACTCCTACTAGCATCAGCCGCATTGGTGATCATCAGTATGTGCTTGGCTTTAGCTTGAGCGGAACTCCGAATGGTAGCGAACAATTGGCAGTTGTTCCAATAGCTAATTCAATTTTTGATATCAATGGTACTGCTTCTTCAGCGAGTCAAAGCAACAACACTGTCAATTTATTTGAAAAGGTCCTCCCTACGATCTCCTCTACTGCCCTAGCTGCTGATAACAGTACCATCACTGCAACTTTTTCAGAAGCAGTATTCAAAAGTCGTTCTGCCAGTGGAACGGGGTTTGCCGGAAATGGAGATTTGGAGGTAAATGACTTTGTACTTTCCATGTCAGGGGGTGTTGCAACACTAGGAAGTGCAACTCCAACCAGCATCTCTAAAAGCAGCAATGCATATACCCTAGGTATAAATTATATCGGTCTTCCAAACGGCAGTGAGGTTATCACTGTCATACCAGCACAAGATGCAATATATGACAACACCGGAAATATAGCGAGCACAACACAAAGCAACAATACTAAAACATTCAATTCAGAGAAAATTCGTATTGCTAAGAGCCTAGAATTTGAAACCGGATACGCTCAATTCCTTTCCCTTTTAAAAAGAGATGCAGATACCTACATCGCAGCATTTATGTACAATTCAAATGATCGTAACGGTGATGGATATCTTTCAGCATTTAATATTTCTGCTGATGGCGAGACCTTAACAGAGGTCAATATTAATAATAGTTCTAGATGGCAATGGGAAAGCAATGATTACGCACAAGGTAATTGGGTACAAGTAGATACCAATACGTTTGCGCTTGCATTCTGGGATTACGGCAATGGTGGTTATATCAACACATTTGATATTTCTGCAGATGGTTCAACCGTATCAGAAAAGAAACAGCGTTTCCAATTTAGCGCAAGTAGCTCCACTTGGGATGGCTACTACAATTCATTTATTAAACTAAGTTCATCAATTTATGTAATTGCTTATCAAGATAATAGTAATCGTGGCGTCATAGCGACCTTTACTATATCAGATGATGGAAATACAATCGTTAAAAAGGATTCAGAATATTATATCTCTGGCGGTGGTAGTAATAATTACATGGCTTGGAACTCGCTCGTAAAGATCGATGACAATACAATCGCAAACGCCCATTCAGGTGCAAGTGGCGGAGCTGAAGGCTGGATAACCACTTACAATATTGACCCATCAAGCGGAGACATAACAGGTGCCAGCGGCAGTCAAAATACTTATGTCAACAGATTAAAGCATGACAATGTACAAGGAAAGTTCAATTCTCTGGTTCATCTTGGTAGTGATAAATATGTTCTTGCCTATGCAGGATCAGGCGATGATGGCTACTTGACAAGTTTTACCATATCAGCTGATGGTGCCACCATCACAGAAATTGAACAATTAGAGCATGACACCAACAGAGGTTTTTACAATAAACTTATCACTATCAGCGAAGAAGCAGTACTTTTAGTGTATTCAGGAGATGATAACGATGGTGGTAACGATTCTTATGATGGCTATATTAAGTCCATTAGCATTAACTCGAATGGAACAGGTATATCTGTTTCAGCGACTGATGAATTTGAGACACAAAAAGGAGAGTATACAGATATTGCTGATATCGATGGAAATACGTTTGCTGTAGTAAGCGAAGGCTATGGCAGTGATGGCTTTATTAGAACTTTCAATGTGCGTGCATCTGATCAAAGCGCACCAACCATCACATCGAGAAGCCTAGCGGCAGATAATGCTACCATTGCAGTTACTTTTAATGAGGATGTTTATGCAGTATCAAACGGAACCGGTGATTTGCAAACTAGCGATTTTGAATTGTCTATTTCAGGCGGATCGGCTACCTTGAGCTCAACAACCCCTACCAGTATATCGCGAAGTGGTAACGTTTACACGCTTGGTATCGGATTGAATTCTCCCGCAAGCGGAACTGAAACAATCACAGTTAAACCCGTTGCTAATTCGATCTTTGACCTTGCTGGAAATATTTCCGTCACCAATCAAAGCAACAATACAGCTACACTTAATGACAAATTGGGTCCATCTATAACTGGTATAGTGATCACTAATGATAATTCAAGCGTAAATGTCACATTAGCTGAAACTGCCTATCCTGGCACAGCCAATAGCGGAGCATTGATCGCTGATGATTGGGTCCTTTCCATACCAGACACCAACAGTACAGCAAAACTTGGTAGCGCTACCCCTACCAGTATTGCAAAAAGTGGCAATACCTATACATTAGGCCTCAATATAGTTGGCACCCCAGATGGTGCTGAAGTGCTAAAGGTAAGCCCTGCGGCTAATTCGATATACGATGTTTTAGATAACATCTCGAGTACAACACAGAGTAACAATACTGCAAATCTTAAAGATAAAGCGCCTGCAACCATAACAGCTGTTAACGTATCCAATGATAATACTTCTGTAGCAGTCACAATATCGGAGGCAGTATATAGTTCCAACAATGGTAGCGGTGATCTAGAAAAGGGAGATTTTACTTTCACTATGAGCGGAGGCGCTGCTTCACTTTCTAGCGCTACTCCCACAACTATTTCAAAAAGTGGTAATGTTTATACTTTAGGGTTTGGATTGAGCGGTACTCCATCAGGTGCAGAAATAATAAATGTGAGTCCTGTAGCTAATTCGATATACGATGCTTTGGGCAATACCAGCCTCACCTCTCAATCCAATAATACCGCCAATCTGAAAGATAAAGCTAAGCCTATAATATCAAACTTAGAACTCGCAAATAACAATGGAACCATAGCTGTTACTTTTTCAGAGTCAGTTTTTTCAAACATTAACGGAAGTGGCGATCTAGACTCGCTTGACTTTGTTCTTTCAATGTCTGGGTCAGGAGCATCGTTGTCACAAGCAAATCCCACAACAATATCAAAAAATGGCAATATCTATACTCTTGGAATAGGATTAAATGGAACCCCTACCGGTGCTGAAAACCTGATAGTTAAACCAGCGCTAAATGCAATTTATGATAGTTCCGGTAACACTGCTGACACCACTCAAGCTGGAAACTCTAAGACGTTAAACGATAAATTTGCACCTACTATAACTGCAGTTGCTCCATCTAGCGATAATACCAGTATTGTCGTTTCTTTCTCCGAAACTGTTTTTAAAGCGAGCAATGGAAATGGCGATTTGGAGGTTTCAGATTTTAAATTATCAATGAGCGGTGGAAGAGCTATTTTAAAGAGCGCAACTCCAACTAGTATTTCAAAGAGCGGAAACAATTATACTCTAGGAATTAATGTTTCTGGTATAGGAACTGGCAAAGAAGTGATAGCAGCAATTCCGATCGCAAGCTCAATATATGATAATGCAGGAAACGTTGCGCTTTCAACGCAAGCTTCCAATACAACCTACTTAAAAGACCTTTCGGGTCCTATCATTGTATCCATGACGCCTGAAAACCAAAACAACAATCTGGTGGTCACCTTTGATGAACCTGCCTTTACAAGTAGCAATGGTACGGGTATTTTGGATACCTCCGATGTTACGCTTACACTTACAGGGGGAACTGCAACCCTAATAACATCCAAACCTGACACAATAACGCAAAGTGGCAATGCCTATACATTTGACCTAGATCTAAATGGAAAGGTCAACGGATTTGAAGTATTAAAGTTTCAATTAGCATTTAATGCAGTATATGACTCATTAGGAAATGTTGCTAACCCTATCCAGGCAATAAGCGAGGTCAATCTTATTGATCAAACCGCGCCAACCTTTGCTAAAATAACAATGGAAAATGATAATAGCGCTGTGAATGTAAAATTCAGTAACCCCGTTTTCAATAAAACGGGGGGCAGTGGTTCTTTGGAGAAAGAAGACTTTGTCTTAAAACTTGAAGGAGGTACAGCGACATTAGATGGCTCTACACCAAATAGCATCGCTTACATTGACAGCACAAGCTCATATCAACTTTCTATTTCCATTACTGGAACACCTGATGGGTATGAGAAACTGACCGTATCGCCTTCTGCAAATTCGATCTATGATGCTGCTGATAACATTGCGAATACTGAGCAAGCTATCAATTCCACTAATCTTATAGATAAAGCACTTCCAGTTATTAAATCAATAGATATTGCATCAAGTAATGCGACTGTTACCGTAAACCTAAGCGAACCCGTTTTCAGTACCGCCGTTGGCATTGGGGAGCTAAGCTTTGCCGACTTTTTATTAACAATTGCCGGAGGTACTGCAAACCTACCTCTACCCTTTCCTGATGGAATTACAAAAACCAATGATAGTACATTTGTACTTGGTATCAAAACAGAAGGGATTCAAAGTGGAAGGGAACAGCTTACCGTAAGACCTTCACCTGGTGCAGTCTACGATAGAGCGGGAAATGCAGCAGATTTCTTCTCACAGCAAAACAATATTGGTAGATTAAATGATAAACAACTTCCGATCAGACCGACCGGACTAGTTGCCATTCCCGGTGACCGCAAAGTTACCCTTGGATGGAATCTCAGTAATGATCCTGATATTGCTAAATACTACATATATTACGATACTAACTCAGATCCCACAACTCTTCGTGATTCCACTTTGAGCGCTTTTCAATCGAACAAATTGATCACCCCGCTTATCAATGGAACTACTTATTACTTTAAAGTTGCAGCTGTAGATAGTTCAAACAATATCAGCATTAAAACGCTTGGTGCAAGTGCTTCTCCTATCAAAGGTTCGGTATATACTGTCAAAACAGACACTTCAGGAGGATTTGATTTCTCTAGAATTCAAGATGCGATCAATGTCAGTAAAGATATAGATACCGTTTTGATCTATCCAGGTAATTATAAGGGAGGAATTAATTTCACTGGAAAGAAAATTGTAGTGGGATCGTTGTTTCTTACAACTGGCGATACAGCTTATATCGATTCAACGGTCATTGATGGAGAAGAATCAACCAGCGCTGCAACGTTTATATCAGGGGAGGACTCTACCTCTGTTCTTATAGGATTATCGCTAACCAATGGATATACCACTATCAATGGTGGAGGTGGAATTCGTATTGAAAATTCAGATCCTAGATTAAAAAATCTAAAGGTCTTTTCAAATTTTGCCAATATTGGAGGGGGGGGCATCAGCTGTGAAGCTTGTGATTCTAGAATCACCAATGTTACAATAAACAATAACTCTTCATCTGGAAAAGGAGGTGGAATTAGAATTTTCAATGGATCAAACCCAGAACTAATTAATGTTGCTATTAATTCCAATTCTGCAACGGAACAAGGTGGTGGAATATCCATTGAAGGTCTACCTGGAAATAATATTGATCTTGAATTCAATAGATTAACTGTTCAAGAAAATACTTCGGCAACGGTTGGTGGTGGAATATATCTTTATATATCTAAACTTAATCTATCAAAAGCATTCCTGATGAAGAATTCTGCCTCGACTAAAGGGGGAGGTATTTCGATAGAATGGGATTCAGATCTTACAATTGAGAATTCATTCATTTTAGGAAATACATTGACTGCAGGGGACCAGGGATCTAATATCTATATAGGTAAATCAGATCAGATCATTGGCTCAACTGAGAAACTTCAAGCAATTAATATCAATGTAGTTGACACCGTTTCCTCAAATATTTCAATGTATTCCAATGGTCTTATCAAGCCATTATTGATCAATTCTATTAATGTAGGAAAATTGGATGCAGCTGTTCCTACCTATAACTTTGATTTGAATTATAGTTATTGCGATGACTGTACCAATCTCCTGACTTTCACGACCAATCCTGGAAACCTGACTGGAGATTTGCCGTTCATTGATATGGATAAAGAAAACTTTGAACTTACCGATGATTCCCCTCTTTTAAGCGCTGCTGCCCTATCTTTCACCACTATTACAGGTAAAACATATAATGCTCCAAGCGTTGATCTAAACGGAAGATCTAGGCCTAATCCCATTGGATCAATACTTGACATAGGCGCAATTGAAAGTGAATTTTCAGGCAAAACACTTGCTACGACCGGCATTACAGACGGCCTTTCGATTTCAAGTGAGCTTGATTTTAGCAATATCACTTCCACCCTATCCTCAAGATGGAATCCATATTTGAACGACTCTCTCAATACCTATACCTATGAATTTGCGATTGGCGATAGTAGTTCTAGTAACAATGTAAAAGATTGGACCAATAATGGATTTAATACCCAAGTAACTGTATCAGGATTAAATCTGCAAAATAGTGTGACCTATTATTTCAGTGTTCGGGTTTTAAATAAGAACGGAACAATTCTTTCTACTATGAGAACGGACGGTGTTCTCATTGATACACAAAAGCCAGTTATCAGCGGTATTCATGATGGATCAGATAGCGACATTGATTGGTACGGATTAGATAGCGAAGGCACGGTCATTTTTAACGTTATCGATAATTCGGGTGTAAATATCTACGAATTCTCAATCGGTACGACTCCAGGAGAGCGAGACGTACTCAACTGGCAATTAGTCCAAGATAGTGTAGGTATATTCAGTACAAAAGATTTTGTTGAAGAAACGACTTATTATGTGAATGGAAGGGTCACTGACCGGGTCGGATATGTATCAGACGTAGTTTCATCAGATGGATTTCAGATGGACTTTACAAACCCAATTGCCGGCAATGTTGCTATAGACAATCCATTTCAATCCAATATCAACACCTTATCATTTAGCTGGGATGGATTCAAGGATGGGCAAAGTGGGATGGATCGTTATGATATCATAATAGGAACTGAAGCTGGAAAAAATGATATCTCTCCCAGAGTTTCAACCAACTCACTTACCAATGTAACTATTGATGGACTATCGCTTGAAAATAACGTTAAATACTATGGAACAATCTTTGGTATCGATTCAGTTGGTAATGAATCTTCGTCTAGCTCTGAAAGTATTACTATCGATCTCATTCCCCCTACGGTTGGTACCGTAGCTGATGGATTAGATAGCGATGGTGACTGGTTCAATGACAATGCTAGCGCAAGTGCAAATTGGACCGGCTTTAGTGATTTCAATGGTATTAAAGAATACTTTTTGTCGATCGGAACCGAAAAAGGGAATCCTAATATAAAAGAGTGGACCAGCACAGGCGCAGATACTAGTTTTACGTTTACAGAGCTTGGACTCACTAATAGTACTTTATATTACTTTAACGTCCGCGCTAGCGATCAATTAGGAAATGTTTCAGAAAGTATTTCTTCAGATGGATTTTATATAGATACCGACAATCCTCAAATTTCCAGCTCCTCAGCAGATCCAAGCGTTCCCTTGACCATTATCGGTGACCTGAGTATAGATATGACTCTAACTGAAGAGATATTTAATTACAATGTTAATGTCTCTAGTCTCCACGGAGATATTGTAGCCATCGATCCAAAATCGTCTCTAAGAAACAACAATACTACCCTAAATATTATGCTAACCTCCCCTTTTACAAGCGGAGATCAACTTACTATAGAAATTTCCCTCTCTGATAGTGCAGGAAATAGTAGCGCAAATATCAACTATATATACAATGTAGCATATCTATCTGATTTTGATCAGGACGGGCAGATAGATATTACCGATGTTAATAATTTTAGTACCGCCTGGAACGAAAAGGATTACTCCAAGGAGCTCGCACCGGTGACCGGTAGTGCGCCTTACTTCACCCCTGCCCCAGATGGTGTCTTTGATGTACGCGATGGTATGGCCTTTGTACGAATGTGGCAGTGGAGTAATAATAGCTCCAATAGAATGCTAGCTCGCCGTAGTAGCTTCAACAGTGGTGCTTCCTTAGATGTGGATGTAGAAAACGATCATCTTTTGATCACGCCACCTAAAAGCGTGCGTGCGGTCGAACTTATCGCTAACTACGCTCCTTACGATATCGCTCTTGCGATGTCGGATGAGAATGTGGTCTCTAGTGATGCCATCAGCCTCGTTAGCAGCGACACCCTATCTGGAAGCTTACTGATCCACACTGCTCGCTACGATCAAACAGCAGATCCGATCCGTATCGATGTTAAGCATCTACAAAAGGAGATGGACGTTCCAGTGACGCTATCCTACCGCTATCTAGGAGTGAATGGTGAGGAGATCGCAGCAGGATCAGAGACGATAGAGATCGTACCGGTACCGACCGATTTTGCACTGCACAACAACTACCCCAATCCGTTCAATCCAGCCACATCGATCGATTTTGATCTACCGGAGGATGGCAATGTGGTGCTGATGATCTACGATGTGATGGGACGAGAGGTCGCTACCTTGCAAAACAGTGAGATGAAAGCTGGTTATCATAGCGTACGCTGGGATGCCCGTAATCAAATGGGAAGAAAAGTAGCGGCTGGGGTCTACTTCTATCAGATCAAGACCGCTCGTTATCTTAAGACGCGCAAGATGGTGCTTTTGAAGTAAGGAATCCCCCTTTTTACATAATCAAATTAATGCGTACTTTTGCAGTAGTTTGAACCACTATTGTTTTTGATAATATTAAGTTGTGTAGTGACGGTAATCACTGCAAATTTTATTACTTTTATTTAACTTTTTGTGATTTTTTGATCAAAATAGGAATTATAAATATGAATAGGAATGATCTTTTGAAAAGCGGAATCAAAAGAATGACCCAAATCTTACTTTCACTTTTGATGATTTCTGTACCCCTTTTGGGACAGTCCAAGCCAACCTTCATCAAACAATTTGAATACGACGATGAGAACGGGCAATGGGGTAACCCTATGGTAGTCAATGATAGCATCTTGATAGTTGCTTATTCAGGCTATAAAGGATTTGGAAATGTGCAAACACTTAAAATTGCTGCAGATGGTAGCACTATCAGCAAAGTTGCACTACTGCGTTTTGATGATGATGATGCCTATGAGATCTCTATGGAAAAAGTCGCAAACGATATGTTCGTTGTTGCCTACAGAGGGCGAAGTCAAGATGGCTTTATTACAACCATTAAAGTTTCAGGGGACGGTCAAACACTCACACAAGTCAAAAAATTAGAACATGACACGGCCGATGGACGCAATAATGCCATAAGAAAAGTCGACAGTGATACCTATGCCTTAAGCTACATTGGAACCAATGGTAGCGGTGCTTTGAAACATCGTATCAAAACCTTTACTATCCCTGCAGATGGGTCCAATATCACTGAAGTTGCAGTGCTAGATCTTAATACCTCTTACATTGTAGGTAACAGCGCTGATATCATTGAAGCTGCTGCTAATATGTTCGTAGTAGCAAGCAGCTCAAACAACACCATCACACTAAAAACAATCTCTATTTCCAATGACGGCGCAACGATCACTGAAAAAACATCTAAAAATATTTCATCTTCTGGAAAACAGTTCTCTTTAGCTAAGATGACCAGCAATCTATACATCCTTGAATTCTATGGAAATCATAAGGGCCCAACTAGCAATAACTCCTCGAATGGAGGAGTCGTAGCATCAATTGATATACCGGCAGATGGTTCCAGTATTACTCCCCTAACCTATCTAAGGCATACTTCATCCTCTGGCTTTGATCAAAATACCGTCATAAAAATTGATAACAATACTTTTGCAGCGGCTTACAAGACAAGCAAAGGAATCCTAAGGACATTTAATATGTCTAACGATGGCAGAACATTGACAAATGTGGGTTATGTCAATTTTTTCAATAGCGCCACAAAATTCAACAACATCATTCAGTGGAAGAACAATGTTTATTTGATAACCTATGCTGGAACAGGTGATAAAGGATATATCAACACCTACAAGATCGAAAGCGATAAGCCCTACATCAATTCTTACGTTTTAGCTGCTGATAACTCCACTGTTAAAGTAACTTTCAATGAAGCAGTTTACAATGCAACGGGCGGAAGTGGCGCTTTAGAAGCATCCGATTTTACGATAGCAATGTCGGGAGGAAAAGCATCATTGACCAGCGCTACCCCATCAGCTATTTCAGCTTCAGGAAACGAATATACCTTAAATATCCCCTATGACTTTGCGGACGATTATCCCAACGGAGAAGAAAAGATCACCATCGACGTGGCATCAAATGCCATTTACGATGCTAATGATAATGTAGTTCCTGCTCAAACCATCTACGATGCGATATCCACTTCCTCTGACCCTACAACCATCGTTCAGCGAAACATCAAAACGTTAAGTGATAAAGAATTACCATATGTTACAAGCGTCACCACTGAGCTTGACGAGGATAATACCCCTATACAAGTAACTTTCAATGAAGCGGTATTTAACACTAATAGTGGTAGTGGCGCTTTAGAAGCATCCGATTTTACTTTACGAATCGTTGAAAAGACGGAAGAGACTGTTGTCTCCTTCACCGATGCAAGCGCGACAACCGGCTGGACCAATGCCTGGCAGAGCTTTACCACCGTCAAAAAAGGATCGCTTAATAAAATATCCCTAAGACTGCAAAACACATCCTCGGTCGATGGCTATAGAATGGCTCTCTATCTTTACAACAATGACAGCAACAGTTCTAGTGCAAACCCCAATGATAAGTTCTCAAGCCCAATTTCGCGATCGCAATTGACCATTGTTCCCAAGAATTCCAATGGCGAGGTCCATTTCATCTTTCCACAAGGGATCCCCTTAGGTGCAAGCGCAAAGTATTACTTTTGGCTAAAGAATGAAGGAGTCAACCCCTCTGGAGCTGGCAAGGTATATGTAAATTCGTCGCATAATGACGGGGGAGCTGGAAATAGTGCGAGTAGGCTATTTCATAAGGTCACTATGTTCACAGGAGAAGGTAGCGGTACCTTAGTCAGTGCTACTCCCTCCTCTATCTCCAAATCTAGCAATACCTATACCCTCGGGGTGAATTGGGACCTAGTGCCCAACGGAAAAGAAAAATTGGTGGTGCAACCAGCTAGCGGTGCGATATTTGATGCCAAAGGCAATATCGCCACTACCGCTCAAGCAAAGAACCGTGCTATTGTTAACGACCATCGCATTATATCGGTCAGTGATCTTCAGTATTATAGTAGTTCAAATTATTGGACCAATAATTTAGCGCTAGGCGATGATCTGGTATTGACCCAACGTAGGGACTATTTATATCTTAACCAAATAGCAAAAGACGGAAAGACTAAAACCCAAAAATCAACTTACCGCCATCAGCCTTCTGAACACAACAGAGATACCGATCTACTCAGAGTATCGCGCAACCTATTTATCACTAGCGCTTCAGCGTATGACTATGGCGTATCACAAACGCACGGCAACATCATCAAAAGCATTACCTTAAGCAAGAACAACCAAATGATGGTCGTCGATACTTACAAACCCGACAACATCAATAATTCTAGTTTTGGTGGGGGTCCTTCTCTTTTGCAATTGAACGACAGTGTATTTGTTTCGGCCTATCAGGGAAATGGATACGATGGATACATCCATACCTTTAAAATGGACGAAATGGGTTATTTTACCAAACTGCAAATGCTGGAGCATTACAACGGAAATGTTGGAAAGAATATACTTCAAAAGATTGATGCCAATACCGTACTACTACTATATCACAGAGGAACCAGTGCTGGTCAGGGGTATCTAACCACCTTTGATATTTCAGCGGATGGTAAAACGATCACCAAAGTAAAGGAGGTCTCCTTATCCTCCTATGTTCGATTTCCATCAATGGTTAAACGCGCTGATAGCGCTTTTGTAGCAGCCTACACCGGCCCGAGTAACGATGGATTCATCTCTACGATCACGACCACTGCCGATGGCAAAACGATCACAGTCAAAAAAACGGTCGAGCATGATACCGATAATGGGCAATACAATTCATTGTTAGGTCCTTATGATGAAAAATTCGGACTTGCCTATACCGGGCCTGGTAACGATGGATTCATTAAGATCTTTGAGATCCCTAATGATGATACCATAACTGAAGTGATCAACGTTGAACATGATAGAAATCAAAGCACCTATAATTCTGGCTTCATGCATGACTGGGATACCTATGGCATAACCCATCAGGATAGATACGGACGTGGCAATATGTCCTTTTTAGATATTAATAGTAAATTACCTCTTAACCCGGGTATATCTAGAGTGTCCGTCAATACCGCCAACTCTGAGCTGTCGGTTACCTTTAATGAAGCGGTTTATAACGCAACGGGTGGAAGTGGCGCACTTGAAGCATCTGACTTTGCGTTATCGTTAGAGGGAGGAACAGCCAAGCTCGCTAGCGCAACCCCAACCAGCATTTCTTCCTCTGGAAACACATATACCCTAGCCTTTGGCATAACGGGCACACCTGACGGGCGTGAACGACTCACGGTAAGGCCTGCTGCTGCCAATGCGATCTATGATGCCAACGATAACCCTGTCAAGGTCACTTCAGCAGATCTATATGCTACCTATCTTTACGATAAAAAGATACCGACCATTACTTCGATCAACAATGTATATAATGAATATTTAGAGGTCAATTTTTCTGAACCCGTATACGGTGGAACCAATGGGAACGAAACCGTGGTAACCTCAGACTTTGTGTTAAGCTCAACGGGAGGTACTGCGACCGTTAATGCTACCCCAACCAGCGTAGTGGGTTTTGGCGGATATGGAAAAAATACTGCACTCGGGTCTAAATACAAGATTTATTTTTCATTTTCCGGTACTCCTGATGGAAATGAAAAGCTAACGCTAAGCGTAAAAGCGAACAGCATCTATGATGTTAATCTCAATCCGGTAGCTACCTCTCAACCTAAAGGAAAAGCCGATCTTTTCAAATCAAAGCTGTTAAGCGTTGGATCTATGGAGTATAATACCTCTGAGGGCCGTGATGCATCCGTGGTACATGTTGAAAATGATGTTTATGCTATGGCCTACTCTGGGCCAAGTAAAGATGGTCATATACAAACCTTCAAAATGTCCAAAGATGGAAAGACCATTCAAAAGATCAAGGACATTGAACATAATACTAATTATGCAGATATGCATGGGATGATCCGCCATAATGAAAACATATTCTTGGTGGTGTTTCGTGACGGCAGTAGCGATGGATGGTTAAAGACATTCGCAATTAGCGCGGATGGATCCACTATTACTGAGGTAGCAAAATTAGAATACAACACGGCATATGGATATTGGCCTTCCATTAAACGCGTCGATCATGACACCTACCTCCTTGCATATGCCTACGGAGGCAGTCAGGGGTATTTACAAACTTTTGACATCTCAGCAGATGGAAAGACCATAACCAAGATAAAAAGCTATCGCCATGATAGCAATTGGATGGGGTATAATACGCTATTGCAACTATCACCCAATTACTTTGCACTTTCCAATCGCGGTGTTCGCAATCATTCAAACGGAGATTGGAAATATGGGAATTGGATCAAAACGTACAAGGTATCCGATGATGGAGCGACGATCACCCCTATCACTTCCCTAAATCATGCGCCATCCAGTAATAGCAACTACGGTTATTATAACCATTTTGCCAAACTCGATTCTGACAGCTACGCTTTGATGACCCATAGTTATGATTCACAAGAAACTGGCAATCAATGGAAAGGGATTCTAAAGACCTTCACCATTGCACAAGATGGGTCAAGCATTAAACAGGAATCGGTTCAAAAATTCTTCAATGAAGAGATAAACGGAAGCGATGGGGATCAGACCTATCTTCTTTTGGTCAATTCTGATAATCTAATGATCAAATCTCGTGACCGCAATCAAGATGGATGGATCAAGAATTACAAGATATCCAATAATGGGAGCACGTTAACTGAAGATTGGAAATTTGAATTTGAAACCAATAGATATCGAAATCTACATAGACAAGATGACGAACTATTTCTTGTCGATAATAACACATTAGGTATTACTTATAGTGATGCAAGTTACGATGGTCAGATAAGAGCGATCGATATGATATTGACCGATGCTCAAAAACCTATCATTGCCAGCACCAAGCTTTCTTATGACAATGCAGTGCTGATGGTTGATTTTAATGAACCTACCTTCAAGGATGCGAATGGAAGTGGATTCTTAGAAAAAACTGATTTTGAATTAACGCTCACTGGAGGAGCTGCCACCCTCGCTAGTAAAACGCCTAGCAAGATCGTCAGAGATGGGAATATGTATCTACTGACTGTTTCATACAATGGCATAGCAGATGGAAACGAGGTTTTAAAAGTTGCGCCTGTTGCAGATGCCATATTTGATGGAGGCGGCAACAAGGCAGAGGCAACGCAATCAAACAATACCGTCACGTTAAATGAGAAGACACTGCCCAAGATCGCGTCTACTTCACTATCAGGAGATAACAAAACATTGACCGTTACGTTCAGTGAAGCCATATTCGATCAAGCATCCGGTTCAGGTGCGATTGAAAAAGGAGATTTTGTTCTTTCCGTTACAGGTGGGGCAGCAACACTGACCAATGCGACTCCAATTGCTATTTCCTCACTTGGAAGCAATGCCTATGCGCTCACGGTTGGCTATCAGGGTATGGCCAATGGTACCGAGGTCATCAAAGTAACGCCTGCCGCCAATGCGATCTTTGATAAAGCAGGAAACATAGCTAGCACTACGCAAACAAACAATCAACTTTCTTTGAACGAGGTCAAGATCCAGCAGATCGCAAGCGCTGAGCACAATACCTCCAACGGCACCTGGAATTCTCTTATTCGCGTAGATGATGATACTTACGCTTTAGCCTACGCTGCTAGTAGTAGTTATGGTAATGTCAAGACCTTTGCCATCTCAAAAGATGGGCTCACTATCACAACTGCTCAAAACAAGCAATACCAATCATCAAGCAGCCTTTATAATGATTTTACCCAGATTGATAACAATACATTTGCGGTAGTATACACTGGTCCCAGCAATGATGGATTTATTCGCACGATGGATATCTCTAGTTCTGGAGCTATAAGCTTAAAAAGTGTATTAGAATTTGATACTGGTCAAGCGACCTGGAATAGCATAGCCAAAGTGAAAGGCTCAGTTTATGCGGTAGCCTACTCAGGGCCAAACAGCGATGGGTATATTCGCACCTTGAATATTGCTGAGAATAGCGGATCAACGACCATCACCAACTTAGCATTCAAAGAACATCACACAGAGGATGCTGACCATCATGATCTAGTTAACCTCAATGACAGCACCTTAGTTCTAGCTTATAGAGGTGTGAAGTCTGGCAGTCGATTCCTAGCCTTAAAAACATTTCATATATCAACCGATGGTAAGACCATTACTGAGAAGAAAAAGCTAGAATTAGCCTTTGAGGGCTGGTGGCCATCTATCGCGGCTGTAGATAACAACACATTTATTATGGCCTATCAAAAAGCGGGAGGAACAGGCGAGATAGCGACCTTTGATTATACTGCAGATGGTTCGTCCATTACCCAAGTAAAAAGTCTAAAATTCGAAGATAATAATACCAGACATCACAGTTTGGTCAATAGTGGTTCCAACACATTCACTCTCGCTTCCAATACCAATAACACCAACAACTATATGCGCATGTTTACGGTTCCTACGGATGGCAAGACCATTACCCTGACCTATGCGACCACGTTTGATAATAATCAAAATAATAACACTGGCACTTATTATTCTCTTGTTAAGGTCGATTCAGATACCTACGCACTTGCCCATACTGGACACCAGAACGATGGCTACATTAAGACCTTTGAGGTCATTGCGGGTGATAAGGTGCTTCCAGTTATTTCCTATGTTAAACTAAATGATAACAATGCAGCGATCGATGTTACTTTCAATGAAAATGTATTCAGTAGTGCAGGGGCAAGTGGCAACCTGGATGCAAATGATTTTGTTTTAACGATAACAGGAGGTTCGGCGAAATTAGCTAGCGCCACCCCCACCAGCATTACCAACACCAGTAAGACCTACACACTTGGTTTTACCCTAAACGGCTCCCCTGATGGAAATGAAACATTAACTGTTAGCCCTGCTAATAACGCTATCTACGATGCAGGGGGTAATATTGCGAATACCACACAAAGCAACAATACCTCAAAGTTAAATGACAAAAGTGGACCAAAGATCACCAAGACATTGCTTGCAGCCAACAACGCTTCGATCATAGTAACTCTTAATGAGGCTAGCTTTAATACATCTAGTGGGAGCGGAAAACTGGAGAAAGAGGACTTTGTACTTTCTTTATCAGGTGGTGCTGCGAAATTAGCTAGCGCCACTCCAACCAGCATCTCTGACTCTGCAACCGTATATACATTAGGTTTTTCTATTACCGGATCTCCCAATGGGTCAGAACTGCTAAAAGTTGTCCCAGCAAATAACGCTATCTACGATAGCAAAGGAAATGTCTCAAGCGCTGTTCAACTTAACAATTCCGTTAACTTGAAGGATATCGTTCCACCTGTTATCGATTCGGTTCGAGTTTCGAGTGATAACGATATTGCGTTGATATATTTCAATGAGAAAGTTGCCAGCAAGAACGATGGAACGGGTGCTCTTGATTCAGCGGATTTTGTCTTTTCCATTTCCGGTGGAACGGCAAAGCTTGCTAAAAGCTATCCTGTTAGCGTTTCTGCGTCAGATAACGTGATATCACTGGGTGTATTTTTGAATGGTACTCCAGATGGGTCAGAGACTATCACCATTTCTCCCAAAGATAGTTCTATTTATGATCTGAGAGGCAATCTTGCAAATGCATCTCAAAAGAACAATACCGTAAAGCTATTTGATAAGATCCTCCCCTTTATCACCAAATCTAGCCTCTTGCCAAGTAATGACTCGATTAGCATCACCTTTAATGAAAGCATTTTCGCTAAATCAGATGCCAGTGGATCTATTGACACCAGCGACTTCGCGTTCACACTCAGTGGGGGAGCTGCCACCCTGCAAAAGAATTATCCTTCAGGCATACGAAAAGACGGCAATACGTACCACCTTGCATTAAACTTAAAAGGTGTCCCCGATGGAAAAGAAAAACTGATCATTAACCCTAATGCAAATTCGGTATTTGACGCCAGTGGTAACAAAGCGAGCACATCGCAAAACAATAACAACCAAACACTGAATGACAAGGCTCCACCTGAGATATCTAACATTTCTCTAGCAAGCGATAACAGCGCACTGACCATCACCTTCAATGAAGCTATCTTTAGTAACAGTGACGGAAAAGGAGATATTGAAAAAAGTGATTTTGTTATGGCTTTAGCTGGTGGAAGAGCAACTCTTGCTAGCCCCTTCCCTACCAGTCTATCCAAAAGCGGTAATACATACAACTTAGGGATCGGATTGAATGGAGAACCTAACGGTTCAGAAGAGCTCACCCTTTTAATTGTGGATAGAGCCGTTTTTGATGCAGGTGGAAACTCTGCGGTATCGAATCAGACCAAATCTAAAGTTACCTTGAATGATAAGAATGCACCGATCATCACCAAATTATTACTTTCTGAAAACAATGAAACCGTTGAAGTTACCTTTAACGAAAAGATCTTTGGCACAATAGATGGTAATACCGCTATCGATAGCTCGGTTTTCAATCTTAGCATTAGCGGTGGAACGGCAAAGTTAACCCAAGCAGATCCTAAGAAACTGACCGCAAAAGATTCTGTAACGTATACCATTACCCTACCGCTTAGCGGGATACCAGATGGAAGTGAAACGGTTACCATAGCCTTAGAAAAAGAATCTGTCTATGATGCTTCAGGCTCAGAAGCTGCTACAACTCAAGCAGTTAATAAGATTACATTGAACGACCTTAGCGCCCCATTGATCGTTTCTACTAAACTCAATAGCGATAATTCAAAGATCACCGTGCTATTCAATGTATCCGTTTATGGAACGACCAAGAATACAGGGGATCTGGAAACCGATGACTTTGAGCTAACTATTGCTGGTGGTAGTGCAACCTTAAAGAATTCTACCCCAACCACCATTTCTTCAAGCAACAGTGCAAAGCAATATGAATTGACATTTGAACTTTCAGGTGAAGCTGACGGAACTGAAAAACTTACTGTGAAACCGGTTAGTAATGGCATATTTGATTCCGCTGCAAACGCTGCATCCAAAACACAAACTAACAATACCGTCAATCTCTTTGATAAGAGAGCGCCACTGATCTCATCTACAAGTTTGAACACTTCCAATGATACACTCACCGTTGTTTTTAACGAAGCGGTCTCTAGTGGCGATGCTAGTAATCCTACAATAAAAAATGAAGGATTTGTTCTAAGTATCACTGGTGGATTAGCCACTCTAACCAGTCCTTATCCTAAAGAAATTATCGTATCAGGTAATACATACAAACTTCTTCCATCCATTACTGGAACACCAGATGGAAATGAATTGTTAACGGTCACCGCAAGCAATGGATCCATATTCGATGCAAGTGGTAACGATGCATCCCTAAAGAAACAGAGCAACAATTCTGTCTACTTGTTTGACCAAAAAGCGCCGAAAGCTCCAACGGGTCTTTATACCATCACTGGAAATGAGAGAATAACTCTTTCTTGGAAGACCAGTGACGAAAAAGATATTGATAAATACTACATTTTTCAGGGCACCTCCCCTACCTCAACCAGCAAGATAGATTCGGTTGGATACGGTATTAACTCATTACATATCTCAAGCTTGACCAATGGAACGCGTTATTATTTTAAAGTATCTGCATTAGATAAAACAGGGTACGAAAGCACTAAGAGTGATACCACTTCCGGTATACCATCCACCACAATGTCTTACACTGTAAAATCAGATGGAACGGGAGATTTTACATCTGCTCAAGATGCGATAGAAAAAGCTGTGAATGGTGATACCGTTTTTATTGCAACCGGTGTTTATGACTCTATAAGAGTAGATAGCAAGACCATCAATATTATTGCAGGTGACGGCCCGGCCAATTCGATCATTGATGCAAAAGGAAAAACTACAGCTGTTAAATTATTAGGCTTTCCAAACCAAACAACTATTTCCGGCTTTACAATAAAAGGAGGGATAGGCGATAACAATGCAAATGAACTTGGTGGTGGCATTCGAGTTGAAGCGGGAGTAGATGCGAAGATCGAAAATTGTATTGTGACCGATAACAAAGATGGTGCGCTTTATTTTGCTGATAGCAGCTCTACAACTATATCCAATGTACTTGTTTATGGCAATGATCAAACCTTTAACATAGGTTCAGGTTCTGTTACTTTTCTCAATTGCACCTTTAGCGATCAAGAAAAGGATGCGACAGCAACGACTGGATCTAAGATGAACTTTATCAATACGATCTTTATGGATCATGTTTCAACGGAAGATAGCGTAATGAATGCAGAGCTATTCGCTGACCATTCTTTATTCACTTTTGGAGATAACACCTTTAATTCCAATCATTATGGCGCTTTTAACTATGGGACGAATAATTTGGTTGATGATCCACTTTTTGCTGATACCTTGAATAATGATTACCATTTGAATCGTAAGTCTCCTGCGATTGGTTTTGGAACTTTGTCCCTTGTAGTTGGGGGAGCTACCTACAAAGCTCCTGAAAAGGATCTTGACCTCAATGCAAGACCCGGTCCATCAGGTTCTGCTCCAGATCTTGGTGCTTTCGAAAGCCCTTACTCCAGCTCATTGCCCCGAGCTAACAATATTTCAGATGGATTAAGCGATACACTAGAACTTGATTTTACAAACTCAAGCACTACATTGAGTGCTCGATGGAAATCTTTCGGATCTGGCATTACCTATGATTATGCCATTGGTACCGGTAATTTAAAAAACAACATTGTTGATTGGACCGCTAATAGCACTGATACTAGCGCAATAGTCACCTTGTCAGGTGCTGGACAGCTACAAAATAGCACTACTTATTTCTTTAGCGTAAGAGGTAGCAACGACCAAGGTTCGGTCACCATAACCACTGATGGAGTATTTGTCGACTTAGAAGAACCAATGATATCCTCCGTAACAGAATTTAAAACTGATCTCGATTGGTTTGGCCCCACTATTGATGGGCACATCTTTGCCAATGCTTCCGATAATGGCGGAATTACCAAATATGAATTCTCTATCGGTTCAAGTGCCGGCTTGGACGATATTTTGCCTTGGACTGTGAGCGATTCCAACTCATTCTTAGCGGATGTAAGCAGTTTGAGTGAAGATGTTACCTATTATTCGAATGCTAGGGTTACTGATGTGGTAGGAAATATAGTAACTCAATCATCTGATGGATTTAAGATGGATGTAACCAATCCTATCTTAGGAAATATTTCCATTGGCAATGAATATCAATCTGATACCAGCAAGGTCACTTATGTATGGTCCGATTTTGATGATCTTCATAGTGGAATAGCTGATTATCAATACAGCTTAGGAACTGAATCTGGGTTAACGGATGTGATCCCAAGAACATCGTTTGGCTTGAATGCAGACTTTGCTTCCGTTTCCATCACTATTGGAGGTCTATCGCTTCAAAACGAGCAAACTTATTATGGTACTATCTATGCGGTTGATAAGGTGGGCAATGAAACCTTAGCTTTCTCCGAAGGTGTGACCATTGACCGAAATGGACCTGAAGTTGGTCAAATCGTTGATGGGTTTGGTCCAGACCTAGATTTTCTCAAAGACACCACAAGCGCTACAGCAAGCTGGAGCGGATTTTATGATCTCAATAGAATAGATTACTACGAGCTAGCACTCGGATCATCTGAAGGGAAGACCGATATTGTTGATTGGACAGATGTTGGAACCAGCTCATCTTACTCATTCAATGGGCTTTCATTAAAACCAGGAAGTAGTTATTATTTCAGTATAAGAGCTTTTGACCGATTAGGAAATCCATCAGAAACAATATCAACCGATGGATTTTTGATTGATATGGTTGGGCCAAATATATTAGGCGTATCGGTACCAACAGACAAGATTTTAGCTATCTATGAGCCTATTTCAATAGATGTTTTCTTGTCAGAGATCGCAAAATCTGCTGAAGTCGAATTCAGAACTGAAAGGGCGAATATCTTCAATTTAGAACCAGATTATAAAGTGAACGGAGATACGGTAAATGTAACCTTTAAGCCGCCATTTACCAGTGGTGACAGAATCACATTCACTATTAGCGTAACCGATGTTGCTGGTAACGAGACAAAAGATCTATCCTACACTTACACCATAGCTCTGCTTTCTGATTTTGATGAAGATGGTGAAATAGGGCTTGGAGATATTTACGGACTAATAACCGCCTGGAACGAAAAGGATTACTCCAAGGAGCTCGCACCGGTGACCGGTAGTGCGCCTTACTTCACCCCTGCCCCAGATGGTGTCTTTGATGTACGCGATGGTATGGCCTTTGTACGAATGTGGCAGTGGAGTAATAATAGCTCCAATAGAATGCTAGCTCGCCGTAGTAGCTTCAACAGTGGTGCTTCCTTAGATGTGGATGTAGAAAACGATCATCTTTTGATCACGCCACCTAAAAGCGTGCGTGCGGTCGAACTTATCGCTAACTACGCTCCTTACGATATCGCTCTTGCGATGTCGGATGAGAATGTGGTCTCTAGTAATGCCATCAGCCTCGTTAGCAGCGACACCCTATCTGGAAGCTTACTGATCCACACTGCTCGCTACGATCAAACAGCAGATCCGATCCGTATCGATGTTAAGCATCTACAAAAGGAGATGGACGTTCCAGTGACGCTATCCTACCGCTATCTAGGAGTGAATGGTGAGGAGATCGCAGCAGGATCAGAGACGATAGAGATCGTACCGGTACCGACCGATTTTGCACTGCACAACAACTACCCCAATCCGTTCAATCCAGCCACATCGATCGATTTTGATCTACCGGAGGATGGCAATGTGGTGCTGATGATCTACGATGTGATGGGACGAGAGGTCGCTACCTTGCAAAACAGTGAGATGAAAGCTGGTTATCATAGCGTACGCTGGGATGCCCGTAATCAAATGGGAAGAAAAGTAGCGGCTGGGGTCTACTTCTATCAGATCAAGACCGCTCGTTATCTTAAGACGCGCAAGATGGTGCTTTTGAAGTAGGGAATCAATTAATGAAATGAAAAAGAACCTGCTTTTATATTCCATTGTTTGGATTGTTCTACTGATCGGCTGTGGCCCTGAACTTCAAACTGTTATTAATCGAGACGCTCATAACCGAGTAATTTTAGAAGCCGAGGTAAAAGGGGAAGTTGACACCCTATGGAGTAAGGTTTACACTTATCACTTCGCTGGTGACCCTGCTTTGGCTGTCAATACAGATCCAGAACCACAAGAAACCCCTGAGGAAGAAACCCCTGAGGAAGAAACCCCTGAGGAAGAAACCCCTGAGGAACCAAAGGTTTATATCGTCACTGCGGATACCACAAAAAAGTCCTTTTCTAGCTATGCAAAAGGGAGAGCAGAGGGCGAGTGGAAAACCTGGTGGCCGAACGGCATTATTAAATCAGAGTTCACCTATGTTAAAAATGAGATCGAGGGCGTTTATTCCTATTTTGACAGTTTGGGCACCAAGATCAAGACTGAGACCTATAAAAAGAGCATATTGAATGGTGTATTATCTGAGTACAATGAAAATGGAACTCTTAGGAGTACGATAGATTATGTTAAAGGCAAGAAAACGGGTCTAGTAAAAGAATTCTTAGAGGGCATTGTCCTATTAGAGCAAAAAACCTTAAAGAAAGATAGCCTTGATGGAGAATGGACCTCATGGCATGATAATGGCACCAAAAAAGTGGTTCGAGTCTACAAGAATGGTACTCCCGTTGGTAATTGGGTTTTTAATGATGAAAAAGGTGAGTGGATGCGTGAAGAGCAATATAAAGGTGGACTAGCGCATGGAATTTGGTCATTCTACGATGAAGCCAGGGATAAAGTCTTTCAATACTACACCAAAGGCAAATTGATGGCTGAGTATACTGAAGCAAAATGGCCCAACGGGCAAATAAAAGAAGTGCCTTCATTCAAAAATGGTTTACCACATGGAACATGGACAGGTTATTGGCCTGATGGTTCCACTCGATACAAACTAGATTACAAAGAAGGTGAAAAAGACGGTGATGAGATGCGGTATGATTCTTTGGGCGTTCTGATCTATGAAGTAAGATATGCCAAAGGCATTCGAGATGGAGTTGAAAAGGAATTCTACTCCAATGGTAATCCTAAAAAAGAGGTCAGATATGCCAAAGGCATTCGAGATGGAGTTGAAAAGGAATTCTACTCCAATGGTAATCCTAAAAGAACTGCTAGATACAGCAACAATTTATTAGATGGCAAAACTGAGCTTTTTGATTCGCTCGGTGTCATAACTGAGACCATAACCTTTAAGGATAGTTTAAGAAACGGCAAAACAACCATTTGGTGGCCCAATGGAAAAGCATATCAAAGACTTACCTATCTGAATAATGTTTTAGAAGGGGAATACGAAGAATGGGATAGCTTAGGCAAGGATATTGTAAAAGGCGATTATGTCAATGGAACGCGTGATAAGAAATGGCTTTATTATGATAGCGAAGGCAGAAGAGATAAATTCATATTTTTAGATATGGATTCAGTTATTACGGATTACAAATTTCGATATTACCCAAACTGGCAAATTGTTGAAGAACCAAGCTTTAACGATGAAGGATTGTACGATGGTAAATGGGAGTCTTTTTATTTAGACGGAACTAAAAAAAAGGATTACGAATACGATATGGGCAAAAAAGACAAGATCTGGATGTCCTATTATCAAGACAAACGTCGCCAGAATTTCACCTTTTATAATCAAGATTCATTGGTCACTGACTACGATTTTAAATATTATGATAACTTGCAGATAGCAGAAGAGCCAGAGTTTAATAAAGAGGGTCTTTTTGATGGAAAATGGGAAGCCTTCTATGAGGATGGTGAAACGAAAAAGACCTTTGGTTATGATGCAGGCAAAAAAGACAAGATCTGGATGTCCTATTATCAAGACAAACGTCGCCAGAATTTCACCTTTTATAATCAAGATTCATTGGTCACTGACTACGATTTTAAATATTATGATAACATAAGCTCAATTGAAGATTCTAATTATTATAACTATGATTTTTATATGAATCTTAAAGTTGACAATGCCCCAACTTTTGAGAATATGCAAATTGTAGAAGAGCCAAGTTTTGATAAAAATGGTTCATATGATGGTAAATGGGAAGCATTCTTTGAGGATGGTGAAATTTGGAGAACGTTCCATTATACAGAGGGAAAAAAAGATAAACTATGGACAGTGCTGTATGATTCAACGGGGGTCAAACAGTCCGAAACAAACTTCGCAGATGATTTAAGAGAAGGTATGTATTTTGAGTGGTATGAGAGCATTAAAGTAAGACAAAAAGAAGAAGGTTTATGGGTTCAAGATAAAAAGCATGAGATCTGGACGTATTGGAACGAATTTCAAGAAAAGACTCTAGAAGTGTGGGATATGGGAAACCTGCTTCACACATATAAATATGAATATTATGAAAATGGCCAAGTCAAAGAAGAGCCTTCCTATAAGGACGGTAAAATGCATGGAGATTGGGTGCGATATTTTCCAAATGGCGACATCAAGGGAACTCGTGTCTTTAGGGAAGGTCTTAAAGAAGGCCTATGGGTTGAGTATCACAGGAACCCGCCAGGAGAACGAGATGATATTTTTGCCTGGAAGGGTAAATACGTGGAAGATAAAAAAGAAGGTAGATGGGAATGGTACTGGCTTAATACCAATTTACAACGCGTTGAAGTTTTCAAGAATGATCAAATTCTTTCTCAAGATTGTTATGAAAGAGACGGAAGTGGGAGAAAGAGGGAGTGTATGGAAGTTAGAGGGCCAAGTAGCTATTAAATTTCTTTCAGTTTAGCAAAATATTTTTTTGCTTCATCCATTACTTTCCCAGATAATAAAACAGAGCCTATTACTGTTGGAATTGCCATTACCGCATACATACCATCGACTACACTTAATACAACTTCTATAGTTATCATTGCCCCCACTATAATAGTAACAACGTAAAAACATCGATAATAAAAGATACTTTTAGTGCCAAAAAGATAGCCGCTACATTTGCTGCCATAATAGGAATAGCTCATCATTGTTGATAGACTAAAAGTCAACACGGCTGATAATAAGAGAAATTTTCCAAAGCTTCCAAGTTCAGTTATAAAAGCTGCAGTTGTCATCGTAACTCCATTCAATCCTTCCTCTTGCCATACTCCTGATGATAAAATGACCAGAGCAGTAATAGTGCAAACTATAATCGTATCGATAAATGGCTCAATCATTGCTACTAGTCCTTCTCTAACAGGTTCATTGGTTTGTGCTGCTCCATGCGCCATATCTGAGGTACCTAGCCCTGCCTCATTTGAGAACAATGCTCTTCTCACGCCTGCTATGATAACAGCGCCAACTGCACCACCCATTACAGCATCACCAGTGAATGCATCGTTTACAATTAAAGCAAAGAGTGATGGAATTTCAGTAATGTGTTTAAAGATAACGAGCAAACCAGATAAGAGATATAAGATCACCATAATTGGAACTAAATAGGAAGCTACTTTACCAATGCGTTGAATGCCGCCGAAGATCACAATTCCTGTTAACGTTGCCATTATTAATCCTTGTAAAAAGTCACCTATCAACGCATTTTCAACAAACATATTGTTAGGTAAAAAAACCTGATCGCGAATGATGTCAGCTAACTGATTTGATTGAAACATAACTGTACAACCAATGAGCCCAGCAAGGCTAAAGAGAATCGATAAAGGCTTAAAACGTTTTCCGAGCCCATTTTCTATATAGTACATTGGACCGCCTTGAATCTGGCCTTGGTCATCTTTGCCTCTATACAATATTGATAATGTACATGAAAAGAATTTTGTCGACATTCCAAGCAATGCACTTACCCACATCCAAAATAATGCACCCGGCCCTCCCATTTGTATTGCAATGGCAACACCACTTATATTGCCAAGGCCAACTGTACTTGCTAATGCGCTTGTCAGTGCTTGAAAGTGTGTGATCTCTCCAGGGTCGTTAGGGTCATTATATTTGCCCATCAAAATTTTTAGTCCATGAGAGAAGTATTTGAAAGGAACAAATCGACTATAAATCGAAAAGAAAACACCTCCACCCAAAAGCAAAAATAATAAGAATGGAATTTCAACTGTACCCATGGTCAAGAAAGGCGCAGACCACATAAAGTCTGCGAAAGAGGAAACTGCTAATTCAATTGTTTTGAACAAATTCATTTCATTATCATAAAAGTAATTAATTATAACGAAATTATAAGGTTAATTACTAAAGCTATTTACATGAAAAAGCTTGATATATATTTACTGCAAAAATTTATAGTCACACTCTTGATGACTCTTCTAGGCTTTATTTGCGTCATTCTCATAGTAGACTTGATTGAAAATCTTGATCGATTTATTGACAATGCAATTCCCTTTAATATAACCATGAAATATTATCTATATGCCATACCATGGTTTATTAATATTGGCTTGCCAATGTCAATGCTTATTGCAACCGTATTCAGTATTGGCTTACTAGCAAAAAAAAATGAGCTGACAGCAATGAAATCAACTGGAATTAGTGTATACCGAATCGCAATTCCTATTTTTACAACTAGTGTATTGACAAGTCTTATTTCATTTGAACTTGATAATAAATGGGTTAGCAAAGGGAATCAATTGCGGTATGATATTGAAAGAGAATACATGAAACGTAAATCAAGAGTTAAGGTCAAGAAAAATATGCGAGATATTTTTCTTCAGAAAAATGAAAAATCCCATTTATCAATTGATAGATACAGGACCGATACTAAAATTGGTAGAAATATAACAATGATCGCGCTTGAGGATGGAATTGTAAACAAAAGGCTAGATTCGAGAGGTATTAAGTGGCTCGACACATTAAATGTTTGGAACGTTACTAATTATTCAATTAGAGAATTTGATGAATTAGGGGCTGTAAAAGAAACTATCATATCAAACTCAGATACCATTATGGATATTGGGTTCACACCTGACGATATCACTCAACAAACCAAAAGGCCGGATGAATTGAGTTACTCAGAACTAACGGAGAGAATAAATCAATTAAAGAATAACGGGGTTGATACAATCAAATGGGAGGTCGATCGATCTTTTAAAATATCGTTTGCTTTTACAAATCTTATTGTTGTTCTTTTCGGTCTGCCGCTTGTTCTTATCAAGTCAAAAAACGGGCTCTCATTTGGCGCAGGGATGGGAATTCTGGTAATCTTTATTTATTATGTTTTTATAAAGTTTGGTATGTCAATGGGGTATAGCGGAATTATGACTCCGAACGTAGCAGCATGGATGGGAAATGTTATATTTTCGATTGGTGGTATTTTATTGCTTTTGGTTATTAGGAAGTGAGGTTTCCGGGACTGGGGATGGTCCCGAAGAAGCATCATCAGTTTTGTTATCTCTCCCCTTAAAGCTGGTCATTGTAAATCCCAATGAGAAATTCAATCCTTTCATAGTATGTATCCACATGCCACTTTTAAATGAAAACCCGACATCAATCATTACAGGGCCACCATGAAAACCTGCTCCCATTCCAAACTCCGTTCTATCCATCCCTTCCCAAGAAAATCCTAATCTTAAGGGCAGGTTATCGAATCTATATAGCTCAGCTGCTATGGCCCATTTCCATCTGGCGCTAGAGAAAAATCTGTTTTCAAATCCAGTAGAAATATCTGAACTTATCAAAACCTCGTCCCCCCTATAAGACCCACCAATTCTAAAAATAGAAGGATAAGTGATATTGAACTTTTTAACTTTGCCATTTTCATCCAAATTTTTTACAATTTGCGAAGAGCTAGTAAATAAGTTTCCAGACGAAAGATTATCAGCGCGTAACGAATCGATTTTGTAGGTGTATAATACCGCTACGCTATCAGAAAGTCTCTCACCTCCCCACTTCAGCGGGTATTCTTTCAACGCATCTTTTAATAATGAGGGTTTGTTCCATCCTATGCTAGCTGATGCATTTATAATGGAGGCACCAAACCTCAGTCTATTAAATTCTTTTGTCGCCAAACCAATATCAATTCCGTAGCCACTCCCACCAAAACCTTGGCGAAGATAGTACGTCCCAGAACCATAAACTGCTTTGGGTGTAGTAATGAAATCAGCTTTACTGGAATCTGGATCAAGACCCATATAAAAGAGACCTTGTAAATATTTGACTGTTAAACCGACTGCATAAGATTCAAATGGAACCGCAAAGGAAAACCCAAATTCATTTACCCCTATAACTTCAAGGCCAAAAGTCATATCAATGTTTGGGTTATTGGCATTGCCTTCCAAAATAAGCCTTACTAATCCTGAGGGTAAAGCATAGGTACTCAAATAATTCATATTTGATGATAAGACCATATTTCCCAAAGAAAAATTAAGAAATGGTATAGCTAAATGACCATCAAGGTCAAATCGTAACCCCCCATTATTATCCAATCTATTTAGTATGAATGATTTCTCATCTTGCTCTAAGGTATCACCGTTTAACGCATTTAAGGTAGCTATAGATAAATAATTATTTTTCATACCAAAATCCAAACCACCCAACTGCAACATAAACGGTTTTTCTTTTTGATAGGCAATTAGAGCGGGATTATAACCAACAGCATAAATACCATCAGCAATAGTTGTTGTTGCGCCAACTAACGCAACTGTTCTAGGGTCTCTTTTTTGTCCATAAAGAATTGAATTAAAAAAAATAATTAAAACTAATAATGATTTTGATCTCATTTTTTCAATAACCCATTCCAAATATTATCAATAGCAATATCTTCAATAGACTGTGAACCGCCACTGCCGCTAGTTAATGAAAAATACCAACCTGACATATCTCTAACTTTACCATCGGAAGATTTTATCCTGATGCGAATACTGTCTTTCAGGCTACTAGACAATGAACTAATACCATCTGTGCTTGTGGGGGTCCAATTATAGAAATTTTCATTGGTTAAATCTGTAATAATATTGACCCAGCCAACATCTGAATTCACATTTGGGTTACCTCCAGCATAATAGGCAAGATCTACTTTTGAAACAGTGCCATATGTTTTCCAAGTAATTTTTATAGTCGAGCTCTCATTTAAACTTTGGCCTCCATTTGGAAACTTAACAACCAGCTCATTTGGAGGGGGGTCTGACATACCTGTGCTACTTATGCTAAAGGTTACAAAAGAATCAATATTTAGATAGTCACCTGTTGTCATATAAACTGATCTACCGTTTGAACCCTCCAACCTGAACCTGGGAGCCATATAAGGTTGGCCTGGATCTGTCATTAATCTAACTCTCTCTTTTGGCAAAGGACTAGCATAAGTAGTAAGCCCTGCTTCCCGGACTTGGCCTGCATGAACACCAGAATTTGTGACATTGTAAAAACTTTTTGGCTCAGGAAGAGGGATCTTTAAAAGAGTGTCTACATAGGAAAAAGCGGTATCCATTGAACTGCTTGTTGTTTTAATGATATATGACATGCCATTGATACAATCTGCAAAGTCATCCATAACATTAAATATATAAATATCGCTAAACTCTGGATTTAAACTATCACAAGTTGATACTAAATATACACTATCAGTATTGGACCAATTTAATTTAACCACCATAGAATCCTTAAATGCGCGCAAAGCTACTACTGTTGTATCTAACGGAAAATACCCTGTATTTGACATTAGCATAGAAAGATCTCCTCCTGAGGGAATTTTATTTTCAACAGTAAATGTCATACTCGCAGACTGTAATGAAGAACGTATCCTGTTTCTATTGGAATGATCCATTTCTTGTAAAGGAGAATTGGTTGCTGATATAAATGTCATAGGAGCCATGATTATCTCAAATGGGGCTAACATTCTATATTTTCCTCCTATGGTCATTCCCGATTCAAGCGTACCTCTACCGTCAATTCTTGCTCTAGAATTCACATTGAAGGTTGAAGGATTTGATGACATTAACTCAACAATGGTTGTCTCATTCGTTTTAGGTGTTACGTTGGTGCTATCATAATAATTCAACGATCCTGGCGCTTGGTATTTTAAGGTTGTTGTTCCAATTGAGGATAATCTTACAATCGTTTTTGTGGTATCTTTAGCGGTTGATGGACTTGCAAGAGTGGATATGGCATTCACTTTTGAAGTATCACCTGCTTGATTTATACCCACCATATCAAAATCAAGAACTACAGGCAATCTTATTCCATTATACATTTCAATTTCTAATTTAGTATCCACAAATTCCCAACCAGAAAAACCGAGCGGCATCCCTGAAATAGCAAAGGAGGTTGGTGGAAATTCTTGAACTATATTTGCTTCCATGGATTCAAAGTGAAGTCCTTTTAGACCTATATCAAAAGATATCCCCCCAAAGTTTGATCCATCTAACGGAAATGAACTGTTCTGTGCTTTGATTGTAGCAGAAGCTTCTAAGGTAAGCTTTTTTAAAACAGAGTCAGCTCCTTGAGGGTTATAAAACGTATATCCATCTAAGTCATAATTCTTTTTAATAGTCAAACCATTTTTTAATACTGTATCCAATTTTGTGGAATCTTTTCCTGCAGGCGGTGCAAAATTCTTAAAATTCATCAAAAAATTCACATCCATAGGATAACCGCTAGTAATACTATTTATCTTTATTTCATTGATATCAGCGGCGCTTGGAGATATTAATTTGCCAGAAAATATTTCAATGGAAGCTGGAAATTTAACTTCGGGTATACCGATAGGAATATTTGTCTCTGCAATGCTAACCAAAGCTGAATCAAAACCTGAAATTTTTAATTGATTTGATATGCCAATCTGCATCTTATCACCCGCACTGATTGTAATAAGGTCCCCTGTCAAAGTATTTATTTTATGATAAACTCGTCCAAAGCTATTATCCGAACCTCCATCGTTTTCAGAACTGTTTATATACAATTTTTGGCCCCCTGTGCCTGCTGGATTTACCCCTTCTTCTTTTATCCAAAAATAATAGTTGGTACTGGCATTATAAGTTTTGCCACTTGAAAAGGGAAATTCTACTTCTCCAGCTGCTGTATTTCTATTAATTGTGACAGTATTCGATTTATCGTAAGGTGCGCTTATAAACTTAGAATTTGGGTTAGCGCTTGAGGGATCATTATCAGCTGTGTAGATATAAAGCGCCAAATTATAATCTGCTGCTGGTGCAGCATTACTTAATTTCAATATGATTTTGCTTAAAGCTCCGGTTTTTGACAAAGAGAATTTTTGCCAACCATTAGTCCATCCTGTCACTGAAGTCGCGCTAGTGTAACTAAACAAAGTTTCCTCTGAAGATCCAGCAGTCAAAGATTCAAGACCTAATGACAAATCCATAGTCATTGAATTGCCTATCGAAGCTTTACTTATAGAGCTTGCAGATGGTGAAAAGGTTTGCCCCTTTCCTATGCTCGCTTGAGTTTGATTTGCAAGTGTAATTGAGGCACTGTTAATACTTGTTTTTAAAGTTGAGGCAAAATTGGTTATTGATGATGGCAGGCCATCGTTCTCGATAGATGTTGTAAAATTACTAACTGCTCCACCAGCATCCTCTTTAACAACATATCCATTTATTGATTCAATGAATTCAAATTGATCCAGAGAGATGGATGGGATATTAATAGGTATCTGTATGCTCGGATTAAATGCAGATGCAATTGAATTCCAAGTAGCTTGAGTAATTTGCTGATCTGTGGTGGGTGGAATACTAAATGTAGCCCCAGAGCTATTTATGAGCGTCTTTGAGGGGATTATATCAATGGTTGTATCAAATGGTACGGTAATGCTTTGAGTGCTTGTAGGGGATGCGGTCGGATTTAAAGAAAAAGGAATTGAGGTGTCTAGGGTTATTTCCAAGATATCCGATCCAATGGAGGTGTCAGGCAAAATACCTTCAAACATCAACTGCATACCAAGAGAATCTGGAGTTGAAAAGATTTGCTTATTGTCCATCATTCCCTCGAGAGAGAATTTATTTTGAACCAAAGGGAAAGTTATATCTACAAACCATGTTGGCACCTTAAATCCATTTAAAGTGCTTAAATCACATTTAATGAGAGAAAACGGCATCAAAAGAAATAAAAACCATATTGACCATTTCTTATAAGTTGCGCTTTTGATTATAAACTTCTTCATCAAATAATAAAATAATTAGCTAAAAATAGCATTTAAATCAAAAAAATTCATTTTATTTATTTTTGATAAAAAAAAAGCCTCACTTGGAGGCTTTTTTTGTTTTATTAACTCAGAGCTAATATCTGTATTCTTCAGATTTAAAGGGTCCCTCTACCTTTACTCCAATATAGTCAGCTTGTTCTTGATTCAACTGGGTCAGCTCAACACCTAGTTTTTCCAAATGTAAAATAGCTACCTTTTCATCTAAATGCTTTGGAAGAACATATACTTTATTTTCGTATTTATCACTGTTTTCCCACAATTCGATTTGCGCAAGAACCTGATTTGTAAAAGAATTGCTCATCACAAAAGAAGGGTGGCCTGTTGCGCAGCCAAGGTTAACCAATCTACCTTCAGCCAATACTATGATATCTTTTCCATTTAAAGTGTATTTATCAACTTGAGGTTTTATGGTATCTTTTGAATTTCCATGATTTTTTTCTAACCAAGCCATGTCAATCTCATTGTCAAAGTGACCAATATTACAAACTATGGCTTTATCTTTCATATTTTCAAAATGTTCTGCTCTAACAATATCTCTATTGCCCGTTGCAGTTACTACAATATCCACATCACTGATTACGGTTTTCAGTCTTTTAACTTGAAAACCGTCCATTGATGCTTGCAAAGCGCAGATTGGATCGATTTCTGAAATAATAACTCTAGCGCCAGCACCCCTTAAAGATGCAGCGGAACCCTTCCCTACATCGCCATAACCTGCAACGACGGCAACTTTTCCTGCCATCATGATATCGGTAGATCTTCTGATAGCATCGACCAACGATTCCTGGCAGCCATATTTATTGTCAAATTTTGCTTTAGTTACTGAGTCATTTATGTTGATAGCAGGCAATGGTAAGGTACCATTTTTAACCCTTTCATGAAGCCTATGGACTCCAGTAGTAGTCTCCTCAGAAAGACCTTTAATCCCAGAAACAAGCTCGGGATAATGATCTAATACCATATTGGTGAGATCGCCCCCATCATCTAAAATCATATTAAGCGGTTTATCATCGTTAAAGGCAAATAGTGTTTGCTTTATACACCAATCAAATTCTTCCTCATTCATTCCTTTCCAAGCATAAACAGGTATGTCTTTTGCTGCAATGGCAGCTGCAGCATGATCCTGCGTTGAAAATATATTGCAAGATGACCAAGAAACTTCTGCTCCAAGATCAATCAACGTTTCTATCAAAACAGCAGTTTGAATTGTCATGTGCAAACATCCTGCTATTCTAGCACCTTGTAGGGGTTTTGAAGCAGAGAATTCTCTTTTTATTGACATTAAACCAGGCATTTCAGCTTCTGCTAAGGAAATTTCTTTTCTTCCCCAATTTGAAAGAGAGATATCTTTTACTTTGTAAGGCAATCTCTCAACAATATTTTCAGTTAATTCCATTATAACTCCTTAATTAAATAGCCGATAATAATTCATCGACCATATCAGTTTTTTCCCAAGTAAAAGAATCTTCTGTCCTTCCAAAATGGCCATTAGAGGCAGTAATTCTGTATCTTGGGTGTTTTAAATTCAAATGATTTATAATCCCGCTTGGTTTTAAAGGAAACAATGTCTCCGCAATGTTTGTAAGCTTTTCATCAGAAATTGTTCCTGTGCCGAAGGTTTTTACATAAAACGATGTTGGCTTTGCAACACCGATACTGTATGAAAATTGAACTTCACATTTGTCTGCTAATTTAGCAGCAACAATATTCTTAGCTATATATCTTGCCATATATGCTGCAGATCTATCAACTTTTGAAGGGTCTTTACCAGAAAATGCTCCTCCGCCATGGGGCGCATATCCTCCATAAGTATCTACAATGATCTTTCTTCCGGTTAAACCGGTATCCGCTTCAGGCCCACCAAAAACGAATCTACCAGTACCATTAACTATATAAGCATCATCATACGGAAGGTTCGATAAATCTAAAACTGGTTTAATAACTTTATCAATAACTTCGCTAGTAATAAAATGATGCTCGTCTTTTTCGTTTGCAAATTGATCTAGCATATCGTCATGCTGAGTGGCTATGACTACTTTTGAAACTTTACGTGGTCTATTATTTTCATATAAAATTGAAACCTGAGACTTATTATCAGGTCTTAGCCAATCCAAAGTACCATTTTTTCGAAGATTGGTTAACTTTTCAACCAACCTATGGGATAAATGAATTGGAAGGGGCATTAATTCTTTTGTTTCATTGCAAGCAAAACCAAACATTAAGCCTTGGTCTCCTGCTCCTTGCTCATCAAATAAACCTGATCCTTCGTCAACTCCCTGAGCAATTTCAGGGCTTTGATTATCAAGAAAAGAGGTGATTTTTACTGAATTGCAATCCATTCCATACTGACTATCTACATAACCAATTTCTTTTAAAGTGTTCCTCACAACTTCTTCAACATTAACTGAAGCTTTTGAGGTTATTTCTCCTGAAACAAAAACATTTCCAGTAGTAGCCATTGTTTCACATGCTACGCGAGAATTAGGATCCTTCTCCAAGTATTTATCAAGTATAGCATCAGATATCGCATCGCAAACCTTATCGGGGTGACCCTCTGATACAGATTCTGATGTGAAAACAAATTTACTCATTTGATTACAAACCTCTCTAATTTCTAAGCTTTAATCCTTGGACCTGCGTTGATAATATCAACATCATCAATATTGTATTTTGAAAAGTTCTCATTGAATTTTCCAACTAAAGTTTTCGCTATTTTATCGTATTCATTTTTATCTTTCCATGCATTAACAGGAATTAGCAAATCTTCACTTATTTCATTCAAATTTTTTGGAACTTTTACACCAAAATAGGGATCTAATTCAAATTCAGATTCTTCTATTGTTCCGTCAAGTATAGAATGAATCATTTTGCGAGTCAATGGAAGAGATATTCTCTTTGCTCCAGACTGCGCTGAAGCCCCGACCCATCCAGTATTTACCAAATATGCCGGTACCTCAAAATTATTCATTTTCTCCTTTAAAAGCTCAGCATATCTTAATGGATGTAATGTCAAAAAAGGACCTCCAAAACAAGGTGAAAATGTAGCTGTTGGCTCAGTAATGCCCCGCTCAGTTCCAGCTACTTTTGCTGTATATCCACTTATAAAGTGATACATCGCTTGCTCGGAAGTTAACTTTGATACGGGAGGTATTACTCCGTAAGCATCGCATGTCAAAAAAATTATGGTTTTTGGATGGTTTGACATTGCAGGCTTACCTTGTCCATAAATAGAGTTATCTATGAAATTTAAAGGATAAGATACCCTAGTATTTTCCGTTTTTGATCCATCTGAATAGTCAACTACCATGGTTTCTGGGTCATAGACTACATTCTCTAGCAATGCTCCTCTTTTAATAGCATTAAAAATGTCGGGCTCATTCTCAGGGTTTAGATTTATTGTTTTGGCATAGCAGCCGCCTTCAAAATTGAATATGCCATCATTTGACCAACCATGCTCGTCATCTCCAATTAATGGACGCTTTGGATCAGTAGAAAGTGTGGTTTTTCCAGTACCACTCAAACCAAAGAAAATTGCAGAGTTTTCTCCATCTTCAGCAACATTGGCAGAGCAATGCATGGAAAGCACTCCACTTTGTGGTAGAAGGTAATGCAATACTGAAAAGATTCCTTTTTTCATTTCACCAGCATATTCAGTGCCTCCAATAATTGCAATTTTTTTAGCCATATGAAAAATAACAAATGATTCTGAATTCATACCATGCTCTTTAAAATTTTCATTTTTTACATCTGAAGCATTTATTATTGTAAAATCAGGAGAAAAATTATCTAGATCTTTTGATTCTGGTCTTATAAACATGTTGTGAACAAAGTGGGCCTGCCAAGCTCTTTTAGCCAAAATCCTTACGTTGATACTATACTTTGGATCAAAACCAGCATATCCATCGAACATATAAGTATCATTTTGGTCTGAATTATAATAATCAACTATCTTTGAGAAAAGCTCATCAAAGACTTTTTCATCAATTTTTTGATTAACTTGACCCCACCAAATTTGTGAATTTGAGGAGGGTTCATCGACTATGTACTTATCCTTAGGTGATCTCCCTGTAAATTTTCCAGTATCTACAATGGGAGCACCTGTAGAACTGATAACACCTTCTTTATTTTTTAAAATTTCATCAATTAAATTATCAACATTTAGATTTCTATGTATCTTAGATACGTTGTTTAGACCAATTTGATCTAAACCAAGGGTTTTGTTCAAATTTGACATATTTATCCTCTTGGATGGGCTTGTTTGTATGTTTGTTTTATTTTTTCCGGTTGAATATGTGTATAAACTTGAGTTGAGGACAGATTACTATGACCTAACAGATCTTTCACAGTTCTTATACCTGCCCCATTTTCAATAAGATGTGTTGCAAAAGAATGTCTTAATATATGCGGACCTAATTGATTGCCATCTGCAACTAGCTTTATATACATAGATATTCTTCTTTGAACCGTTCTTTTTGAAATTCGCTTCTCTCTCTTAGTTATAAACAATGGTTTATTAAAATCTTTATTTTTTCTAGAAATAGTGTATTTCTCTAAGTACAATTTCGCTCTATTTCCAAAGGGAACCAAACGTTCTTTGCTTCCTTTACCAAAAAGTCTAATTAGATTATTTTTATAATCAACCGAACCGTGATTTAATGAAACTAATTCACTTAACCTCATACCTGTTGAATAAAAAAGCTCTAACATTGCTTTATCCCTTAATCCAATTGCAGTATTATCATTAGGAGAATCCATAAGTAAATCAATAATTTTTTGATCTATGAAATTAGGTAATGATCTTGCTATTTTAGGGGATCTTATGTTTTCGGATGGATTGCTATATATTTGTTCAGACTTAACCATAAATTTAAAATATGATTTTATAGAAGCAAGTCTTCTTGCAATTGTTCTATCTGAAAATTTTTTATCAAACTCCGAAGATAAAAAGGCTCTGATTTGTTTTCTTGATATTTTATTAATATCATAATTATCGTCATTAAGAAACTTTTTAAATTTGTTTAGATCTGTCATGTAAGATTTAATAGTATTATTAGAAAAATTTCTTTCTTTTTTTAGAAAAAGATAAAAATCATTTAATGATTCGTACATTTCTATCATCATGCATTAAATAAACTGAGTTGATTCAAAAGATCATTTAAATCTTCTGAAATTGGGGCTCTTAATGACATTTTTTTATTGGTAATAGGATGATTAAAAATAATCTCTTCAGCATGAAGTGCCTGCCTGTTCAAGTTTTTAGCAATTTTAGTAAAAATTTTAGTTACTTCTGGTAAAAAGCCTCGAGCTTTTTTTAAACCACCACCATATTTTTCATCACAAAAAATTGGACATCCTACAAATGAAGCATGTACTCGGATTTGATGTGTTCTTCCAGTCTTAGGAAAAAAAAATACTTGATTTAGATACTTACCTCTTTCCAATAGCGAATACCCAGTGGTTGCACTTCTACCATTAATATTGACTTCAAAAATAGTTGGATCTTTTTTTGCTCTTTTAATAGGGCGGTCAATAAGACCCTGCTCTTCTTTCCAGCTTCCCCATGTGATTGCAAAATATTTTTTTTCAATTAATCTTTTTTCAAACTGATAAGATAGATGCTTATGTGCTTGGTTTGTTTTCGCAATTAAGATTACACCAGAGGTATTTTTGTCCAGACGATGTACTATTCCAGGCCTATATTCGCCGTTAATATTAGATAATTTGTCAAAATAATGTAAAAGCCCATTTACCAGTGTACCATCTTCATTTCCATTTCCTGGGTGTACAACTAAGCCCGAAGGTTTATTTATGGCAATAATCGATGCATCCTCATAAATAATATCCAAATCTATTTTTTGCGCTTTTAATTTTGTATTATCATTTTGAGGTAACGAAATAAAATAGTCAATAGTTTCATTGCCATCTAGCTGATAACTTGGTTTTACAGTAAAGCTGTTTACTCTAATATTTCCTGATTTTATCATTTTTTTAATTTGAGTCCTGCTAAAATCAGGAAAGTAATTGGATAGAAAGAGATCTATCCTCAAAGGTTTTATAGCATTAACTGGAATAGTCTCAAACTTCAATCTTCGCTCTTTTTTTCTCTAAAAAAATTGAATCAAATAACATTATGACCATACCTACTGTGACACACGAGTCAGCTATATTAAAGATATACCATCGAAAATTGCCAATCATAAAATCAAAAAAGTCGACAACCTCACCTAAGAAAATTCTATCTGTTAAATTGCCTAAGGCACCTGCAATTATTAAGGAAATAGAAAATCTCAATATAAAAACGTCATTTTTAATTGTGTACAAATAATAAAATAGAAAAATTGTAAGAACTATTGATAGCGCTGAAAATAAAAAAATACCAAAAGGAAAATCTATCCCAAAGGCCATGCCATCGTTTGTTATATAGGTCAAGTTAAAAAAATTAGGGATTATTTCAATTGATTGACCTAAAGACATGTTATGTCTTACAAGATATTTTGAGATTTGGTCTAACAAAAAAAGGAAAAGGCTCAAAAAGAGCACATTCATATTAAACCAAGCTTTCCCTTTTCCTTGCAATTCACGCATTTTGTTGCGTTGGGCACTTCCATCATTCTTTCAGCAGGTATTAATTCATTGCAAATTTTACAAACGCCAAAAGAGCCGTCATTGATGCGCTCCAAAGCAATTTCTAAGTTTTTTAAATAGTCACTGCCCCTGTTCATTAACATGAAGTTCTTCTCCTGTTCATGAGAATCAGTTCCTGCATCAGCCATATGAACACTATAAATTGAGTCCGGAGTAAGACCTCCTTGCTTGTTCGAAGAACTCCCTAATCCTTCTTTTATTGTATCCACTTCGTTAGCTATTAAACTTATTTTGTGTTCAATAGATTTTTTAAATTTATTTAGCTCTGCTTTTGAATATTTGTTTAACACATTATATCCTTTCGCTTTTTGCTTTATTTAATCCTATGTGAAGAATTTCATTATCAATTTCTATTCTAGAAGAATATTCAACTTCATCTTTTTTTTCAAAAATACTTAAAGCCAAAACCTCATTTTTAAACAAATCGATGTTTGCTTTTATAGCATTCCCTATTTTACCAGAAAGGTCAGAATAAATATTGATTCTATCTTCAACTGCGAAATTAGCATTTTTTCTCATGTTTTGCACCTGTCTAATTGCATCCCTTGCCATTCCTTCATTTTTCAAATCTTCATTAATATCTATTATAAGTCCCACTGTATGATTATCGTCACCAGAAGAGGAGAATTTCTCAGCAGATTCCTGCTCAAAAATCAACTCATCTCTAAAAATTGAAATTTCTTTACTTTGGATTAATAAATCTAATTTTTTATCAGATCTGATTTTAGAGATTATCTTATCTGGAGTTATTTTTCTGATAGCCTCACTAATTATTTTAAGATTTTTTCCGTATTTAGCGCCCAAAATAGGTAAGTTCGGTTTTATGTTAAATTTAACTAATTTGTCTTCGGAATCTGCTTGTACAACCTTCTTTACATTTAATTCATCTTCAATAATTTTACTTTCGTTCAAGATAAAGTTTGCGACTTTTTTATCGGTTACATGAAAATGTAATTCCGAGAGAGGTTGTCTAATCTTGATTTTAGCTTTATTTCTTGCTGACCTGCCAAGCTCAACTACTTTCCTAAGGGAATCAATGTTCTTCATCAATTCAATGTCTATTTTTTTCAAATCTGAACTTGGATAGTCACACAAATGGATGCTTTCATGTTCATCTGAGTTAATATTTTTTACCAAATTTTGATATATTTCTTCTGTTACAAAAGGCAAAACAGGTGAAATTAATTTTATAATAGTAATGAGACATTCATAAAGAACTTGGTAAGCCGTTTGCTTATCAAGATCATCTTCGCTTTTCCAAAATCTTCGTCTACTTCTTCGTATATACCAATTCGATAAATCGTCTAAAAAAAGATCAAATTTTCTCATCATGATGTCAGATCTAAATTGTTCTAAACCAGAATTACAATCCCTAATAAAAACATTTAGTTTTGAAATTATCCATTTATCCATGATAGAGAAGTCAGCATAATTCACTTTATTTTTATGTGGATGGTAGCCATCAACAGAAGCGTAGGTTGCAAAAAAAGAATAGGAATTCCATAACTGAATTAGCTTTTTTCTTATTTCATTACCAATAGAATAACCGAATAATAGATTATGTTCAGGGTTTTGCAACGCATACATCCATCTCATTACATCTACTCCCATTTTTTCTGCCGCATCATCAAACCAAATTGCATTTCCCCAAGATTTATGCATTTCTCTTCCATCTTCTGCTCTGACAAGTGCATGACCTAAAAGATTTTTAAAAGGTGGCTTGTTTTCAAGCATAGTGGACATCGCCAATAGAGAATAGAACCAGTTTCTAAATTGACCTGGAAAGGATTCAACAACAAACTCAGCAGGAAACCATTCATCCCAATAGCTTTTATCTGAATTATATTTTAAAGTAGAGTATGGGACTATACCAGCGTCCAACCATGGATTGCCGACATCTTCAATTCTATTTCCAATAAGACCTGTCTTAGGGTGCTTGATTTTAACTTTGTCAATCCATGGTCTATGTGGTGAGTGTCCATTAAACTCATTCCAGCCTTCAACTGCCAATTCTTTTAATTCTTCCCTTGACCCTACAACATAAAATGAACCATCATCAAAAGTCCATATAGGCAAAGCCAAGCCCCAAAATCGCTTTTTTGAGATCATCCAGTCACCCATGTTATCAAGCCACTCTATTTCTCTGTCTTCGCCCCAATCTGGTATCCAATTGATATCTCTGACTGTTTTTTTTATATCATCTCTCCAATCCATGTTAATATACCATTCATCGACCAATCTAAAAACAAGCTCATCACCAGACCTCCAGCAATGAGGATATACATGAGGATAGTCTTCTGCATAGAACAATAAGTTTCTTTCTTTGAGATCATTTATTATCAATTGAATTGTTTTTTTATCCGTTGCGCTTTTCCCTGCAAGCCAGCCGAATTTTTCAGTAAACTTAGATTCTTTATTTAATGGAGCAATGCTGACAAATCCCAGCTTATTTCCAATTTTACTATCAATATCGCCACAACCAGGAGCCATGTGAACTATTCCTGTTCCTTCACCGGCAACCACTATATCATTTCCGATATTATCTTTACCTGGATCGATGACCTGGTGCTGAGTACTGCTAGTTATGTTTTTTTTCTTTAATTTTTCATCTTTGTACGGATAACCGCCAATTTCATTTTGAGCATCTAGATGGTCATATGGACCTATATATTTTAATCCAACTAGCTTACTACCTTTAATTGTTTCTAAAACCTCAAATCCACCTCTTTCATTAAAAATTTGCGCTATGGTTTTTAACTTAGGCACTCCATCAATCCATTGTTTTTTTTCTTTGAACTGTTTTTCGAGTCTTTTAAAGTTGAGATTCTCTTCTGCAAAATAATATATTGAACCATCTGAGGCTTTCACTTTGACATAATTAATATTTGCATTAACTGCAGCGATGACATTTGATGTCAATGTCCATGGAGTAGTTGTCCAAACAAGGATATATTCATTTTCCTTATCAACTATTGGAAAACGAACGAACACAGCTTTGTGAGAGACAAGTTTTCTGCCTTCAATTATTTCCATTTGAGAATAGGAAGTGCCAGATCTGCCAGACCAAGGTACAACATCAGAGCCTTTGTATATCTTGCCATTTTCAAACAATTTTTTCAAAAATGACCAAATCGTAAAATTATTTTCATCGGACATGGTGAAGTAAGAATTTTCCCAGTCCATCCAATAGCCCAATCTTTTTGATTGCTCAGTTTGAATTTTTGAAAACTTTCTAACCCTTTCTTTGCACTTATTTACAAATCGTTCGATGCCATATTCTTCGATATCTTTTTTAGATTTAAACCCAAGCTCTTTTTCTACTTCAACTTCAACCCACAGACCTTGACAATCAAAACCCTGTTGGTATCTCAGCTCAAAGCCTTTCATTGCTTTATATCTATTGAAAATGTCTTTTAATGTTCTGCCCCAAGCATGGTGAACTCCCATGGGATTATTCGCAGTTATAGGACCATCAATGAATGACCATTTAGGCTTGCCTTGATTTAATTGACGTCGTTTTTCAAATATCTTTTCTTTAGTCCAAAAATCTAAAACTTTATGCTCAATAGAAACAAAGTCAACGTTAGTGTCGGGTTTTTTTATCATTTATTATCAGTCAACTTCAAGAGTGAGGTATCTTGCAGCTCCATCTCTTTTTAAATGAAGCATCACCATATTTCTTTTTTTGGTGTCGTTCAATAATCTTTGAAATTGTTCTGGGTTGGTACATTTTTTTGTACCAACTCTCGTTATTATATCGCCTGGTTGAATACCTGCAACATCTGAAGGGCTATTTTCATCAACACTGACCACAACCACTCCTTCATCTTTTGCGTTTAAATCATACTGGTTGCGAAGAGATCTAGAAATGGAAGAGACCTTAATTCCGATCTCATTCGAGCTTTCTTCAACATTTGAACCAATTAAAACCTCATCACTTGGCATTTCTTCCAGTTTTACTCTCATTGATTTTTTCTTACCATCTCGAATTAATAATAACTCATAACTTTTATTTGGTTTAGATGCAGATACTTTATTTCTAAGATTGTCAACAGTTTTTACTTTCTGTGAATTGAACTCAATTATAACATCACCGGTCTCAATTCCTGCTTTGTCTGCTGGGCCATCAGCTACTACATCAGCAACTAAAGCACCATTTCTGGAATCGAGTCCCAATGCTTTTGCCTTTGACTCATCTAAAGCTTGAATTTGGACCCCTATCCAGGACCTGACTACTTTGCCATAAGCAACAAGATCATCCATAACCTGCTTAACCATGTTTGAAGGAATAGCAAATCCCACACCTTTATTGCTTGAATCGAAACTATTTGTATAAATAGCAGTGTTAATACCAATCAATGAACCAGATGAATTTAGAAGTGCTCCTCCACTATTTCCAGGGTTTATCGCTGCATCTGTTTGGATAAAATCTTCATACATATCACCTTGGATTATATTGCCTCTACCCTTAGCTGAAACTATGCCCGCAGTTACAGTATGGCTTAAATTTGCAGAAAAAGGACTTCCAACTGCTATTACAAGCTCTCCTACTCTTAATTCATCTGAATCTCCAAATCGTATTTGAACCAAATTATCAGGTTCAATTTTCAGCACAGCAAGGTCTGACTTTGGGTCTCTGCCTATTATTTCAGCTTCAAATTCTCTATTATCCATTAATCTGATATTTATTTCATCAACATCATCAACCACATGATTATTAGTAATGACATAACCTTTATTGGAATCTATAATGACGCCAGAGCCTAATGCAGTAGATCTAAATTCTCTTTGACGGGGCTGATTAAAAAAATATCTAAAGAGATCTTCCTGGGGAGCGCCCCTTTGGAAACGACTCATGTCTACGGTTTTTTCAGTAAGAATTGTTACAACAGCAGGGTTTGCATTTTCAGCAATTTCAGCAAATTGATCGCTGAACTGTTTTAAGATTGAGTTTTGTGCAGATAATATTGCAAAAAGAAATATAATTAAAAATATTTTTTTCATTTAAAATCCTAAAGTTTTTTGAATTAAATGAAAGAAACAATCATTGGTTCCATTTCATTTTACAGTGATAGTTACAAATACGGTTTTAAATCTTGATAGAAAATGTCTTCAGTCCTTGGCCCAATATATCCCTTAACGATGTAACCATCCCTGTCAATTATAAGGGTAGTTGGTATACCTGTTATGGATTGCCCGATCGCTTTACCAAAATTATAAGTAACAACTTGCGTATCATTTTCTTCAATGTCTGTTAAAATTGTATAATTAATATCCCAATCGTCCATGAATGATTTGATATTATCTGGAGAGCCAGATGTTAATGTTATACCAACAATTTCTAATCCATTTTTTTTATATTTGGATTGAAGTTTGACAAAATCTGGTATTTCTCTTCGGCATGGCCCACACCAAGTTCCCCAAAAATTCAATAATAGAACTTTTCCTTTCATATCCTTTAAACGAAACTTTTCACCGTTTACTGTCATAAGCGTAAAGTCAGGTGCTTTTATTGCATATTCTGGTCTTTGGGGGTCATTCCTCTCCTGACTTCTAGATTCAATGCTAGAGGTATTGGTTTCTAGTTCTATTTTTTTGCTTTTTTCACAACCAATAGAGACTGAAAACATTAAGATAAAAATTATGTTTATTTTTTTCATATTTAACCTGCTAGTCCATTATCCAAAAAATCTAAAAAGTCGTCCACATTTCTTGACATTCCTGGAAATGTGCCTAGAACCTGATCATCTGGACTTAAAATTACATAAAAAGGCAATGCCGCCGTACCAAATCTTTCAATTTCATACTGTTGATTTTCCCGATGATTTGGTCCTCCATCAGTATATAATTGAACTAGAACCATTTCAGAAAATCTTTCTTTCACGTCCTTTTGAACAAAAATATTAGCTTCCATCCATCTACAATTAGTGCATGTATATCCAGTAAAATCAACAAAAATTGCTTTGCCAGTAGCCCTAGACTCTACAAAAGCATCATCAAGATTTTTTAACCAAGAAAGCTCAGAATCATTCATTGTTGATGAGCTAGAGGATACCTCGCTATCGACTTTGGGAGGAAGGTAGGAGTATATCAAGCCGCTAATTCTGTTGCCGAACATACCTGAAGTAAGGTACAATCCAAATGTTAAAAAGATCATGCTAAGCATCAACCTTGGAACTGAGATAAACTTTAATTCGCTATCATGAGGAAGTTGAATTTTTCCCAGCAAATACAAACCACACAACAACATCAGTATAGCCCACGAAGCCAAGACAACATTTTGAGTAAAAAATCCCCAATTCCATACAAGGTCGCTATTGCTGATAAATTTAAAAGCTGCGGCCATTTCCATGAAACCAAGAACTACTTTAACTGAATTTAACCAACTTCCTGATTTGGGCATTTTAGATAAATATTGAGGAAACAAAGCAAGGAAAAAGAATGGAGATGCAAAAGCAGTACTAAAGATAACCATTCCCAACATTGGCCAAAACCATTGTCCGTTAGAGGCAGCTACTAAAAGAAGCCCAACAAATTGTACGGTGCAGGTAAAACTAGTCAATGTGAACGTTACAGCCATAAATATTGTACCTAATGTTCCCCCTCTTCCTTCTTGCTTGAGGGATAAATTTGTAAGCCACTGAGGTAATTGAATATCATACATTCCAAAAAGTGATAGTGAAAAATAAACAAATAAAGATGCCAGAAAAAAATTTACCCAAGGATTAGAGGCTAATTGATTAGCGCCTGAAGCACCTAAGGTTAATGCCAATAGCAATCCAATGATTGAAAATGTTGCGATAATTCCAAACGTATATGTAAAAGCATTTTTAAGAGGACTACCCTCTTTTTTTTCTCCTTTATGGGTGAAAAAAGAAATGGTGATCGGTATCATGGGAAATACGCATGGTGTTAATAGTGCTAAGAAACCCATGCTTACCGATAATATAATAAATGAGAAAAGTCCGCTTCCGATTGCGGCTTCTAAATTTATGTTACCAGAGCTGTCGTAAATGGCTTTATCGATAGTCACCATCTCACTACGATCAGGTCGTATGGACCCTTCCTCTACAGTGAATGCAACATCCATAAATTCTTCTTTGGGTGGATAGCAAACAGATGTATTACATACCTGGTAAAGAATAGAAGTTTTCACAATATAACTACCTGGCAAGATATCTTGCTTTAAACGAAAAGGTGCTATAAAGTTAGCTCCACCTTGATGAATTCTAGTATTCGTAGCAAAATTCTCATCGTATTTAGATAGCGGATCTGATTCTATAACTTTACCTATTTCATCAATAAAATCCCCCGACAATGTAACTCTAGAGGCAGTCGGACCCTGCCCCTGATCTCTTAAAGCATAGATATACCATTCTTCATCCATTTCTGCGGTTATAGAAATTTCAACTATTTCTCCAGCTCTCACATTCCCAATAACTTCAGAAGAAATCTCAACTGGCGTTTTAAATTGAGAAAAGATTATTGTAGAAAGCAGAAAGTAAAAAATGTATCGCTTCATTGTAAAATCATCCCATTATATTCTGAATACAAATATTCCAAAGACTAAAATTAACGTCAATTGTTCTCATTTTTAATTGCTTCGGATTTATCAACTAAAGAAACGGTCATTTCTACTATATCAAGCGGATTATCTCTAGGGTCTCTTTCTGAATTAACGATCTCATCAACCACTTCAATGCCACTTATTAATTGCCCAAAAACTGTATACTGTCCATCTAAGAAGGGAGCATTGTCATGACAAATAAAGAATTGGCTTGAACCTGAATCAATATTTTGAGATCTTGCCATTGATAAGGTTCCGCGTTGATGAGGTGTATCATTAAATTCAGCTGGAACAGTCCATGATTCGGGATCATTTTCTCTGCCAATTCCAAAAAACTTTCCTGCTCTTCCACCAGTTCCATCATTCATCCTGTCTAGATCCTTAGAATTTGGATCTCCGCCCTGTATCATAAAACCAGGTATAACCCTGTGAAAAGTGGTGCCATTATAGTACCCTTCTTCTGCTAAAATTTGAAAATTTTCAACATGCATAGGTGCGACATCTGGAAAAAATTCTACTACCATATCCCCAAATTTTGTCGATATAACAGCTACTTTTTGATCTTTTGAACAACTCATCAATAACACTCCAATTAAAAAAATTAATATAAACGTTTTTCTCATTTTAATAAACTCCGACTTCCAGGTTTCTGAATGGGTATGGATTTTAATGAATCAGGAATGTCATGCTCTGAAAAACTTTCTACTTTTAGTGATACTAGTGATTTTTGATTCTCATGAATTTTTACCTGACCGTTGCTCCTATCAACTATGATACCTACCCCAACAACTTGACCATGATTCTTATGCGCAACATCAATTACCTCTTTTACTGAACCTCCAGTTGTAATTACATCTTCAACTACTAAGATTTTTTCATTTTTGTCAATTTTAAATCCTCTTCTCAATGACATCTGTCCATTCATTCTTTCTGCAAAGATTGTAGGTTTATTTAATAACCTACCAACCTCTGTACCTAATACGATACCTCCAACTGCGGGTGAAATTACTTTGTCTACTTCTAATTCTGTAGACAATTCTTTAATGATTTCTTTGGAAAATTGAGATAAGTATTGTGGGTATTGAAGAACCTTTGCGCACTGAAAATAAGATGAACTATGCCTACCTGAGGTTAAAACGAAGTGCCCCTCAAGCAAAGCTCCAGTTTTCTTAAATATTTCAATGTATTTATCTTTGTTCATCCATTAATTCTCTCATATTTTTATAGTATTCTTCTGCTTTTAACCTAATTGCATTACTACTAAGGTCTCCAGCAAAACATATTCCCCTAGAAACATTTATAATTGCATCCCCGTTTGTATTGCCCTCAATCATACTAGTTTTTAAGTCACCACCTTGAGCGCCTACGCCTGGAATCAATAAAGGCATATTTTTAGCGTATTTTCTAATAACTCTTATTTCGTTACTTGCTGTTGCTCCAACAACCAGTCCAATGTTATTGGATGCATTCCATTTGGATGATCTTTGAGCTACTATCTCAAATAATTTTTCATTTTCAATTGACAGATTTTGGAAGTCCTTAGATGAGGCATTAGACGTTTTACATAAAATAAAAGCGCCTTTTTTTTCATCAGCAACAAAAGGTGCAATTGAATCCCAGCCCATATAAGGGCTAAGCGTAACGGCATCAAATCCAAAGTGACCAAAAATGCTTTCAGCATATTGAGTTGCAGTATTGCCTATATCACCACGCTTTGCGTCGGCTATTTTAATAATATCATCACCGATAAAGTCAACAATTTCTTCAAGCCATTGATAGCCTTTTGACCCCCATTTCTCAAAAAAAGCAAAGTTGGGCTTATATGCAACGACTAAATCTCTTGTTGATTCAACTACTTTTTTTGCATGATCCTTAAGTTTCTTAAGTTCAGTATTAGAATTATTGAAATTGCTATTTGCAATGTCAAGCCCCACGCAAAGGTGGCTTTTGAGTGAAGTAATTCTCTCATTTAAGCGTAAATTAAAAGAACTCATGCTCTAATTTACAATGCAGAAACAAGAACGAAAAACAATGTATCAAAGAAAATATAATGGATAGATATTGAATCCTAATTCAACAACCAAAGAAATTGCTAAAAGTGGAGCATTCAAGATTGTTGAAATGTTAAAGGTTGGCGAAAATGATGTTGATGCCCTAATCGATGTGTCTATGGTTCTTTCAAAAAAATATGGTGACAAATCAATACTGACAAAATCAACGATTGAAAAATATTTCAATAGGTCTGGTTCTATCTCATTTATTGCTATTTACCAACATGAAATTATTGGATATATCATTGGAATTCCAATTGAAAAATTAAGCAGAGAACCTTGGGCTAGAAAGGATGTTAATTTTGGCAAATCCAATACCTTGTATACCTATGCTTTTGTTATCAAAGAAACGTTCTTTGGAAATGGATATGCTAGAATGCTAAAAAAGGTTTTTTTAAGCAATATTGGAAAGAGAAAGAATTTAAATTTTATAACAGGGCACGTTATTTCGGGCAGGACTGCAAAATTCAAAGGAAATATTTCACTTATAGAAAACGTTCATAATTGGCAAGGAACCGGTTTGACATTTGAATACTACAGAAGAATATTGTAAAAATTAATTTTTATTTGTTTTATCAGTTATAATACTAACCACAATCAATGATACCATTGAAAGAGTGATAGCTGGAATAACTGCATCTACATTCGAGTGAATTGATGGTGAGATTATTTTTTCTAAAAACGTTGATTCTTTCCATAAAATTGTTGTGATAGTACCTAAAGCAATCGATGTAATGGCTCCCTCTTTTGTTGCTCTTTCCCAAAATAATGCTGCGACTAAACTAGGCGTAATTGCTGCACCATAGATTGTGTATGCATACAATGAGCGTTCAAAGAAGCCTGATGATTTTGCAAAACCAAGTGACACAAAATATGCTATTACACCTAAAATCACCACTAAAACTCGGCTTAGAAAAACAATTTTTGTTTCACTTGCATTACTGTCAATGTATTCCATGTAGACATCCCTCATCAAAGTCGTTGCGGGTACTAATAAAAAGCTATCTGCTGTAGATATGATAATGCCAATGATTGTAGTCATCATAATTGCACCTATAAGAGGAGGTAAGAATTTATGAGATGCATAAATCAAAACATATTTTCCCACTTCAGCATCAGGAATCATGCTAGAAGCAACCCATGCAGCAAAGATTATCATTAGTTCAGCAATAGCAACAGCACCAATCAAAAATTTTGTTGCTGATTTTGCCCCGTCTGCATCTTTGCTAGCAAAAAAACGTTGATACATATTGGCATCACCCATAATCAATAAAAACCCAGGTAAACAGAAATTAATTATATCGATGAAAGAATAGACACCAAAAAACCGCATGTGTTCAGGCTTTCCCATTTCTGAAAAAGCTATTTGCATTCCGTCAAATCCACCAGCTTCGACTAAAAATATTGGAATAGCTATCATAAAAGAAATAAGAATTATAATTCCGTTAGCTACATCAGTATACACAACGCTAAGCAAGCCTGCTAACATGGTATAAAGTATGATAAATACTGCAGCAATAATGGTACCGGTTTCTACAGATATCGCCGAAACACCGCTATCATCAATAAATATTGTATGCAACACTGCACCGCCGGCATTATACTGATAACTTACTATTACCATGTACGCTAAAACTAAAGCAATTACAGATAACAGTCTTGCGACTTGACCATACCTCTCACCAATGATCTCAGGGACCGTAAACTTATTATATGACCTAACTTTTCCTGCAATCTGAGTTAAAATAATAATACCTAATACGCTACCAAGCGGAAGCCACAGACCAGCCATGCCAGACTGATATGTCTTTCCAGCATTGCCCAAAATTGAACCTGTGCCCATCCAAGTGGCAAGCATGGTTCCCACTAAGACCCAAGGGGTTAGCGCTCTTCCTGCAACAGAAAAATCACTTTGTGTCTTTATTTGCTTTGCTTTAAAAAAGCCAATAATGACCAAGCCAATTAAATAAATAGCAATCGTTGTTACATAAATCATAATTCTTCTATCATTGTTTTGAAAAGCTTAATAAATTAATTTTCAACTATGCTAAATACAAGCACAGTAAAAATTAATACAATTCGAAATTTATTTTTTTTAACAACAATAGTTTTTTTCAGTTTTGCTTTAGGGCAAGAAAAAGCTGAACATAACAAGGAAGCAAAATTTGTGAACAGATTGGAAAAGGAATCAAGTCCCTATTTATTGCAACATAAAAATAATCCTGTTGATTGGTATCCATGGTCTGAAGAGGCTTTTAAAAAAGCAAAAGAGCTAGATATTCCAATTTTCTTATCTATTGGCTATTCAACATGTCACTGGTGCCATGTCATGGAAAAAGAATCATTTGAAGATGAAGAAGTTGCTAAGCTACTAAATGATAATTTCATATCCATTAAAGTTGACAAAGAAGAGAGACCCGAGATCGATCATATTTATATGACTGTGTGCCAAGCAATGACAGGAAGAGGTGGATGGCCCTTAACCATTATCATGAGTCCTGATAAACAGCCTTTTTTTGCAGGTACTTATTTTCCAAAAAGAGGGCGCTTTGGTCGGCCCGGAATGATGGAACTAATACCGTCAATTTCTGAAGCATGGAAAAACAAGAGAGATGAACTAATTGAATCTGCAGATAAAATTGAAAAATTTTTGATAGAATCCAACAAAAAAACCATTGGCAACAATCTTAATGAAAGTATTCTAGATGACACCTATTCTGTTTTTGTAGAAAGATATGATAATGAGAATGGTGGATTTAGCACTCAACCTAAATTCCCGTCACCTCAAAATATAATTTTTCTGCTTAGATATCACAAAATGACAGGAAATAAAACTGCGCTTGAAATGGCGGAAAAAACACTTATAAAGATGCGAATGGGTGGGATATATGATCAGTTGGGATTTGGTTTTCATAGATATTCTACTGATCAAGAATGGTTAGTTCCGCATTTTGAAAAAATGTTATACGATCAAGCAATGCTTTCAATAGCATACACAGAAGCATATCATTTAACAAAAAAAAATGTTTATAAAAAAATTGCGATTGAAATTCTTACTTATATTAAAAGAGATCTAAAGGATAATAGAGGTGGATTTTATTCTGCAGAAGATGCAGACAGCGAAGGAGAAGAAGGTACATTTTACATTTGGTCGTTGGAAGAATTAAGCTTTCTTAAAAAGAGTGAAAAAGATTTATCAGTAGAATATTTTAATTTGAAATATGAAGGAAATTATTTAGATGAGTCAACCAGAAAGAAAAATGGCAAAAATATTTTTCATATAAAAAGTTTAAATAACATTAGTGATAATAGATATGAAAAAATACGAACTAAACTTTTTGAGCAAAGAAAAAAGAGAATTCATCCTCTTAAAGATGATAAAATATTAACGGATTGGAATGGCCTTGCAATAGCAGCTTTTGCAAAAGCTGGTGACGTTTTTGACAACGAAGAATTTATCTTAATTGCAGAAAACAGTGCTGATTTTATTTCCAGAAATTTGAAAAATGGAGACGGTACTCTCTTAAAAAGATATAGAAATGGCAAATCTGGTATTAACGGGCACCTTGATGATTATGCATTTTATATATGGGGTCTTTTAGAACTTTATGAAAGCACATTTAAAGTTGATTATTTGGAAGAAGCTATTGACCTAAGCGATATTGTTATTAAAAATTTTTCAAATGAAAATAATGCTGGCTTTTACCTTAGCAGTAAAGATTCTGAAAAAATGATTGTCAGATCTATAACGGGTTATGATGGTGCAATACCTTCAGGAAATTCAATTATTGCAATGAACCTAGTAAGGTTATCCAAGATTACTGGAGAAATAAAGTGGATCGATATTGCTGAAAACTTATTTAAAACATTTTCTAATGAAATACAACGATCACCTTCTTCCTTCAGCTCAATGCTAAGCGCATACTTGTTTGAAATGGACTCACCCAAGGAAATTGTAATAGTCGGAGAACTTAATACTGAAACTAAAGGTCTAATTAAGAAAATTAAGAAAAACTACAATCCATCTAAAGTCCTCATATTTAAAAATGTAAATGATACTAAAAGAAAATTATCCAAAATTGCGTCTTGGACCAATACTCAGTATATGATTGATGAAAAACCAACATTTTATGTATGCAAGGATTTTGCCTGCAAAATTCCAACTAATGAAATCGATCAAGCTCTAAAATTCGTAAATGAATAAAATTGGTAATTATCTTTTATTATTTTAATCAGGGCTGTACTTTTTTTAATTAAAAATATTTTATCAATAATTACTAGCTCAAAAGGATCGCTATGAAAATACCTCTTTATGGAAAAATTATAATCGGCCTAATACTTGGAATAGTATTTGGTATTTTTGCAGCATCGAATGGATGGAATCAATTCACAAATGAGTGGATTTCACCATTTGGGAAGATCTTTATTAGCTTACTAAAACTTATCGCTGTTCCGTTAGTACTTTCATCATTAATAACGGGCGTTGCATCGTTATCAGATCTTCAAAAACTATCTCGAATTGGCGGCAAAACTATAATGATCTATATTTCTACTACAGCAGTTGCTGCAACTATAGGCCTAGTTGCAGTAAATATCTTACAACCAGGAGATAAACTACCTGATGATATGAAGCAAAAGCTACAGTCTTCATATCAAGATACAGCTTCTGGAAAAATGGAGGCAGCTCAACAAATGAAGGAAAGAACGGCATTACAACCTATTGTTGATATGGTTCCTCAAAATTTTTTCAATGCTGCCTCAAACAATCGCAATATGCTTCAGGTAGTTTTTGTTTCGATTATTGTCGGTATTTCTTTAATACAGATTGGTAAATCTAAATCTAAACCAATGCTTAATTTCTTTGAGAGCTTGAACGATGTCGTCATTAAACTGGTTGAAAATATTATGATTTTGGCTCCTATTGGGGTCTTTTCCTTGATTGCTGATACAATAACAACAATTGCGGGAGATGACATTAATAAAGTCTTTGAACTTTTAGGAGCACTGGGTTTTTACATGATAGCAGTGATAATTGGGTTGATCTTACAAACAACAATAACATATTCTGCAGTTTTAAAAATATTTTCAAAAATGTCATTAAAGAAATTTTATAAGGGCATCGCACCCGCTCAACTTCTTGCCTTCTCTACAAGCTCTAGCGGTGCAACACTTCCAGTAACAATGGATAGATGCGAAAAAGAACTTGGCGTTTCTGAAGAAGTCTCATCATTTGTTCTTCCGCTTGGAGCCACAATCAATATGGATGGTACTGCACTCTATCAAGCAATTGCGGCTGTTTTTATTGCACAAACTCTTGGTATGGATCTATCATTAGGAGCTCAATCTACAATTGTATTAACTGCGGTCTTAGCTTCTATTGGAACGGCTGCTGTTCCTGGAGCAGGTATAATTACACTTGTAATTATTTTAGAAGCAATTGGAGTCCCAAGTGTTGGGTTGGCATTAATTCTTGGTGTTGATAGAATTTTAGACATGCTAAGAACAGTTACAAACGTAACTGGCGATGCAAGCGTTGCTGTTGCAATCGCCTCCTCAGAAAAAAACTGATTAACTCTAAAAAATATTTCTAATCAAATTATAATTATTTAAATTTGAAATGCTGTTTTAGTCTTTTGAATTTCAGGATCTTCAACCTTTTTTTCTTGAGGCTAACTTCTTGAGTTAAAAAACAGGCCTTTCCTTTCTGGATAAAGGAAGTTTGCTAGCAAAAGAGACCTCTATCGTGTTTACACGGATCCTTGAAATCGATTCTAAAGCAGCAATAAAAAACCCTGCAAGACAGGGTTTTTTTATTTACTTAACAGTTTTAACAAACTATCAATTTTACCTATTGGTCCTTTGGCTTTTATATGTAAGTATTCATCTTTATACTTTCTACTAATAACAAAGGTAGAATTTTGAATCAATGAAATATTCTTAGAATTGCTATAAGGCAATTTAAGATTAACTGTTTTGTAATTTTTTTCCATAAATTCAACAATTTTTAGTTTCAATTCTTCAATTCTCAAACTGTTTAATGCGGATATAAATATTGCATTGGGAAATTCAAAATTTAACTTTTGTATTTTTTTATGATTTTCAGTTTGATCTATCTTATTTAAAACAACAATATAATCGTTTGTGTTGGCATTTAAATTATTTAGAACTTCTTTTATAACTTTATAGTGTTCAATCACCTGATCGGAGGAAGAATCCAATACAATTAATATCAAATCTGCATCAACCACTTCATTAAGTGTACTTTTGAAACTTGCAACCAAATGATGTGGTAATTTTCTGACAAATCCAACAGTGTCACTGAGTAAAATAGTGTTATATTTATCTAAGTTTACTGATCTAACTGTTGTGTCGAGCGTTGCAAATAATTGATCTTTAATTAAAACATCGGCACCCGAAATTGATTTCATAAGGGTTGATTTTCCTGCATTTGTATACCCGACCAGAGCAACCTTATAACTATTAACTCTCTTTTTAGTTCGAGTAATTCTATTTTTCTCAATTTTTGTTAATTCATTTCTAAGCTTTGATATTCTATCCCTAAGCAATCTTCTATCCACTTCAATTTGCGTCTCTCCAGCTCCTGCCCTTGAACCAATGCCCCCCATTTGCCTTTCAAGATGGGTCCATGCTCTTGTTAATCTTGGTAACAAATATTGTAATTGCGCTAATTCAACTTGAACTTTTGATTCTCTAGTTTTTGCGTGTTTCATAAAAATTTGCAAAATTAAATCAGCTCGATCAATAACCGTTATCTTCTTATATTTTTTATTTATGTTTTTTGATTGTGCAGGAGTAAGCTCGTTGTCAAAAATTAAATATTTAACATTATGATATTTAGCTAGGTTTAGAATTTCATCAACTTTTCCTGAACCAAGGTATAAAGATGAATTTATTTTCGAAACTTTTTGACTCAAAACTTTAACAATATCATACCCTGCAGTTTTTGATAAAAGCTCAAGCTCTTGCATATGATCAGAAAAATTTGCGCCACTCAGATTTCCAAGATCTGCACCTACTAAAAATGCTTTTTGATTCACTGAGTACTAATCTTTAGTTAGATTTTTTTTTGGTCTACTTAAGAAAGATTCAATAGTGTACAGTATTATTGCTATTAAAAGAAAAAATCTCCAAAGCGACATTCCATGTCTGTTCGATGATATGGTTTCTTCAATATTAGATTCTTTAGGAATCCATTTATAATTCAAATTAGAAATTTTTTCATTTATTTTTTTCTTAAAATTAAAACTGTTAGGATATTCTCTGGGAGACAATAAAGTTGAAAAAGATGTAAATAAGACATCATTTGAATAAACACTATAGGAACCTAGCTCATTCGTTTGATCAATGCTTAAAACTTGGTTTTTGTAATCAGGAACTAGTAATATTTTTTCTTGCGAAGGGGTTTTAAGTATCCAATTACTATTAAGATCCTGATTCTTTATTTTAATTAATTTTTTTTCATTTATAATGACAGGTGAAATATTAGTTTCTTCATTTGATGAAATAGCAATCATTCTGTAAATAACTGGGATTAAAATTCCTTTTAATAAAAAATCGTTCCACGAAAGTTCAAGTGGAGAAGTGAATAGGTATATTGACCCTAATTTAGAATCAAGATTCAATAAAAATGGAATATTTTGGCCCATGCTAAGAATCATTTTATCATTAAAATTAAATTCTAGTGAATTATACTTAAATATTTTTGGAAAGTAGTCACTGATATCTCTCATGTTTAAGTTTTGAAAAATTTCATTTTCCCTATCTTCTATTTTTACATTAAGGAATGACTTATTTGTTAAATCTACTGTTTCAATCAATTTAGGAAGAGATAAATTTGAGATAGTCTGATCCTTTAATTTTGCATAATTTTCTCCTGAAAACCATATCATGCTACCACCTGCTTTTAAATATCTCTTTAGAGACTCTATTGCTCTTGGAGTAAAGTTTGTAGCATCTGCAACTAAGAGTACATCAGTATCATTTAGATCTATTCTGCTAAATCTATTTACTGTAAAAACATCGAATTCAATGAATGAAGAATTGCCATTGATAGAGTTTAATATTCTTTCATAAGTCTTTGAATTTTTTCTAGAATTAGAAATTATTTTACAATTGATTTGTTCTGGGATACTTATTTCAAAGGTTTGATTATTATCTATTTTAAAAATATCTGAACCTATGCTCACATTTCCATTTAAGATTCCTGACTTAGGAGGTAAGATTCGAAATAAAAAATCTTTAACCTCTTTTTTTTCAAATGATGCTGCAATTTGGCCCATTCTTTTTTCATCCAGAGTTATTTCAATGGGAACATTCGTTATTTTATCATTTCCCATATTTTCAACTTTAATTACAAAATCAATATCTTGATTTTGTAATTTTATTTGATTCTTGAATGCAACACTTTTTATTGAAATATTTTCATCCGATTTATCATTTTCAAAAAAATAAAATTGCCAATCATTTAGATCACTTTCAAATGAAGTGTCTGGGGAAGATGAAAAATCGCTCAAAATAAAACATTCCTTATTAGCTGATTCAGTTTTAACATTTTTTAAAATTGAATTAACATAAGTCCATATGCTATCCTGTCCATACGATTGCATTATTTTTATTTCATTAAAATCTGATAAATCTATATTTTTAACAAATTTTGAAAATATCATTTTTTGAGGATTTGTTTGAAAAATTTTAAGTTCGACAGCACCTGAATAAGATGAAATAATTTTTGAAACTTTTTTTAAAGATTGCTCCAATAATGATTCGCCATCAGTCTCAAGTGACATACTAGCTGAATTATCAATAAAAACTACAGCTAGGGCTTCTTTTTTGCTTGGTATCCACAAGCTATTATTTTTTATTACTGGTGAAGCAAACATCATAACCAAGCTAAAAATGATTGCCATCCTTATGAAAATTAGCAGCCAATTAATTGTTTTTAATTTTTTTATTGAAGTATTTTTTAGCTCCGTTAAATAAAAAATTGATGAAAAATCTACTTTAACAATATTCCTATTGTAAAAAAAAGTGTATTAACAAAGGTATGAAAACTGCGAATAAGCCCCACAACATTTTTGGATACAAAAAAGACATCAGATTAAATAATACTCGATTATATACATAATAGAAGCTGAAGAAATTGGAATTTTTAAATTATCATCTAAAGGTAGAGGTAAAACTTCAAAGATCATACCAACTAGGGATCCATAAATTGATATAGAAAAGGATAATAGTTTATAATTATAGGATATTAAAGCGCAGGCCAAAAAACCCATCAAGAATCCTTCTAAAGTTTTTTCGCCGATTTTTAACTTACCTATTCCACGTCCAGCTAAACCAGCTACTGTATCACCAATGCTCATAAAGATTAATGATAAAATTGCAATATTTTTTGGGAAAATGAGAATAGTAACAAAAGCAGAAATCATTACCCATGATGCACCAGTTAATGCACCATCTAGTTCATGTTTTCTCATCATTCTATTAAAAAATAAATTAAAGAAAATTTTAATATATTTATTTTTTTCTCTAAGTAAATCAATAGAGATAAAAATTAATACTAAAAAAAATAAACATAATAAAAAAAATGTTTTATCTTGGAAAACATAATAATATGAAATTGGGATAGTCAGATTAGATAAATGAATTAATTTCCTTATATATTCTGACTTGGATATCATTTTTGATTTTGAATAGAATCAAAAATGTCTTGTAGATTTAGCACGCTAACTATTAGGTTTATTTGGGAAGACTTGTTGAGAACTGTTCCTGGCGATACAGATTGATCCAATACTGTGTATGGAACTAAATCTTCATTTTGCTGGTAAGTTACTTTACCCAATTTTAATCTTGAATTATCAAGTTTTTTCTTTGCACTATTTAAACTTAGTCCAAATAGCTGTGGAACCTGATAAAAATCAGGAGGAAGACCTTCGCTGATGGTAATTTGCAAACCAAAGCCTTTTCTTATCTGGTCTCCAGATTTTGGAAATTGCCATGCGACTGTTCCTTTAGGATAGTCAGGATTATATTCTAAGTATATAGTATCAATTCTTAGTCCCAACTGCTGTATTTTAATTTCAGCACTCCTCTTTGATTGGCCTACTAGACTAGGAACATCAATCATTTTCTCTGGTCTTGCAATTTTTAGCCTTATTGTTCTACCTTTTTTAACCTTTTGACCAGATGGAGGATATTGATCTATTATAGTTTGAGGTTCAATATTTGAAGTATAAACAGTATCAAATACGACCCCATTAAAACCAGAAATTTTTAACTCATTAATTCCCCTGTCAAGAATTTTATCTCTAACATTTATTAATCTAATTGAATTTCCTTTTCTTATATAAATTGGCATTGCAATTTTTTCAAAAAAAAGAAAGATCAAAATGGATACAATAAAAAGAGCTATTAAAAAGTTTAAAATTCTATGTTTCATTTTTTACCAATCTTGCTGCAAAAATACCATCAACTTTATGCTTGTAGGGAATTGTTTGCATACAATTTTTATCATTAATCCACTCATTAGGTATTAAGCCAATTGGTGAATCTATAGTAAAGCTGTTATCGAATTTAAGAAATTGAGAGACCACATCCCAATTTTCTTCATTCTCCAATGAACAAGTAGCATAAACAAGAATACCGTCATTTTTTACAAATTTAGATATATTTTTGAGAATATTTAACTGTAATGAAGCAAATGACTTGATGTCACTTTTTTTTCTTCTCCATCTAATATCTAATTTTTTCCCTAATACACCTGTACCAGAACATGGTGCATCAATAATTACATAATCTGATTTTAAAAAAAGATCCTTTGTAGCATTTTTATTTGACCAATTTATATTTAAAGATAAGCTCTCAGACCTAGAAACTCCCAATTTCATTCTAATTGGATCTATGTCGGAAGCATGAATTTCTCCCTCTCCATTTAAAAAATCTGAAATGTAATTAGCTTTTGTGCCTGGAGCTGCGCACACATCTAAAACCGTACTACCGGGCTTTGGATTAAGAATCTCAACTACTGCTCCAGATGCTCTGTCCTGTATACTGCAATTATTTTTTTTAAAAAAATCATTTTCTAAAATATCACTGAGTCCACTTTCTACTCTAAAAAAATTACTTTCCTTATTTTGTATTTTTAAATTTTTGTAAATAATTAGAGAAGAAGAGATTTTTTTATTTTTCGGTATTCGAAGAAAGTATCTTGGAGGAAGATTGAAATACTTTAAAAGTTTTATTGTTTGTTCCACCCCAAATTGATTTTCCCATTTTTGAACTAACCATTCTGGGTATGAAAAAAAAATCGATAAATTTTTAAAATTTTTATTAGAATTTATTTTAACTTTTCTAGCTTTTCGTAGTATCGCATTACAAAATCCCGCTTTTAATCTTCCAAACCTAATTTTTGTAAATTGTACCCAATAATCTACTGAAGCATAAATTGGAATTTTAGCGTCAAATAAAATTTCGTAATAGCCGATTCTTAAAACATTTAAAATTCTTTTGTCTAGCTTACTTATCGATTTTTTTAAATTAATAGAAATGTAATAATCTATTTTTTTTCTCCATTTAACAACTTCATTTGTAAAAACAGTAATTCTAGATTTATCTTTAGAGGATAATTCTGCTTTATTAATGATCTTATCTCTAGTTAATTTTAATTGGCTTTTATTTTTTTCAAATTCAGAAATTATTTTATATGTTATTTTTCTTAAATCATGATTCATTTAAGATAACTCCCTTTGAACCAATTATTTGACCCCTGGCCCAACTTAAGGCATTCATTTTTTTTTTGCCCTCAAATTGAACCTCTAGTAATTCTAAAAGGCGTTCTGAACAGCCAATAAAAACTTTATTTTTTTTGATAAATATCTTTGAAATGTTCTCCTTAAGTGAACTTATTGAAGTTTTTCTTGTTTTAAGAATTTTTAATCTCTTGTTGTTAATTTTTACAAATGCACCTGGTATTGGTGCAAATGCTCTAACTTTATTGTGATTTGTATTGGAATTTTCAAAACAATTTATCAATAACATTTCTTTTTGAATTTTAGGGGCATAAGAAATATTACTTTCATCTTGTTGTTGATATTTTGCGTTGTTAGCAATGTTGTCAATTGTTTTAATTACTATATCCGAACCATGGCTTTCAACTTTTTTCATCAAAGATGCATAATTGTCATTATCATTTATTTTAAACTCTTTTTGCATAATAATTTTTCCATTATCAATTTTATCATCCATAAAGAAAGTTGTGACACCGGTTTTCTTATCACCATTGAGTAATGCATATTGAATTGGCGATGCACCTCTATAGTTTGGCAACAAAGATGCATGAAGATTTATAGCTCCAAGTTTTGGAATATTTAAGAACTTTTGAGGAATTATTTTAAAAGCAACAACTATAAATAAATCAGGATTTAGTTTTTTTAAAGCTCTATAAAGCTTTTCATCCTTAAAAGAGCTTAAGCATAGTAATTTTAATTTTTTATTTATAGCGTAAAGACCTAAAGGGGTATATCTTTTTTTTAAACCCCTTCCTGATATTTTAGGTGAATTACTCACAACACCCACTATATCATTTTCAGTTTTCAGCAAAGAACTTAAAATAGAAACAGATACATTTGGATTGCCTAAAAAAACAATTTTCATGTAAAAAATCTAAATTTAATTCTAAGCTTCCTGTTGCAAGTCTTCAGTTTGACTCTGATCATCATTTTTTGATAAAGATGAGATAGCTGACCTGTTAACAGTCAAATTATTATTTTTATCTAATTTTAATATAACCAGATTTGAATCTTTTCCTTTAAAACCAGCTACCGTTCCGTGAATTCCTCCGATTGTAACAACTTTATCTCCCTTTTTTAAAGAGTTAAGCATTAATTGCTTTTCTTTTTGTCTTTTTGCCTGAGGTCTAATCATCATAAAGTACATTATTGCTAGTATTAAGAAAAAAGGAAGATAAGCCATAATTCCTGACGATTGGCCAGCTGGATTAGCTGAAAACAAGAATATATTCATTTTTTACTCCTGTGTAGTGAATATTCGATTTTACTTTTTATTTAAAATAATTTTAAAAGCTGTACCTTTATTATTCTGACTTTTAAAAACTGAAATTTTGCCATAGTGTAGTTCCTCAATAATTCTTTTCACTAATGATAGTCCAATTCCCCAGCCTCTTAGTTTAGTAGTAAATCCAGGTTTGAATATATTGTTCCAATTATGTCTTTCAATTCCTTTACCATTATCCTCAATGAAAATGATGCCGCTTTTATCATTTTCATCAATTATAACTTTAATGATTCTTTTATCAATTTCAATAGAATCAATAGAATTTTTTATCATATTTTCGATTGCCCATCCAATCAAGGTATAATCGCCAACAATAACGGGAGACGCTATCTCTTCAATAGATATTTTTAATGAATCATCATTAAAAGAAAATCGTTTTTTAAGATATTTAATATTTTCTTTAACTAATTGACTCAAGTTTACTTCCGTTAGCTTCACACTTGAACCTATTTTGCTAAATCTATCTGAGATCTCAGTCAATCTATTGATATCAATTTCCATTTCATTTATAATAGAAGTTGATTTATTAGGGTTATTTTTCATTCTTTGAACCCAACCCATCAATGCTGAAATTGGAGTTCCAAGCTGGTGAGCGGTTTCTTTTGCCATTCCATTCCAAATATTTGATTTTTCAATTTTATTTACCGAATTAAAACTTATTGTAAACATGATTATAAACAATAATAAGATCAATAACTCAATCATTGGAAGCCACTTCAATGACATGATGATGCTTGACTCACCATAGTGAAGAAAGCCAAGCAAGATTTTTTCTCCCTGCAAAGTATATGTAATTGGTATTGGTTCATTTAAGTCATCCATTGATTGAATAATATTTTTCAATTCAATCTCAGAAAGTCCTTCAACTAAATTTTTGTAATAATTAGGGTTTTTTTCACTATCAGAATAAATGATTGGAAATTGTACTTTCTGAATAATTTCATTAAATACAAAACCAAGGTCTGAAGATGAAGTTTCATTCAATGATTTCGCAATGATTTCTGAATAAATTTTTACGATCTCTCTATTATCTTCTCTTAATTTATTTACAATCCAATTAGAATACATCAATAGAGAAAATACAAGAAACAAGCCTAAAAGAAATAAACCTGCTTTTTGATAAGTTTGATTGATTTTGAAAATCACTTCTTTCTTATTATAAGTTTGCCATATAAAATAAAGATGAAACTGATTATAAAAGCAATAATTGAGATAATAAGACCCATATTGAAACTTGATTTATCATAGTAGAAATTTATATTATTTTCACCATCATTTAGAATAACACCTCTAATAACGTTATTAACTTTTAGGGTTTTTGATTCATTTCCATTTATCTTTACTTTCCATCTTAAAGGATAGAAAACTTCACTCAAAACTAAAAAGCTTGAACCGCTAGATTTGGCTTTAATGGAAATTTCATCATTTAAAAAATTTATACTTTCTATTTTTGCATTATTTGAAATTTCATTATCAATTTTATCTTCAACATATGCAATATTTGATGGGTCAAAACTTGAGTCCAGCATTTTTTTCCAAATATCGTTTTCATCACTTTGTATGACTTTATTAACAAACCATGCTCGAGGCATATGATTCCTAAGCATATAAATATTAACATCAATTAAAGAGCGTGATTGTTTCAAACTTAATGTATTTAGAAATTGCAAATCAGGATGGTTTATTTTTTGAGAGCTGATTAAATATTTTACATTCATCATTCTTAGAATAGGTATTGAAGCCAAGTTGCCCGTTTTTTCCAAGAGTTCATTATAATTTTTAAGCTTTGCGGGGTGATATCCTCCAACGGACTCAATTCCAAATGCAGCAAAACGAGTCTCACCAAACAGTGCTCCTACAGGATAAATTCTATTCTTTTGCGATTCATTTAATAAAAAATCGATTACATCATCTTTTGAGAAAAAATTATCTACTGCCGTATTTGACATAAGCTGATTCGCTCTTAAGCTGTTTTTATTAGGTGAAATTATTTTTCTATCAACAATAAATAAATCTGCAAGGCTAAGGAAAAGAATAGTGATTGTAAAAATCACTTTAGAAACTTTATTATTTTTATAAAGCCAAAATAAAACTAAAAAAGAAATTGCAAAAGCCAGCATTATCCATAAATCATTTTCCCACATTTCCCATCTCAGGTTTTGAATAAATTGACCAGCTCTTGCATCCTGTGTCATAGGTGGAGGTAAAAAATCTGTTACAATACTTTTTAATGAATCACCAAAAAGTACTATGCTAGAAAAAATTATTCCAAAAAATCCTACAAAATACCAATAGTAAGATGGAATTTTATTTTGATGTGATTTAATTATATTATCTAAACCAAAAGATGCTAAAACGCTTACATTGAATTGTAACAAGATTAGGATCATTGATGGGACTCTAAATTTATTAAAAAAGGGAAAAAAAGAGTAAAAAATATCGTACACAAAACTAAAATGTTTGCCAAAAGAGATTGAAAGAGCCAGTAAAGAGGTTATAATCAAGTACCATTGTAAAAAATTTTTCTTTTGCAAAGTTGCAATTAGCGCAAGCAATAATACGATAATGCCCATATAATTCGGATAATCGGTAAATGGCATATAGCCCCAATACGCTTGCCCTCCAAATCCAAACGCAGATGGTAACAAAAATGTTAATATCTCTTTTGGATGAAAAGACCAACTAGTGGCGTAATTATATTTAGCGCCCCCGCTAGATGATGCGCCCCTTATAGAAAAGTCTGAATATTCTATTGATGGCAAATAAATTACAAATGATATTGCAAGGCCTAGGATGCATGCTAGCGCAAAAAATGCCAATTTTCTTAAAACGATGTTGTCTAGCTTTTTACTTTCATAGGCAATATTTGTTATTTTAAAAAAGAAAAAAGCACCAATAAGTAGCCATGTATAATAAGCAATTTGCACATGGCTTCTTTGGAGCTGAAAACCCAAGAGTAAAGATAGTATACCAATATTTAATATCTTTGGATCATTCCATAATTTAATAGCAAACATAACAATCCAGGGAATATATGCAGCCGTCATGATTTGACTACCGTGTCCAAATACAAGCATTGTCACCATATAGGGAGTAATCATAAAACCAATTGACCCTAGAAGAGATGACCAATAACTGCATCCAAGATACCGTAATAAAAGGACCATTCCAATTCCACAAAATAGGAAATGAGAAATTTGAATGAACATACCTGGAACAGAGAAAATTTTAAACAGATATTCTGGAAAATATAATTGCGATATATTGGTAAAAGCCTCAGCTGTAGGCATTCCGCTAAAAACCCATGGCTGCCAATGTGGATAACCTCCCTCTTTTTCCATAACTTCATTTAAAGCAAGACCCACAGCTTTAGGGCTTAGATTATCTGAAGAACCAAACGTTTTGTTGTCAAAAAAAATTTCATTAAAAATGACAAGCAAGACAATACTCAGAAAGATTCCAACGCAAACAAAATAATTTTTTTTGATAAGTTCAATCATTGAATAAGTTTTTCCTAATAATTTTTAAACCTTTGAGAAATTCTTTATCTTCGTTTTCTAATCGAAGAACCCACATCAAAATTAGATATGTTCCCAGACAAATTAAAGTTGCTAGAAGCAAGGTCAATACTACATTAAAATTTACAATGTAAAACTTAACAATCAACAAGAGGGTTGTTGTGATACCTGAAGCAACAAATGGCTTGATAAGTTTTATACTAAAGAAATTTATTTTTAAAATATACTGGACTTGGATAACCCTTACAATTCCAATTAGAATTAAAGAAATCAATGTTGAGAATGCTGCACCTACAGGGCCCATCATTGGGATTAAAAAAGAATTTAATAAAAGATTAATAATAAATACTGATAAGGTGTTGTAAAGAACTAATTTAGTATGACCAGTCATACTTAAAGTTGGAGCAGCAACTCCAAAGACAGCTTGAAAAAAAGTCGCTATAGTTAAGATAGCTAAAATATCTGATGACGCAACATATTGAGACCCAAACAAAGCCATTAAATTTTCAGAAAACATCAGAAAGATTATTGCAATAGGCAAACTACTTAATATAAGCCATCTAGTAACCATTTTATAAATTTTTGACATTTTTTCAATATTTTGCTCTTTAAAAAATTGTGAAATCATTGGAGTATATATACTCAAAAAGGACAACAATAATGCTTGCAATAACCCGGCAGTCCTTACTGCTGGTTGATAATATCCAACTGCTTCAGCATCTAAGAAATAGCCTATCATCAAGATATCCATCCAATGCATAAATGTTTGTAATATTGAAACAAACATTAGAGGTGACGAAAATTTTAATAAATCGTAATTAAATGATCCTTGCAGGTAAATAGTTGGTTTAATTTGTATAATTTTATTTAAAAAATAAGACATGCACAAAAATCCAACTAAAGAGGTTGCAACCATAGGAACTAAAATGGTTAAATCTTTTGAAAAAAAATGGATCATGAAAAAAGCTGAAGCAAACAATACTGTTGGTTTAATAAACTGAGTTACAAAAGTTTTATATTTTAAAAGCTTAAAGCCTTGGGTAGCGTGAGCAGAAATCAAAGTCAAGGAATTAAATGGAATAGTTAAAGAAAAAACTATGATTGCTTGTTTTAATAATATATTTCCATTAAAAATTGTCAAGGCTACATAGTCAGATAACAGCAAGCTTATGATCATGATAAAAATTGAAAAGATAAATACCATCTTAAATGCGGACAAGATAATGTCTTTAATTTTCTCATAATCATCTTCAAGGCTAAGCATACCGATATATCGAACAACACCCGTTTCGATACCCATTTTTGCAATAACCTCAGATAATAGAACAACAGCATTAGCAAGTGAATAAATACCTAAAAATTCAGGTCCTACCCATCTTGCAAGCATCGCCGTATATATATATCTGTTGAGGTTCCCGTACAAAAGACCAGAAAAAGTAATTGAGGATTCTTTACCTATTTTTGATGCTATTTTCACAATAGAATTTTTCTTTTAAAACCATCCAAAAAACCTTTCCAACACCAAATAAAAGCAAAAAGAGAATGTTTTTTTTGTAAAAGATCTTTCAAAGCAACGGCATTTAGATATAAAAAAGCAGGAAAAATATTAAAAGATCTATGATGTTTCCTTAAAAAATAAACGGTATTATGAGATCTATAGTACATACTTTTATCAGCAGATTCATCTCGGGTTCCTCCAATAGGTATTCTTAGGTGTTGGATTGTGGGGTTTGGATCATATCTTACTTGACCTCCGCTTTTGTTGATTGAAAATCCAAAATCAACATCTTCAAGCATTGCATTGCCAATATAATTTGTATCAAAACCATTTACTTTTAAGAATTTATTTCTTAAAACGGCAAAATTTCCTCCAGGGGCCCATTCGCATTGACCATTGAGGTCTGTGTCAAAATTTTTAAGAGTTTTGCCATACCATGTAAAATATCCTCCAATAATTTTATTATTTTGCTTAAACATTGTTGTATTATCCTCATTAACTCTTCCTCCCACGCACCAAACTTTTTTGTCAAAATTAGAAAAAATAGAAATATACGAACTAATGAGTCTTGAATTTGGAATACAATCATCATCAATAAATATCAATAATTCAGATTTTGACGATTGGGCACCGATATTTCTAGCATTTGGCAAACCTACTTTTGAGATCTTAACATAATTAAATTTTAGATTTGGATTTTTAAATTTAAAATTCAATAAATCATCAAACTTATGAGGAGATTGATCAACGACAATAACCTCGGCTTCGTTTATTTTTTGATCATTTAAGTGATTGAGAGTTTCTAAAACAATATTCTGACGCTTGAAAGTTGGTATTATTAATGAGCAGCTAAGCATTGGCTAATTTATGTTTATTTTCTTTTTCTCTTTGATTGTAAACCATATTTTTCCCAAAAAATTTCTTAAATTTTTTGGGAAAATTGTTAAAAATATGAATATAATTTTTACTATATTTATATTTCTTAATGATAATGATTTTAAAAAAAACTCTCTAGATTTACTCATTTCTCCAGATGCATACAGCCTTCTACCGCAATAAAAGTTATAATCGTAGTCATTTTTACTACTAGGCGCAAAGCTTAAACTTTGTTCTTTTAAAATATTTTTTGGCATATCTGGCTCTGACAAATTCCTTTTTCTAGCAAAAAAACATTCCAAAGCATAATCAGCAAACCTTTTTTGAGTGTCCTTATTTTTAAAACTAATGCTGTCAGATGAAATGATTCTTTGATACAATGGTAAATCAATATTTTCAACACTATATTTTTCAATTAACCTGAGCCACAAATCATAATCCTGTGAAGTGTAAAATTTTTCCCTATAACCTTTAAGAGAAGTAATTACTTTTTTAACAATCATAACTGAGCCATGGCAAAATGTATTTTGGAGAATAATTTTTTTTTTAATTAAATCATTTTTTAGAGGATACTTTACAATACCCAATTCAATACCATCGATAGATAGCTCGCTAACAAAAGTGCCACACATTGCTATTGATGGATTATTTGATAAAAAACTAACTTGCTTGGCAATTCTATTTTTTAAGGAAAAATCGCCTGCATCATGGCGAGCAATATAATGACCTTTAGCATTCTTTAATCCGAGATTTAATGCTTTAGTCAATCCAATTTTTGCTGATTCAATAAGGTCAATTCTGCTGTCATTAAAAGAATTAATTATATTGCTAACATTTTTGCATGAACCATCATTGACAATAATTATTTGTAAATTTTTGTAGGTTTGGCTTGTAATACTTTTAATTGATTCTTTTAAAGATCCATCGTCGCGATTTACTCCAATTAAAACGCTAACCAAAGAAATTGATTTATTTATCATTTAACCAACCTATCGAAGGGAGACCCCTAAATTTAAAATTGATGTCATTTTTTTTTAAATCAGGAGATAGTTTTTCCAAAGTTGCAATGGATAAAAGCCTAAACCAGGTTGACCAAGAATCACTGATTTTAATATTGAACTTCATCTGATCCCAATTACTGTATTTATAAACATAATTTTCTCTAAAAAAAGGTAAGAATGAACCTATATAATTATTTTTAATAATCCATTTAACCATATCATAATTAAAAAGAGCAGATCTAGGATTCAAATATTTTATACCATTTAAAAATGGAAACTGTGGCCTTTTAGCCCAGCAAAAACCTCCATTTTTATCATAATTTTGAATAAGGGCATTATAAGCTAATTTTATATTATTTATAGAATCAGCGCTTAACTCTGAAGTTACTTTTGAAACAACATCAATAGCATCTAGATCCTCACAAGCTCCACCACCTCCAAATGGGTGAAAAAGACCATCCTTCATTTGAAGAATGAAAACATTCTGAAAAATTTTGTTCGGAAAATTAATTTTTCTATTAAAATACTTGTAAAAAATGAGAAAGTGATATGCTGCAGCCATCCCTACAAAAGTACTGGCTTTGTATTGCGTACCCCAAAGCCCTGTTCGAGGGTCCTGATAATTATCTAAAAAATCTAAAATAAAAACGATATTATCATAAGATTCTTCATTTTTATTTTTTAAAAAATCATATGAAAAAAACTGCAATAGAAACATAATTTTGTTGCTTTCATGCCAAGCGTTTTTCCAATCGATAGTATGAAAAAAACTACTTAATTTTTTTTTTCCCCTAAATGAGTCTAAAAAAGCAAGTTTGTGATTAGGATGCCCTCCTAATGCATCAATTGCAGATATGCTGAAAGCTGTAGTTTGATAATGAATATAGCTCGATTCTAGATCTATGCTATTTGCGTCTTTTAATCTAGATAGGGGATCAATAAATAAGCCGCTTTTCTTATCTTGATTTTGAAGGAAAAATTCTTTGTATTTTTTTTTTTTTAAAATATTTAATGAATCAATAAGTTCAAGTGTCAAGATAGAAAAAGATGTACTCATAAGAGTAGATTGATTAAAACCCTTTTGAAGATAAAAACCTCCTTTATTATCATTTAGTGAAAAAATAAAATCTTGAATTTGATTCTTTGTTATTTGATACATTTAAATAACATCCAATCTTCAGGTTGGCTTTCAACCTCGACTTTATTAAATATAGCTGAAAGAGATTTTTCTAGCATTTTCTTTGAATATAAGTGTAAATGATAGGGGTCAATTTTTTTCATTGCTAGGATTTTTAAGGGATTTTTTGTTTCAACTTGTGGGGTGCTTCCAACAAAATATCCTCCTTTTTTTAAAACACGATACACTTCGGATAAAAATACCTTGCCATCATTTTCAGTAAAGTGTTCAATTGCTTCCATACTGACAACGGTATCAAATGAAGAGTCAGGATATTTTAAACTTAGAGCATTCATTTGTTCAAAAAAAAGATTTTCATTTTGAAATTCTTTTTTTGCCTTTTCAATTGATTCTTTTGAATAATCTACAGCCTTTACCATCTTCGCGACGTTCGAAAGTTCATTTGCAGTCCATCCTGTACCACAACAAAGATCTAAAACTCTTTTTTTTTGTGAAAACTGTTTAGCATATTTGCAACGCCTTACAAAAACTTTAGCCCAAGGGTTGTTTTTCCATTTTGGATCATTGGGGTCTGCTCTTTCTTCTTCTTGAATGGATTTTATACCAAAAGAATATTGAATGATTGTAATACTTGCCTTAATGCTATCGACAAGCAATGAAAGACCAGGTATTTTTTTTAAGATTTTTTTCATTTTTTGATTAAAAATTTTGATACAACTACCAGGGATAAACTTAGTAAGTTATTAATCATGAAAAATACAAACGCTAAGGGGAAAAAAAATGGATTACAATGCTTGAATAGTAATTTTAATATGCTAGTATTTTTCTTATACCATTTTGAAATAGAATGTGAACCTCCGACAGATTTTGAAATATGATGCCAGATCATAGATTTGGGAATTACTTTTATTGTACCCTTAGCATTTGATACTCTTAATGATAGATCTACATCTTCGCAATACATACCATATGTTTCATCAAACATACCCAACTCCTTAAAATCTATTGTTCTCATGCAGAAACAACAACCAGATGCATAGCTAACTTTTTTTTTAAAACTAAATTTTTCAAAGTTTGTTGACCTAATACCCCTGTGCCTGATATGAGAAAATGGTAAAAAAATTTGGCCACCAGCATACCATATTTTATTTGATTGATTTGCATAAAAAATTACGGGAGCTGTTTGAACAACGTTAGAATTATTTTCTAATTCTATTATAAGAGGCTCAATAAAATCTGGATCAACATATGTATCATTATTAATAAAAATGGTATAGTCAGCTTGTCTTTTTATTGATCTAAAACCAAAATTATTACCTCCAGCATAACCAAGGTTTTTTGGTGCTTGTATAATTTCAATATCGGGATGTTTTTTTCCTATATAAACAACTGAACCATCTGAAGAAGCGTTATCAACAAATATAATTTGTTTTTTTTTATAAGAAGTTTTTTTTAATGATTCAATGCAATCCAGCGAGAGTTGTTTTTGATTCCAATTCAAAACTATAATTTGGACTGATTTATTTTTCATAATACAGTTGAAATAATTTTATCAACAAAAAATTTCCATGAATACTGTTTTTTAATACTATTTATATGATCTTTAAAATTTGTTTTAGAATTGAAAAACTTAACTACAGCTTTTGAAATTGATTTTGCGTCCGGTTCACATATAAATCCTGTCTTTCCAACATCAACACATTCTGACAATCCTCCCACGTTAGTAGAAACAACTGGCTTGTTAAAGTGATATGCAATTGGTATGATGCCACTCTGAGTTGCAGATTTGTAAGGAAGAACAACTAAATCAGCAGCACAAAAATATTTTCCAACATCATGATTTGGAATAAATTTAAAATCAAATCTTATTTTGCTTTCGACATCTAAGTCTTTTGCTAAATTATAATAAAATTTTTTATTTTCATAACACTCACCTGCTACAACTATTTTAAAATCATTTAATTTTTTTTTTAGATCATTTGCACTTCTTATCAAAATATCTAAACCCTTATAATCTCTGATCATACCAAAAAATAAAATAATTTTTTCTGATTTTAATGATAGTTTTGATCTTGCAATATCTTTTGAAATTCTTTTTCCAAAAATATCATATACAGGGTGCTTTATTTCAATACAATTTGCTAAGGGATGTATTTTATACAAGTCTTTCTTAACAGATGTTGACATCACAATAAAATGATCTACATTTTTAAAAAACATTAACGCTAATCTTTTAGACATAAAGAATTTTTCATGCGGAAAAACATTATTACAATTAGCAATTATCTTTGCTTTAGATACAAGTTTAATTCTTTTTGAAATAAATTGAAATGCTGGCGAAAAAAAAGGGTGCCAATATTGAAAAATTATTATATCGGGCATTAGAGTATTTAATTGCTTTACGGTTTTTATCCATGAAAATGGATTTAAGGAGTTAATTATTTTATCTGTTGAGCTAGCATTAAAATCGGAAAACTGCGATTTACCTGGAAAAAGGATTTTTGGATACATCATTGAAAAAGAAATACGAAAAACAGTATGATTTTTTTCAAATTCTTTTGACAATGAGTGATTGAACATTGAAATACCTCCTCTAAAGGGAGGGAAAGGACCGATCAATGCTATTTTCATTTTACTCGAACTATTACTCGTTAATAAATTTTTTAATTCTTAATTGTTTACTGTGATTTGAATTAGCTATCATTTCACCGATTAATCCAATAGAAAAAAACTGTATACCAATAATGAGGATTAAAACTCCAAAGATTAATAGTGCAATGTGCTGTGAGAAGGATTCATTTAAAAAGTATTTCAAATACAAAACATATAATTCAATGATGAGGCCTACCGCAAAAGTGAAAAAACCTATTTTACCGAAAAAATATAAAGGACTTTGAGTGTATTTAGATAAAAATAGAATTGATATTAAATCAAAAAAACCATGAAAAAACCGCGAACCCCCATATTTAGTTTCCCCATACAATCTTTGGCGATGATTAACTATTAATTCTGATACCTTGAATTTTTTCTGACCGGCTAGCGCTGGTATATATCTATGTCGACCACCATAGATATCAATTGACTTGACCACACTTTTTTTATACGCCTTTAATCCGCAATTAAAATCATGTATTAAAACACCTGTTGATAATCTTGTTACTATATTAAAAAATTTTGAAGGGATTTTTTTTGATAAGGGATCTTTTCTATCTTTTTTCCATCCTGATACCAAATCATAGCCTTTTTCAATTTCAGATATCAAATTTTTAATTTCAGATGGATCATCTTGCAAGTCAGCATCAAGGGTTATAACATAATCTCCGGAGCAGTATCTAAACCCTTCAGATAGAGCTGCGGATTTTCCATAATTTCTAAAAAATTGAATAACTTTTATTTTTTTATTTTTGTCAGCTAAAGATACGATATTTTTGAGAGAATCATCGTAAGACCCATCGTCAATAAATATTATTTCATAATTTTTACAAAAAGATAGGGCTTTTAATAATTGCTTATAAAGCTCATTAATTGATTCCTCTTCGTTGAAAACTGGAATGACTACACTAATTTTCATAAATAATATTTATATTTTTTCATTTATTAAATGTGGATAAATGGTGTCAAACTCTCTTTTTAAAAAAAATAAATTTATTTCACTAATATCATCCACACTATGAAAAGAAATCTCATTGATTAGATAACCAAAACTTGTTTCATATGTATTAAATAAAATAAGATTTTCATCTGCTTTTTTTTGACCTGACTTTAAAATAAAGCTTTCTGGTATAACCCCCCAAGCTAAATCAATCAAATCTTTTGGCTCTATATTTTCAAACAAGGGAGATATTGAAGAAAAGGAGTCAAAAGGAATGTTTTCTTTTTTTCTTAATGAAAAAACTTCTATTTTATTTTTAATAATACTTAATTGAAACTGTTTTCTACCAAACATATCTTTAAACAGCATGAAAAGCTCTTCTTTGGTAGAATTGAAATTAAAGTTTAATCTGGACTGAGGATAATTCTTAATTAGAACATACCCTTTACCCCTACATGAAATTTTTTCTTCTAATTTTACATAACTCCTGCCATCATCTATTGATTCCAATCTTCCATAATTTGCACATCCTAAGAAAAGTAACAAGAAAAAATAGATACTATGTATAAAATTAATCAGACAATACCTTCTTTTTTAATCTTGAATTGTCTTGATCAATAAAGAGTGCTTTTTTATAAAGTTCAACGGCTTCGTCAGTATCATTAGTCTCCATAAGCACATCTCCAAGATGCTCTAATACAATGGCATTTTTATCATTTAATTCAACTGACTGGCTTATATATTTCTTCGCCTTTTTAAAATCTCTCAGCTTAAAGTAAACCCAACCAATTGTATCAAGATATGATGGATTTTCAGGTTCGATTTCTATAGCTTTTTTAGCCATTTCAAGTGCCTGGTCTAATTTAACATTTCTTTCTACTAAGCTATAAGCATAATTATTGTATGCCTGGGCATCTTTATCATCGGTATTTATGAGTCTAATATATATTTCGTCAGAATTTTCCCATTGACTTTTCTCATCGTATAGTATGGCTAGAGAATGCAATGCATTTTTTGAATTTGGTTCTATGCTTAACGCTTTATTATAATATAGTATTGCATTCTCGCTATCTAAAAATCTGTTGTAAGCAATTCCTAGTAAATATTGTATTGAAAATATCTTCTCAAAACCTTCAGCAATAGGCTCGAGTAACAATATCATTGATTTATAATTTTCTTGATTTAAATAAACTATAGCACGACTATAATAGCCTCTCCAATCATCAGGAAAATTTGATATTATCTTATCAGCTACGCCAGCGGCTTCTGATAATTGATTGTCATTTATATATATTTCGAATAATGATAATATACTACCAGGATTGCTATTTAGATTTTCAATTGACCTTTCTAAATAATCTTTGGCTTTATTTTTTTCATTATTTCTGTAAAACAACTTGCCAAGTTCAGCGTTTCTGAAAGCTTTTTCGCCATTTGTTTCATTTAAGTTTTCAATGTGAGTGATTCCTTCTTTAAATTTTCCTTCTCGTGAAATTAATTCAGTAAAAATAGATAGATAATTTTGATTAATTGGATCTTCAATTGTTAATTGCTTAAAGATTGACAAAGCTTTTACTACATTGTCAGATTCAAGGGCATACCTACCAGCAGTTTCTAAAAAATTTAAGTTTGTAGAGTCTATTTTATATGCGTTCAAGTAATGATCAATAGATTTAATAGAGTTTCCCAATATCTTTTCAACTTCAGCAAGTGTTATAAGATACTTGACTCTGTTAGGAAATTTTTGAATAAGCTTAGTCAATGGATCTAATGCGCTACCATATTGCTTATCAAAAATCATTTGATCTGCAAGCATTTCTAATGCCTCGGGCTCAAAAGGGTTTGTTTTCAGCACATTGTTAATGTGTTTTTTTGATAATAATGGTTTCCTTAATTTCCAATAACACTCTGCTATGGCTAATTCAATTGCAGAAGTAGCGGGATCAAGCTCTAAGGCTTGTTGAAATTCAATTATAGCCATAGAATAATCACCTTGGTTCATTGATAATTGACCATCCAGATAAAATCTTAATGCTTCAGGATTTGGAGATTTTTCTTTATTTATATTTAAAGTTTCTTTAGAAACCTCGCCAATATTTTTTCTCTGAACAGATGAGCATCCAAAAAAAATTATAAAATATAAAGTAAAAAGAATTTTAAACATTTTCATATTTTTCAAACAAAATTATTTTTAAAAATGAATTTCATGATTGAAATATAGTCACGTCGTTTCCACCCTTTTTCTTCGTTTGATACATTGCATCATCAGCCATTTTAATTAGCTCTTTTGATTCTTTCGACATAGAAGGATACCCTGACATGCCAGCGCTAATGGTTAAGTTAGTAGCAATCCCATCAAAAATGAAAGTTTTTCGATTTATACCTTCAACAATTCTTTTTGCTAGCGGAATACAGTCTCTTACATTAGTATTAACCAAAATAACGGAAAACTCTTCTCCTCCAAATCTTCCAACGACATCAATAGTTCTAACATTTTCTTTGATGATTTTTCCAACTTCTTTTAAAATGTAATCACCGTATAGGTGTCCATAAGTATCATTAATTTTTTTGAATTTATCTAAATCCAACATAATAAGACCAAGGCTTGTTTGAAAACGTGAGCATCTGTCGATTTCTTGATCTAATCTATTCAAAAATGCATTATGGTTTAAAAGGCTAGTTAATCCATCATGGATAGCTGCATTTTTAATCAATTTGAAATCATTGCTCCATTCAAATGCTTTACCCAAGGCAATTGATAACTTTTCTAATTTCAATGGTTCAGAATTTTCAAATTTATAATGATTCACTCTCTCAATAGTAATTGAGCCAATAGCTTTTCCATTTAATCTTAAAGGAGTAGAAAAAATTGGAAATATTTTGTCCTTGATATGTATATTGTTATCAAGTTTGTTATTTTTAAAGATTATTGACTTGTTTGAAAGTACAGATTCTCCATAAATAGTATTATTAATATCAAATTCAGATCCGTTGGCAATATCATCTTTTTTACCATCAACATAAAAAACAGTTAGCTTGTCACGTTTAATATCGCAAATGCTTATAATTAATCTATCATATTTAAGATACTGCTGAAATATAGTACCAATATTTTTGAATAAATTTTCTACTTTAACATCGAGTTTAAAATTTTTAAAGTAGTCAAATATTCGATTATTAAATGAATTGTCATCAAAAAGATTGTTGAAATCATTTAAAAATTTCATGTTTTGAACATAATTATTTACAATGGAGTCAAAATATATTAAATCTTTGCTCTCAATATCTTTAAAATGATCATTATAGATTAAAGAAAATCCAATGATTTCTGCATCTATTATTAACGGGTAACCAATTAAGACTTCAGCGCCAGACCAATTATTTTTGTTTACGATTTTTTCCCAACCAGAGAGATTGTCATTTTTTTTAAAGATTTTTCTTTTTTTTGATTTTTGAATATCTTTTAAAATATCATTTTCTAAAGAGATTTTTTTCTCAAATAGACTATTATTTGTTTGCTTGATTGAAATTGAACTTTTGTTGAGATCAATGAAATAAACTGATAAAGAAGAGCTAGAACTTAGATTGTTGATATTGTTGCTTAGATTTGTAAAAATTTCTGAATACAAATGATTGTATTCGCTTTTCGTTGCAATTTTATCAATGCTATTTGTTTTAGAAAAATTACTGCTACTTGAAGATTTTTTAAATTTTAATTTTTCTATTATTAAGTAATTATTATAGAGAAAAGCAAATAAAAGTATTAATACAACGGATTTGAAGATAGAATTAGTAAAATTGAAGTCATTAACAAAAACAGCGTAAGCCGTGATTGTACCAAATAAAAGCAGTGAAAGAATTAAATTAGAATTTTTAAATCGTCTTATCATGCAGACAACTTATGAATACTACATAAAGCTATACTACGTATAAATTAATCCCCATCTTTGACAAATTGAACCTTATCCTTCAAGTCAAACGTTTTTCTGTTAGATTTTTTTGTTTTAGATGAATCTTTGACTGCTGAAACTAAGGATGATGAACCATCATTTAATTTATTGTCATTCAAATTATTTAAATTTTCTTTAGCAACAACATTCTGATTGATAGGGTCAGATAGAACAGTTGAAACCAAATTAAAGCTTACACCTATAAATAATACTATCAATAGAGATAGAAAAGCTCCATTTCTAGGGGTAAAACCAAAATAAGTTGTTTTTTTGGTGTGATTTGTTGAGGATATATTACGATTTTTGAGTTTTTTTAGTTTATGAAATAAAACTTGATTAAAGGCTTTAGAGGCATTGATTGATTCTAGATTATTAACTAATCTTAGAGTTTTTTTAATAGAGCTGAGCAAATTACGAGCTTCTTTATTATCATTTAAGTAGGCTTCAATCTTTTTTCTGTCAGCAAGACTCAAATCGTTTTCAATGTATTTAGATAATAAATCTTCAAATTCTATTTTATTCATTGCTTGTAAACAAACTCCTATAAAAAATTTTTTAATTCTTCTTGTAGCTGTATTCTTGCACGATTGATTCTAGATTTGACAGTTCCAAGTGGTACATTAAGTATATTGCTAATATCTTCATAAGATAGCTCCTGGACATCGCGAAGGATTGCAACAGTTTTGAAATTTTCAGGTAATTTGTCAATCGCATATTGAATTTTCTTACCTAAAAATTCATTATCTGTTTCACTATCCGTTTTTTTATCTGCAGCTGGAAGATCATACTCTTTATCATCAAGACCCATATTGCTTAAACTTGAAGTTTTTCTATTTTTCTTTTTTCTGAGTTCAGTTTTTGCCAGATTGCTCGCAATTGTGTAAATCCAGGTTGAGAATTTTGCAATATTTTTGTAATAATGTTTGTGGGTATATACTTTCAATAACGTATCTTGAGCAAGATCTTCAGCTTGATCAAAATCATTCATGAATCGAAAAATAAAATTCACTAATCTGTCTCTATACCGTGAAACAATTTCAGAATAAGCATTTTCATCGCCAGACTGAAATCTTAGAATTAGATCTTCATCTGTTAATTGAAATTTTTTATCATTCATTTGATAGGCTTGTAAAGATGAAGTTGGTAAGGGTTGATTTATCATTGCTTGATGAAGTCTTTATTTTTATGTCAATATTTTGTAAATGTCGTAAACATTGCACAATATCTTTACCTGTAAAGTTCTTTGCATATTCAATTATTTTGTTATCTATATTTCTGTTTAATAAGGTATAGTTGAAACTACTAGCAGATTTATTTGTTCCATGAAAAATTCTAATAAATAGCATTTTTTGAAAAAAATCAGCAAACATTTTTACAAATCTTAAAATAGACACATTATTATTTAGTAAAAAAAAACTGAAAAATATAGATTTTTCTAAATCTTTTTTTCCAAATGCATCAAAAAAATTAAATAAACTTACAGCATTCAAATTAAAAGAATTTTCAATTATTTCATTTTTTGATATTTTTTTACCATTTTCAACATTTACTGATAATTTTTCGATAGCACTATGTAAAAAATATAAATTCTCTGAATTTAATTTGACTAATAGATTTAGATCATTTTGATCAACAAGGCGTAAATCATGAGATTTAATAAAAATTCGCGCCCAAATTATAAAATCACTAAAGAATGGAGTTTGTGTTGAAATTGGATTTAAAAGCGATGATAGTGTATTAATTAGTTTATTTTTTATTGAATATTCATCTTGGGTTAAAATTAAAATATTTTCTTTGATTGGTTTTTGAACATAATTAAGAAGCTCTTCTCTCGATTTTCCTTTTAATCCATTCGGGTTACGCAAAATAATTAACTTTTTAGATTGAAAAATATCAGTAGCGTAAAGTGATTGAATTATCGATTCAGATGGGTCAAATCCTCCAATAAAGAACAACTTTTCGATTGAATTATTTTGAGGAATAGATTTTTTTATTTTTTTTATGAAAAAATTTTGTAAAAAATGATCATCGCCTACTAAATAATAAATATTATCGAAATTATCATCATTGATTTTCTTTATTTCAGATATAATAGATTTCATACATTAATTCTTTATTTTATAATAAATATAGCTAATGATAATGCTGAAGCGAAAAAACAGTAATAACTAAACTTATAAAAATTGTTTTTACGAATTACGTTTAATAAAAAACTCAAGAAAATTAATCCAGCGACAAAGGAAGAAATTGAAGCCAAAGCAAAAAATGATGGCTGATTAGCTACAAGGATAAGACTTTTTTGATCAAAAAAAGTTAAAATTCCCGCTCCTAGGATTACTAGTATTGCCAAAAAAAAAGAGAATTTAGCAGCCTCCTCTTTACACAGACCTAAATAAAGCGCTGTTACTATTGTAATGCCTGATCTAGAAATGCCTGGAAAAACTGCAACTGCTTGAGATAACCCAATTAAAATAGCGATTTTGAAGCTTATGGGTAAAGATCTGATTTTTATTTTTTTTGTCCTTAAAAGAAGCAATCCAGTTATAAACAATGAAATAGCTACAACTAAAATATTTTCTATCAAATCAAATATGAAAATTTTAATAATCAAACCAAAAGCTACTGCTGGAATAGTTCCAATTATTAAACAAATAACGTAATATTGATTTTTTTTATTTTTTATTCCAGCAATCAAAGAAATAATCTCATTCCTGAAGACAACGATTATGCTTAACAAAGTTCCTAGGTGTGTTGCTACTTCCAAAACATTGCCTTGATAATTAACGTTCATTAATTCTTGAGCAATTAATAAATGGCCTGAACTACTAATAGGAAGAAATTCAGCTATACCTTGCAGTACTCCTAAAATAAATGATTCAAGTAATTTCATTTTGACATCAAATTAAAAATAGAGAGCATTCTACCAGATTTTTCTTTTTCTCTCCTGTAAGAAAAAAATTTCTTGTAACTACATTTAGTACATTCTGAATCAATTAGAACATTCCTAATAAAAAAACCATAAGATAGGATTTGATTTTGTAATACACTTTGCAGGTCAAGCATTGCTTTTCCATCATTTTTTAATTCATAAAATTTTTCATCAAATTTACTATAGACTTTTATATCAACCTCATAACAGCATTTCTTGATTGAAGGACCTATAACAAATTTAAAATCTTTAATGTTGTTATTGGCTTTAAAAAGAATGTCCATGGCATTAAAAAAAATACCTGCAGACAATCCTCGCCACCCAGAGTGAATTAAAGATATATTTTTATTTATTTTATCATAAATGAATATTGGAATACAATCAGCAGTTAATAAAGTTAAAATTTTATTCGAACCATAATTAACCAAGCCATCAGTGTTGTTGTATGTGCTATTTGCATTAACAACTCTTACATTATTTGAATGTGTTTGAACAGGCACCGCGATATTACTGTTATTTAATTTTAAATTTTTTATAAATGATTTTTTGTTTTTGTTTATTGAATAATCAAGATCATTATGTGAAGTGCAAGCAAAGACATCTCCTGAGCCAAAAAAAGAGGAGTAGTTAGTGTAGTTCAAAAATTAAAAGTTAAGATTTTTAGATGTGTCTAATGAATCATTTTTAAAAACACCTACGTAGTTGAATTTCTTTCCATCAAATTCCAGTATTTGAAGAGCGGAATTTATATTTCTATTATTTAAAGAGGATGAATAAAAATAGCCCAGACCTTCATGATGGCTAAGATCAGATAGGGCGATATTAATTTCAGGTCTAGATTTATCTTTTACATTTAAATTGCTTAGCAATGCAGAAGTATTATATCCTCTATAAAAATCATCAATGTAATCTTCACTCAAAAAAAGAGAGTCAGCTAAATCAAATCTATAACTTGTTGTGAAATGCATTCCCTTAAGATGAGGTCCTATATTTTCTTTTTTTAATGTTTCAATGTCTTGCCAATTACTATTACCGATTATTTTAGTATTAAAATTATACATTGGAATTTGTGGCCCTATGTATTCTAAATCACTGGATTTTAAAGGAATATAAATTCCTTGTATACTACTTAATATAATTTTGCTTGAATCTGATGAAGTCATTACTTTTTTTTCAGGTTCAGGCAAATCAAAAAAATCTTCTGAAGAAATATCAAATAAAGCATCTAGACTGTCAATATTCATTCCTAAAACATTTTCAAAATCGTCTTCTTTTTTGTTCAAGTTAAAAGCAATTTCTCTAAAGCGCTTAAACTGTCTTCTTAAATTTTTGGGCTCTCCTGTATACCATTGTGTTGCAACAATAGAAGCTCCAAGTCGATCTACTTCTTTTATGAATGAATCTGTCTGTATTTCACCGTATTCATCAGCCGGTGCTAGAACTGCTAAACTATCAAGTTTTAATTTTTTGACAGCAAAATTAGCTGCAATTTTAGCTTCTAAAGCTATCGTTGAACTTGTTAAAAATGTATTTCTATAAACTTGAGAAAGATTTTCTTTTCGGGCATTAGGTAAAAGTACAGGAATGTTTGAATCACTTAGTGAGCTAACAACTGCTAGGGAGGTATGATCAAATAAAGGACATATAAGTGCAGACAATTGCTTTATTTTATTTAGGTTTTTAACTATTTTGACTGATTGCAAATCATTGCTTTTAGTGTCTTGAATAATAACCGATATTTGATTTTTATCTTTTTTTCTATTTCTACTAGCTTTTGCAAAACCCTCAAGAAATGCTTTTCCATAATCAGATTGTTCACCCGACAAAGGGAGCACTAAACCTACCATAAGTATATCAAGTGGTGGATTAAATGCTGCCTTTAATAAATCTTCAAATAAGGGAGAGAAAATTTTAGGCAAATTCTTAGGGTTTATATCAGTTAATGTTTTAGCAGCTTCAGATGGTTGACCATTTAATAATTCTGTATTGGCTTTCGCTAAATTATGGATATTTTTTGATTCTTCATCGAGCTCCAGAATAATTAACTCACTAAGTGTATGAACAGGAATTCTGACTTGAATTAGTTTTAATAATTTTTTGTTAATCCTATCGTTGTAATTATTTTTCTTTTGATTTAATTTTTTTGATCTTATGTACATTCTGTAAGCAGAGGTATAGTTAGCTTGATTAACATAAAAATCACCCAAACTTTCCATTACATTTTTCTGATATACACTCATTGGAAATTCAGAAAAAAACTTTTTTGAGCTTTCCTTTACTAGTTCGGTTTGATTAAGAGCAATTTGCAGCTTTATTAACAATGCCATAGCAGGCTCTCTGTTTAGATTTTCTTGATCTTGTAAGATTTTATTTAGTATAGATTGAGTTGCTGTAAATCGACCGCTATTATAACTGTTTATCGCTTGGTTGATTTGTCGATCATTTAACTGATCTTTCACCCAACTTTGTGAGAAAACAATATTAAAAAAAAGGGTAATAATAATTTTTTCTATATTCATAAATGAAACTTTATGGCTTTAATATCCATTTCTGAAATTAATATAAATATCTTTGGTTATTAATTTACAAAGTTATTTTTAAAAAAAACAAAACCGCCCATAAATGCAGGTTTTTGCTATTTGACTAACTAAATTCACTATAATTCAATTACTCAATAGTTGTGGTCTAACCTTTGATAGTTCTATTCCGTTCTTGACATTCACTTTTTATACTTCACTCATAAGTTAGTTCATTCGAACTATTATAGATCATTAAATAAAACTCAATTGAAAAAGATTATACTAAAGGGTTTTAAGAATTTCAGGGTTGTCTCAAGGTAATATTTTCCAAAACCTTTTTTTTAAGTAAGTATAAATATTTATCGTTATTTAAAGTAATTTTTTTTCCTCCAAGTTTTTCAATTGATTTTTGAGACCTATAATTGATTTTCCAAATATCAAGATAAACCTTATCTAAAAATTTAAAAATATACTTCAACATTAATTTCTTTATTTGGTAATTCATATCAGTACCCCAATATTGGTTAGAAATAAATGTATAACCTATTTTTACTGAATGTTCGTTTTCATCAAGTGAATAATATCTTGTTGTTCCGATTATCTCATTTATCTTTTTATCAATTATAGAAAAACAACCTTCTTTGTTATTCAAACCACCATCAATGTATTTTCTAAAATTATTCAACTTCCACCGATCTGAATCTAAATGTTGTTTCCAAATATCTGGATTATTTCCAACCTTATATAATTCTTCAAAATGTTCTTCTTTTGTTTGGACCAAACTGACAAAATTATTTTCTAAATTAATTTTGAAATCAATCATTAGTTAAAAAGATATTCTTTGGTTTAGAATGTTATTTTGTGAAAAACATAATTTTTCACCTATCAGAAATCACTCAACCGTGGTGTAATAGTATTAGATAGTTCTATACTCTTTTTAAAATTTCACAATTACTCTACAGTTCATATTAATTAAAAATCATTTAGAATTGTAAAAAGTAAAATTGAGATGATAGATGTTGATTATGTTAAAGTCGATAGAACTGATTAGAATAATAAAAATATTTCCAGAAATTAATTTTCAACTTTTTTTAAATATTTTACAATAAATATCCCACTCATAATTGTAACAATGATTGTTGAAACTAACCAAATATAAAACTGTGTCATATTATTTATATTTCTTAATTATTTGAAATTATAAATACAAACCATCAAGGACTACTCAACGGTGACTGACTTGAACAAAACAGAGAATTAAAATTTTTGTTGGTTTTAAAACCTTTATGAAAAGTTTTATAAAATTTAATGTATTTGTCTTCCATTTAGTTAGGTTATTTGTTGGATGATGCGGTTTAGCACGTTAAATTAAATTATATATAAACATTCGTGAAATGATCCCAAAATTTAACATTGTAAATATCTGGGGTTCTGTCAATCCTGCATTGGAACCCGATTGAAAGATCCTCAAAAGGCATATTGTTCTGAATAACCCACAAAAATGAATCTTGTCTAACTTTAATATTAAGGTGTCGCAGTTTACTATTTTGCACGTAAAGACCTTTGATTGACTCCCAATCAAAATTATCAAAACTTACTTTGATTTCATTGGAAAAATCTACAACTACATGTTGGAAGGTTTTAGAGAAGTCATCATTTGTGAGTTCAAAATAAACTTTTAAATTATCCTGAAAACAACTATTTTTAAAGAAATTCTCTACAAAATCTTTATTGAACTTAATCTCTGAAAAAACTTTTTTATAAAATTCAACGGGTTCCTCGGAGAATGAACAACTCCTATCTATGTTGTTTGAATCTTTTATTTTTTGCCCTTGAAATAGATAGGAATCATTCGTATTAATATCAAGTACCTCAACATTTTCTTTAGATAAATACTCGATATAATCATCAACTGTATTTTTTTTATTTAGATTCTTAACATATTCGTCTCTGGGTGCTCTTTCGCTAAAAAAACCTGCATATGGTAAATAATAATTTGGATTACAAATTTTAACTTGTCCTCTCACAGTTGACTTTATGGCATTGGTATTCCGTTTAACTATATTAGGTTTATTGTCTTCATCGACAACGTTGAAACATATTGGATAACCGCTTGCTCCGCCTGCAAACGATGAACAAAATAAGGTAACTTGATCTGGAAATTTTAAGAAATTTAAATCATTGGAGTCTACAGTAGATAAACAACTAAAATTACCATATGTAAAATAAAACCCACTATCTTCTCTAAAGTCTCCAGACTTTAAAATTGTAAAAAAAAGATCTGTTTTTTTATATTGATAATAACTTGTAAAATCAAAACTAGAAATATTCTCAAAACCAAACCTATTTAAAAGTTTTCTAACGGAATCATTATTAAATTTAGGAACAATAAAATGCATATCTTTTCGCACTTTTTCAAGTGTAAATTGATTTAAATGGTCAGGATGGTTATGCGATATATAAATAAAATCTACTTTATTTAACTCATCTACCCAGTTTTTTGGAGGTTTTTGTGCTGTCCACCAACCTGAACTAAAAGCAAAACCCTCTATCCAAGGATCGGTGGCAAATGAAAAATCTTTTGTTTTAAACAATAAACATGCGTGCGAAAGCAGAGTTACTTCTATGTCATGATTTTTATCTTTTTGAGGCAGCGTCAAAACCTCTTGGTTAAATGTTATTACAATATTATCCTCATCAATAAAGAAATCTTCTTCTTTTTTCGAAACCTGAATGTTATTGTATGCACCTATTTCAGGATTGAATTCCCACCCATGAAGAGGACATGCAATTTTGCCATTTAACTTGCATAATTTTCCACCATTATGATCACACTTTCTAGAATATACTTTGATTAACTCCTCATCTTTAAAAATGATAAATTCTTTTGTAAAGTTTGCCCCGTCTTCTAATTCGCTAATTTTGAAAAGATTTTGACTTTCTTTTAACTTATATTGCATTCTATCTATCAGGTTGAACATTGTTGGTTTCCTTATTCCATAATTATTATTCTCTGTTTTGTTCTACTCCACCGTCATGTTGGGTGTATTGGAGGGTGAAATTAGAATTAACTAACTTCTTCATCTCTAAAATTTTATAATTTCTTTGAAATTATCCATATGACTGAAGGTATCCAGTTTAGTAAACTTGATTAAAACTTATCAAGAATTTAATTTATTTCTTATTTTTAAAAGTTATTTGATACTGAATTCTTTTATTCTTAATTAAAGACTCATACTCCTCGAAGTTCATTAAATAATAATTTTTTAACTTTGTATGAACTAAACATAATCTGTAATTATCTAACTGTTTAAATAAATCTTCTTCATTCTTTGTAAAACCAAAAAAAACTCCGTATGGTAATTCTTTTACACTATTTGAATTAGTTGTCTTAATCTCAACAAAAGTAAAATCTTTTGACAAAGAAACTTGTTCAAACGATGATTTGTGTAAAATGACACCATCAATACTTCTTGAATATTTTCTGTAGTCTATATTTACTATTTTGTATAAATACTTTTTTTGATCAGTATTGGGAACCATGAATCCCTCTATTAAAGATCTAAGAAGTACTATTCCATCTTTTTCAGTTTTTAGGTTTTTTAAATTTTGTTCTCTTAACATTTAATATTTTAAAAAATAGTAAAAAATACTTATTTATTATTTTAGAAATTTTTCAATTTTTTTCCTCAATACTGACTCCGAAATTTTTTCATTATAGTTATAATAAATTAAATGAACATTATTTTTTTCACATAAATCTTTTTTTCTTTTGTCTCGTTCTTGAGTCTTAATAAATGATTTTTCTCCACCAAAATAAATTATTGGTTCAAAATGTTGTTTTCCCTGATATTCAATACCAATTTTTTTTCTTTTGTAATTAAAATATAAATCGAGTTCAAGACCTTTTAAAAATTTGGGATAATAATGAAAAATGACTTCGGTGTTGTATTCTGATAATATACCTTTTAATAATTCATATAATTCATATTCACTTTTCCATATCACCTTAAATACATCAAGATTTTCAGTAATCATTTTTATTTGTTCATCAGAGATTGATAATTCATGATTCATACCAACTAATGAATTGTAGTATTTTTGTCGTTTTATTAAATAACCACCAACTTCATTTTTCAACCATTCTAACCCCCCCTTCTTTTTTTATTAGATATTTTCCCATTTTTCTAAAGTGAGGAATAATTTTATTCCACCTAATCCACAATGGTTCTTGATTATTATATCCTTTGTCATTTTTGGTAAGAAGTATTCCATTTTCCCATTTTACTAAACAATCAAAAAGGGTAAAAATATCTTTGGGGTTCTTTTTATGAATAATATAATCTTTCATCAGGGTGAAAGTTTTTCCCAGAGGATAATTACGTGATATATTCCAAGTATTAGATGGTAGTTTTTTATCAGTATTAAATAATTTGTTATAGATTAATCTAAATGTTCTTTCAATATTTAAGTCCCATTCGATTTTGGTTTCTTGTTTATTTCTTATTTTTTTTATGTAATCGTCAAACCAATATCTTATAACATCAAACTCTTTATTTTTAAGATTGTATTCACCTGTTATTAAATGATTAGGTCTATCCTTGTAATATGTATGATAACCAAAATACCAATCGAAAAGTTCTTTATCGGTAATTACTGATTTAGGATACTTATATTTTTTTCTGTGTATATCTATATACTCTGTTAAATAACCTGAACATAAATCATCTCCATCTTTATCTTTTTTTGTTCCATATCTTTGTAAACAATACTCTCCCCAATCGAACTCTCTGAGTTCATACCCTTCTTCAGAAAAACATTTGTTCCAAAACCAATAATAATAACCAAACCAAACTATCTTTTTATAGATATTAATTAATTGATCCTGTTCAGAAAATTTTTCACTTTTTATTACTTTAAACTTTTTATTTAGTGAAAAAATATTCCTTTCAATTTCTGAAATCAAACTACCATTAACAGATTTATGAAATTTATTTTTATATAATTTTTTCCCAATTATGTATGATTGTTCTTCTTCAAGTTGAAAAATCTCTTCAGATTTATTTAATTCTATCTTGAGTTCATCAGATTTTATGTAATTACTAATTTTTTTTGTTTTTTCAGATTCTAAATTTTCTTCCTCCTTTGTTACCCATTTATCATAATGGTCCCAATCATTAGTTAACTTAAAACCATACTCGTCCATACCACTACATTTAGAGGGGTTTTCATCGAAATATCTATCTCTAAGTTTTTCTTTATATTTAAAATCCCACCCATAAGGATATAGTTTTTTTATATGGTAATTTTTAATTATTTCTTTTGAGTGAGGATAATAAGGAATAACAATATTTCTGTCTGAAGAAGGAATCTTATTTTCATCAAAAATCAATACAGATTCTTTAAATTTATTTTCTGAAAACACTTCAAAATCTTTGGAAGTTTTTCTTTTAAAAATTTTATCTAATAATCCCATACCTTACTTACTTAAAAATTTACGACAAATTACTAAATAAAACATAAAACCCCACTAATGAGGTTATTATTCTTTTAAATCAATTAACTCTTAAGTGGTCTTTTTAACCTCCAATGAAATATTATTTAAAAATCTAATCATTGTTGATTCCTCAACATCTTGATTCTGAAGTTTCCTAAACTTTCTTGAATAGGTTGGTCAAAGAACCTATCCCTCTTCTTCATCTTCTTGATTATGGAATCAACGGTTGTCCTACTCTTACCAATCTTGAAACCATTCTTGATTAGATGTTTGTGAATCTTGGTATAACCCCACCCACTCTGATAGAGTCGTTTTATCTCATGGTGAAGTTGTTGTCTATCCTTGGATAGGTTTTGGTAGTAAGGTGTTGGATTAAACTGATGGGTGACTAAAACAAGGTCAATAAATAGGTAGGGTCTCCACCCTCTAATAACTACTCCACGGTTACGCTCTTTGCTAAATTTCGAGGTTGGTCAACATTGCAATCTCTGAGAACTGCAAGATGATATGCTAATAATTGCAATGAAATAGAAGATAATATTGGAAAAACTTTAGGATGGGTAGAAGGTACATCGATTATATAATCTGAAACCTTCTCCAGCTCTAAAGTTCTTTTATCTGTTACAGAAATAATAACACCTTTTCTAGCTTTAACTTCTTGTATATTTGATAGAACTTTATCATAAGTTCTATCATTTGGAGCTAAGCAAACAACAGGCATTTTCTCATCAATTAGTGCTATGGGACCATGTTTCATTTCAGCTGCTGGGTAGCCTTCTGCATGTATATATGAAATTTCTTTTAATTTTAGTGCTCCTTCAAGAGCCACTGGAAAATTTAATCCCCTGCCTAAATATAAAAAGTTATCTGCTTTTACTGTGGATTTTGCAACATTTAAAATTGAATCTGATCCTTCTAATATAGATTTTACTTGGTCGCCGATATTAATTAATGCGTTTGCATATTTTTTTCCTGTATGCGAAGAAAGATTTCGATCTCTTCCAAAGCATAATGACAAAAGAAATAACACAGTCACTTGCGAAGTAAACGCTTTTGTAGAAGCAACACCTATTTCTGGACCTGCATGGGTATAAATTCCGCAATCCGTCTCACGTGCTAAAGATGAACCTACTACATTGCAAATTCCAACCGTTAGGGCTCCAAGCTCTTTAGCTTTTCTTAATGCAGCTAAAGTATCTGCAGTTTCTCCAGATTGAGATATGCCAACAACAACAGTATTTGAGTCAATTATAGGCTTTCTATAACGAAACTCTGAAGCGTATTCTACATGCACTGGAATTCCTGCATATTCTTCAATTAGATATTTGCCGATTAACCCTGCGTGCCATGAAGTACCGCACGCAGTAATATAAATTCTATTGGCATCTTTAATTCTATTTATATGATCTTCGATTCCCCCAAGATGCGCAGTGCCATCAATCGGGTCTATCCTACCCCGCATTGTATCTTTAATTGTGAATTGCTGTTCATGAATTTCTTTCAGCATAAAATGAGGAAACTCTCCTTTTTCTATCTCCTCAATGCTATATTCAATTTCTGTAGTTTCTCTGTTTACTATGATATCATCACGCATTGATCTAATGGAATGACCATTTTCATCAATTGTAACAATTTCACCTTCATCTAAGTATATTACATTCCTAGTATACTCCACGATTGGAGATGCATCACTAGCAATGAAATATTCATCGTTTCCTACACCTAGAACAAGGGGGCTTCCACGGCGAGCTGCCACAAGCTTATTGGGCTCATCACTGCAGAAAGCGACTATACCATAAGTTCCAATAACTTGATTTAAGGCTGCCTCAACAGCTTGTTCAAAATTTAGACCATCAGCATAATATATGTCAGAAATTAGATTTACCAGAACTTCGGTATCGGTTTCACTTTTAAAAATAAAACCTTTTCGAATTAATACTTCTTTTAATGTTGAAAAATTTTCTATTATTCCATTATGAATGATAAAAATCTTCCCTGTTTTATCTTTATGTGGATGAGCATTTATGTCATTGGGCTCACCGTGTGTAGCCCAGCGCGTATGTGCAATGCCAATTGAGCCATTGATCGGAGATTCTTTTATTTTTTTATCAAGCTTATCAACTTTCCCTGCTTTTTTGACAGCTTCTATGGAGCCATCTTTCATAATAGCTATACCAGCCGAATCATAGCCGCGATATTCTAACCTTCTGAGACCATTTATCAGAAAAGGTACTGAATTTTTCTTCCCATAATAACTTACTATTCCGCACATATCTACTTCCAAATTGTTATAATAATTTATTTTAAATGATTTTGATATGTTGTGATAAATATCAACTTAGACAAAAAGCTATTCCCATTCTATGGTGCTAGGTGGTTTTGAGGTAATATCATATACAACTCTATTCACATTTTTAACATTGTTAATAATTTTATTTGACGCTTTTGCAAGGGTACTATCGGGAATTTTAAACCAATCAGCTGTCATACCATCAACGCTTGTAACTGCTCTTAAAGCCAATAAATTCTCATAGGTTCTTTTATCACCCATTACACCTACTGTTTTTATAGGAATCAACACCGCAAAAGCCTGCCAAATCTCATTATAAAGCTTATCTTCATAAAGAATATCAATAAAAATTTTATCAGCTTCTTGCAAAATTTCAATTCTTTCTTTAGTAATGCTCCCTATTATTCTTACGCCTAAACCGGGACCTGGAAATGGATGTCTTTGAACAAGCTCAGATGGTAGACCCAATTCTATACCAACCTTTCGAACCTCATCTTTAAAAAGGTCTCTCAAAGGCTCTATAAGTTTAAAGTTCATATCTTTAGGCAAACCACCAACATTATGATGGCTTTTGATAATTTGCGATTTCCCCCCTACGCCAAACCCACTTTCAATTACATCAGGATATAAAGTGCCTTGAGCTAAAAAAGGTATATCTCCAAATTTTCTAGATATTTTTTCAAAAGATTTAATAAACTGATTTCCAATAATTTTTCTTTTTTCTTCAGGATCATTTACTCCTTCAAGTTTAGATAAAAAAATATCTGATTCATCAAAACTATGGATATTGACATCTAAACTTTTTTTCAGAGCTGAAACACATGTTTTTGCCTCATTTTTTCTCATTAGACCATGGTCAATCAAAACAGCAGTGGATTGATTTCCTATAGCTTTATGAATTAGCGCTGCTGCGACTGTAGAATCAACTCCTCCGCTTACTCCAATAATAAGCTTATCATTGCCAACCTCATTTTTTATGTTTACCATTTGATCTTTTACATAATTGCTAGCATTCCAACCTGTTGAACATTCTGCAATATTGATTAAAAAATTTCTTAGAATAGTTTTACCATATTCTGAATGGATGACTTCTGGGTGAAACTGCAGCCCTATTCTACTTGAATCATGGTTTGATACTGCTGCGATGATTTCATTTGTTGAATTAGCAACAACACGCCAATTTAAAGGTATTTTTGTAACCTGATCCATATGACTCATCCATGTATTAATTTTACTAGGAACATTGGAAAAAATATCGTGCGTATTATCGACATTTAATTTTGACAAGCCATATTCCCCACTTTTTTTTCCCTCAACTTTGCCTCCATAAGAATGAATTAACAATTGAAGCCCATAACATATTCCCAAAATAGGTTTATTGTATTTGAGTATTTCGGGATCGATTCTTAAGGCATTATTTGAAAATACGCTTGAGGGACCCCCGGATAAAATTATTGCAGCAGGATTAAATATTTTAACTTCATCAATAGAAATATTATGCTTAAATATCTTAGAATAGATATTTTCTTCTCTTACCCTTCTAGCTATTAACTTTGTATATTGTGACCCAAAATCAAGAATCATTACTCCATTATTCTTCATAAAATCAATTAAAACTCCACGATGAAAGCTCTTTGATAAACTTTAAATTTGTTTGTTCTGAATGCAATGGAGTAATGCTTACATATCCTTCTTTAACAACAAAACTATCACTATCTTTTGAAGGACTGGGATCACAATGTTCAGCTGTTAGCCAAAAACCTTTTGAATCTCTTTTATTGTATATCTTATCAAAGCTATCTGAAAAATACATTGAACCTTGTTTTGTGATTTTAAAACCCTTTATTCTATCTTCAGAAAGATTGGGTATGGTAACATTAAGAAATGTTCCATTTGGTAATCTATTTTTGAGCACATATTGAACAATTTTTTTGGATATTGTTTTAGATGTTGAATAATTAGGATCTCTAATACTATCTAAACTAATTGCGATTGAATTAACTCCTCTAAAAGACCCCTCCCTAGCAGCTGAGACAGTACCTGAATAAAGTATACTTTGACCAACATTAGAGCCTAGATTTATACCTGAAACTAAAATATCAGGTTTATTTTCCATTATAACATTCATTGCAAACTTGACTGAATCTGCAGGTGTTCCATTAATCGCATAACCTGAGAGTCCGCTTTCAAGACTAATTTTTTCAAATTGTAGAGGTCTGGATATTGTGATTGCATGACCTACTCCACTGTTATCAAATTTTGGAGCCACTACGGTTGTTTTGCCTAATTCAGACATTGCCTCCCATAGAGCTTTAATACCTTCCGAAAATATACTATCATCATTTACTATTAAGATTGAAGGGTGCATAATTATGATAGAAGATTTATTATCCTTGATAGTTTTGTTTTCATTTCTTCTCGAGATACTATATGATCTATAAAACCTTTTTCTAACAAAAATTCTGATGTTTGAAATCCTTTGGGAAGATCTTCTCCAATGGTCTGTTTAATTACTCTGGGTCCTGCAAAACCGATAAGCGCACCTGGCTCAGCTAAAATAATATCGCCGAGCATTCCATAACTTGCTGTTACGCCCCCCGTAGTTGGGTCAGTAAGTAATGGAATATAAAGCCCTCCATTGCTTTTAAACTTGGCCAATCTTGAACTCGTTTTTGCAAGTTGCATTAAAGCCAATGCTGATTCTTGCATTCTCGCTCCACCAGAAGAGCAAATTAAAATAAATGGAATTTTGCGTTTATCGGCATACTCAATAGATCTAAATACACATTCACCTACAACAGAGCCCATACTGCCTCCAATGAATGAAAAATTCATTATTGAAAGTATAATATTACGATCATTCAACTTTCCTGAGTAACATGCAATTGCATCGTTATGTCCTGTTTTTTTTACAGCTGAAATAATCTGATCTTTATATTCTTTATGAGCTTTAAATGAAAGTGGATCTGCAGATTTAACATTTTTAAATAATTGACTAAAAGAATTGTCATCTAGAATTATATCTCTATATGTATTTGGACTTACCCTAAAGTGGTGATTGCAACCAATGCAAACAGAACAATTCTTTTCTAATTCTGGTTTGTATTTTATTTCTGAACATGTTGGGCATTTTATCCAAAGGCCCGAAGGAATATTCTTCTTTTTATTTTCAGATATTTTTTTATCTGTTCTATTAAACCAGCTCATTTCTCTTTTTGTTTAGCCTCATAATGATTGCATCCTCACCATCTGAGTAATATTTTTTTTTAAATCCTATTTCTTTGAAATTAAATTTTTTATAAAAATTGATAGCTGATAAATTACTCCTTTTAACTTCTAAAAAAACACTTCCATCCAAAATATATTCATTTATAATTATATTAAAAAATAACTTGCCATAGCCTCTATGTTGATAATTTTTTTTAAGAGCAAAATTTAATACATGGTATTCGTTTTTCACGTTCTTTGAAAAAAAATAGCCAATTATTTTATTATTTAACCTACATAATAGATTTAAGTTAAAATTTTTATTTTCAATTTCTTTTTTTAATGATATTTCACTCCAACAGTTTTTAAAAACAGACTTTTCAATTTCATAAATTTCATGTAAATCATTTAGGCTTGTCTTTTCTACTTTAATCACTTAATTAACTTTAAATGAAGAAACATAATTAGGGACCAAAAAATCAAAATCTTTAAGAATCCATTTTTCCTTAAATTGATTTGCTAAATCTACTAAAGTGTCCAAAGATGGTAATATAGAAGTATAATTTTGACTCCCTATTAGATGGTCACAACCGTAATGCAAACCTTTCTTTTTATGATCGATTTTGTCCCATTCAATTGCCTTAACTTTATCTAATGGTTTACCTGAGCTAAATATTTGATGATAGATTATTTTTTTATGAGAATGCAAGCATACATTAAAATTTTCTTCAGAAAGGATTTTTTTATACGAAAAGGCAAGAATTTGGAGCGTTGGCACTGGAATAATAGGTATTTTTAATCCAAGAGCAAGTCCTTTTGCAAACCCTAAACCAATTCTTAATCCAGTGAAAGACCCAGGCCCAATTGAAACTGCAAGAACATCAATTTTCTTATTACCCAACTGACTTTTTAATTGACTGAAGTAAATTGGTAACATTTCCAAATGTTTTTTAGGGTCTTTCTTTTCGATTTTCTTAATTAAACTTTTATTTTTATACAAACCTATGTTGCACCAATCAGTAGATGTATCTATAGCGCAATAAATCATTTTGCACGGTCCTTTGTTATAATTTTCCTTTTATTTGAATTTTTATCGTCATGCTCAAAGTATATATAAATCCAATCTTTTTCCCATAAAGGCTTTATTCTCTCAGGCCACTCGATCAAGATAATGGCATCACTATTAGACAACAATTCTTGACCTCCTATTATTAAAAATTCATTTACATCTTCTAATCTATAACAATCAATGTGAAATAATGAAAAATCGTTATGATATTCACTGACCAATTTAAATGTTGGCGAGCTAACTGTATTCTCTATTCCCAAGCCCTTTGCAAATCCTTTAGAGAAGGTTGTTTTGCCAGAACCAAGATCACCTATCAAAGCAATAATTTGTCCACGTTTAATTTTTTTACTAAATGAAAAAGCAAAACCTTGGGTATCTTCAGGAGAATTTGAAAGATATTCCATTATTTTGAATTCATTATATAAATAGGTACCAACATTTCTTGCATTGAGATGCCTCCACTTTGAAAACTATTATTTAACTTGATAGCATATTTGTTCTTTTCATTTGGATAAACAAAAAAATAGTTATTTTTTGCAACAAGATAATTACATTGATGATCTAAACTTGGCAATCTGAATTCAACTAGATCTCTTATATCTAATGCATATCTGTTATCGAGATTAATATTCCTTCCGTATTTGTATCTTATCCCATCGGAAGAATGCTTATCAGCTGATACTATAGCAGGTTTTTGCACCTCTAGACTTCCATGATCGCTGGTCAGTATAATAGTAAAGTCTTTAGCGGCTAATTTTTTAATAGTTTCTTTTAACCAGGATTGCTCATACCAATCTAATATTGTTTTTCTATAGCTAGATTCATCTGGGACAATTTCCTTTAAAATATTTGACTGTGCTCTTTTGTAAGCTAATTGATCAATAAAATTCACGACTATTGAGATGATGTTGTTTTTCGCATATTTATCTAATTCTCTCAAAAATTTCTTACCTTCATCAAAAGACCATATTTTATGATAATGACTTTTAATGCTATCAAAACCTTTTTTTGCTAATTGATTATCAAAAAAAAGATTTTCAAAAGAGTTGATATTTTTTCCATCCTTTAAATCTTGCAATTGATCAGGACAAAAATCACAAAATTCATCAGGATACATTCCTGAAAATATCGCATTCCTAGAAAATGGAGTTGCAGTTGGAAGAATAGATACAGAAGGTTTTGATTCTATATTAAAATTTTTAGATAAAACCTCTTTCAAAAAATAAAACTGATCTAATCGCATAGCTTCTAGCACTATAAAGCATACTTTTTTATCTTCAGACAATAAGGGTATAATTTCTCTATCAAAAATATCTTTGGATAATAAATCACCATCATTTTCTTTTAAAAAGGTGGCATATTTTTTTTCCACAAATTTTGTAAAATACCTATTTGAATTTTCAAATTGGCTATTGAATATTTCAATTAAACTGTTTTCGCTTTGATTGTCAATTTTCAAATTCCATTTTGTAAGCATTTCATAGATTTTCCACCAGTCACTAAAAGAGTTTGCATTGATAGATAATGATTCAATTTCTTGAAACTCCTTAAGGTATTGACTGGAAACTTTTTTATTATAAATTTTATTTTTCTCTATAGTTTCTTTGCATGCCATAAAAATTTGACTTGGATTGACAGGTTTTATCAACAAATGAGATATTTTTTCAGATATAGCTTCATCCATCAACCATTCTTCTTCACTTTTAGTTATCATAATAACGTTAATAGATGGATCTTTTTCTTTAATGAGCTTTAAGGTTTCTATGCCATCCAAGCCAAACATGAATTGATCTAATAGTACAAGATCATAATTATTTTTTGTGAGCTCATTTAATGCATCCTGTCCATTATTTGAAGTCGAAACAACATATCCTTTTTCTTCTAAAAATAATATGTGTGGTTTTAGCTGATTTATTTCATCATCAACCCACAAAATTTTTGCTCTAATGTCTTTCATTGGATAAAAATTATTATTTTGTTTTCATGGTCCATATTCCATCCCAATTTTTTCCCGGAGAATTTTTTTGAAAATAATTACACCTTTCAATGTAGATCTTGGAAGGATTGGTTGGTCTATCTTCAATTATTTCTTCCAATTTCTCAGACTCTTTAAATATTTTTTTTGCTTTTATCCAACTTTGATCTTTATAAAGTGACATAGCTTCATTAAATGCAGTAATTAAATTTGAATTTTCTTTACTTAATTTATTTTTTTCAGATAAAAGCTCATAAACCTTGACAGGTTTATTTTTACCTTTTACTTTTATTTTATCAAGATATCTCCATTCAAAAGAATCAGATACTTTTTTGTAAGTATTTTCAGCAACGAAGAGGTACACTCCGTAGTGTTTAGCTGCAGGCTCTAGCCTAGCTGCTAAGTTTACAGTGTCACCCATCATTGTGTAATTCATTCTCATTGAGGATCCCATATTGCCTGTAACCATCTCACCGGAATTAATACCAATTCTATGTCTCATGTTTGGAACAATTTCAGGCCAACCATTTTCGCTGCTCCATTTTTTTCGCATATCTTTTAATTTTTTCTCCATTTCAAGCGCAGTCATACATGCATGGAATTCATGATCCTTTAAAGGGACTGGAGCTCCATAAAATGCTACAATAGCATCTCCTATATATTTGTCTAATGTTCCATTATGTTTTAATAAAATAGTAGTCATTTCAGTTAAATAATCATTCATTAGGCTAACCATTTTTTCAGGCTCCAAGGCTTCGGAGAATGATGAGAAGCTTTGAATATCGGAGAAAAACGCGGTGTGGTAACCCGCCTCCCCTCCAAGCTTAGGTTCTTGTTTTTTTTGATACATTTCATCTATAAGGTCAGGTGAGATATATGCTCCAAATGTGCTTTTAAGAAATTTTTTATCTTGTTGTTCAACAATGAAATCGTAAAGAACGATGCCGATATATGTTATCATTAATCCTGCTAATGGTGCAACAATTGGAATAATATAAGAATCGCCTGGATTTGGCAAATGTAAAAAAAGCAATGAATTAGGATTTTCAATAATAGCTGGAAAGAACTTCATTGCGATAAATTTAAAAATCCAAAATACGTCATTTACAAAAAGCCCACATGCAATGCAAAAATATACTAAGGCTTCAATCAATATTAGAAAACCCGCAGTGATTGGATTAACAAATGATAAAATCATAAATGCCAAAAGACTCAATACTGCGATCAATAGAGTATGGCTGAATGGATAATCATAAATCAAATTAGTTAATTGACCGCCAAGGACTTTAATATAATTGCTGTCAATAAGAGTTTGAATTGCATTTGCGTGAGTTTCAACGCCAGGAGTGAGTTGTTGAATGTTTTTATAATTATAATAAGGTGTTTGTTTGTAGTCATGATGCACTTCAACCGATGTTCCAATGATGACAATTTTATTATAAAAAGGTGAATTTTTTAGGTCAAACTCATCACCCAAACCCATTGCAGCCATCATTTCAGCTTTTTCTTGTGGGTCCTTAATTGCATCAATCCAGTCTGGTATTTCTCCAGGTATAAATTGACTCATCCAGTCTATATCCTCTATTGGGTCTCTAAGGGTCACATCCTCTGTATCAATAATATAAGCCAAAGAATATTTAGCAAACGTACCCCAGGGTGGTAAATCCTGCCTTCCTTTAATTTTATAGCCAGACGGGGGACCATAATAATTCACCAAAAAGGTATTCCCAGCACCATATGCCTGAATTTTATTCTCACCATAAGTCCAAATCAATTTATTCTGCTCAAAATATGGTTTTGTAGTATCGGGGATATCAAGAAAAGCTTTATAAGCTTTTAAGCCGAGCGTTAAATAAAATTTGTCAGGCTCATGATCCATTAGATCAAAAAGTGCATACCTCCTAGAAAATCCGTCAAGATCCATTTGATCATTAATTAGTCCCATTTCAGGATTTGATGCTACAATAGACTCAACAGGATACGAAATATACTGTGGAGGAATTAAAGAATTTTCAGTGACTAATTTTGCGGGCATAACAATTGTCGTTCCAAACATTTGGGCTTCTGTCACAGCTTCACCTAGCATTTTATCTCCATGTCGTGGAATTAACCTTGGCAGGGATTCTAGAATATAATTTGCTTGAGATGAGTCAGTGATATTTGGAACCTGATCTATAATGTACTGGCTAGTTGTAGACTGTATCAGATCGTAATATATTTCAGATCTACTTTCAGGTGCATCAAATTGTATATCAAATACAATTACCTTGGCACCTGCCTTATAAAGATTTTTTATTGCCCTTCCCCAAATACTACCTCTAGGATAGGGCCATTCTTCAGGTATTAATCGCCATGCCTCATCATCTACTTCAACTAATACCACATCAGTACCATTTTGAAGATACAATGAATCATTAGCTGACCAACCCGTAAGCGGTCCTCTTACATTGCTAAATCGGTAATCATAGAGCTTAAGCTCAGGAACATCAAAAACGCCAAATCTGTGTGCTAATGAAATAATAACGATAGAACCAAAAGTGATAGACCATCCTACCCAATTCTTTGTTAAATAATTTTTGATTTTTTCGAAAAAAATATTCATCCTTAAAACCTATATAACATTGTTAACGTCATTCCTGAAGCATTGATATCAATTTTGCGTTCATTTTCAACAGAATTTTTATTATAACTAAATCTGAAATAAGCTACCAAATTTAAATTCAAATCTTCTCTTACATAATAATCTACACCACTTCTTAATCCAAGCAAAGTGGAAGAGTTTTTTCCTTTACTGTTAAGAAAGGAAGCTTCATTTTTAGAAACTAATTTTTCTCCTAAAAATTTTCTATTAATATTAAAAGATAGGCTAGTTAGTGTATACGGTAATTTAGTAAATAAACTATTCTCAAAAGTAGGGATCTCAAGGCTTGTTCTATTGAACTGGGCATATGTACGAAGAGAAGAAGAAAAAATCGAAGATAAATTAAATGATAAAATATTTGAATTAGTTTTTGCAAAAAAAAATGATTCATCTCTCTTAGATGCAAAATTGTCAAGATTAATTACATTGCCATAGTTAATAGTGATATTATTTTTAATATTTCCTGAATCAAAAGGGTAAGTTAGAGCTAATACGCTAGTAGTAGCATCAGAGTCTTCTCTTAAGTCTATTATTTTAGAACCAACAGAATCTAAATTTGTCTTTTCATTGTTTTTGTTTATGCTTTGAAAATTATATGAAAATGTCGGCAGACCTGGACCAGGTAAAAACGTAGCATTAATGAAAAAGGTATTTGTATTAAGTGGATTTACAACTGTACTTAATATTTTGTTATCGCGATGCTTAAATCCGATATTAACAAATACTTTTTGATTTAAGAATCCAATTCTATTTTGCAGAGTAAAATTTCTTGAATTATTTCTTAAAAATGGATTTGCTAAAGAAATATATTCAGGTCCAATCTGTTGATATTCAAGTAATATATTATTTCTATTATATTTCCCTCTTATGCTAAACTTGAATGCTGATGATGGCATGTTAATAATGGCTCCTAAAGGAGATGATTTCATAATAGTATAGTCAATTGGAATCAACGGTGTCATATTTGTGTTAATGATAAATATATCTTTCATTTTGCCTGGATCAAACGGTATCTGGTCAGTTGAAATCTCTGAAGATGATATAATTGGATCGCCATTTTCATCATAAGTTCGCCCAATAAATCCATCAAGAGAATCATCAATGGAAGTGTCCAATTGAGCAATTGATAAAGCTCCATCCCAGATATTCTTATTGTACAAACTCAGGTTCCAATCAAAATCGATAGCTATTTTTCTATCATCTAGAAAAGTTCCAATATTAAAACCTACAATAAGATTATCTTGGGGCTTAATGCCTTTCCAATTTGATGATGGTGCAAGTAAGTTGTGATTGTTTAATAATAATTGAGTTTGAAAGGTATTCAAATTATAATTTCCACTTTTTATGCCATCAATTGATGAATTAACAAAAAAGTTAGCATCAGATATTTCCCTGCTTACGGATGTAGTATCATCTCTTATTTTCAATAAATGAGCTCCAAGTTCGACTTTTTTAAAAAGATTTGTAGACAACCTTGCTCCATATATTCCTCTCTTAAATTCAAACCCAGTTCGGTCAAGATAATAAGTTTTGGTACCATCTGTCTCATTATCAGTTAAATCATATATCAGATTATAAGCCCCATTTATGCCTGACTTTCTCTGAACTGCTCTGTTTAACTCCCCATTTATTAATTGAAACCTAAGCCAGTTAAAATCAACATCTAACCCAAGACCTCGAACTCTTTTGCCATCAATTGTTAGATTGGTAAATTGCGGGAAAAAATCTCCAAATTGAACCTCTAAGAATCTTCCAAAGGACAGATTAGAGCCAAATCTATTGTATGGTTGATTGAAAATTGACTCTTTTGAGCTCATTCTAATAGAATTGTCAAGCCTAGCCCATTGTACATCTAATGAAAATTTTCCTGAAAATTCAGCGATGTTTATTTCACTTTCAACAATCTTTTCAGCGGTCAATCTAGAATTAAAATTTCCAAAATAACTTATAGTATTAGATTCCTCCTCAATGAATTCTTTTACGCTAAAACTCCAAATTAAGGGTTTAATCATTCGCTCATCTAGATCTTTTGACCGAATTTCGACTTTGTGCAAGCCATTTTGTAAACCCTTAGCTGCATAAACAAGTATATCTCCATCAAATATATACTTTGATGACATATCAATGCCATCTAGGAATAATTCTACTGAATTTCTGTTAATTTCTGTTGCATTAAAGAATGAAACTGCAATAATAGGATTATTGGTATTCAAGTTTGCATTAGGAAAAGGCGACAAAATTAGAATATCAGATTCTAATGATTCACCAAAATAATTGTCCTCTTCAACCGTTCTGACAAAAATAGGATTATTAAATGGATCGACTCTTGGGAACGATAATATTTTTTCATTGTCAAATTGAAAGGTGATAAGATATTCAATTCCGTCCTCTGTTAAGCTGAAAGAGGGTAACGTAGCTTCCCAATTAAATCCTGTATCAACAAATGGGATCTCCAGATAGGATTCACCTCTTGGAGATCTATAGTAAAGAGTTCCTTTGATTGGTTTTTCAATATCAAGCAAAGATACTTTTATGGCTAAATCTTCACCCAATTGAGCATTGGGTGGAGGAATATGATAAATATTCCTTTGTGCAAACATTATGCTTAGAAAAAAAAAGAATACAGCTAATGAAGCTTTCTTTATTTTAATGTCTACATTCAAGAGCTGTCTTTTACCTATAATTAATAATAAGCTTTTTTTTCTTTCCAGTAGAATCCAAAAATTCTATCTCAATCGAATTAGTTTTTGATTCAGGATCTACTTCATCCGCAGGTAAAATTTTTGGATCGGTTTTTTTTGTCTGTAAATTTCCATCAATGTTAGAAAATCCTGTAATACCTGCTTCAATATCAACGCTTAATCCTGAATTCTTATTTGTCAGCTCGATCAAACCGTCTAACCCATGAATGAAATCTTGGCCATTATCCTTGTCATTAATAAACCAAAAATCTGTACCCTTAACTGAAGCAACAGAAACTGAAGATTCGATAGTAAAGTTTTTCCTGTTATTGTCAGTGACTTGGGCTCGCAAGCTTCCTCCTTGTAAATTTATCTCTTTTGAAATAGATCCTCTTTTTCTTTGTCCATTTAATGTTAAGGTTGAGTTTTCTTTAATTTTTAGAACAGACCTATCATCAATAAAAATAATTGCCGCGAAAGACCCTCTAGATGTTTTGATTTGATCGCCAATACTTAAAATACTCCCCTGTTTTATTTCAACAGAACTCCCTTTCTTTTTAAAAATTTCCACATTGCCAAATACTTTTGTTGCTACAGCTATTTGATCTTGTGCAATTAAAGAAGAAATTAAGAGAATGCATGTTACCATTATTTTTACAGCCATTTTATTCTTCAACTCTTATTGATTCTATCAAAAAATATTGCCTGCTAATTTGGAGTAAAATATCCTGTGCAGTCGATTGATCTACGGTATTGCCATTTTTTTTGATTAATCCTATTTCTCTGCTCGTTGATAATGGTCCATTGTTTTCAAACAAGGAATTGTATTCCTCTTCAGAGATAGCATTTCTAATAGCGTCTAACATTATGGATATAGATACATCATAATTTGATTGTGAAGGATCTTTTAATTTAAAAGCATATATTGAAGAAGTGTATACATCGTAACCGCTTGTGGAAGGCGCTTCTACTTTTACCTGCCATACATAAGTATTGTTATTCTTAAGCAATCTAGCACCTGATAATGGATATTGATAAGTACTGACGTCATCCAATTTTAGCCATTCCTTGCTTTGATTGATAGGTACAAGCCTCTCATCCAGTAATGCATCCTCCATAGAGGAATGATAATCATCCTTAAACTGGGCAATTCGGATATAAGTATCACAATTGCTACAATAGCCTTTATTCCAATTGAAGGTTGGGTACGGCGTATAGATAACATTGAAAGATGTATCAACAAGTGAACCACCAGGCGATTCAAGATTCACACCTGATGGAGTTTCAATAATTATTGTTTCATCGTCGCTGCTAGTTAGAGATAAATCATTCTCTGAAAAACCAGAATATATCGATATTTCAAATCTATATTCTCCATCTGCAAGTTTACCTGAAGTGATAACGGAACTTATAACAGATTCATAATCTGAAGGGTTTATAGAACTTAAAGTTCTAAAAGTAATAGGTATGATATTTGGAGGAAGAGATTGATCTACTAAGGAGCTAGTATTTTCATTAACATTTCTATTATCAATCAATATGCTATTTTTCATCAAAAATGGATCGGATTCAATTTCAACAATTGATGTTCTTGGGTTAATTCCAAGTGCAGGAGAAAGAAGAGATGCTTTGAATCTTATTTTTGCAAAGATTGGATATTTTTCTGAATAGATATTGTATCGAAATAAGGGAACGTCGCTTTGGCCAGTGGCAAGGTCAAAATTAGATAAATAGTATGCCGTGTAGTTAAAAAATTGACCATCCAGTTTTACCTGACAAAAAGCTGATGAAAACAATAACGCTTTAAATAATAACTTTTTCATTGTGTTGAAGTGAACCTTTTGCAATTTACTACATTGACAAATCTGTCACTAACCAAATTAATTATATTAAATCTTAATTTATTATAAAAAAATAGCCCTCTGAAGAGGGCTATTACAAAGTTCCCGGCGATGACCTACTCTCCCACGCTAGTTTCCCGCGCAGTACCATCGGCGCTATAGGGCTTAACTTCCGAGTTCGGAATGGGATCGGGTGTAACACCTATGCTATTATCGCCGAAGAAAAATTGGGGAATTGATGAAGACATTCAATCGATCAAAAAAGATTGATAAAGCCATTCGGCTAATTAGTACCACTCAGCTGAATACATTACTGTACTTACACTTGTGGCCTATCAACGTTGTAGTCTACAACGAGCCTTATTATCATAAAGATAGGGAGAACTAATCTTAGGACAGGTTTCGCACTTATATGCTTTCAGCGCTTATCCTTTCCAAACATAGCTACCCAGCGATGCTTCTGATGAAACAACTGGTACACCAGAGGTTTGTCCACTTCGGTCCTCTCGTACTAGAAGCAGATTCCTTCAATTCTCCTGCGCCCACGGCGGATAGAGACCGAACTGTCTCACGACGTTCTAAACCCAGCTCACGTACCACTTTAATGGGCGAACAGCCCAACCCTTGGGACCTTCTACAGCCCCAGGATGTGATGAGCCGACATCGAGGTGCCAAACCTCCCCGTCGATATGAACTCTTGGGGGAGATAAGCCTGTTATCCCCGGAGTACCTTTTATCCATTGAGTGATGGCCCTTCCATACGGAACCACCAGATCACTAAGCCCTACTTTCGTACCTGCTCGGTCCGTCGACCTCACAGTCAAGCTCCCTTATGCCTTTGCGCTCTACGCACGATTACCGACCGTGCTGAGGGAACCTTTGGGTTCCTCCGTTACTTTTTGGGAGGAGACCGCCCCAGTCAAACTACCCACCAAACACTGTCTCTCACCCGGATTCACGGGTTGGGATTAGAACACTAACAATACAAGGGTGGTATCTCAAGGTTGACTCCACAAGAACTAACGTTCCTGCTTCAAAGTCTCCCACCTATCCTGCACGTGTAAAATCAGAATTCAATGTTAAGCTGTAGTAAAGGTTCACGGGGTCTTTTCGTCCGGCCGCGGGTAGCCGGCATCTTCACCGACACTTCAATTTCGCTGAGCTCCAAGTAGAGACAGTGCCCAAATCGTTACACCATTCGTGCAGGTCGGAACTTACCCGACAAGGAATTTCGCTACCTTAGGACCGTTATAGTTACGGCCGCCGTTTACTGGGGCTTCATTTCAAAGCTTCGCATAAGCTAACCTCTCCATTTAACCTTCCAGCACCGGGCAGGTGTCAGTCCCTATATATCGTCTTACGACTTAGCAGAGACCTGTGTTTTTAGTAAACAGTCGCTTGGGCCTGGTCACTGCGGCCACTCAAAAATTTGAACGAGAAGTTCATTTCCTTAAGTGGCACCCCTTCTCCCGAAGTTACGGGGCTAATTTGCCGAGTTCCTTTACTTGGATTCTCTCAAGCGCCTTAGGATACTCTCCTCACCTACGTGTGTCCGTTTGGAGTACGGTCAGTTTAAAATCTAACATAGAGGATTTTCTTGGCAGCCTGATTAGGGAGAGTTTATGGGCTAGGCCCTCCTATTCGAATCTCAGAATTGTTTCGGCGGATTTGCCTACCAAAACTTCCTACATTCTTAAACCCGGACAATCAAAACCGGGATCTCCTTTCACTTCTGCGTCCCCCCATAGTTCAAACAATATTAAACTGGTACAGGAATATTAAACCTGTTTTCCATCGCCTACGCCTTTCGGCCTCGGCTTAGGGTCCGACTAACCCTGAGCAGATTAACTTTACTCAGGAAACCTTAGGTTTTCGGCGAGCCCGGATTTCACGGGCTTTATCGCTACTCATTCCAGCATACTCATTTCTATCTCCTCCAGCCGCTTTCGCAAATCGACCTTCACAGGTTAATAGAACGCTCGTCTACCGACTTATTCAAATCGAATAAGTCTCATAGCTTCGGTACATTACTTAGTCCCGGAAATTATCGGCGCGAAATCCCTTGACTAGTGAGCTGTTACGCTTTCTTTAAAGGATGGCTGCTTCTAAGCCAACCTCCTAGCTGTCTGGGCGATTTCACATCCTTTATCACTTAGTAATGATTTAGGGACCTTAGCTGATGATCTGGGTTGTTTCCCTCTTGGCTATGAACCTTATCACCCATAGCCTCACTGCTGTACATCATGTTTTCGGTATTCGGAGTTTGATAGGGTTTGGTAAGCTGGTAGGCCCCCTAGCCCATTCAGTGCTCTACCCCCGAAACACTAATACAACGCTGCCCCTAAAGGCATTTCGACGAGAACCAGATATCTCCGAGTTTGATTGGCCTTTCACCCCTAGCCACAACTCATCCAAGCACTTTTCAACGTACCCTGGTTCGGTCCTCCAGTGCGTGTTACCGCACCTTCAACCTGGTCATGGCTAGATCACTCGGTTTCGGGTCTGCCGCATGCTACTAAACGCCCTATTAAGACTCGGTTTCCCTATGGCTCCGATATTCATATCTTAACCTCGCAACATACGAGCAACTCGCTGGATCATTATGCAAAAGGCACGCCGTCACTCTAATAAATTAGAGCTCCGACCGCTTGTAAGCGCACGGTTTCAGGTTCTATTTCACTCTCCGCTAGGAGTACTTTTCACCTTTCCCTCACGGTACTAGTTCACTATCGGTCACATGGGAGTATTTAGCCTTACCGGATGGTCCCGGCAGATTCACACAAAATTTCACGTGTTCCGTGTTACTCGGGTATATAAAAAACAAGATCAATTGTTTTAAATTACAGGGCTATCACCTACTACGGCTGGCCTTTCCATACCAATTCATCTAACAATTAATTTTTTGACTTGTCAAATCAACCAAGATTGATCTTATTTACAACCCACAACACCATTAACGCAACGCTCTTGGGCTTGACACGTTAACGGTTTAGGCTTTTTCCTGTTCGCTCGCCGCTACTTAGGAAATCATTTTTATTTTATTTTCCTGGGGGTACTTAGATGTGTCAGTTCTCCCCGTTAGCTCATTTCATTCTATGTATTCAAATGAATGTAGTCTGGCATAACCCAGACTGGGTTTCCCCATTCGGAAATCTCCGGATTAACGGTTGTTTGCACCTACCCGAAGCTTATCGCAGCTTGCCACGTCCTTCATCGCCTCCATGTGCCTAGGCATCCTCCATACGCTCTTAGTAGCTTTACCAAAGGCTCTTGATCGCGTGAATGATCATTATTTATAAAAATAAATAAAGATTCACAATTATTTAGTGTCACAAAATGAAGTTACCGCCTTCCGCATTCTTTGCAGAAGACGATTCACATTTGTGAATCGACATCAATTCCCAATTTTCAAAAAGCAAAAAAACTTGTGGAGCTGACAGGGATCGAACCTGCGACCTCCTGAATGCAAATCAGGTGCTCTCCCAACTGAGCTACAGCCCCATTAATGGCAGTAGATCAAGTGGGCCTGCGTGGACTCGAACCACGGACCTCATCCTTATCAGGGATGCGCTCTAACCACCTGAGCTACAAGCCCATAAATAAAAGGTATGCGTGACCAAAGGAAATGAGTTCGACCATATCCTCATAAGTGAGGATTACTCCCTAGAAAGGAGGTGATCCAGCCGCACC